>DATMPO010000045.1:0-19792 GCA_035567035.1 Verrucomicrobiia bacterium | reverse complement strand
TTCCGCGCCCTGATGCGCGCCGGATTCACCATGGCAACGTCCGTGAAGCTGCTGAAGAATTGGGACGTGGAAGAAGAAGTCCTGACCGCTCTCCAGGAAGAAGCGACGGAGATTTAAGGCTGGCCGAAAAACGCCACGACGACCACAAAGCTCGCGAATCCATGGTCTTTTCCCGGCTGGAAACACGCGCCAATGTTCATGCGGCGCAATGTGCTGTCGGCAGCGGCTTCCTGCATGTGGGACGGCAGCTTTTCCGGAGTGGACGCAGTGAATATCTGCAGGTCAGTCGCGCCGGGAATGGTTGCGATCAGCTTGCCCGGATCGGTGCTGCCCGAGCATGCGGCCCTGGCCAGGTCGGCATCCGCATGGCCTTTGAGCTCGGGAACGCTGTTGGCTCGCCGGGCGCGGTTGAAAGCGGCAACTACGGCGTCGCGAAACTGCGATTCGGAATAGACCGGCAGCACGTGAGCAAAGTTCTGTGTGATGTACAACTCGCCGTCGCGCGGAATCAAGGCCAGACCAACGGCGTTGTAGTCGGCATTCAAAATGTTGGCGCGATGCCCCGGCGAGTGCATCAGCGCGTCGTGTCCGCGTTCCACGGTAGGAGCGGTCGCTACGTTTTCCGCGCATGCGCTGAAGCGGACGCCGGTTACGGCAACGCGGTCACCGAGTCCCGGCTCGCCCGGCAACTGATGCGACAACTGCCGGTGCTGGACCATGCCCAGAGTGTGAGCGCGCGCCGACTCTGCAAGATGATAGTCCCACTGCAACGTCGAGAGCCCGGCGCTCTGTCGCTCCTGGTTGACAAGGTTGAGGAGCTTGCGTTCGTCGCCGTTCGGACCGCCCTGCGCGTGAACAGCGACAGCGCG
Organism: Verrucomicrobiia bacterium; assembly: GCA_035567035.1. Classification (GTDB taxonomy): domain Bacteria; phylum Acidobacteriota; class Terriglobia; order Terriglobales; family Acidobacteriaceae; genus Angelobacter. The sequence goes on along the minus strand of DATMPO010000045.1, from coordinate 18,923 downwards.
CAGGCACAATGCGAACATGATGACAACCAGGGTCCGTGACGCACTCTTCATGTCTCTAAGGCTAACAGAGCCACGGGGGTGGTCGTTGTTACGATGGCCTATGCTCCGCGCTTGGCCTTCAGTTCGTTGAGAATGCGGTCAATCTCGTCTTCTTTCTCCATCTGCGCGAAACGGTCTTCCACGCTGGCGCCAGACTCGGCCATTAATTCCGTCTTGGCCTGGCTGATGGCTTCATTGCGCAGGACCTTGTTCTTCATGCGGTCGAAGGTGGCCACGTTGCTCTGGTCGCCGATCTTCGCGTGCGCGTCGGCGGCTTTGTCCAGCGTGCGCGCGCGGCGGTTGCGGGCCATCAGCAAGTCGCTTTTGGCGTTGGCTTCCTCCAGTTTCTGCTGCAATTTGTTGAGCGCGTTCTTCAGCGTCTCCACTTGCAGCCGTTGATCACCCACCTGCTGGGTGAAGCTTTCCGTGAGCTGCTTGTAGTGCAAGGAACGTTCGATGGCGGCACGCGCCAGGTCGTCCTGCTTTTTGCCGACAGCGTAATCGGCCTTGCGGTCCCATTCGACGATCTTGTCCTGGTTTTCTTTCTGTTTCTTTTCCAGCAGGTGCTGATCGGCAATGGCGATGGCCACTTGCGTCTTGACCTGCAGTAGTTGGTTCTCCATGTCGAGAATGACTTGTTTGATCATCTTCTCCGGATTCTCGGCCTTGTCCACCAGGTCGTTCAGGTTTGCCCGGACTAATGTTGCGACTCGCTCTAGTAATGCCATGACTCCTCCAATTCGCCTTCTATCTTTTTATCTTTCGTCTGTCGGTCTGTCGTCTTATCGTCCACTCACTGTCGAATGCGGCCGGACTGGCGAAAGCTTGCGACGAAACCAGCCTGCGGTTACCGCAATTCCCGCAGTCAACCCGATGAGCACCCAAACAAAGGAATGGCTCGTCAGCAACCCAACGACCAGCCCCAAAGCCACTCCCAGAAGCAATCCAGAGGTTGAAATCTTTTTCATGTGCTCAACCTTCATTTGTTGCGCGTACAGTTACTTGCTGGCGGTTTTCGGTTTGACAGCGGAAGCGTCAGCTTGCACGACCGCAGCCGGTTTTGGCGTGGTGTCTCCAATCAGCTTGATCTTGGAGAACAGGTCCGCCATGCTCATGCCGGAAAGCGCTTCGAACAACGCCGGTACTTGCGCGGCAATCTGCGCCATGTCGCCGGTGATCTTGCTGGCGCCGGCGGACGTGCCGTTGCCTGTGGAGACAATGGTGATCTTGTCCACGTTGGCCAGCGGCGCGGCCATGGCGCGCACGATCTCCGGCAGATTGGTGATCAGCTTGTCGACGACCGCGGCCTGGTTGTACTCCTGGTAAGCCTCAGCTTTGATGTTCATGGCTTTGGCTTCCGCTTCGCCTTTCTTGAAAATGATGTCGGCTTCGGCTTCGCCTTGAACGCGGATCGCGCTGGCCTGGCCTTCGGCTTCCATGATGAGGCGTTGCTTCTCGGCGTCGGCGATGTTGAGCACGCGCTGCTTCTCGACTTCCGCCTGCTTGAGCACGGTGGCGATCAGCTCATTCTGATGGCGCAGAATCTCAGCTTCCTGCACCTTGGTCTGTTGCTCTTTCTCGATCAGCTGCACTTTGACCTGCTCGGCCATCACCTGCTGTTGCTGGATGTTCTGCTGAATTTCGTACGCTTTGTCGGCCTGCGCCTGCTGCCGCTTGACGGTTTCGGCGTACGTAGCTTTCTTGACTTCCAGGTCGCGTTGCGCTTCCGACTGCTTGGCCAGCGAGAGCGTCTCGGCCAGCACACGCTCCTGATCGGCTTGCGCCCGGGCGATTGCCGACGCGCGTTGCGCTTCCGCGCGTTTGATCGTGGTATCGCGCTCGGCTTCCGCGGCCGCAACGTCGGCATCGCGCTTGATCCGCGCCACGTCCGGACGGCCCATGTTGGAGATGTACTCGTTCTTGTCGCGAACCTCCTTGATGGTGAAAGAGATTACTTCCAGTCCCATCTTGCTCATGTCGTCGGCGCACGTGGAACGCATGCGGTCGGCGACCATTTCCGGCTCTTTCACGATCTGCTCGACCGTAAGCTGGCCGATAATGCCGCGCAAGTGGCCTTCCATCACCAGGCGAATCAGTCCTTCGCGCTCGTCCGGAGTCTTGGTCAGGAACTGTTCCGCCGCCGTTTCGATGGAAACGGTATCGGACTTCACTTTGATCTGGGCCACCGCTTCCACGGTGACCGCGACACCCTGGTTCGTGTACAGGTCCTGCTGCGGGGCCACGTCAAACGACATGAGCTCCAGCGAAAGGACGCGGCAGCTCTCGATCATCGGAACAATGACCCGGCCTCCGCCTTTGACCACACGCGTCCCGCGAAAGCCGTAGACCAGCAACGCCTCGTGCGGTCCAACCTTGCGATACAGCCGGGCAAACATGCCAAACAGGCACATGATTGCCACAACTCCCAACCCGGCAAAGATCAAGATCGTCGTCATTCTGCTGTCCATAAAGGACCTCCCCCAAAAGGTTATGAATCGGTTGCGGTTTTTTCCGGCTCGGCCGCGGCCGGATTGGTCAGATCGTCCCAGCGGCGCACATAGGCAATGCCGCGCTCATAGCGCGTCACGACTACTTCTTCACCTTTCACCAAAGCCTCGCTACCTTCACTGCGCGCGGCACAGGGTTTGCGCACTCCCTGCTGAACAAAAATGATCTCGCCGGTGCCGCCGGTGCGTACGCCGCTGCTCACGCGGCCCAGTACGCCGACCATTTCGAAATCCATGGGATCCAGCTCAAAATCACGGGCCATCAGCACCTTGGCCACAAACCAGAAAACAATCCCCGCGCCTATCGTCCCGGCAAGAGAAGCAAAAACCAGTCCCGCGAAGACCCAGATATGACGCAGATGGACCAGCAAATACCCCGTTCCGCCAAACCAGGTCAGAAACGCGGCCATGGTCATGGGATTGACGATGGGAAGGTGTCCCGCCTTGACTGTGGTCCTTGCGTTTGTGCTGGCATGACCAGCAGCATGCCCCGCGGGTGCGCCTCCATGCGCATGACCGACAGGACCAGCATGTCCAACGCCGTGTCCGCCGCCAAAGTGAAGATGCTTCGGCACATGAAAATGGAAGCGCGACAGGCCGGCCACAAACGAGAACACGCTGAAGGTAAAGCCCACGACGAAACAAACCAGATAAAAGAGTTCCCAGTTCATCTAAGCCTCACTCTCCTGCCCGTTTTTTGCGGCGTGCGGGCGCAACACCTGCAGCAGTCTTTCCGCCAGTTCCGGGGTTTCCAGAATGGCGTCTATCAATGCCAGGCAGCGGCGCGAATCGTCATGCTTGGCCAGATTCAGCAGCGCCCGGCCCACCTGCGGATCGTTGCGAAAACGTTCCGCACCCTGAATCAGCCACAGGTCCAGCTTGTCTTCCAGCGTGCTTACGTCCGACGCCAATTCGGTCTGGAAGCCCTCGGGGTCATTCACCAGGTATCCGGGATGGACCTTAAAAAACTTCGAGAGCAGCATCCGTGTGTTGTTCGTCAGATGCGGCCGCGACCCGTTCTCAATCTGCGAAAGATAGGACTGGCTGATCTTCTGTTTCAGCTCTTTCTGGATGGCGCGCACCACTTCCTGCTGCGTCATGTCACGGCTGGAGCCGCGCAGGTTCCCTTCCACCAGCCGCAGGTACCGTAACTTTTCTCCTAGAGTCATATTGCAAATCGAAATAATTTATATTTCAATTTGCGATATCTGTCAAGACAAATCGGTGCTGGACAGTGTGGAAATCCATGCCATATGTAACTGCATGATTATTAATGGCTTACTTGATAGTCAGACGCGGCTTGCGGGTGCTTGACGGCACTGATTTCCAGCCCATTCGGCGCCGAATTGGCCCTTGGCCGCCGGGCGACCTTCCTGCGGTTCCCAGGCAAACCGGCAACGGTGCTGGTTCTTCAATGCACGGTTGGCTGACTATGGGCACATTACTATTGTTACCTTGTGGAGATTTCCGATGTAGAGGAAAGTTGTCTGTATATAAAGGGTTCGTGTATCCAAAACCTGCGGCAGAGTCGCGGAGCCGGAGCAGTCAGCAGAAGAGTTACAGGAGGAAGCTATGGCGAACAATTCGGGCCCGAGCCTGGTGAATGCGGCCAAGTCGGCAGCTTCGTCTGAGTGGGAAACCACCGCGCAAGTCAGGCGGGAACAGCAGGCGGCGCGGCAGGACGGCCTGTCACAGGCAAACCGGTCCGCTGAGGAAGCCCATGGCGATCTGCCGTCCGCGCCCGGACCGATGGCGTCCAGCGGCGTTCCCACGGTGGAAGCGCTGAGTCTGACGGAAATCTACGAGCAGGCCGGAGTTCGCTCCCCGGCCCACGGTTTCACGATCCTGAAAGTCGCCGACATGCTCTCGAGCGCCCACATTCGTGATCTTCCGCCGCCAGGAAAGCGCTCCTCTATATTGATGGCGTTGGAAGCCAGCGGCGTGCAACTCAGTGACGTGCTCGAGGACGCCGCCACGCGCGAGATCGCGCTGAATGACTATGAAGCGCGCCAGCAGAAGACGTTCCAGGACTTCAAGGCCCGGGGCCAGGAGCAGAGCCAGGCAATTGAAGCCGAAATGGAGCGCGTGGTCCAGGTGTGCCGCGCCCAGCTCCAGGCAATCCAGAAAGAGATCGCAGTGGAGAAGGCCCGCGTAGACGATTGGCGCGCCAAAAAGCGGGAAGAAGAAAGACGAATTCGTTCCGCCGCATCTCCCTTTGTCCCCAACGGTGCTCCGGGCCAGAGCAGCACGCAACCCGCTGCCGGGGCCGCTTCATGGACCCCTGATCCATCCCAATCGGAAGTACCGCCGGTAGCCGAAGCACAGCAGCCGGCCGCACCACCTCAACAGCCGGCGCCCGCCAGACCTAATGGCAAAGCTCCATCGGCCCCCTCGGCCAGCCAGGACGCCAGTAAACGTTCATCGTTCTGGAAACGGTAGCGGGGCGGAAGAACGGCTTTTCCTTTTCAAGGCCGTGAAACAAATCGAATCTCTTGATTTGGCACTTTAGCGCCGGGCGTTCGCCTGGCGCTTTGCGAGTCGCGATCTTCTGAAAGCCCTGTTTTGAGAGGGCCAGAATCCAACTCTCACGCTGTTGGCTCCTCGATGCCAGACTGCACCACCACCACCGGTTTCTTGTCCCTTCCAACCCAATTACATTTTGTGCTAGGGCAACCAGTCTGTCCTTAGTACAATTCACCCCGGTTAAATGCACGGGACCGGCCGGACCCAACGAAAGCCCGTAAAGACGCCGCCGTGCAAGGCCAGGGGAGGTACTACGAATGAGTAACAGAAGTATCCGCACGCTGGTGCTGATGGCAGCATCATTTTTGGGTTCCGTTGTGCTGGCCCAGGACGTCACGGGAAATATTGCCGGCTCGGTGAAAGACGCGAGCGGCGCGGTCATTTCCGGCGCCACAGTGACGGTCATCAATACCGACACCAACGTTATAGAGCGGAAAGTCACCACCGGAGACGCCGGCCGTTATGTTGTGCCGTTCCTGCCCATCGGGCACTACCGGATCACCGTGGAAAAAGACGGCTTCAGCAAGGCCACGATTGAAGGAATTGAGCTCAACGCTCACGACGAGCTCACGGAAAACGCGGCATTAAAGGTCGGGGCCACGCAACAGGAGGTCACGGTAGCTGCGAACGCCCTGCACGTGGAACTGGAGAACGCCCAGGCCGCCGGGCTGATCGATAGCCAGCAGATGACGGAAATCCCGTTGAACAACCGCAACTACGAGCAACTGGTCATCTTGCAGCCGGGCGTGAGTTATGGCGGCGGCGACCAGCTGTTTGTGGGCACCACGAATCCCAGCGGCCAGACTAATACCGTCAGCTTTTCCATTAACGGCCAGCGCAACAGCGGCAACAACTGGACGGTGGACGGCGCGGACAACGTGGACCGCGGCTCCAACCTTACTTTGCTGGCCTATCCCAGCGTGGACGCCATTGCCGAGTTCAGCACCCTGCGCGGCAATTACAACCCGGAGTACGGACGCAGCGCCAGCGGACAGATTGACGTGGTGACCAAATCGGGGACCAACCGCTTTCACGGCGACCTCTACGAGTTCTTCCGCAATGACGCTCTGAACGCCAATAACTTCCTGACTAACCAGGCAGGGCTGCCGCGTCCGCCACTGCGCTATAACGATTTTGGGTACACCATTGGCGGACCGGTCATCGTCCCCGGCCTTTTGAAGGCTACGGGGAAGACCTTTTTCTTTTTCTCGAACGAATACTACCGGATCAAAACTTCAGCTACCGTTACCGGCACCGTGCCGACGGCCAATGAACGGCTCGGAATATTCCCCACGCCGGTCTGCATCGCGCACAATGCTGCCGGCGCCTGCAGCGCTCCCCCCAGCAACACGGTCGGAGCAATCAATCCGGTCGCGGCGGCCTATTTGAAAGACATCATCAATGCGCTCCCCACGCCCAACGACGCCCCACTCGGCGCCAATACCCTGGTCGCCAACCTGGGAAGCACGTTCGACCATACGCAGGAAATCGTGAAGATTGATCACATGTTCGGTCCCCGGCTGAGCGTGTTCTTCCGTTTCATCAATGACAGTATTCCCACCATCGAGCCGGGCGGATTGTTTACCGCCTCTCCGCTGCCGGGCGTGTCCACAACCTCAACCAATTCTCCGGGACGCAACTATCTGGGGCACTTCACGGCGCCGCTTTCTTCCTCCCTGGTGTTGGACGGCGGGTATACGTATTCCACGGGCGCCATCATCAGCGACCCAACGGGTTCGATCCTGAGCACGCGTTCGCCGGACATCGCCACAGCCCTGCCCTTCCCCAGCACGCTCAACCGCGTCCCTGCCGTGACCTTCAGTGGCGGTTCGTCCCTCACCGGCTTTGGACAATACCGGGACTACGATCGCAACCACAACGTGTTCGGCAATGTAAGCAAGACGGTTGGCAATCACGTCCTGCGCGCCGGCATCAGTTATCACCACTACGAGAAGACAGAAAACGCCTCGGGCAACAACACGGGAACGTTCGGCTTCACCAACAAGGGAGCGCCGGTTGGCCCCAGCACGTACGAACAGTCGTTTGCGAATTTCCTCACCGGATTTGTCACCCAGTTCACCCAGGTTTCACTCGATCTGACGCCGGACATCAAGGCCACCCAGGTGGAGTTTTACGGACAGGACCAGTGGCACGTGCGCCACAATCTGACTCTTTCCTATGGTCTCCGCTACTCCCTGTTCCGGCAGCCGATGGACGCCAACAAATTCCTCACCAACTTTGATCCCAAACTCTATGATCCCACGAAGGCCCCGACTATAGATTCCAACGGAAATATCTGCACGACCGGGCCCTGCGCCGGGGGCGGCACACCCAACCCTAATTTCAATCCGCTGAACGGAGTCATCGTGAACGGTCCAGGCTCGCCTTTTGGCAGCCAGGTTGGCAGCACGGACACTTCCAACTTTGCTCCGCGCGTGGGCTTTGCCTGGGACCCTTTCTCCACGAGCAAGACTTCCATTCGCGGCGGTTACGGGGTCTTCTACGATTCCACTCTGTTCGGGATTTATGAACAGAACATCTTTCAGAACGTGCCTTTCGTGCAAAACGTATCCATTCTGAATACGCAGTTTGCCACTCCCGCGGCCGTCGCCCCGACGCTTTCCCTTCTACCGCCGTCTTTGCGCGCATCGCCGGTCAGCTTCCAGACTCCGTACAACCAGGAGTGGAACCTGGACATTCAGCGGGAAATCAACCACAACGTGCTGGTGGACGTTGGCTATTACGGCAGCAAAGCCACTCACCTGCTGGGGGTCGCGGACATCAACCAGCCGCTGCCGGGGGCTTATATCACCGCCGGCCTGGGCACGCCAACCAACGAAGCCAAGCTGAACCGTATCCGTCCGTTCCTGGGCTACGGTCCCATCAATCAGATTGCCACGCGGTTCGATTCCAACTACAACTCGCTGCAGATGGCCGGACGCTGGCAGTTCACCCACAACTCCATGGTTTCCGTGAGCTACACCTGGTCGCACGCGCTGACCGATGCGCAAAGCGACCGCAGCAGCGCCGCGCAGAACTCCTACAATGTCTCCGGTGAATACGGCCCGTCGGCGCTCGACCGCCGCCACGTGTTCTCCGCCAATTACATTTACGAGATGCCTTTCTTCCGCAAGCGTCAAGACGCGCTGGGCCAGGTCCTGGGAGGATGGGAATTATCCGGGCTGGTCACCGCCAACACCGGCCTGCCTCTGACCGCTTTGACCACCAGCAGCGCCGACCCGGCAGGACAGGGTACGGCACTCAGCACCAGCGCCGCTTCCCTGCGCCCGGACCAGATCGGCAATCCCAACGCAGGCGGTCTGACCTCATTCACGCAATGGTTCAATACCGCGGCCTTTGCCAACGTGCCTGCCGGACAGTTCCGTCCGGGCAACGCTGGACGCGGGACCATCCTCGGCCCCGGCTACCAGCGCTGGGACGTCGCGCTGCTGAAGAATTTCCCCGTCCGCGAAGGCATGCGCTTCCAGTTCCGCGCGGAAGCCTTCAACGTCTTTAACCACACCAACTTCAACACCGTTGGCACCACGTTCGGCTCATCCACCTTCGGCAAGATCACCGGAACTCGCGACCCGCGCATCATGCAGGTGGCTTTGAAGTTCTACTTCTAGTTGGGAAGTTGAGGAATGAAACGCTCGCGGGCCTGTGAACATGCAGGCCCGCGCCGGGCTTTCCGGGGGCGCGATAGCGCTCTGGCAGCACCTCCGGTACGTTGGCGGCGCTCTGCCCACGGTGGCCAGGCGCGCAACGTCTTAACGGTTCTTTGCAAATTTCTTTGACGGGTTTCTTTCGTAAGTGGCAACTTCCGCCTTTCTCTGGGAAAATGTTGATTGCACTTCATCCTCATTCCCAGGGCCTCAAGTCCAGAAAGAAACAATGACCGCCAGACATACTTTATCCATCTTCTTGATGGCAGGCTATCTTGTGTTAAGCGCTGCCGCCCAGCAAACAATCGCGCCGGCAGCGCAGGACAACAAGCCCCAGACTGCTTCCCAACCCACTTCGCAACAGACTTCGGAACAAACAGTGACAAGTCTGCCATCAACCACAACGCAGTCGCAGCTCCAAGACCAGAGAAACGACCAGAGCAAAGACCAGAAAAAAGACAAAGATAAAGATAAAGACAGCGACGAAAAAGAGTTGCTGAAGAAAGAACAGTCACAACGCATTCTGGGCATCGCACCGGAGTTCGGCGTGACCAGCCGTCAGAATGCCGAGCCGCTGACCAAAGGCCAGAAGTTTCACCTTTTTACCAAGAGCGCGTTTGATCCCTTCAATTTCGCGAGCGCCGGGTTTCAGGCCGGGCTGGGGCAGGCGCAAAATGAGTTTCCCGGCTACGGACAGGGCGCGGCCGGATACGGGAAGCGTTACGGCGCGTCGTTCGCGGACCAGGTATCGAGCAATTTCTTCAGCAACTACTTTTATCCCGTGTTGTTCAAAGAAGACCCGCGATACTTCCGGCTGGGCGAGGGGTCCATCAAGCACCGCATCGTTTGGTCGATGAAGCAGGAGTTTCTAAGCCGTTCCGACAGCAGCAGGAAAATGGTCTTCAACTGGTCAAACGTGCTCGGAGCGTTTTCCGCAGGCGGACTCTCGAACGCATACTATCCCAGCACCGACCGTGGATTTGGCCTGACCATCAGCCGTTCTACGATTGCTCTTGCGTACGGAAGCGTTGGCGGACTGGTGGACGAGTTTTGGCCGGACATACACCGCAAGCTGCGCAAACACAAAACGGACGAATCCGCGGCTGACGACCCTAAGTAGCGGGGGTAATGGCGATGGCCCGCAACGGACTTCCCGATCCGTTGACGATCTTTAGCGGCGCCGCAATCACCACCGCGCCGGTCGGTGGAAGCTGGTCCAGGTTGCACAACCCGGCGAGGCCGAATTTACCGCTGCCGTGCATGACGTAGTGGTTGGGAAATGGGGGATCGAACGTCGCCGCGCGGCCCGCGTCGGTGCCCACGGTTTCCACGCCGACGCCGAGAATGTCCCGGTCCCGCGCCAGGAATTGCGAGCACTCTTTGACAAACCCGGGAGTGTGCGGGCCGTCGTCGCGCAGGTTGATGTACTGTTTCGGGTCCGAACGTTTCGACCAGCCGGTCCGCAGCAGCAACCAGGCCCCAGCGGGAATGCGTCCGTGTTTTGCTTCCCACTGCTCGACGCGTCCCACGGTCAGAAGAAAGTCCGGGTCCTTTGCAACTTCGGCGGTCACGTCAATCACGCACGCCGGACCAACGAACTTCCGGGGATTGATTTTGTCCACGCTGTTCTCCGGCAGGTCCTTGCCACTGACCCAATGGATAGGCGCATCAAAATGTGTTCCCGTATGTTCGCCGGTCTCAAAACCATTCCAGTACCAGGCCGGACCGCGGTCATCATAGTGCGAGAGTTCCCAAATGCGGAACCCCGGAGTGTTCGGCCATTGTGCCGGAAGAGGCAATAGTGGCGTTTCCGCGCAGAGCGGTTGGGTGAGATCGACAATGCGAAGGCCGCCGGTGTTGAGTTGTGTGATGAGGTCTGTGAGGAGGTTGGACATTTTTTCTCCATCCCGTGTTTTTACAAATCCCGAACGAAGTGAGGGACCGCTCTGAAGAGCCAACGAGCATTATGCAGTACCAATGACATAACTCAGGTTATAGGGCTTCCTCGCTCCGCTCGGGATGAAGAAACAAGGCCTTCAATATGCCGCTTAAACTGAAATCGGTTTTCCAGCAACGCCAGGTCCGTCACATATCCCTTGGGACCAACTGCTTCGACTTTGGCGACGACACAGCTCAGATCGTTTACCTTCAGAGCTTCGTCGAACGCCTGAGTAAGCGCGTCCATGGTGCGTACGGTCCGCGTCCGTGGAACGCCGGAGGCGCTGGCGATTGCCGCGAGGTCGCTGCCGGTTGCGGTGGCCGTGGGAAAGCCGCCGACAGAGAGCAGACTTTCATTATCAAAGATCACATGAATCAGGTTCCTGGGCCGGTAGCGCGCCAGCGTAGTCAATCCTCCCATGTTCATCAGGACGGAACCGTCGCCGTCGATTACGACGACTTTCTGTTTCGGCAAGCAGAGCGCGAGACCGAGCCCGGTGGAAGAAGCCAATCCCATCGCGTGCTGAAGATAGAAGAAATTCGGACGATGACCGAGCGAGTGCAACTCCGTGGCGACAGCGCCCATGATCGTCACCACCAGGCAATCGTTAAGCCGCTCATAAACAGCGCGCAGGCATTCAATCCGCTGCATCATGACTGTGGTTCCTCCCACATCAGTTCGCGCGTCAACAGCAACGCCACGGGATGGAGCCGGCTTAAGGAGAGAGTTTGAGCGTCCGCAATTTGCTTTTCCGTCTTCGCGGGATCGTCGAGAAACCCGAACGGAATTCCCAGCGCGCGCAGCACCGGCTCGGTGGCGCCGCCGCCTTCGGTCTGCCAGGGATCGCGTTCGCCAAAATGTCCGCGATAACTGATCAGCATGAGCAAAGGGATTCGGTAGAGCTGCGCGAACGATACTATGCCGTTGACGCTGGCAAGAAAACCATGGTTCTGCATCAGCATGGCGGATTTCACTCCCGCAAAATGCGCTCCCGCGGAAATCCCCACGGCCTCTTCTTCCTTGGCCAGGCGCACCAGAATCATGCCGGGGTCTTCGTCCGCCATGCGGATCATATGGACCAGCCACGTTTCCGGCAGCGCGGAAATCAGGCCGACGCCGCATTTCTTCAGGGCGTCATAGACGACTCGCGAGTTTGCCAGGGACACGGGCATGAGCGGCGCAGCCAATCTTACACGATCCAGCGAACTTCACCGGCTGCGTCAGCGATAGTAACCACGTTTAGCTTCGATGAACATCTTGCCTTCGCGTTCCTTGATTTCAGGCGAGAGCTTCACTTCAATCTTGCGGAACTTGCTTTTGGTCTTTCCTTCCGGAGGATGATAGCCCAGAGTGTATCGCGTGCGGAGTTCATCAATCCAATCGGCAAGCTTGACGTCCATGTTCTTCTGGCTGGCTTCGATTACGTGCCCGCCTGTCTGTTCGGAGTACTGGTACACATCGCCGGGCGGATGCAGCATGCCGTCGACGGTCCTGCGGGGATCGCGGAACGATTCCTGCACCGAGATATCGCTCATGCGCAACAGTGTGTAAACTACGGTACCGTTCTTCAACAGTTCCGTCATCGCCTGAACTTTTGTATGCAGCTTGTCCGATGCAATGCTTCGTCCGTAACGCCACCGGATGTCCTCGGAGGGAACGTTGGGGACGTTGTCGGTCATCCACAGCACTACGCGACGGCTGGATGCCTTGCTGGATTTCGCCGACTGCCCCGCTGCCTGGAACATGCCTTCGTTGAAAAACGCGGCTTCAGGACTGGCCATCTTGCTGGCCTTTTCGATTGCCGCGGCGGCAACTTCGCGGTCCGTAGTGAAGTCCTGGACCAGTTGCGTGGAGGCCGCGTAGACCATCACCGCGACCTGGTCTTCCGGTTTCAAGTGACGCAAGGCCTGCAGCGCGCCACCAGCCAGCGATTTCAGCACGGGCCGCACGCTGTCCGTCAGATCAAACAGGAAAACGACGGAAAGCGGAAGTTCATCCTGGCTGAAGGACGTGACTTGTTGTTGGACACCATCCTCGTATACTCGAAAATCCTCCCGCCGCAACGGCCCCACGGCGCGGCCGGTTTTCTTGCTGAGCACTTGCGCATCGACCATCACCATGCGCACGTGGACTCGAACCACGGGTTCGGCTTCGGCTTCATCCCTGACAGGCTCTTGCGCCCCCGCACACGTACAGAAGATCGCGACAATAACAGTGATACTGAAAGAACCGAATGGATTGGATTGCACAATGATCCTTTCGAGTACTCCAGGTCTCCCTACTCCAGGTCCCGCTACTCTGGGTTCCGTTACTTAAAGATGCGCCATCAGAACTTTGAAAAATCCGGCTTGCGCCGCTGCAGAAACGCCGTCAACGCCTCTTTTGCTTCCGGGCCTTGAAGCAGAGCAGCAAACTCGCGGGATTCACTGGCCATGGCTTCCGTTAGCGCGCCGGCTGCGTGCCGTTTCAGCAAGGCCTTGGTCGCGCGCAGCGCCGAGGGCGGCTTTTGCGCCAGCTGCTGGGCCTTCGCCGTTACCGCAGCCGACAACTGATGATCGGGAACAATTTCATTAACGATGCCCAGAGCCCGAGCAGCTTCCGCGCTGAATGGCTCGCCGAAGAACAACAATTCAGCGGCGCGGCGATGGCCTGCCAGCGCCGGCAGGATGAGGCTGGAGCCGGCTTCCGGACAGAGTCCCAGGTTCACGAACGGAAGCTGGAAGCGGGCGATGGTCGAGGCATAAGCCAGATCGCAATGAAGCAACATGGTCGTGCCAATTCCAATCGCCACGCCGGTCACTGCCGCGATCACCGGCTTCTTCGCCGCCGCCAGCGTCTTCAGGTATTCAAGAGCAACCGGCGCCTCGCCCGGCGCCGCATTGGCAAAGTCCTGGAGGTCGTTTCCCGCGGTGAAGCAATCTGCCGTGCCGGTGATGACTATTACGCGGACCGCCGCGTCGGCTTCGGCTTGATGGAGCGCTGCGGTCATGGCCATATACATCTGGCGAGTCAGCGCGTTCTTTTTCTCGGGACGGTCCATCTTGACCGTCATGACGCGTTCCTGGATCTGTGCAGCTACGTGGTCTGCCATGACGGCAAGTCTCCATGGGATAGAATCTGGCTTCTAAGGATACCTTTGAACGAGTCGCGACGGAACAGAGGATCGAGTGCCATCTGCGCGCTCCAGTTGGGTTGAGCGAATCATTGCACCTTGACGACAAAGTAGAGAAAAACGCCTGGTACATCTTTGAACCAATGTGGCACACCCGCAGGGATGACAATCACGTCGTCCTTGGAAAGCGTGCGGGCCACGCCGCCTTCAACTGAAGATCCGCGTACTTCACCGGGCGCCGTCGTTTTGGGGTCCACCATCCTGCCTCCAGTCACAAACGTCGCCGAGCCCTGCAGGATATAGAAGACGTCCGTGTCTTTCTCGTGCAGTTCCGATTGGCCGGCCTTATCGCGCCGGCCCGCACTGACCCAGTAAGTGCGGCCGTCTTTGGCGAGGATTGGTTGTCCTTTTTCAAAAGCGGCGTGGACCTCCGCGCTCGAAAAGTATTTCACCCCATCGGGCGATGGTGTATCGGCAGCTTTTACCGAAGCAGCGCTCTGGCTTACATGGTTCGCCTGCGAAAACAAGGCTATCTGCACCGCGAGAACTGCGATGAGCAGACTGACAGCGATTCGATGGACTTTCACATATTCCTTCACGTGTGATTCCTCCTGACCCCGGCGTCAGCACTCGGGGATGTTTCTGGATTTTGCTGGAAAAATAACGCGTCGGAAATAGTTGCAGCTGACCCGGTGATCATTCTGCTCCGACTCTGCGTAACCAGGAAGTGAATTCTCGCATCGGCCTGGTGACGACATGACGACGCGCACGAAGGTAGCCGACTCGCCTGGCATGCGACCCCTTCACTCTGATGAGAGCACACCCCGCGCCATGGGACGATGCCATCGCCGGCACCAGAGTCACTCCGAAACCTGCCCGAATCAACTGGAAAATGCTTTCCAGCTGATTGGTTTCGAAGATCGAGCGGAGTTCTGCTTTAGACCGGGTGCAAGCCATCAGAACGTTGTCGCGCAAGCAATGCCCTTCCTTCAACAGAAGCAACGGCTCATCCACGAAAGCGCGCAGTTCCACGATCTGCTTTCCGGCGAGAGGATGGCCCTTGGCGACTGCAAGAAACAGGGGTTCGCGGAACAGTTCGCTGCATATGATATCCGGATTTTTCACAGGAAGGCTGGCCACGGCAATGTCAAGATCTCCTGATTGCAGCTGTTCCACCAGGCGAGGAGTCGAGTCCTCAACCAGCTGGAGCTCGACCTCCGGAAACGCTTTGTGGAAATCCGCAATACGAGGCGCAATCCAGTAAGGGAGAATGGTAGGAATTACACCGATTCGCAGCCGTCCGCGTACGCCATCGCGGAGATTGGCCAGGGAATTCTGGGCCATGGCTACCTGCTGCAGAATGCTCTGCGCCGGTCCTCGCAGGGCTTCGCCAAAGGCCGTTAACCGCACGGACCGTCCAAGACGCTCGAACAAAGGAGTCCCAATCTTCCCCTCGAGTGTTCGGATCTGTTGAGACAACGACGACTGGCCGATGCCTAATTCCTCGGCGGCGCGCGTAAAACTCCTGGCACGCGCAACGGCGTCAAAGTAACGGAGTTGATGGAGTTCCATGGTGTGTACTTACTACAGATGCACGAACACAGCGTATCGCTTCTCTCGATTTCACACATCGAGATGCGGGCCTTCCTCCGGGAGAGCAATCCCCCTAAGCTGGAACTCGAAGGCAATCGAAGCCGCGAAGGGACAATAATGGAGAAGAAACAACTCACCACCACAGCAGGGCGCCCCGTGGGCGACAATCAGAATTCACTCACCGTGGGCCCGCGCGGCCCGGTCGTCTTTGAAGATTTTCTGCTCTTTGAAAAGATGGCCCATTTCAATCGTGAGCGTATCCCCGAACGGGTGGTCCATGCCAAGGGGTCCGGCGCCTACGGCCACTTTGTCTGCACCAATCCGGACATGCCCAGGTACACGAGCGCCCGGCTTTTCTCCAGCGTCGGCAAGCGTACTCCTACGTTTCTCCGCTTCTCTACGGTCGGGGGAGAAAAAGGCTCGGCGGACACCGAACGCGATCCCCGCGGATTCGCGCTCAAGTTCTATACCGAAGAAGGCAACTGGGACATGGTGGGCAATAACACACCGGTCTTCTTCATTCGCGACCCGCTGAAGTTTGGCGACTTCATTCACACCCAGAAGCGAGATCCGGAGACGAACCTCAAATCGCCCACAATGATGTGGGACTTCTGGTCGCTATCACCTGAATCGCTGCACCAGGTCACCATTCTCTTCTCCGACCGCGGCACGCCGGACGGCTACCGGCACATGGACGGATTCAGCAGCCATACCTTCAGCCTCATCAACCGCCAGAACGAATTGTTCTATGTGAAGTGGCACTTCAAAACCGTGCAAGGCATCCGGAATTTCACGCGCGAGCAGGCCGACGCGATGAAAGGTCAGGACCCGGACTACGCGCAACGCGACCTGTTTGACGCCATTCAGAAGAATGATTTCCCCAAGTGGCGAGTGAGCGCGCAGATCATGACGGAAAGGGAGGCGGGGGTCTACCACCTCAATCCCTTCGATTTAACGAAGGTCTGGCCGCACAAAGATTACGCGCTTATCGAAGTCGGCGAACTGGTGCTGGACCGCAATCCCGAGAATTACTTCGCCGAGGTGGAGCAAGCGGCATTTGAACCCAAGAATATTGTGCCCGGCATGGGATACTCACCAGACAAGATGCTCCAGGCACGGCTGGTCTCCTATCCCGACGCCCACCGCTACCGGCTGGGCGTCAATTACGATGCGTTGCCGGTCAACAGGCCACAATGCCCCATGCACACCTATCACCGTGATGGAACCATGCGCTTCGACGGCAACTCCGGATCGACCCCGAACTATGAGCCCAATAGCTTCCATGGCCCGGTGGAGGATTCCTCCTATCGCGAACGCCCGCGGGCCATCTCCGGCTGGATGGACCGTCACGATCACCGGCTGGATGATGATTACTACACTCAACCGGGAAATCTGTTTCGTCTGATGAAGCCCGGCGAGCGTGAGCGGCTGATCGGCAACATTGTCGCCAGCATGAAGAGCGTGCCGGAAGAAATCCAGCAACGGCAAGTCTGGCACTTCCAGAGAGCGGACGTGGCTTACGGAGCCGGCGTAGCGCAGGGACTGGGCTGGGAACTCAAGGACATCAGCGTTCCCCAACGCGAGGAAATCGCCGCACTTTCAGGCAGGGGCAGAGAGGAAGACGGCACAAGATGAAGAATTGCTTTGGCACGATTTACCCCAACTTGGAACGGCTCCAGTTCGGTGAGCCGTTGGCCGGAAAAGTATTTCAAATTTGCATCCGAACCGAGGGTGCGGGCCACCGGGAGCGCAAGTTGGATGTCGACCTCAAGGCGTGGCAGGACTGCCAGCAATGTGAAGACTTCCGCAATTGCTATGACTTCTCGACGGCGAAACTGGAAATGGAGCGTGTACTCCGGGAATTCTGATGAGCCCCGTTTGCAAAACCTCCTATGGCGAACGCACACTAAAAGACGACAACTGAGTCTGACGAGCGTCATCCGGTAAGCCGCCGTACGATTTCCACGGCGACCGCATCGGCGCGGGCTTCCACCTGTTCCGGAGTCTGGTCCTGGATCGGATGCGGAACATAGATAGCTTCAAAACCGGGGCGCCCCAGGGCGCTGGCCTGGGCCCGCGCCGGCGTGATGAATTCGTTGGTAGCGACGGCTACTGCCGGAATGCCGATGTTCTCCAGCCGAATCGTGTCGTGCAAACTGCACGTGGTGCACGACCCTCAATCGGCCAGGGCTTCCACTACGGCGTCAACGGTACGCAGCTGTTCAATTACCTGCTCGGGTGCATTCTTGGTGTAGGTGGGTTTGCGCACCCGCAGGACCTCCGCAACCTGGTAACGCTCGCGAAAGATTCTCTCCAGACGGTCAAGGAAGAAACTACCGCCCGGCTTACTGATATCCAGCAGGGCAATTCGCTTTCCCGTCAAAGTTCGCAGGCGTGCCGGTGGCGCAGCGGCCTTCACTACCATCTCGTTCATTGGATTCACAATTGTAATGGGCATATTCTTCACGCAACCTCAAGCGTTTGTCAGTCGTTCACGATAAAAGTCTGCCACCTAATCACTAGCACCGAATTCCTCAATCGGGAATCGGGTACGTAACCATCTGGCTGCCCGCAGGCCCTGTGGCCCAGCTTCCAATCACCGCAGAAAACTTACCTGCGGTGCCTCCGGCAACCACAATGTGCAGCGACTCCGGAGAACGGAATTTCTGATAGCAGCGCTCTCCATCGATCATGATCTCCCGGTAACTGGTGATCATCTGCGTTCCTTCTCCGCCGTCGTCGCCGGCCTTTTCGTAGTAGCGCACCGGCACGCCGGTGTTCTCAAACAAGAATTGCCGAACTTGCTGCCTGGTGAAGCCATCGCGATGCAGGCTCTTGACATGCTCCGGACAGAGCACCACTACTGCTTCGAAAAGCGCGCAGGCTCGGAACGACCATACTGTAGCCAGTGCCCGGGCAATCGCCATCAGAATTGTCTTGCCTCGCTGGGCCCTATGCTCGCTCACTCCCCGCGGTGGTTCCCCGGCAAACAAAGTCAAAGCACTCTGTTCCGCGCCAAAGCCTCGCTCAACGTGCAGAGGCTCCCATGGACTCTCCTCCTCATTTTCCGCAATGCAATAGGAGAATTTTCCTGGATTGCCCAGGGTCGACATGTCAATCCCGTCCGGGCGGGCGCCGCCCAGATTGAGCAGAATCAATTGCAGCGCCCGGCCCAAGGTGCTGTTCGCGCGCGCCACATTACTGAAAACGTTCTGGCGTGACCAAAAGTCCAGCTGCCTGCGCACAGGACCGTTGATGATCACCAAGGGTGCGGCAAAGTGAGTTGTCGCCTGGACACCGTGAATGTTAAATCGCTCGTCGCAGACCGCCCGCACCAGCGGCAACAGCACACGCATCATTTCCGGCGTGCATCCGGCCATTACGCCATTGGCCGCAATCTTCTCTACCGTAGCCTCGCCATAGCAAGGCGGCACGCGCGCCACCACAGTCTCCGGCTTCAAGGGGCAGACTTCAAGCATCTTCTGCACCCGCTCCACAGACGGTGGAACCACGGGCAGCGCGTCTCCGAAGTGCCGGGCGCAGAA
>DATMPO010000044.1:0-6271 GCA_035567035.1 Verrucomicrobiia bacterium | reverse complement strand
GCTCACTTCGCTGAGACGGCAAGATGCTTCGTCAGCGCGTGGATGTTGGGAAGACCCTCCAGCTTGCGCAGGCAATCCAGGGCGGCGCTGGCCGCGGCTGCGGGAATTGCCCGCCTTGCGCACGTCATGAACTTTTCTTCGAGTTCGGCCGGGCTTGCCGGTTGTTCCGGATAGCCGCGCGCGCCGTTCGCTCGCTTGCTGAACTCGCGGCCATCGCGCAGAAGAAGCGCCACGTTGGCCTGAGTCAGCGGGGGCGCGTTTTGTCCGAGCGCCGGATGCGCGCGCATGGTCACGCGCGGAAGGAGTTCACGGATGCGCGGGTCGTGCAGGCGGGACTCAAATGTTTCCAGACCGACTTTTCCATCCACCAGCGCCGCCGCCACGCAAAACGGCATGCTGAATTTCGCTTCCAGCCCGGTTTGCGGCCGGTCATGGATCAGCAGGTTGGGAGTGACGGTATCAACTTCAATGTCGACTTCGGCAATCTGTTCCGGCGCCAGATGGTTCTGCAGCCGCAAATCCATCACCGCGTCCAGCGCCGGATGCGTGGCGGCGCACGATGGATACAGCTTGACGGTAATTCCGGTGGCCAGAATTTCCCAGCGTCTCCCCAGCCTGTTGAACACCCACTCATAATCAACACGCTCGCCGGCCATGGCGACA
This sequence comes from Verrucomicrobiia bacterium, assembly GCA_035567035.1. GTDB lineage: Bacteria > Acidobacteriota > Terriglobia > Terriglobales > Acidobacteriaceae > Angelobacter. The sequence continues at coordinate 5,608 of DATMPO010000044.1, read as the reverse complement.
AACAATCCCTGCGGGCCATCGAGCGCGCGGTCGGACGCGGTAAAGCCTGTCTGCGCCAGTAACGCCGCCAGTACGCTGTTTTGTGCCGCAAGACCGGCGTGCAGCGGCTTGGTCATTGTGCCGAAGTTTTCTTTCAGTCCTAACGCGGATGAAGCGGCAATGGCCAGGCAGTTGGCTGTGGCCGGCGCATCGAGTTGCAGCAGCCGCGCACACGCCGCCGCCGTGCCCACGGTGCCGATTGTCGAAGTGCAGTGCCAGCCGGTCTGATAGTGTCTGGGATTGAGCATGCGGCCCAGCACGGCTTCCACTTCAAAGCCGATGACGTAGGCTTCAAGAATGCTTTTGCCCGACGCCGATGTTTTTTCGCCCAGCGCCAGCAGAGCGCTCACCAGCGGCGCGCTGGGATGCGCCAGGGAGACAAAACACATGTCGTCGTAGTCGAGCGCGTGCGCGGCAGTGCCGTTGGCCAAAGCGGCCCAGCCCGCGCCGAGGGAGAGCTGTGTCCCGAAAATACGGCACGGACCCGCGCCGGTCTCTCCGGTCTCCAATGCCGCGAGCTGTTGCACCTTGCCCGCCGCGGGCTCGACCGCCCCGGCGAGCGTGACACCCACGGTATCCAGAAACGCGCCCCGCGCAACCCGCAGCGCTTCACCCCGCACCGTTGCGGTGGTGGCGAATTTGGATAATACGGCGACGGCGCTCATAGAAACTGTTTTCCCCGGTTGCTTGAATGAGGGCGGCCAAAGCAATATATAGAATCCGGCCCATCATTTGCTACGTTATTAATACACTGAAGGAGTGTTGATGTTCGATAAGACAGCTTTCGTCACGTTTCTGGTGGCCGCCCTGGCGCTCAACCTGGCGCCCGGACCTGACATGCTGTACGTTCTGGGGCGCACCCTGGGCCAGGGACGCAAAGCCGGCGTGGTGTCGTCTCTTGGCATTTTTGCCGGATGCCTGGCGCACATTGCCGCCGCGGCCCTGGGAGTGGCCGCGCTGCTCAAGTCCTCGCCCGTGGCTTTCAACGTGGTCCGCTACGCGGGAGCGGCTTACCTTATGTACCTGGGAATCCGTGTGTTGGCGTCCAAAGCGTCGGCGCTCGAAAACACAAACGCAGTGCTCAAGACTGAAAGACTGGACCGCATCTTCTATCAAGGCGCGATCACCAACGTGCTCAACCCCAAAGTTGCGGTGTTCTTTCTCGCGTTCCTGCCGCAATTCGTGAACGCGAAATCCGGCTCGGTGGCGCTGCAGATCGTCATCCTGGGCCTGGTGTTCAATGCCGGCGGGACGCTGGTCAACCTGATCGTGGCATCAGCCGCCGGACATCTCGGAGACCGCTTGCGCCGCGCGCCGCGCATTGCGCGTATTCAAAAGTGGATCACCGGAACTATTTTTATCGGGCTAGGACTTCGGCTTGGGCTGGCCCGACGTTAGGGGAACCTGTCCGCCTTTGTAGACCACCACCGTCCGCTTGGATGCAGCACAGACAAAGGGGAGCCAGATCAGCCATCTTGACGCTGAGCATGAATGATCACGTCCTGGAACGCCGAACAGTCGGACAAAGAAGGAGCGTAGGAATTCACCACATGGTAATGGAACCCGTTGTGTTCCAGCAGAGCTAACATACGGGACAATTGGGAAGGCGAACCTGGCAGATTGTGGTGAACTTCGATAATCATTTCACGGACCAGGGATAGTTTCCCACTCGCTGCAATCTCATCCAGTACAGGCTCCTCCATGCCTTCGATATCAAGTTTGAGCAAATCGATCTCGCCAGCAATGAAAGTCGAAAGCCGCCGGCAGGCAACGCGGATGGTCTGTCCGGTAGTCCGGCCCGCGACAGCGCTCATCATCAGGCTTCCTGGTTCCGCAATGTGGAAATCGATCTCCGATTCTTCTTTCCCAAGTGCAACATTGTGGATCTCCACGTCTTCAAGCCGGTTGGCGGAAATGTTGTCTTTCAGGACGGCAAAGGTCGAGGGATCAGGTTCGAAAGCAGTAATCTGCGCACCCGGATAAAGCCATTTGAAATACAGAGTTGCCATGCCGATATTGGCGCCGCAATCAAGAATTACCGGGTTTGGCCCGCGGCTGATGAATCGATAACCTTGGTGAGCGAATATTTCGCTGTAGAGCAGAACCAGGTCCGACTGGCGCAAATGCTTGACGTTCCAGCCAAGTAGATGGCCGCTACCTGCAATCGTGGAAACCAAACCCGCCAACAACTGCAACCGGCGGGAGATCGCCAGCGGGGACCGCACGATGCAGTAGGCGTCTTTCAGCGCTTTTTGAAACATGAATTTAAGATTCCGCGGATATCATAAACGCTGTTCCCGGCTTACCGCCTGAAACCTGGCAGTGGCGTCCGCCTCCGGACATCTCGGAGACCGCCTGCGCCGCGCATTGCGCGTATTCAAAAGTGGATCACCGGAACTGTTTTTATCGGGCTAGTGCTTCGGCTTGGGCTGGCCCGACGTTAGGGGAACGTGACCGCGCTTGTAGACCATCACCGTCCGCTTGAATTCGATGATGACCGTGCCGTCCTGGGTGAACCCGGTGGTCTTGAAAGTCACAATGCCCACGTTGGGCCGCGACTTGGATTCGCGTTTCTCCAGACACTCACTGCGGGAATAAACGGTGTCGCCTTCAAAGAGCGGGTTGGGCAAACGGACTTCGTCCCAGCCCAGGTTGGCCAGGGCGTTCTGCGAGATGTCCATCACGGATTGTCCGGTGACCAGCGCCAGGGTAAACGTGGAATTGACCAGCGGCCGCTGGTATTCCGTCTGGGCGGCATACGCGTGGTCAAAATGGACGGGATTGGTGTTTTGCGTGAGCAGCGTGAACCAGATGTTGTCCGCGGCCAGGACGGTCCGGCCGAGCGGATGCTGATAGATCTCACCTACCTCAAAGTCTTCATATACGCGTCCCGTCCAGCCCTGTTTGATGGCCATAGTGATGACGACCTCTCTAGATCATTTTTTTCTGCCGCCATGCGGCAATGGTATTCGCGTCAAAGCCAAGCTCTGTGAGGATGGCGTCAGTGTGCTGGCCCAAAGCAGGGACCGCGCCCATATACGGCTCCGCGCCTTCCATCATCCCCGGAGGAACCAGCGCGCGCAGCGGACCGACGGGCGAATCAACTTCACGCCAGCGTTCGCGCGCCGCCAGTTGCGGATGGTCCACAAATTCCCGCACTGAGTTCAGGCGGGCATAGGCGATTTGCGCGTCTTCCAGCAGCGCAATGATCTTTTCCGCCGTCAACTTCTTGAGCGCTGCGGCGACAATTGAATCCACCGCGGGCCGGTGCTCCACACGCTTGGAGTTGGAAACAAAGCGGGGGTCGTTCTCTAGTTCCGGCTGAGCGATGACCTTCTCGCAAAACCTGGCCCATTCGCGTTCATTCTGCACGGCCAGCAGGACCTGTTTGCCGTCACTACTTATGAAAGGACCATAAGGAGCGATGGCAGCGTGGCTTGCTCCAGCGCGCGGCGGTTGCGTTCCGCCATACGCCGTGTAGTAAGCGGCGTAACCCATCCATTCGCCTATGGACTCAAGAAGCGAAATGTCGAGCGCAGTTCCCTTGCCTGTTTGCTTGCGCACCAGCAGCGCGGTCAGGATGCCTGAAAAGGCGTACATGCCGGCGGCAATATCGGAAATAGATATCCCAACCTTCGACGGCGTTTCTTCCGTGCCGGTCAGCGAAACCAGGCCGGCTTCGCTTTGCACCAACATATCGTAGGCCCGGCGGTCGCGATATGGCCCCGTGGCGCCGTATCCGGAGAGATTGCACACGATCAACCGCGGATACCGCTCGCGCAGCTCCGTTGTGCCGAGGCCCAGGCGGTCGCAAGCTCCAGGCGCGAGGTTCTGCACGAAGACGTCTGCTTTATCGAGCAAACGATGCAGCACTTCTTTCGCCGCGGATTGTTTCACGTCGAGCGTGAGCGATTCTTTGGACCGGTTGACCCAGACAAAATGACTGGACATGCCGCGCACCGTGGTGTCATAAGCGCGGGCGAAGTCTCCGACGCGCGGCCGTTCGATTTTGATGACGCGCGCGCCCAGGTCGGCAAGATGCCGCGTGGCAAACGGCGCGGCCACCGCCTGTTCCAGCGCGACTACGTTAATTCCCTCCAAGGGCAACATCAATACGACCGCGGCAGGCCGAGCACGTGCTCGGCCAGATAGGCAAGAATAAGGTTGGTGGAGATGGGCGCGACCTGGTAGAGACGCGTTTCGCGAAACTTGCGCTCAATGTCATACTCTTCTGCAAAACCGAAACCCCCGTGGGTTTGCACCGCCGCGTTGCCGGATTCCCAGGACGCATCGGCGGCGAGCAGTTTGGCCATATTGGCCTGAGCGCCGCAGGGCTGATGCGAATCAAACAGTCCAGCCGCGTGCGCGACCATCAGCGAAGCAGCTTCCACGTTGGCGTAAGCGCGGGCCAGCGGAAACTGCACGCCCTGGTTCTGCCCGATCGGCCGCCCAAACACGATTCGCTCCCTGGCATAACTGCAAGCGCGGTCAAGAAACCAGCGGCCGTCGCCAATGCACTCGGACGCAATCAGGATGCGCTCGGCATTCAGACCGTCGAGCAGGTAGCGGAAGCCCTGGCCTTCTTCGCCCACCAGATTTTCCGCGGGAACTTCCAGGTCATCGAAGAAGACCTCGGTCGTTGCGTGGTTCATCATGGTGCGGATCGGACGGATGGTCAGCCCGTGCCCGATGGATTGTTTCACGTCAACCAGAAGTATGGATAACCCTTCCGTGCGTTTCTTGATTTCCTCCAGCGGCGTGGTGCGCGCCAGCAGCAGCATCAGGTCGGAGTGCTCGGCGCGCGAGATCCAGATTTTTTGTCCCTTGACGACATATTTGCTTCCCTTGCGGACTGCGAGCGTCTTCAAACGGGTTGTGTCCGACCCCGTAGTCGGTTCACTCACGGCAAAAGCCTGCAGGCGAAGGTCGCCGCGGGCGATCCGGGGAAGATAATGTTTCTTTTGTTCCGCGGAACCATGACGCAGGAGCGTACCCATGATGTACATCTGGGCATGACAGGCGGCGGCGTTTCCGCCGGCGCGATGAATCTCTTCCAGAACGATGGCTGCTTCAGTAATGCCCAGGCCCGCGCCGCCGAATTCTTCCGGAATCAGCGTTGCCAGGTAACCGGCCTTGGTAAGCGCGTCAACAAATTCGCCGGGATAGGCGCGCCGGGCATCGAGGTCCCTCCAGTATTTGTCGGGAAAATCGCGGCAAAGTGCCGCGACGGCGGTTTTCAGCCCGGCATGCAATTCGTTGTTGGCGGCGGTTGCGGTTTTCATGTGTAGGTTTTCATGCATTAACGGCCAAACCCATTTTCCTGGCAATGGCCAGCTTCTTTCTCTCTATGGGCAGGCTCGCCGCATCAATCATTTCGTCCTTATAGACGAACACTCCGGCGCTCTCACCCTGGGCTTTGTCGTACGCAGCAAGGAGTTCCCTGGCCCGGACCAGCTCCTGCTCTGACGGTGTGAACACGCGGTTGATGATCTCCACCTGCGTGGGATGGATGGCCCACTTTCCATCAAAGCCCATTTCCGCGGCGAATTTCGCGTCGCGCTCGCACAGT
>DATMPO010000043.1:0-7744 GCA_035567035.1 Verrucomicrobiia bacterium | reverse complement strand
TCCCGGACCCAGATTCCATGCACCTTCCAGGGCCTTTCTCCCTGAACAAGCCCATTCGGAACAGGGGAATAACAGGGAGATAACAGGGGCGTAACAGGGGAGGAGTATCGCCGCGATCCACGGCAAGCCGGGACAGGTCGCACGTGATCGCCGTCATCGGAGAAAGCACCAGCTTTCTTGCCTACTCTGGCTGACGGCTGAGTGCTGACTGCTGACTGCTGATTTTCAAAGATCTGGCGGCGGTCCGCCTGGGCGGGGCCGGTTTTTAAGGTTTTTCTGGCCAGGAGCTAGCGGCCAAGCAGCTCGCAGCTTCCCCAAAAGGCTTAGTCTACGGCAAAGGTGAGATACGGAACAGGCAACAAAAACGATTATTTCAGGCTGTTTTGTTTCCGCAGGTTGGAAAAGATCAGGATGACAAGTGATTGAGGTCTTGGCGGTCCGCGTGGACGTGTTTATCGCGTGTACATGAAGTGCGCAGTTCTTCTTTTCGGTATCAGGTCCCGTCCATTATCAAAGAATTGGAGCCGTTGCTATCACGTTTTTGTAATATCTGCTGGGGACAAGCTGAAACTGATCCATCCCCGCGGCGTACAATCCCACCTGGAGGCGGATCCATGAGTGGCACTCATCCGATCACGGTTCGTTTTGAAAACAGCCAGCCGATGCTGCGGTTTGTAACATATTGTTACATTTCCTTACTTTCATTGACCTTGTGCGCAGACCGGACAACTCCCGTATCTCCTTAGTTTTCAATGCTTAACCGGAGATATGCACAGATGGAACCCTGAATGCTCTGTATTTGGGCATGAGATTGGCAGAACAAGTCAACGTTGCTGGAAACCGTGTGAGGCCCAAACGCCAACAGGCGGGCTTCTCCATGATCGAATTGGTGATAGTTCTGGCGGTGATACTCATCATTATCGCCATTTCGGTCCCCACCATGAAGTCGACGATCGCCACGTACCGGCTGGACGCTTCCGGACATGCGGCCGCCAGTCTGCTTCAGCAGGCGAGAATACAGGCGGTAAAGAGCAATACGCCGTATTATGCGCAATTCGATACCACGACCACTCCGAACATGGTCTTTGCTAACGCCGGCAATAACGGCTATGCCGCGGGCAATTCCATGGTCACTGTTGACGGCGACGTTTCTCTCCAGACTACTGGACTTCCGGACCACCAGCAGCTGGATGATCTTTTGAGCAATCAGAACACAAGTGCTGTTGCCAACATCGGCATCGCCATAGGATTCAACTCGCGCGGGTTGCCTTGCACGGAGCCCGGAACGAACCCTGCAGTCTGTACACAACCGGGCCTTGCGGCCAACTACTTCGAATGGTTCATGCAGAGCGCAACAACCGGCGGGTGGGAAGCAGTCACTGTAACGCCCGCGGGCAGGACCAAAGCCTGGCGCCTGGTGTCTACGAGTGGCGGTTGCGGTGGCAACGCCACCGTTACCTACACCGGATGCTGGCAGTAGCGGGAGACATCGTGACGAAAGGACAAAGGAACATGTCAATCAAGCGCAAAAGCAGGACCGGCGGATTCTCGCTGCTGGAGTTACTGGTAGCGATGACGGTCCTGACCATTGGAATCCTGGGCAGCATGCTGCTGATCATCATCGGCATTGAACGCAATAACGCCAACCGCGTTGACACCACCGGAACCAACGCGGCCCAGGCTGTGCTGGAAGAGATTGCAGGCATTCAGGCCAATACCAGCCCGACTTTGCACATTACCGATTGCCTGGGCACTAGCCTCACGATCAGCACAGCGGTGGGCGGCGCGCCCCTCTATTCTGCTTCAACCGGGACGAACGGCGCGGGCGCGGGCGACATAGATTTCACTCAAGCCGCAGTCAACGGTTATCAAGCTAATTACACAATCTGCGGAAACAACGGTCTACAGACCTTATACGACGTTCGCTGGAGAATAGACGCGGTGGGCACGAACGGCTACGCAAAACTAGTCACAGTTTCCGCCCGCCAGCCAGGAGTCTACAACGCCACTGGGCTGGGACGCCTCTGGCCAGTCACTTTGCAAACCATTTTGGGAGAATGAGGCCTGCATGAAAAGGAAACTAAAAAATTCGCGTTCCGGCTTCTCGCTGCTGGAAATGTTGTTTGTCGTGGCCATTCTGAGCATCATCCTCGGGGCCGTTTTTTCGCAGATAAAAATGGCGCAGAGCCGTTATCGGACGGAAGACCAGAAGCTGGACCTGACCTCGCAAACGCGGGAGTTTATTGACCAGTTCACGCGTGATCTGCATCAGGCCGGATTTCCCACCGAGCAAATGTACGGCAACCGCTTTACGCTGATCACGGCGCCTGATGCCCACGTCGCGAACTCCAACCTGATTGCCGCCGGCCTGTGGTTTATCTCTCCCACAGACCTGGCCTTCGAGGGCGACCTGGATGGATTGGGAAATGTGCAGGTCATTCAATATCACTATGACGATGGCAGCACCTGGACCGGGGCCGGTCCCAACCCCTGTCCCTGCATACGGCGCAGCTCGGTCCCAAAAATTGCCGCCAATCCGTGGAACCAGGGCGCCCCTATTTTTTACACGGAGGTCCAGAATCTGGTTCCCCCGACTGCCAATACCCCAATCTTCTCTGCCTATCAGGCGAGCGGACTGCCTGTCGGAAACCCCGGCCCCCCGGTGGTTCTCCCCGCCGGAACCCTAAGCCCTACCGGTGGGCAGCCCACATGCACAAGTTCACCGTGCACCTACGTGCTGGGTAATGACACCGCTGGAGTCATTCTCAACAATCACCAGAGGTTGCAGCAGATTAAGACGATCCGCATCAATTTAACGACCCAGGGCGTTCAAAAAGATTTCACCACGGGCCAATCGATTCAAGTCAACATGGTAGGCTCCGCCAGGCTACCCAATAACAACTAAGGCTGGAGGCACAGAAAATGGACCTAAAGAAAACGATTGCAAACCATAAAGAGAACGGTGTAGCGCTGTTGGTGGCCATGATGGCCCTGCTATTGCTGGCCGCGATAGGGATCGGGTTCATGTTCATGGCGGACACCGAGAACAGCGTGAACAATAACTACCGCGATTCTCAAAAGGCTTACTTTGCCTCCCGGGCCGGACTGGAAAGTGTTCGCGCACTGCTGGCGCCAACTGCGACGTACTACAATCAAGCCGTTGCCCTGGACATGCCAAGTGCAGGAAGCACCGGGTATCTCTATATCCTGAATCCGGCGGGAACCGAGACAGTGGATCCCAGCGTCGCCGGCCCTTATGGCGATGACGAGCTTTGCCAGGAGCAATATGGAAGCGGCCAGGGCAGCGCTTTTACGACGACTTTGACGGCTCCGACTGCCGGCGTTCGTTGCGATCCCACTCAGATCACGATTACCAGCGGCACCAACGCACTCACGCCGAGCACGTCCGATATCCCCTATACGGGCACGGCAGGCGCATTGCCCTTCAAATGGGTGCGAATCACCAACAAACAGAACTACATGGGGGCCCTGGCGGCAGCAACGCCGTCGACGCCTTATGCCATGGATGGGACTGCGAACTACGACTTTCGCGTCTGCTTTGATGGTACCAACGAGGTGGCCATAGCCAGTGGTCAGCAGTGCGAGGCCCAAGTGCCGCGCATGGAACCCGTGTGGCTGCTGACTTCCCTGGCCACTACACCCGCAACGGGCAATAACCCGGGCTCCCGGCGGATCACCCAGGCGGAACTCGCAAACTCACCGCCCATCAATGTCCCCGCAACTGTCGCCACGGAAGCCCCTATTACCCTGCAGGGAACCAGCACCACCGTTAATAGTTTCGATTATTGCAGTTGCAATATGTCCGCATGCACGGTAAGCGCGACGACCGGGTCTTGTCCGTCACTACCCGGAAAGACCTGTAATGCAACCCATCATGCTATTTACACCCAAGCAGGGGCTGTCAACCCTGTCACTGGCGCGGTCACGACTCCGGGAGTCACCGTGTTGGGCAATCCAAGTGCGATTACGCCGTTTGGCAACAACTTGCTCCCCGCCACCAACTCCACGGGCGCTTCCGTGCAGGGAGTAACGAACTTTCCCTACGACGTCAATCAACTGATAAGTCAGTTTAGTAGCGGGGCGACACAAGCCCCATTCAATTCTTCTTGCACTGGAACGCTAAATCTCACTACCACTCCGCCCTCGTATCTCGCGTGTGGTACCCAGACCAGCCAGACGTTCGGCGGGTATCCCACGAAGTATCCCGCTCTGAACCCCGACGGCACCGCTAACCCTTTAGGTGGCCTGCTCAATCCGTCCACGGCTGTTCCGCAGACCACTTATGTTGCGGGCAGCGTGCAATTGACGTCCAATGCCACCGGCGCCGGGGTCCTTATTGTAGACGGAGACCTTAATATCCATGGTGGCCTGAACTTCTATGGTCTGATTCTGGTGCGCGGCTCGGTTACATTCACCGGCGGCGGCAGCAGCGGCACCAACCTCAATGGAGCGATTCTTGCCGGCAAAGACGTCATCAGGCCCGCTTGTAGTGATCCCACAGGCCTGACATGCGATGCCGGTGACTCGATAGGCGGCAATGTGAAGCTCCAGTACGACGTGTGCGCGCTGTCATTTACTCAATCGAAGGGCCCGCCCGCGGTGCTGGCAACGCACGAACTCCAGTACTGATTCGCAAGTCCTGAGTCAAGCAAAGGAAAGGCACCAAAGGAGTCAGCATAAGCTGGCTCCTTTTTGCGTTATGATTGCCCGGAAGTGGTGGGGGTATATTGGATCAAAACTGACGACGCCTGTTGCGCCAGTCCGGGCCATTTCCCGCTTAAACGTCATGAACGGCAACTTTACTTGCTTCACCGATAGAATATAGCGTTGTGCAAGACTGGAGTTTTGGCGCGAAAGCGACTTTGGGGACCTGTTATGCAGCAATCGAATCCGTTGTTGATCACGCTGGCATTGCTGGTCCTGGCAATCGTGGTAATCGTCATTGTTGCCAGGCGGCGGCAAGTCCTTGCCGGATATACGGACATCCGGCGTGACGTGCTGCGACTCTGCAGAATGCTTGGCGCGGAGCCCTTGCGCGAGGGCGACGATCTGGTCCTGCAGGGCAACTACGAGAAACACCCCGTGACCGTGCGCTTTTCCTATTCCGACAACTCTCCGGCATTGAGCGTTACCATGGGCGTCCCGGCCGACTTCCAGCTGTCTATCGTGCCGCGCGCCGCGTCGGCCCGCAAAGGAGGGCGCGTGGTGTTGCGCACCGACGACGCCTTCCTCGACTCCGCCTTCATCACCAGCAGCGACCAGCCCACCCAGGCCAGGCTCTTTACCGACAATCGCGACGTCAAGCGCATCTTGAAGGCGCTGGGACGCTCTTCGTCAATTTTTCTAAACGTGGCTCCCGGCTCAATGACGGTAAGCGAGCTTGCCCTTTCCAGCCCGGCCCCTGCCGACGTAATTGCCGGTTATCTGCGCAGCATGGTCCAGCTGGCGGTGCAGCTCCTCGCCATGCCCAATGCGAGCGCCATCAGAATCGAGCCCTACCGGAAACCGGGAAGCCTCATGGCGCGCGTCATTGTGGGGGTAGCGCTGGCCATCGGCATGTTTGCCGCCTGGCGCATGAGCCTTAGTGGTTCCGCGGTCCCACTGGTTACATCCTCTCCTGCCGGCCCTGCGGGAATATCTCCGATGGATGCCACCGCCATACTCGGGCTGAAAGACTGGCGGCTGCTCCAGGAGGCTGACTTCGATCCCACGCTGGCGCAGTGGCTGCGTAACCAGGAAATCGTGCCCAGCGGGAAGATTCCCGGAGATTTTTCGGGAAGGGCCAACGGCCGCGACGTTGCGTACCTTCTGGTCAACACGGACGGCCGGGTGCGGGCTTTGATCCTTAGTCAGGGCAAGACGGTGTCTGACTATGCTTATCGTCACCTGGCAATCGCCGCCCGTGTTCCGAAATCGGCGCTCAGCGGAATTACCTGGCGGTCCGAGCTACCCGGCCAGCCGGACGGCGACGGTTTGTTGCTGGTGGAACAGCCGGACGACCCTACCTCCGCTACCGTGCTCTTCTTGAATTCCGGCAAGGTCGTCCGCGCCCTTCCGGACGATTACAAGAAAATCAGTCTGCAATAGAAGTGGCATTTCATGCCGTCTTTGGCGAGGGCGGAATGGACCGGCCGCGTTCCTGCATCTGGATCATGACCGTGGCCGCAAGCACCGCGACGATTCCAGCCGCCTGCAAACTTCGGACCGTCTCATGGGCCAATACTCCTGCCATCAGGACAGCAAACACCGGCTCCAGGCAGCTGGTCACCACCGCGCGTGTCGGGTCCAGATATTTCAAGCCGGTGAAGTAAAACGCAAAGGGCACCAGCATGGAGCCACAGGCAAATAAGAAGAGGAACGTCCACTGTCCCGTGGAATAGTGCTGCTCGAAAAGACGCCACGGAGGATCCACCACCAGCCACAACAAAGAGGACCCCAGCAGAGCGTACAGCATGACTTTAAACTGGTGGTGCCGCGTGATGAGGGCTTGCGCGCCGATGTTATAGAACGAAAACCCGAAAGCCGCGACCATCGCCGCTCCCGCACCGTACGCGCTCAAGCGCGCGCCCGATTCAAAGAGTCCAATCGTCAAGGCCACTCCGGTGAGGGCCAGGACCACCGCGGAGACTCGCCGCGCCGTGAGCTTTTCCCGGCCGCGCAACGCCATGTAGAGAAGCACCCACACCGGCGCGGTGTACTGCACGGTGATGGCAATCGCCACCGTGGCCTGCTGTATGGCTACATAGTAGAAAAATGCCGACACGCCCAGCCCGAACGACCCCACCAACAGACAGGACCCGAGGTCCGTGGCGCCGATGCGGAACGCGCTGCGTCCGCCCCGAAGGAAGAGGAACAGCGCCAGCATGGTCAGTGAAAACGTGGTCCTGGTCTGGGTAAGGACCAAAGGCGAAATCGCGGGCTGTCCGGCAAAGAGACCGCCGTTGAAAATTATTTTCCCGACAGCAGCGGAAGCGCCCCAGCACAGCGTGGCCATGGCAATACAAAGATAGCCCCGCCAGGGGTGGGCGTGGCTGGTCGCTGACTGGAGAATTTGCTCTTCCGTTTTACCCGGCAAGCATGCGGTCCAGTTGTTCTGGGTCAAAACCAATCATCACTTGGTCACCGACAATAATGGTGGGAGTGGAGCGGCTATTGTATTTGCGGACCAGCTCAAATACCGCCTGCTGGTCCACGCTGACGTCCTTCACTTCAAAATTGATCCCTCTCCCCGAGAGGTAGGCTTTCGCCGTATCGCAGGGAGGTCACCCCGGCTGGCTGAAGACCACGACTTTCTTCTGGTCCATTGGATCTCCTGAACAACGATCTACTTCCCTCAGATAAGATTCTAAACGCCGGGCCACGCTTCATTTTCTGCAAGGGTTTATTTTGCGGACCCGGGAGTATCTGAAGCATCAACCATGAGGACTTCCGTGGTGATCCGGACCGTGGCCTTGAGCATGGCGGAAACCGAACAGTACTTTCCTTCCGAAAGCCGGACCGCGTCTTCGGCCGCCTTGCGCGAGACTTTTCCCGCAATCGTGTAAATCAGCTTGATGGTGGTGTAGACCGTGGGAGGAGTCTCGGCGCGCTCGGCCTCGGCCCGGACTTCGACCGCGCTAAACGGCTCCCGCTTCTTACGCAAAATGGTGACCACGTCCGTCGCGGTACAAGCGCAAAGGCCCACCAGCACCAGCTCCATCGGACCCGCGGACGTGTTTCGCCG
>DATMPO010000042.1:0-8565 GCA_035567035.1 Verrucomicrobiia bacterium | reverse complement strand
GGGCGTGGCGCTCCAGAACGGAGACGAGATCTATGGCGACGTGATTTCATCCAGCGTCGATCCACGGCTCACTTTCATCAAGTTCATTGAAGAGAGCTTGCTTCCCGGGGAATTTCTTGAAGACGTCAAGCGGTACAAATTTCGCGGGTCGTCGGGCAAAGTAAACATCGCGCTCGATGCCTTGCCCGACTTCAAGTGCCTGCCCGGGCCAGGCGCTCACCTGCGCGGAGCAATTTCCATCTCCCCCAGCGTGGAGTATATGGAACGCGCTTATGACGACGCCAAGTACGGAAACTTTTCCCGGCGTCCTTATATAGACATGGTGATTCCGTCACTGACGGATCCCTCCGTCGCGCCGCCGGGCAAACACGTGATGTCGTGCTTTGTGCAGTACGCTCCTTACAAACTTCGCCCCGGATTGAACTGGGACGACCAGCGTGAAGCCTTCGGCAACAACGTGATTGATACCATCGCCGAATACGCGCCCAACATCAGGAACATCATCCTTAATAAGCAGGTCCTCACGCCGCTCGATCTGGAACGCGACTTTGGGCTAAGTGAAGGCAACATCTTTCAAGGCGAGCTGTCGTTGGAGCAACTTTTCTTTCTGCGTCCCGTGCCGGGATACGCGCAGTTCCGTACTCCCATCAGGAACCTTTATATGTGCGGGTCGGCGACGCATCCGGGCGGCGGCATCATGGGCGCACCGGGACGGCTGGCGGCGCTGGAAATCCTGAAAGACGCGGGGGCCAGCCAGTCTTAAATCTATGGCCATGACGCGCGATGTCATCATTATCGGTGGCGGCCACAATGGCCTGGTGACGGCGTTCTATCTGGCCAAGGCCGGGTTCAAGCCGCTGGTGCTGGAGCGCCGCGCACAAACCGGTGGCGCTGCGATTACCGAAGAATTTCATCCCGGCTTCCGCTGCTCCACGCTCACACACTCCGCCGGGCCGCTGCTTCCCGAAGTCATTCGGGACATGAAGCTGGAGCGGCATGGACTGAAGCTCGTCACGCCTGATGTTGGCGTCACCGCGCTTTCGCCCGATGGCCGCGCTCTGGTCCTTTATAACGACAACAAACGCGCCATGCAGGAGATCAGCAGGGTCTCCCCGAAAGACGCCGCCAAATATCCGGAGTTTCAAGAAGCTTTGCAGAAGATCGGACGGGTCATTGGCGAAGCCCTGAAGCTCGTGCCCCCTAACATTGACGATCCCAGCCGCGCGGACTTGTGGGCCATGCTCCAGACCGGACGCGCGCTCCGCAAGCTGGGCAAGAAGGACATGTATCGCGTGCTGCGCTGGGGACCGATGGCGGTCGCGGACCTGGTGGCCGAGTTCTTTGAGACTGAACTGCTGCGCGCAGTCATCGCCGCACGCGGAATATTCGGCACCGCTCTGGGCCCGTGGTCGGCGGGCAGCAGCCTGGTGTTACTCATTCGCGCGGCGGGCGATTCACATCCGGCTGGTTCAGCCACCTTTGCTATGGGCGGAATGGGCGCAGTCACACAAGCCATGACCGCGGCGGCCAGGGAAGCGGGCGCGGAAATTCGCACTGGAGCGGAGGTCAAAGAGATTTGCGTGAAAGATGGCAGCGCCACCGGAGTGGTCCTCGAGAACGGGGAAGCAACCAGAGCGAAGGCAATTGTCTCCAACGCCGATCCACGCCGCACGCTACTCAAGCTGGTTGATCCCACCCACCTCACGCCTGATTTCGTGACTAAGCTGCTGAACTACCGTATGAGCGGGACGGTCGCCAAAGTAAACCTGGCCTTGTCGGGTCTGCCGAAGTTCACCGCTTTGACCGGCGATGCCGGCGCGGATTCTCTGCGCGGACGCATCCATATCGGCCCGGAGATTGATTATCTGGAGCGCGCGTTCGATGAATCCAAGTACGGAAACTTCTCTCCGCATCCGTACCTGGAAGCTGCCATTCCCTCGCTGACGGATACTGCGCTGGCTCCGGCAGGCCAGCATGTAATGTCCGTGTATATGCAGTACGCGCCGTTCAAGCTCAAAGGCCAGGATTGGAATTCCCAACGAAGCGCGCTCGGCGAAACGGTCATCAAGACATTGAGTGAGTACGCGCCAAATCTGCCGGCGCTTATCGTTGGCCGGCAAGTCATCACGCCGCTGGACCTGGAAGAAACCTACGGACTCACCGGCGGCCACATCTTCCACGGCGAACTGGCGCTCGACCAGTTCTTCACCATGCGTCCGCTTCTCGACTGGGCCCGGTATCGCACGCCGATTCGGAACCTGTATCTATGCGGATCGGGAACGCATCCTGGCGCGGGTTTGACCGGAGGCTCAGGCGCAAACGCAGCGAAGGAGATATTGAAAGACCTGCGGCGTTAAAATAAATGATTGATGTCTGTGCCGTATTCCAATACCCGCCCCGAAGTCGCTCTCTCCGAAGCCACCACTCTGCCTCAGCGCTACTACACCGATCCTGATTGGTTCCGGCGTGAGATGGAAGCAATCCATTTCGATATATGGCTGTGCGCGGGACGCACGCAACAGGCGCCGAATCCCGGCGACTACTTCGTGCGCGAAGTCGGGAACGCCAGCATCATTATTCTGCGCGACGAGCAAGGCGGTATCCGCGCCTTCCACAATGTCTGCCGCCACCGTGGCACGCTGCTTTGCAACTCGGACGCCGGCAAGTTTGCCGGTCGTATCCAGTGCCAGTATCACGCATGGACCTACAAACTCGATGGCACGCTGGCCAACGCGCCGCATATGGAGAAAGTGCAGGGCTTTCGCGAGGCCGATTATCCTCTCAACCCCGTCGCGACCGCCGTTTGGGACGGACACATCTTTATCAACCTCTCGGCGCCGCCCGGTCCTTTCGCGCAACATCTGGCCGGTCTCGATCAGAAATTCCGGCCCTGGAAAATGGAAGAGCTTCAGATGGTGGAGCGGCGGATCTATTACGTGAAAGCCAATTGGAAGCTGATCATTCAGAATTATTCCGAGTGCCTGCACTGTCCCATCGTCCATCCGCTGTTGAACAAGCAATCGCACTACATGAGCGGCGACAACGAACCGCCGCAGCCTACATATCTGGGCGGGCGCATGGAGCTTCGCGAAGGTGTGAAGAGCCTGACCATGGACGGCACCACCACCCGCTGCAGCTTGCCTGGATTGAGCGCCGACGACCAGCGCCACGTTTATTACTACTGCCTGCTGCCTAATTTCTTTTTGAACCTGCACCCCGACTACATGCTGACTTTCACCATGTGGCCGCGCGCCGTGGACCAGACGGAAATCATCTGCGAGTGGCACTTCCATCCCGATGAGATCAAAAAGCCGGGCTTCAATCCGTGGGACGCCATTGAGTTCTGGGACGTCACTAACCGGCAGGATTGGGAGCTTTCCGAACTGGCGCAGCGCGGGATCAGTTCCCAAGGCTATCAACCAGGGCCTTACTCGAACCGCGAGGAACTGCTTGTTGCGCTGGACCGGTTTGTGCTCGAACGGGTTGGACAGCAGAAATGAAAAGTAGATGATCATTTTGAATCTGTGTTGAAATAAGATTTAGAATCTTAACGTTCCCAACGTCTGCATTTTTGAGAGGGTCCAATGAACGCAAAGCAATCGAATTGGCATCTCTGGATCGGATTTGCTCTCAGCATAATGGCGCTGGCGGGCTACGTTCTGGTGTTCCAGACTACTCGCGATATTTTCTGGGTCAGCCTGGCGCTGTGTATTGTTGCGGCCTTGCTCCTGGTTTCAGGATTGAGACGCGCCTTCGGACAGACCCAGTCCCATCGCGGCAAGATTGCCGGTCCCATCCTGACGATTTGCAGTGCTCTGGTTATCGGGCTGTTCGGGTTCGGCAGCTACGTGGTGAGCCATGCTTTCGCTGTCGCGCATAATGCTCCCAACGTCGGGCAAAAGGTCCCGCAGTTTACTCTGGTTGACTCGGCGGGCAAGACAGTTTCTCTCGCGCAGTTGCTCGCAGAGCCCGTTGCCGATGCTTCCGGCGCTGCCCGGCCCACGAGAGGCGTGCTGCTGGTTTTTTATCGCGGCTACTGGTGAGGTTCGTGCGCCTCCGAGTTACGGGGGATACAACGGAACCTGACTTCTCTGCAAGGCTCGGGAATTCGAACGGTGGCCATCAGCGCGGACACTCCTGAAGAGGCCCGCGGCCTCTGCCAGAGGGCAGGCCTCACATTTCCGATTCTTTCGGACCATCGCGCGGACACCATCCGCCAATATGATCTTCTTCTCGCGGGATCCGGCATCGACGGCCGGGACATTTCCGGACCCGCCGAATTTCTGGTGGATTCTTCAGGTACCGTGCGCTGGAGAAAGTTGATTGAAGCTGGACCGGAGCAGTTTCTGGAAGCGGGGAAAATGCTGAACTAAGTTTCTGTAGTTCTGCATCTGAAATCCCGAGCGCCAGCGAGGGATCCCTACGACCACGAAAAACTCTTGGCCGCGAATAACGCGAATAGACGCGAATGAATCAAGCAGATTCGTGTTGATTCGCGCGATTCGCGGCCCTAATCGTTTTCTCGGATATACGGATCCCTCGCTGCCGCTCGGGATGTGAAAAGACTAGTACTTCGCCAGACTCTCCATCGCCTTATACAAATCTTCCGCCTGCGGCAGGATCACGTCTTCCAGAATCGGTTGATAGGCAACGAACGTGTCCGTGGCGGCAACGCGGCGAACCGGAGCGTCGAGGTCTTCGAACAGTTCGTCGGCAATGCGCGCGGCCATTTCCGCGCCGTATCCCCAACTGAGGGTGTCTTCGTGCGCCACGATCACCCTGTTGGTTTTGCGCACCGAAGCCGCAATGGCTTCCCAGTCGAAAGGATTCAGGGTGCGCAGGTCAATCAACTCCACGCTGATTCCCTGCTCGCGCTCAATTTTTTGCGCCGCCTGCAGGGCCCGTGGGACGACCGCGCCGTAGGTGATCACGCTAAGGTCCTTCCCTTCTTTCACCGTCCGGGCTTTGCCGAAAGGGACCATGTAATCCGCGCCGGGATAGGGCGCGCGGCCGTAGGTTTCGCGATACAAGCGCTTGTGCTCCAGGAAAAGAACCGGATCGTCACATCGGATGGCGGTGCGCAACAGACCGTTGGCGTCCTGCGCGTTAGATGGGAAGCAGACGCGCAGGCCGGGAATGTGGGTGAAAATGCTCTCCCCGCACTGGGAGTGATAGATGGCGCCACCGGTCAGGTATCCGCCGATGGCCACGCGAATCACCAGGGGAGCGGAAAACTTTCCATTGGAGCGCCAGCGGATGAGCGGCAGTTCGTTGCGCAACTGCTGCATGGCGGGCCAGATGTAATCGAAAAACTGTATCTCTACCACCGGCTTCAGGCCGCGTTCCGCCATGCCCAGGCCGCGTCCTACGATATTGGCTTCCGCCAGGGGCGAGTTGAAAACACGATCACTGCCGAATTCAATTTGCAGGCCCGCCGTCAGTTTGAAGACTCCGCCTTTGCCTTTGATCTGTTTCTGCTTCAAGTACTCTTCGCGGCTGCAGTCGGCAACGTCCTGGCCAAATACGACAATGCGTTCGTCGCGCCGCATTTCGTCTTTCAGGCAGACGTTGATGAGCTCGGCCATTGTTTTGTCCCCGCCTTCGGAGCGCGGCGCGGACGCCATCTTGCGCGGGTCCAGGTCCTCCGAATAAACATGTTTGTAGATTGAATCAGTCGCCGGAAAGGCCGCGGCCAGGGCCCGGTCCGCGGCGGCTTCTATTTCCCGGTCCACGGTCTTTTCCAGCTTGTTCAGTTCGTCTTCGTTCAGGATGTTCTCGCGCACCAGGAACATCTGCATCCGCGTGATCGGATCTTTCTGGATTTCCTTCTGGCGCTCGGCTTCCGGACGGTAGAGCCGTTCGTCATCGGAGAGCGAATGCGAGTACGGACGCACAACATGCCCGTGGACCAGCGCCGGTCCTTTGCCCGCGCGGATATACTCCACTGCGCGCTTCACCGTGGCGTAGCTGGCGACGGGGTCGGTGCCGTCGCACTCTTCGATCAACAGGTTCGGAAAGTTGCTCATGAGTCTGGAAATGTTGCCGCCCGCGGTCTGCACTTCCACCGGCACGGAGATGGCGTACTCGTTGTCTTCAATCATGAAGAGGACCGGCAGCTTGCCATTGCAAGCCGAATTCATGGCTTCCCAGAACTCGCCTTCACTGGTGGTTCCGTCGCCGGCCGAGCAATAGACCACTTCGTCGCCGTGGAAGGCGACGTCCTTGAACTGGCGGTAATCGCCATCGTGCTTCTGCGCGGCCTCGGGATGCCTGCTGAAGTACCGGCCCGCTTCGGCGCAGCCCACAGCTTGCAGAAACTGTGTGCCCGTCGGCGAGGACCGCGTCACGATATTGAGTTTGGGGATGGCCCAATGCGACGGCATCTGGCGTCCGCCGGAACTCGGATCGTCCGCCGCGCCGACGGCCTGCAACAGTTGGTCGTAGGGGTCCATGCCCAGCGCCAGACATAAGGCGCGGTCACGATAGTAGGCGTAGAACCAGTCGTAGCCCGGCTTCAGGGCGAAGGCCGCGGCCGCGGCCAGCGCTTCATGTCCGGCGCCGGAGATCTGGAAGAATGTTTTCTGCTGCCGTTTCAGCAGGATTTCGCGGTCGTCCAGCCGGCGCGAGAGATACATGAACCGGTACATCTCCACGAGCTGCTGGCGCGTGAGCCCTTCATAGTTCTTTTCTGTTTTCGCGGGAGCATCCGCCACTGCGGAAGCGGTTTTCTTCAACTCAGCCTTGGCAACGGCCATGACTCTCCTTCATCAGCTACGGCGAGGGTTTGGGCTTATTGCGGTGTACCGGCTATTCTAAATCCTAAAGAGTTGAGCGCGATATACTGAAAAAAGAAAATGATCCGGACCAATCGCCCCATACCCGCCGCCAGAATTCAGTTGCTTATATTTGATCTCGATGGCACCCTGGTGGATTCACGCACCGACCTGGCCAACTCCATCAATGCCATGTTGCGTAATTTCCGCCGGCCCGAGCTTCCGCCGGAGGTCATCGCCAGCTATATCGGTGACGGCGCGCCGATGCTGGTGCGCCGCTCTCTCGGCGATCCCGACGACGAGGCCTTCGTGCAACAGGCGCTTCTCTATTTTCTGGATTACTACCGCGAGCACAAGCTCGACTACACGTACGTCTACGATGGAGTCAAGGAGTCGCTGGAAACCATCCGCAACAGCCGCAATGGAGCAGGCACACTGAAGATGGCGGTCCTGAGCAATAAGCCGGTGTTCCCTTCACGCGCGATCGTCGAGGCCTTGGGGCTGGGCAGCTATTTCTTCCAGGTCTATGGCGGCAACAGCTTTCACACCAAGAAGCCCGATCCGGCTGGAGTCCACGCATTGCTGGGCGAGGCCGGCGCGCGCCCGGAACAGACCGTCATCATCGGCGATTCAGACATTGACATCTGCACCGCGAACAATGCCGGCATCTACAGCGTCGGGGTGACGTACGGCCTGGCGCCCCACACGCTCCATGAAGTAACTCCGGACGTGGTGCTTGACCATCCAAGGGAGTTAGCGGAAGTTTTCGCAGTCTAGAGGATTTCAACGTAGAGACGTGGCACTGCCACGTCTCACTCTCGAATGGTCGAGAATGGTCGGATGGAGAAAGTCAATTACCGGCAGTCGTGACCAACAAGAGTTGTTCCGAGGCAACGAGTGAGACGCGGCGGTGCCGCGTCTCTACGTTGAGATTCTCGCTCGCACGACTTACCTAGTTCTCCCCATCTGCGTTTCTCAGCGTTCATCAGCGGCTAATCTTTCTTCTTTTTCTCCGGCTCGCGATAGCCCTTGACCATGTCCGCAAATCGCCAGGCGACATCGGCAGCACCTAAGGGTCCTGAAAAAGGCCCCTCGCCCGTACCCGACAGCAAGACCATCGTGGAGTTGTGGTGCCGTAGCTCAAACGGGTAGTCCCAGGCAAACGTGTAGCCCACTTTCAGTACCACATCGGCGACTCTGGGGTCGTCTACGATTGTTATATCCAGCTTTCTGAAGTCTCCATTCTGCCCGAGGGCCGCCTTCATCTGATCGCTGCCGAAATACTGCGCTTCGCGCGCGTCCACAAACAGAGTCCTGAAGTTCCGCAGGATGAAGTCCCGGTCTTTGGACACCTTCAGCCGTTCGGACCTTTCCGGGGCGTCGGGCGTGGCGATGGGGTCCTGGGCGGACACCGGCGCGACGATTGCCGCTGTGATGGAGAACAGAAGCAGACCGATTGTTTTGCAGTTGGTTTTGTAGTGCAGTTGCATGTTTCCTCCTGTAGTCGAAACGCCAGCATCCTCGATCTGAATGCGGTTGGCAATCGACAGCAGGTAATTTGGCGCTCAATCGCGCCTCAACTGCGAGTAAACCCATAAGTCTTTTTTTATGAATCGGTTACAGACGGACCGTAAGTGACGCGTTGCGTCCTCCACAGGGCCAAGCGCCAGGGGCGCGACGACAGGTTAGCCCTATCCATGAGGAAGTCGGCGATAGCGCTTGAGGCCTGTCCCTACACTTCCGCCTTCCCTTTGTGCGGCCGCATCGAGCGCGCAATCAGCACCAGCCCTCC
>DATMPO010000041.1:0-3995 GCA_035567035.1 Verrucomicrobiia bacterium | reverse complement strand
CCACTACAAAACCTTCGGTTCTTTTCGATGCTATGAAGACGGAGCTGGACCGCTCGATGAAGACGCTCGGCACCCAGGATCCTGCCGCCTATTTCATAGGCTACATCTTGACGGATTCCGATCGCGTCAATGTTTCGGGCTCGAATGGCGCGTTGCTTAACAGCGATGAGGGGCACAACCGCTGGTTGGAAGTTTCCGTGCGCGCCGGGTCCTATCAACTGGACGACACCCACAAGGTCGATGGCCGCCAGCCGCCCAACGGAGGCCCAGGCACCAGCGTTCCCGTTGACGACGATAGCGAAGTTCTGCGGCGCGCCATCTGGCTGGAAACCGACAAACAATACCGCTCCGCCGCCGAGGCTCTCATCAAAATTCAAACGGGCAAGGAAGTGAAGGCCCAGAACGAGGAAGGCAAAGCACCCGATTTTTCCCAGGAGAAGGCAGCGAATCACATCGGTCCCTGGGTTTCCATCTCTGTAGATCGCAAGCCCTGGGAAGCAAGAGTGCGCGCGTACACAAAATATTTCCGGGAATCCCCGGCGGTCATCAACTCCATCGTCACCTTCACGGCACAGGCAGAAAACTCAATCCAATTGAATTCCGAGGGCACACAATTGCAGTTTGGCCAGATTCGTTACCGCTTGGAGTTGTTTATCCAGGGTAAAGCGGTCGATGGCATGGACATCGATCGCTACTACAACTTTGACTGGGTCAACCCCAGCGAAGCGCCCGACGACAAGGCCGTGCAGACCGCCTCGCTTCAGCTTCGCAAGGAGATGGAAGGCCTGGTAGCTTCGCCCATCAACGACCCCAGCGTTACCCCTGCGCTTCTGACAGGCCGCGCAGCCGCAGTTTTTTTCCATGAAGTCTTCGGACATCGCGCTGAGGGCCACCGGCAGAAGGACGTCAATGAGGGCCAGACTTTCACCAAAAAAGTGGGCGAACAGATTCTGCCCAGTTTCCTCACCGTGATCGACGACACTACCCGCAGAAAGGTCAACGACCAGGAATTGCTCGGCTTCTACGAGTTTGACGATGAAGGCGTTCCCGCGCAGCGTGTCACGCTTGTTGACCACGGCGTCTTGAAAAATTTTGAGATGTCACGCTCGCCCATTGACGGCTTCCCCAAATCGAATGGCCATGGCCGCAGGCAGTTGGGTGCCACCCCGGTATCGCGCCAGGGAAACCTGATTGTCGAGAGCAACAAAATGGTGACGAATGCCCAGTTGCGCGAAAAGCTGATTGAAGTCATCAAGCAGCAGGGCAAACCCTACGGCCTCTTGATTGACGACATTGCCGGCGGCTTTACCTTGACCGGCCGCGGCCAGCCGCAAGCTTTTCAGGTCGAACCCCTGGTGGTCTATAAGGTATTTGCCGACGGAAAGCCCGATGAATTGGTCCGCGGTGTCGACATTGTCGGAACTCCGCTCGCCTCTCTGGCCAAGATCATCGCAACTGGCGACACACCCGAGGTTTTCAACGGCTACTGCGGCGCAGAGTCCGGCTCCGTCCCGGTTTCCGCCGTTTCTCCCGCCATTCTTACCACCGAATTGGAAGTCCAGAAAAAGCCAGCGGCAACAGACCGGCCGCCGATTTTGCCGGCGCCAGCGCACGACGCGGTGAAAACGGGAGGCCTTCAGTAATGCGGACGCTTCGATTCGCGGCAATCTTGTTTGCAGCTTCCCTAGCCCCGGCTGCTTTCGCGCAGGCCCCCGCAGACAACGATCACACCATGCAAGCCATGAAGGACGAAATGGCCCGCGCGAAATCGCGTCTGGAGTTGCAGATCACCAAGGGCGACAAGCCGGTCCGCCCGTATTTCATCGAATATCGGTTGCTGGATATGGACGTTCGCGAAGTGGTGGGGGAATTCGGAGCGCTGCTCAATAGCAGTCACAACCGCAGCCGCATCATGGATGTGAACGCCCGGGTAGGCGATTACAAACTCGACAGTTCCAACTTCGTCGGGGAGGATGCATTCCGCGGTTTCATTGGTTCTAACGGCACTGTCGGAATCGATCGTGACTACGATTCCCTGCGTCAGGATCTCTGGATTGCCACGGATCAGGCCTTCAAGGAAGCAGCGGAAACCTATTCGCGCAAGCAGGCATACCTCAGCAGCCTGGCGCGCCAGTCGGACATTGATGATTTCGCAAGAGTGGAGACGGTGCAACACGTCGAGCCGCTCGCTACTTCCGACTGGTCCAATCGCAATTGGGAACAGGAAGCGCGCGATGCCTCTTCGGCTCTGCGCGCTTTTCCCCTGATCTACGAATCCCGCGTGACCTACTACCTGGTCTACACCACGGAATATCTGCTCACCAGCGAAGGCACGGAAGTACGCGCGAATCACTCCTTTGCCGCCATCGAAGGGGGCATGAACGCACTGGCCAAGGACGGCATGCAGGTGGCCCACTACTATTCCACCTATGCGCCGCGTCCTGCAGACCTGCCCAGCGTTGATGAAGTCAAAAAAGGCTTGAATGTTGCCGGAAGCGAGTTGATGGCCATACGCACAGCCGCCCCTGCGCCGGATTATACCGGCCCAGTGCTCTTTGAGTCGCGAGCGGCAGCAGCACTGGTCGCAGAAGTTCTTGGCCCATCGCTCAGCGGAGCACGCCCGCCACTGGCCTTTCAACCCGTAGTTGACCAGCTGATGAGCAGCCTGGGCGCTCGCAGCGATTGGAGCGGCAAGGTAGACTCGCGCGTTCTGCCCGCCACTGTTTCGCTGATCGATGATCCCGGCGCAAAGGACTACAAGGGAACTTTGCTCGTCGGAGGCTACGCCATCGATCAAGAAGGCGTCCCGGGCCAGAAAGTAACCATCGTGGACGGTGGGAAGCTGAAGAATCTGCTGATGTCGCGACGTCCTGGTCCCGATTTCGGCAAATCCAACGGACACGGGCGCTCCTCGTTTCTCGTGGACCCTAAACCCACCATGAGCAACCTGTTTTTCAGTTCCACGGAGACAGTTTCGAAAGATGAGCTGAAGAAGAAGTTCGTGGACGAGTGCCGCTCAGAGAAACTGGATTTCTGCATTGTCGTCCGCGAAATGGACAATCCCGCGTTGAGCCTGATGCACCAGGAAGATTTCACCGGGTTGCTCGCGAGCTTCGGCGGCAACGCCGCAACAGACCGCTTGCCACTGGTGGTCTACAAGCTCTATCCCGCCGACGGCCGCGAGGAAATCGTGCGGGGCGCGCGCGTCACCGGATTCAGCCCACGCAGCCTGCGTAACATCACCGGCATCGGCAACGACGACTTCGTCTACAACTATATGCAGAGCCAGGTGAACGGTATCGCGGGAACCGCACTGGGCGCGTTTGGCAGTGCGCAGAGCGGCCTCCCGGCATCAGTGGTGGCGCCTTCGCTTCTGTTTGAAGAGGTCGAGGTGCGCGGCGCCCGCGGCGAGCCAAAACGCCTGCCCATACTGCCGGAACCGCCAATGACACCCAAGGGTGGGAAGTAGCTCGAGTAACAATAAAAGCGTGCCTTGCCCACGGGCGCCTTTTTCGATTTCCATTGGTCGCATCGCATCACACGCAAAGTGCCCGCCTCAGAAGGAGCCCGTGGCACGGGCTGGCGCGTTATGGCCTTACGTCTGCCAGCAAGTCCTCGCACTCATTGATGCTCCGCTCAGAAATTACATGCCACACTCGGTATCGCCGCTCACTTAAGGTAGTCTTATCCCATGGTGCTTCCCCGCCGGCTCCACGAGGCCATCCAGGAAAAGAAGCGCGCCGCCCTGCTCAGCATCGGTTCGGCAATGCTACTGCTTGGCCTGAAGACATTTCTCGTGGTGCGCACGGGCAGCCTCGGCGTGCTTTCCGAAGCATTGCATTCTGGACTGGACCTTGTCGCCGCGGTCATCACATTTCTTTCTGTCCGTGTCTCCGACCAGCCCGCGGATGAACGCCATCCTTACGGTCACGGAAAATTCGAGAATTTCTCGGCGTTCATGGAAACCGGCCTGCTCATCATCACCGCCCTGTACA
>DATMPO010000040.1:0-66661 GCA_035567035.1 Verrucomicrobiia bacterium | reverse complement strand
GGGCGAAAGCCACGTTCGCATTCTCACAAAGCAAAGAGCCGGACGCTGTCCAGGACTTGATCTCCATGGCGCGGACGGACCCCAGCACCCACGTTCGCGGGCAGGCCATCTTCTGGCTGGCGCAGATCGGCGGCCGCAAAGCCGCGGAGCAAATTACCGCGGCGATTGAAGACGACCCTGAGACTGAGGTCAAAAAGAAGGCCGTATTTGCCCTCTCCCAATTGCACGATGGCGAAGGCGTGCCGCTCCTGATCAACGTCGCGAAAACCAATAAGAATCCGGCAGTCAGGAAACAGGCCATCTTCTGGCTGGGGCAGACTAAAGATCCGCGAGCGCTGGATTATCTTGAAGAGATTGTTAGCAGATGAACTTGCTCTGAAATCCCGAGCGGAGCGAGGGATCGCTATGGCCACGAAGCTCAGCAGATCAACGAGTATGGATCGAAATGGAGTCCGTGGACCCAATGAGTCTTCCCGGCTATAGGGATCCCTCGCTCCGCTCGGGATTTCAGAAGAAGCTATCCGACGTTCAGGACGCGAGTCAGGTAATCACTCAGGCTGAGCGTAATCAAAATCAGCAGCCAGAAAAAACCGGCACAAACGGTCACAATCGTGAGCTTGTTGCTGTAGCGCACATGCATGAAGTAGAGGATGACCAGCGTCGCCTTGATGCAGGCAATGGTCAGCGCCACCACGGGGTTCCAGATACCCAGGTTTTTGAAGGCGATCCACCAGGTAAGAACGGTACCGATCACCAATGCCAGGAAAATCACGACGTAGAGGAGACGGGATGGATGTGCGTGTTCAGACATGTTCGCTCTCAATGCCAGCTAGTGCGCATGCGCATGCCGGCTGATTAAATACAGCAACGGGAACAAAAAGATCCAGACAATATCAACGAAGTGCCAGTACAGCCCTACGTTCTCCACCGGAGAATAATATTCGGGGCCGAAATCTCCGCGCTTGGCCCGCATAAGCAACCAGGTCAGCACACCGAGGCCGATCAACATGTGCGTGGCATGCAGCCCGGTCATGGCAAAGTAGAAGGAGAAGAAAATCTCAGTCTGCTTGGCCGTCAGTTCGGCTGATGCCTCGGGAATATTTGGATCGCCGTGTGGAGGAATCCGGATGTCTTCGGCAATGTTGCCGAGGCTCTTGTCGGTTGCGGAACAGCCACCCCAGGCGTTGAAGCCTTTACCAATCACGTGGCCGGGGATGTGGCATTCGTCGTATTTTTCGTAGTATTCCTTGGCTTTCACGCCAAGGAATGCCGCACCAAGAATCATGGTCGCAATGATGAAATAGACCTGCCCTTTGCGCCGGCCGTTTTGGGCCGACCAAACGGCCATGGCCATGGTCCAGCTGCTGCCGATGAGCACCAGGGTGTTGGCGAAGCCCCATTTAATGTCAATGCTGGTGCTGCCGGCGACAAAAGCGTCGTAATACTTGATGCGATAAATCAGATAAGAGGCAAACAGGCCGCCGAACATCATGATTTCCGTCAGCAGAAAGACCCACATCCCGAGCGTGGAGGCCTCTTTCTGCTGTTCCATGCTGTCAAACTGATGGACCAGCGCCGGATGATGGTCGGTAGTGGTTGTCTGGCTAGTGGACAACGGGGACCTCCTGCTCTGTTCCGTAGTGGTATGGCTCTTCGGTGACCACAGGTGTCTTCTCAAAGTTATGCGTAGGAGGCGGCGACGTTGTCTGCCACTCCAGTCCTTTGGCGTCCCACGGGTTGGCGCCGGCAACCTCGCCATAGCGCAGAGACCACAGGAAGTAAATGAGCGGCAAGATAAATCCTACGGCCAGCACCGATGCGCCCGCACTGGAGAGGACGTTCAGCACCTGGAACTCCGGCGGATACGCATGGTAGCGCCGCGGCATACCCAGGTAACCCAGGATGAATTGCGGGAAGAACGTCAGGTTAAAGCCGATGAAAGTGATCAACGCCGCCAGCTTCGCTGGACCTTCCGGATAGATTCTTCCGGTCATCTTGGGCCACCAGAAATGCAGCCCTCCAAGGTACGCCATGACCATGCCGCCCACCATGACGTAGTGGAAGTGGGCAATCACGAAATAGGTATCGTGGATATGAACATCCAAGCCGAGCGCAGCCAGGAACAGCCCGGTCAGCCCGCCTATGGTAAACAGCCCGATAAAGCCCAGCGCGTAGAGCATCGGCGTAGCCAGCTCTACCGATCCCTTGTACATGGTGGCTGTCCAGTTGAAGACCTTTACCGCTGAAGGTATGGCCACGGCATAGCTCAAGAGCGAAAACACCAGCGCGGAATATACCGAAATGCCGGCGACAAACATGTGGTGCGCCCAGACCACAAAGCCGAAGACGGCAATCGCGATGCTGGAGAAGGCGATAAAGCCGTAGCCGAAAACGCGCTTGCGCGAGAAGCAGGTAATGATCTCGCTGATCACTCCCATGCCGGGCAGGATCATGATGTACACGGCCGGATGAGAGTAGAACCAGAACATGTGCTGGAACAGCACGGGATCGCCACCGAGTTTGGGATCGAAAATCCCGATGTGGAAGCCGCGTTCCAGTACCAGCAGGATCAGCGTAATGGCGATGACCGGCGTACCCAGCACCATGATCAGGCTGGCCGCGTAGTTGGCCCACACGAAGAGCGGCAGCCGGCCCCAGGTGAGTCCGGGCGCGCGCATGCGGTGCACGGTGACGATAAAATTCAATCCGGTAAAGATGGAAGCAAAGCCGGCAATCAAAATACCGACTCCCATGGCGATCACCGGGGTCCGAACGAAGCCGGAGCTGAGCGGAGTATAGAAAGTCCAACCCGTGTCCACGCCGCCGCTCACCAGGGCCGCAAGCGCGAATCCCGCACCCACGATGAAGATGTACCAACTGGCCAGATTGATCTTTGGGAAGGCCAGATCCTTGGCCCCGACCATCAAGGGCACCAGGAAATTGCCAAGTACAGCGGGCACGGACGGTATCAGGAAAAAGAAGATCATGTTGACGCCGTGCTCGGTGAAGAGCTTGTTATAAGTGTCCGACTGGAACAGATCACCCTGCGGGGTCAGCAACTCTAGGCGGATCAAGGAGGCGAACAAGCCGCCCAGGAAGAAGAAAAACGTGATCGTGAGCAAATAGAGGACCGCGATCCGCTTGTGGTCCTTGGTCAGCAGCCAGGACCGGATTCCGTAGTTGTCATTCAGGTAATGCTTTTCCGGCATTACGTTTTCGTTGGCGCTACTCATTTTTTCTTCCCTGGTTTCTGAGGCTCTTTGCTCTCCTGCTTCATTCGTTCCTGGATATGGGTGACTTCGCTGTCGCGAATCTGGGTTGGCGTGCTGCGGTTATTGAGCGGCTCGCCTTGTTGTTCTCCCATGTGCTTGATGTAGTCCGTCAGCTGGATCAGTTCTTCTTCGCTGATCATGCCCTGGAAGGTCGGCATGATGGGCTGAAAGCCGGAAACGACTTTCGCATTGGGGACCAGGATGGATTCACGAATGTAATTATCGTCGGCGACCACGGTGCGGCCGTCGGTCAGCCGGACTGGCCGGCCATAGAGGCCCATCAGGTTTGGTCCGCGCGCGCCGGAGTCCGCGCGATGGCAAGTAACGCAGCCCAGTTGCTGAAATTCCTTTTCTCCCTGGGCGGCCAGCGAGCCTTCCGCTTTACCGCTGGTCAGCCAGGCCTCAAAATCTTCCGGCTTCATGGCCACCACTTCCCCAATCATGGCCGAGTGCTTGGTCCCGCAATACTGGGTGCAGAACAGGTGATACGCGCCCGGCTCCGTGGCCTGAAACCATACGATCGTGTAACGGTTCGGCAGGACGTCTTGTTTCACGCGGAATGCCGGCACAAAGAAACTATGGATCACGTCCTGAGAAATCAAAGTGATTTTGACCGGCCGTCCCACGGGGACATGGAGCGCGTTGATTTCCCGCTGTCCTCCGGATTGCTCGAATTTCCACATCCACTGTTTGGCTACGCCGTAAACTTCAAGTGCGTTGGCGGGCGGGCGTTGCAAGTGGAAGTAAATGATTGCGGCCCAGACAAAGATGGCCATGGAGAGGCCCAGCGGGATGACGGTCCAAACGATCTCCAGCAGGGTGGAGCCATGGATCTGCTCCGCCTCGCGCCCAGGCGTCTTCCTGTACTTGACGATAAAGAAAAGAATCAGAGCGGCGACAAGCAGCGAGAAGAAGGCCGTGATCGCCACCAGAAACAGGTAGAGCCAGTCTACCTGTGCGGCAACGGTCGAGGCCTGCTGCGGAAACAATGGCAAATTGGATTGCATCTATTCGGCTGTCCTAGTTAAACGGCCCGGCGGCGGCGCGAGTGGTCGCGGCGGAGCATGACAAACATGAATCCGCCGAGCACCAGCACCGTAGCCAGGGCACTCATCCTCAAAATGTTAAAAACCACCGCACCGTATTTTCCCTTGGCCGGATCGTAGTGGTAGCAGTAAAGCAGAACCTGGTCCACAAGGTTTCCGACTCTGCCATGCGAAGCCTCCACAATTCCCAGCTGGAGATCTCGCGGGGCATATTCAATTCCGTAGTAGTACCGCGCCAGGCGTCCGTCCGGCGTCAGCAGCATTACTCCGCTCGCATGGGCGTACTGCTGGATCTCCGGGTCCCAGGCATAGCGGAACCCGACAGCAGCAGCGAGCTTCTTAATCTGGTCTTCCTTGCCGGTCAGGAAGTGCCAGCCTTGTTCCGAACCCGGCCGGCGATAGCGCTGTATAAACTTCTTCTTGCTGTCAGCCGCGGTCTGAGGTGTGTCACGCGGATCAATGCTGACAGTAACAATGTCAAAGTCCCGGCCTATATTGAACTTCAGCACGTTGAGAGCGGAATCCAGCCCGTTTAGCACCTGCGAGCAGAGCATGGGGCATGAGTAATAGACCATGGTCAACAGCACGGGCCTTGTGCCGAAATACTGCTTTAGCTGGACGGCGTGGCCGTACTCGTCCGTGAACTGCAGGTCCAGAGGGATTTGCTCGTTCAAGTGCTGATCAATCCCTACCTGGTCCAGGATCGACACCTTCTGGTTGGAAGCGGCGGACGATTGCCCAATGTCCATTTTGGGCGCGCCAGCTTGCCCGAGCACGGAAACGACGGCCCAAGCGACGATGGCCAAGGTCGCGAGCAGCTTCCGAATTGGGGCAATACGAATCAACGACTCGCTCCTCCATTAGGCTTACGCGGTTGGGGGCCACCGGCAGGCACTTCCTGCCATACCGTGGGCAGCGGAGCTGGCATCTGCGGTTTGGCGGTCGAGAATGTTCCGGTAACCGCCGGAAGCCCGGTTTGTACCAGCCGGTCCATCGCATGATCGATGGGAATGTGAGTGTTGCCTTCCGCATCTTTGCCGGTGTCCTGCAACCAGGCTTCTTCCGATCGGACGAAGATGTCCACGTCGTGGGCATCGTCATACTGCAAA
The DNA here is from genome assembly GCA_035567035.1 of Verrucomicrobiia bacterium. GTDB lineage: Bacteria > Acidobacteriota > Terriglobia > Terriglobales > Acidobacteriaceae > Angelobacter. The sequence goes on along the minus strand of DATMPO010000040.1, from coordinate 61,234 downwards.
CGGGGCCCTGTGATGAAAGTCCGGTGGATGCGTTCTTCGGCTTTGCCGCGTCCGTACCAGTCCGGCGCGGGCCTCAGGCCTTCCGTGGTCTCAGGCGCCTTGGCATGGGGCGGAGCAGAGCGTTCGTTTTCGACTTTCTGCTCCATGGGCGTGAGCGGTTTGTAATACTGACTCTCCTGGCCCCACATTAGCTTGGCGAACCAGCCCCTCTCTTCCGACTTCTCCAGTTCGATAAAGAAGAAGTACGAGCCCACGAAGGCACCCACGCCGCAAATGACCAGGATCAGGGCAAATATGACTATGCCGCGAATATTAAGGTCGCTCTCTTCGTGGCCTTCATTCGCGTGCGCACCGGATTGAGGATGAAGATTATCCATGTTTCGCTTCCATCATTTCGGCAAAGCCGGGATCGTTCACTGGCATCAGGGAACGCTTGCCCAGTCGCCAATAGAAACAGAACAGCCAGATTCCGCCCATGGCAATCGGGCACACAGCGTACATTGCGGCGTCTATCAGACCGAAGTTGGTGAGACCGCTGCCCGTGCCGGGATAAAAGTTCGGGGCAGTAATCCAGAACAGGTCCACCAGTCGCATGAACAGCACCAGAAGCGCAATCATGACGACGCGGCGACCATGGCGCTTGAGGTTGCGCGAAAGCAGCAGCGCAAACGGGAATACAAAGTGGACAAAGATCAGCGCGGTGCCAAAATATTGCCAGCCGTTGGCCAGCCGCATCAGGTACCACTTGATCTCGGACAACATGTTGCCGGACCAGATGATCAACCACTGTGAGAACGAGAGATACGCCCACAGCACGACAAAGGCAAACATCAGCTTGCCGAAATCATGCAGATGGTCGGTCTTAAAGACACGGTTCACCGGTTCCGTCTGCGCCAGCCTGACCAGCAGGCAGATGGTGAAACAAAGCGTCGTCAGAACCTGGCCGACCATGGTCAGCATGCCCCAGACGGTGGACCACCACTCCGGATACAGGGACATGGTCCAGTCAATGGAGGCGAAGGTAATGGCTGCCGCGTAGAAGACAATGCCAAAGCCGCTGACGTTCTGTACACGTACAAATTTTTGAGGAGTGGTTTGCCCTGCTTCTTCTTTCTTTGACCAATTCATCAGGAAGAGGTAGAGAAGAAACCAGCCAGCGAAATAAATCCCGCCGCGAATCCAGAAACCCGAGATGTTGAGATAGAAATGGACTTTCTCGGCACCCAGGGTGCTTGCCGCATCGCCGCCGGACATCGCGGCCCAGCGATAAATCTTCTTCACTTCAAATGCGATGGGCAGCCAAAACACAAACATGAGCGGTATATTCCACGCCGCTGCTTCCCAGATGCGGCGCCCCAGCCGCCCCCAGTTTCCGCCGCTGACGTACTGCAGCATGAGCAGGACCAGGGAGCCGAGCGTCAGCCCCAGCCAGAACATAAAGGCCATCAGCCAGGAACGCAGAAATAGTTCTTCCTTGTTAAATGCTCCGATAATCGCGAGCACGGAAAAGATCACCGCTACGGTCGCCGCATTATTGCGCATCCTGACGATGCTGGCGGGAGGAGCGAAATCAGCCGGAGTAACGCGCACCGCAGTCTGGCTCATTGCTTCCCTCCCTGCGGCGGGTTGGAGGGCGTGACTTCAAGTTTCTGCGAAGAATCCGGGATGACGATCTCCTGTTTTGATGGCTTGCCGAGCTGGTCTTTGTCCTCTTTCGTCAGGTCGGCAACCGTTGCATTCTGGCTCAACTGCAATGCGCGGATATAGGCGGCAATCGCCCAGCGGTCTTCCGGTTTGATCTGGGAAGCGTAGTCCGGCATGGCTGCCAGACCGTTGCTCATCACGTCAAAGTAGTATCCCAGGGGCGCATTTCGCAGGCGCGGCTCGTGAAATGACGGAGGCTGTTTGTAGCCGCGCAGCACGACCATTCCCCGGCCATCGCCAACCAGCGAGTGGCAAGGAGTGCAATAGATTTTGTAGCGCTGCTGCCCGCGTTCCAGCACGCCACGGTTGAATTGGAACGGAAGATCGTTGCCGTAGGTGTCCCCATGTTTGCCGGTATAGAAGTAGGTGTTTTCGTTCAGCGGATCTTTCGACCAGGGCACTGTCCCGTAAATGGGGTCGCGCGCAGAACGATGGTCTGGGAAAAACTCACTTCCCCGCAAAGGAATGTATTTGGGCTGGTCCTGCATGTCCTGGCGGCAACCGGCCGCACCCAGAACTACAGCGGCCAGCACGAGTAAAGCAGCGCGGATTTGTGCCGGGCGATTAATGCGGCACCTCCGCGACATCTTCGGGATGAAAGGTCAGCAAAAAGCGTCGGGTATCATCCATGCGGAATTTCGGGTCCTGCGCTTCAATGCACAGGAAGAAGTGGTCGCGGCTGGCACGGGCAAAAGCCGGCACGTTGAACACCGGATGATACGGTTGCGGCAGGCCATTGAGCGCTAGCATGCCAATGACCGCGGCCAACGAAGCGCCCAGCACAGCGCATTCAAAAGTCACGGGAATAAATGCGGGCCAGGAATGGAACGGCTTGCCGCCGACGTTGATGGGATAGTTCACGGCCGATACCCAGTACTCCAGGGAATATCCGCCGATCATTCCCAGCATGGCGCCGACCAGCGTGATCAAAGGCACGCGGTTGTGGTGCGCGCCCACAGCTTCCGCGGCTTCTTCCAGCGGATACGGCGTGTAGGTATCCATCTTGCGATAGCCGGCGTCATAGGCGGCCTTGGCGGCGTGCACCAGGTCCGTGGGGTTATCAAACTCCGCCATCAGTCCGTAAATAGGTGTTTCCCTCATTCTTTTACCTTGGCCTGCGGCAGAAGCATGCGCATTTCGGAAATCGAGATCGCAGGCATGAAACGTATGAACAAGAAGAAGAGCAATGTGAAGAAGCCCATGGTGCCGACCAGGATCATTACGTCCCATTTGGTGAACCAGTACATGCCCCACGAGCTGGGCAGAAAGTCGCGCTGCAGGCTCATGACGACAATCACGAAGCGCTCCAGCCACATGCCGGCGTTGACCACGCAGGCCACAATGAACAGCATCCAGGGCGTGGAACGGACCTTGTTCAGCCAGAGCGACTGCGGAATCAGGATATTGCAGACTATCAGCATGAAATAGTAAGGCGCGTACGGCCCGTGCAGGCGGTTGTGCACCATGGCCAATTCGTACTTGTCGTGACTGTACCAACCCATGAACATTTCCAAGCCGTAGGCGTAGGCCACAATCATTCCCGTGGCCAGCATGACCTTGGCGGCGTTCTGCAGGTGACGGAGGGTAATGAAATCCTGCATGCCGTATAAATATCGAAACGGAATTGCCAGGAGCAGCACCATGGCAAATCCGGAGTAGATGGCGCCGGCAACGAAATACGGCGGAAAGAACGTAGTATGCCAGCCGGGAACAACCGACACGGCAAAGTCCAGGCTGACGACGCTGTGCACTGAAAGCACCAGGGGCGTTGCCAGTCCAGCCAGTAACATATAGGCCGTCTCATAGCGGTTCCAGTGGCGCGCGGAACCGCGCCAGCCCATGGCGAAAAGACCATAAATGCGGCGAACGGCCAAACTCTTGGCGGAATCGCGCAGGCTGGCAAAGTCGGGGATGAGTCCAATGCCCCAGAAGAGGAATGACACCGTAAAGTACGTGGACACCGCGAACACGTCCCAGATCAGCGGGCTGCGGAACTGGGGCCATACGCCCATGCTGTTGGGATACGGGAAAAGCCAGTAGACCGCGAGCCAGGGACGTCCGGTGTGGATCAGCGGGAACAAGCCGGCTTGCATGACGGCGAAGATGGTCATGGCTTCGGCAAAGCGGTTGATCGAAGTGCGCCACGTTTGCTTGAAGAGCAACAGAATCGCCGAGATCAGCGTGCCGGCATGGCCGATACCGATCCACCACACAAAGTTGACAATCGCAAAGCCCCACCCTACTGGAATGTTGATGCCCCAGATCCCGGTGCCCCGTGCAAATAGATAGGCAACGGCCGTGTTCAGCATGCCAAAGATCATCAAGGCCAGGCCGACGACAGCAAACCAGAACACCGGCGTGTGCTTGGTGAGCACAATGCCGGCGATCCGGTCAGTCAGGGTGCCAAAGTTGTGGCCCGGCCCGATGATGGGCGGCCTTATACCTTTGGGCGGTAGTTGATCGGGTCCTTCCATTTATTATGCCTTCTCCGCAGGAGGCTTCAATTCCGGGTTAGGGTTCTCGACCGCCGCAATGTACGTCGTGCGCGGACGCGTATTCAATTCAGCCAGCAGCGCATAATTGCGCGAATCCGCCTTCAACCTGGCGACCCGGCTGTTCGGGTCGTTGATGTCGCCGAAAACAATGGCTTCCGTGGGACAAACCTGCTGGCATGCGGTAACAATTTCGCCGTCCTTGATCTTGCGGTCTTCTTTCTCGGACGCAATACGCGCTTCACTGATGCGCTGCACGCAGTACGTGCACTTTTCCATGATTCCACGGCTCCGGACGGTGACGTCCGGGTTGCGCATCATCTTCAGGCTCGGCGTCTCAAAATCTGCGAAGAGAAGGAAGTTAAACCGGCGTACCTTATACGGGCAGTTATTGGAACAATATCGCGTGCCCACGCAGCGGTTGTACACCATGTCATTCAGCCCTTCGGTCGAGTGCGTAGTAGCGCCCACCGGGCAGACTGGTTCGCAAGGCGCGTTTTCGCACTGCATGCAGGGTACGGGCTGGAAGTAAACGTTGGGGTTGGCGGCGTCACCCTCGTAGTAGTTGTCAATGCGGATCCACTGCATCTCACGTCCGCGCCGCACCTGGTATTTGCCGACCGTGGAAATATTGTTCTCTGCCTGACAAGCTACCGCGCATGCCTGACACCCGATACAGGAGTTCAGATCAATGGTCATGCCCCAGGCGTAATCTTTGTAAAAGCTTTCTGAATCCTTATATGGGGGGTAGAGCGACTCAGCCTTTTTGTCGGTGTCCTGCGGTTCTTCTTCTTTGTGCGCGTGGGCGAAGTTCGTATTTTTGAGGAATTCTTCGAGCGTGGCCACCTTCACCGGCTCACGCTCTTCCATCTTGAAATGGCCCTGGGTCACGCCCAACTTTACGTATTGGCCCGGGACGGCGCTGATTTTACCTCCACCGCCGAAGTAAGGATTGGAACTGGGGCGGACGGAATAAGCGTTGTAGCCTCTCAGTTTGCCGGTCTCTTCGTCAGGATCATCATCCTTGCCGCCTACGCGCCCGGCCTTCTCTTGTGCGTAGCCAAGAAACAGCGTGACTGCCTTGTCCGGATGTCCGGGCTGCGGCCAGAACGGGGCCCGGACTTTTCTTCCCTGAAACTCGATTTCGATGACGTTCTGCGCGTCGGACTGGTGGTCGTTGTTGTCGTCCAGCAGATTGAATCCCATGCGCTGGGCCATGGCCGGAGAGATCATGGCCACGTTGTCCCACGTGACGCGGGTCAGCGGTTTCGGCGTTTCCTGCAACCAGGAGTTGTTGATGAAGCTGCCATCGTAGATGGTCGGGTCGGGGCGGAAGATGACTTCAATCTCGTCCGCACCCAGCGCGGCAGGTGCTGGCAGTGCGCCGAGCTTGGCTGTAACCGAGCGGCTGGCTGAGGTTGTGCCAGCGATCTGGCCATCATGGACCGAGCGCTTCCACCACATTTCGAAATCGGCGCCCGCATGTTGCGACTGCCAGTAACTCCGTACCAACTCATAGCCGCTTGCCGCTGGATTGTCACTGAACGCGGCCAGCAGCTCGTGTTCGCTCTTGCCGTCATACAGCGGCAGAATCATTGGCTGGATGATGGTCACCGTGCCGTCATACGCGCGCGCGTCACTCCAGGACTCAAGGTAGTGCGCCGCGGGAATGTGCCATTCGCAGTGCTCGGTGGTCTCGTTCTTATAGAGCGACAGATGGATGTTCGTATTGACTTTGTCCAGCGACTTGGCGAAGTCGATGCCTGCGGGAGCGTCATAAACAGGATTGCCGCCGATCATCACCAGCGCGTCGACCTTGCCGGCGTTCATCTCGTCCACTAATTGCTGGAAAGACTGGCCGTGCTCGACGGGATCAGCCTCGACGGGATCAATGTACTTCACCGTCTGGCCAGAGTTGCCGAGCACGGCGTTCATCGCGTGGGCCAAAGCGTGGACCGCCGGCGACTGGAACACCCCAGGAACAATCAGGCATTTTCCGTGATGTTTCGCCAGATCTGCTGCTGCCGCATCAACCCATTTTTGCTGATCGGCCGTAAGGTTTGCCGCGCCCGCGCCTGAAACACCAACCTTGGCGGCCAGCGCCCGAGCGATGCTCTCGACTTCCGACGAGCGCGCCGGCAGCTTGTTGTCCGCCTTGGCGCCGGTTGTGGTCGGGGAGCTCTCCGCCATGTACAAGCGGTTCATTTCTTTGTCCTTGCCGGTCAACTTGCGGCGGGACATGAAATCGCGGGCATAGCGCACAAACCCGGGGAACCACGCACCGGAAAGAAAGTCCGCATCGAGCGAAACCACAACGTCAGCAGCGTCAAACTTGTAAATGGCGTCGTAGTAGCCGCCAAAAGCCAGCTTGCTTCCCGCGCGCGCTGCGTCGCGATGGACCGGATCGTATCTATACCACTTGGCTTGCGGAAATCGCTGCAAGAGCGCTTTCATCTGCGCAGCAAAAGTCGGGGACGTCGTCGAACCGCTCAGGAAGCGCAGTCCAGCGCCTTGCGCCTTCTTCTGAGCATCGAGAACGCCATCTTTCTTGCGCACCGCGACCAGGAAGTTGCCCCACGTGCTGAGCTCGTTCATGTACGTGACGGTAGTGGAGCGGTCAGGATCGTAAAGGTTCAAGATCGAAGCCTGGGCAAAGATGTCCGTTGCACCCAGGCTGGCCGGGTGTTGTGGATTGCCTTCAATCTTCGTTGGGCGAAATTCGTGGGTTTCCACAAGCAGCGGCAGCGCGTATCCGGCGAACGGCATGGCCGTTGCGTAAAACACCGGCTTGCCCGGTACCAACTCTTCCGGCTGGCGAACGTACGGCAGGATCTCTTCCATCGGCTGCTTGGTGCAGCCTGCGAGTCCGGCCAGAGCCATGGACGCGCCTGCCAGCTTAAGGAAGCTCCGCCGCGTCACCGGGTCCACCCACTCGGAAGCCTGACGCGGGAACTCGCGCTCCAGCAGCTCGCCGAACTCTTTCCGATCGCCAAGCTCTTCCAGCGTGCGCCAGTACCTGGGGCCCCTGGCTTCTGCCAGCTTCTGCCGCACTGTTTCCAGTTCCAGCTTCGCCGGCTTGATTTCGCTCACCGGAACCAGGTTCGAATTTGAGTCGCTCTTTTTAGACATTCGCTTCTGCTTGTTTTCCCGTTTACCGATGGCACGTGGAACAACTGGTAATGTCCCGCACCGTACGCAGGTGATATTTATCTCTCAGGACCGAGCCCAGTTCCGCCTGGGCAAAGTATTTCTTGCCGTCAACTTCCACAGGATGATCGGGAGTCGGCTGCTCGTATGTCATGCTGAAAACCTGGTCCCGGGGCCGCAGGAACTTCTCCGGTTCGCGATGGCAGCTCAGGCACCACTCCATCTGCAGGGAATTCTCCGCATACATCAGGGGCATCTGGTCCACGTGTCCGTGGCAGCTTTGGCAGCCAACGCCCTTGTTCACGTGAATGCTGTGATTGAAGTACACAAAATCCGGAAGATCGTGCACCCGCGTCCACTTGAGCGATTCCCCAGTGCGGAAGCTGTAACGCACCGGCTCCAACAGAGCGGCGTTGGTCCAGATTTGCGCGTGACAGTTCATGCATGTCTTGGTCGGCGGGATCCCGGCAAAGCTCGACTGCTCCACGGACGTGTGGCAGTAGCGGCAGTCCAAGCCGACTCCGGCCACGTGGTGCTGATGGCTGAAGGGCACCGGCTGGTCTGGAGCAACGTGTTGCCCGGTAACGAACGGCGAACGCTGCAACTCCATCAGCGCAGCACCCACCGCGGACAACAGAAGAACTACGCCGAGAATGCTGGCGCGCGCCAGTGTGTTCGCACTGCGATTAAAAATCTGTGCCATGGTCTATGATTGCCGGCGGAAACGTTTTGCGTAGCGCCTCCGCGATTCAGCAGCCCCCCAAGAGCCAACAAGGAATCGCAGCGTCGCTAACAGAAACGTATGATTATAAACAAGAGACGCGGATTCAGCTACCCTGCGCCACAAAAATCAGAAGAAACAGCCGACCATTTAAATTTTGCGCGTTTCCAGAATCTATTACGCGCCCTGCTGCGGCTCGATGGCCATCTGCAAGACCTCAGCGATGTGCAGCGCTCTGCGTCCCGCGAGTTGCTCGATTTGCTGGAAGCAACTGAAGCCATCGGCAATGATGAGAGTTTCCGGTCCGGCCTGGCGCACCGCTGGCAACAGGACGCGCTCGCCGATTTGGGCCGATACTTCGTACTTGTCCGCTTCAAAACCAAAAGATCCGGCCATACCGCAGCAGCCGGAATCGAGCACCTGGAAATCCAGGCCGGTGCGCGCCAGCAATTCCTGCTCCGCGTCGAACTTCAAAATGGATTTGTGATGGCAGTGTCCGTGCACGATCGCCTTGCGCTTGAGTTGCGGCGGACGGTAGTCCGCTTTCTGCACCAGAAATTCGCTCAACAGATACGTTTGCCGTTTGAGTTGCTGCGCTTCCTGATTCTCGCCCAATAAGTTCGTCATCTCGTCGCGAAACACGGACACGCAACTCGGCTCCAGTCCGATCAACGGGGTCCCTGCGGCAATATGCGGCCTTAACGCAGTCAGCGCCTGGTTAAGCAAAGACTTGGCGGAATCCAGCATGCCGAAGTCATACAGCGGACGGCCGCAGCAGAGAGAGCCTTCCGGAAGAATCACTTGATAACCCGCGTGTTCCAGCACTTCCACGGCCGCCTGCGCAATACGGGGATGAAAATAATTGCTTAGAGTATCCGGCCAGAGCACGACCTGCGGCTTGTCTTGATTCTGCGCCCCGCGTTTGCGGAACCAATCAGTGAACGTCTGAGAAGCAAACCTGGGCATACGTCGCGGCTGCGCAATGCCGCCGATGAACTTGACTGCGTTCGAAATCAACGGCGCCTGACTAAAGAAGTTAACCAGACCCGGCGCGAAGCTGGCCAGCCTGGCCCAGCGGTGGATCCACCCCATGGCATAAGCGGTCCGCGGACGAAAACGGCCTTCATAATAATGGGCGAGAAACTCGGCTTTATATGTGGCCATGTCCACGTTCATGGGACATTCGGTCTTGCATGCTTTGCAGGCGAGGCAGAGGTCCAGCGCTTCCTTGACCGGTTCGCTCTTCCAGCCGCCTTTCATCGGATCGCCACGAAGCATCTCGAACAACAGGCGCGTGCGCCCGCGCGTGGAGTGCATCTCTTCCCGCGTCGCCATATAGCTGGGACACATGGTGCCGTTTTCGTCTTTGCGGCACTTGCTCACGCCTACGCAAAGAGTCGTGGCTTCGGCGAAATCGCCGTGCACTTCAGGAAAGGAAAAATGCGTCTTGAGTTTTGGCGGACGATAATCCGTACCCAGACGCAGGTCGGCATCGAGCGCGTTGGCATCGATCTTCTTTCCCGGATTCATCTTCCACTCCGGGTCCCATATGCGCTTGAACGCGCGAAAGGCCTCCATCAATTCAGGGCCGTACATTCTGCCGAGAAGTTCTCCGCGCGCCTGGCCGTCGCCGTGTTCGCCGGAGAGCGAACCGCCCAGGCGCACGACCAGGTCCGCCGCTTCTTCAATGAAAGAGCGGAAATTCGCGATGCCCTCGGCCGTGAGCAAGTCAAAATCAATGCGCATGTGGACGCACGCCTGGCCAAAGTGTCCGTAGAGCGCGCACTTGTAGCCATATTTGCCGAGCAGGCGGCGCAGCTCTCGCAGATATTCACCCAGCTTTTCCGGGGCCACCGCCGCGTCTTCCCAGCCCTCCCAGTATTCCGGTTCGCCCGGAACCAGCGAGGTTGCCGCCAGTCCAGATTCACGCGCCTTCCACACGGTCAGCGTTTCTTTCTCGTCCTCAAAGAGCTTCATGTTGGGAGCGCCGGGCCTACCCTGCAGGCGGGCCATGAGTGCCCGCGCTCTGGCGTTGGCCTCTTCTTTAGTCTCGCCGCCAAACTCGCACAGGAGCCAGCCTTTGCCGTTCGGCAGCAGCTTGATGCTCTGAGGATGAAGGTTTTTCTTCTTCATGTTCTCAATGAGCACGTCGTCCATTCCTTCGAAACCAATGGGCTGGCTCTTGAGGACTTCGGGAACGTCATCGGCCGCCGCATAGACGTCTTTGTAGCCCAACACCACCAGGCTGCGCTGTTTGGGCCAATCCACAAGGCGCACCTTCGCGCCCAGGACTATCACGGTGGTGCCTTCGCTGCCGACCAGCGCGCGCGCAATGTGAAACCCATTCTCCGGAAGCAGTTCGTCCAGGCTGTAGCCGGAGACACGCCGCGGGATTCTGGGATACCGCTCGCGAACCAATTCCGCGTATTGGTCGCGCAACGCGCGCAATCGACTGTAGATTTCCCCGCGACGGCCGCCTTGCTGGACGATCTGCTCCAGCTCCGCATCAGACGTTGCGCCAACCCGCATACGCAGTCCGTCATACGTCAGGATGTCGAGCTCGAGAACGTTGTCCACTGTGCGTCCGGCCATCATCGAATGCACGCCACAGGAGTTATTGCCGATCATCCCGCCCAGATTGCAGTATTCGTGGGTCGAGGGATCGGGGCCAAAGGTCAGGTGATGCTGGTTGGCGCGTTTACGCAGATGGTCCAGCACCACACCGGGTTGGACACAGGCATATTTTTCTTCCGCGTTGAGTTCCAGGATCTGGTTCAGGTACTTGGAAAAATCAATGATCACCGCAACGTTGCACGATTGGCCAGCCAGACTGGTGCCGCCCCCGCGGGCCAGGATGGGCGCGCCATGTTTCCGTGCCACAGCCACCGTATGAATGACATCATCAATCGTTCGGGGAATCACCACGCCGATCGGAGTCTGGCGATAGTTCGATCCATCTACCGCATAAAGCGCACGGCTGCCATCATCAAAGCGGACTTCGCCGGTAATTTTCGCGCGGAGCTCGGTGGCCAGCATTTCTGTCGCTCCGTTCCAAACCGCTGGCGTGTGTTTATCCATGTGGTCTACTCAGCTCCGTCGCCGGCCTCGCGTCCAAAGCGGTTTTCATTGTAAATGCCTCCTTCGCAACGAGTCGCAACGGAGCACGCCGCATATAATGAGGTCGGTCCATGGTCACCCAATCTCTGCCTTCCTTAAATCTTTCCGTCGCCAGCAAGCAAAGGCTTTTTCTTGCGCTGATCGTGATGGTGTGGGTGCTGGTTTATGGGAGCAGTCTTTTCCAGCCGGCGCTGCTCGATGACGCCGATACCGTCCATGCCGAAGCCGCGCGCGAGATGGTCGCGAGCAACGACTGGGTCACTCTCCATATCAACAACGGCTTTCGTTATCTCGAAAAAGCCCCGTTGATCTACTGGGCGACGGCGGCCAGCTTCAAGATGTTTGGCGTGCATGACTGGTCGGCCCGGCTGCCGGTCGCGCTGGGTGTTCTGGCCCTGCTGCTGGTGACCTACCGGCTGGGCCGCAGGATTTACGGCGAAGAAGGCGGCTTCTACTCCGCGCTGGTCCTGGCCACGGGATTTGGCCCGTTCATCTTCACCCGCATTCTGATTCCGGACATGCTCGTAGGACTCTGGCTGGCACTGGGGTTCGATTTTTTTCTGACCACGCTCGAAGAAGAGAAGCCTTCGCGCTGGGCGTGCTGGGGCATCGCCGCTACCATGGCCCTGAATGTCCTGACCAAAGGACTGATCGGACTAGTCTTTCCTCTCGGGACGATTTTTGTTTTTCTTCTCCTCACGCGAAACCTGCGCGACTTGCTGAGATTACGTCTGCTCTCGAGTTTTCTGGTCTTTGTGGCGATTGCTGCGCCCTGGCACCTGCTGGCAGGCTTTCGCAATCCGGCGCAAGGAGATGCCAGGGGCTTCTTTTGGTTTTACTTTGTCAATGAACATTTCCTGCGCTATCTGAACAAGCGCTTTCCTGCGGACTACGACACCGTACCTCTGCCGCTCTTCTGGGGTTTGATGTTGCTCTGGCTGCTGCCCTGGACAGCGTTCCTGGTGCAGGCGCTGAATCAGATTCCACATCGTCTGGCCGACTGGCGCTCGAGTCTGACGGTCCAACAGAAAGGGACTTTGCTTTTTGCCATCTGGGCATTGTGTGTGCTTCTGTTCTTCAGCTTCTCCAGCCGACAGGAATACTACGTGATTCCCGGAGTGCCGGGGGTGGCACTGCTGCTCGGCGGCTGGCTCGTACGCGAAGCGTCTTCACCGCTTGAAAGCGTGGAACGGCGCAGCGGAAGAATATCTTCCCTGGTACTCATGGTGATCGGGGTTGCGGCCTGCGTTGCCGCCGTAATCCTGGCGTGGAAAGCCCGCACTCCGCCACCGAACTACGACATCGCGGATCTGCTCAGGAAGAACCCGCAAGACTATGCGCTCTCCTTCGGGCATTTCCTGGACCTCACGCCGCAGGCCATGGGGGCGTTCCGAATTCCGCTGCTGATTACGGGGATGGCTTTCGGCGCGGGAACCATACTGAATTGGTTGTTGCGCTGCGCCAACCGGACGTTTCCCGCCAACCTGGTCCTGGCCGCGATGATGGTGGTCCTGCTGCATGAAGCCCATGAGGGACTGGTAATCTTTGCGCCGGTGCTTTCATCCAAGACACTGGCGGACGCGATTGAAAAGCAGTGGAAGCCGGGCGACGTGATTGAGGTCAACGGCGACTATGAAACCGCGTCCAGCGTCAATTTCTATACGCACCAACCGGTCTATATCCTCAACGGGCGCTGCAACAACATCTGGTACGGTTCCACGTTCCCCGATGCGCCGAAAATCTTTGACGACAATTCGTCTTTTGAGCAGCGGTGGCACAGCGGGCAAACGGTTTTTCTCCTGACCGAAGAAGCGCCCGCGGCATCGGAGGCGTGCCCGCACAAAGACACGCTGCCGGACTATGTCTGGCAAGCCTGCAAACTGGTGAAATGGGGAGGGAAGCTGGTGCTTACCAATGAGCGGACACTTTGTCCGCCTCGGGTGCGGTGACGGTCTCTTTTTCGGCACGGTGAATGAACCGTATCTTGCCATCTTCCAGAATAAAGACTTCGCCGCGCCAGTGCACCTGATGTCCGGCAAAGCTGGCGAACCACACCCAGAAAGCAATCAAGTCGCGCAGAGGAATAAGCCACAGATAGCGCCACACCGAGCGGTCATGCACTACGCCAACCCCGACCTGTACGGCCACTGCCGCGCGCAATGCGGCAGCCGCGGCCAGAAGGGCCCACGACCACCACAGGCCGCCGGCAAGCAAAACGCAGATGATCGCCCAGGGCAAACCAAAAGTGAGTAGTATGCCCAGATAGCCCCGGCGCCGTGAGTCGCGCGTGCTGCGCGCCCAGCGCATCTGGTGTTCAAAAAACTGGCGGAAGCTGTAGTGGGGTAAATGGGTTTCGACCACCACATCCACTAACACCACCTCAAAGCCTGCGTGGGCGACGCGGCTTCCCAGCTCGAAATCGTCGGCCAGGTAATCCACCAGCGGCTCCAGACCGCCAATGGCCTCGAGGGCCGGCCGGCTGATGGCCAGAGTCGAACCCAGTGCGAAATGGATACCGTTTTCAATCTGACGCGCAGCCAGCACTCCGGCAATAAAATCCGTGCTGATGCCGACCGATTCCAGCTTGGATCCCAGCGTGTTCGCGGCAATACCCCGATAAGGGCATGTCACCATCCCGACCTTGGAACTGGCAAATGGGGCCATGACGCGTTGGAGGTAGTCCGGAGTAACGTAAATGTCGCTGTCATTGACCAGCACGTGGTCGTAGGCGGCATGCGGCAGCATCTGCACCAGATTGCTGGTCTTGCGATTGGTGCCCAGCACCTGGGGGCAGACCACAAGCTGTATCTTGCAGCGCGGGAATTCGCGCATGAGCTGATGGACCGCTTCCACGGCCGGGTCGTCGGCCTCACCGACGCCGAAGATAATCTCGTATTTGGGATACTCCTGGACGCAGTGACTGCGGAAGCTTTCGTACATCTGCGGATCAACGCCACGCAGCGGCTTCAGAATGGTCACCGGCGGAGTAAATGCCGGCGCGGACTTGCGGCCATCGCGCAGAAATGCGCGCGCGCTCCACAGGCACAGCGCGTAAAATCCCATGCCACAGAGCGCCAGGCCTGCGGCAACGATGCTAGGTATATGGTCCATCAAATCCGTAAACAGCAGTGCAACTATTCTATTCCACTGTGAGGATATACGGCGTCGTTAAATGCGTCTTAATGGAACAAAATTTATTTTTCAAGCTAGGTACAACCTTTCGGCCAACATCGGTGACCAGAATCGCACCAGCTTTCTATGTATTTTGCGCTGCTCCCCGCATCCGAGCCATCTATAATGGGTTGCAGTTGATGCCGGACCGGACGGTCGCTGTCTTGTCCTGAACAGCGGGGTTTTCCCCGGCTCGCAGGACAACGAGAGAGGAAAGTCCGAACTCCGCAGAGCAATGTGCCGGATAACGTCCGGGATGGCGGGTTTAAGCCCGTCAGACGGAAAGTGCCACAGAGAACATACCGCCTCAGGCGCGAGCTTGTGGTAAGGGTGAAAAGGTGCGGTAAGAGCGCACCGCCCGGTCAGTAATGCCCGGGGCAGGGCAAACCCCACACGGAGCAAGACCAAATAGGGAGGGATGGCGGCGGCGCAAGCTGTCTCCAGCGTGCCTGCTCGGTGCGCCCAACCTTCGGGTAGGTCGCTTGAGCCGTTTAGCGATGAACGGCCTAGAGGAATGACCGTCCAGGCGGGAAACCGCCGGACAGAATTCGGCTTACAGGTCCTGCGTCACTTGTGGCCCTCACGTTCGAGAGAACGTGGGGGCCATGCCTTCTATCCCGTGCGTAGCGAGGGATGTTAGAAAAGCTACTCCCCCGACCTAGCCAGCTCCACCGCGCGCACCAACGCTCGTGTCTTGTCCAGACACTCCTGATACTCGTTTTCCGGAACGGAGTCGGCGACGATTCCCGCTCCTGCCTGCACGTAGGCTTTCTCGCCTTTCATCAGCATGGTGCGGATGGCGATACACGAGTCAAGGTTTCCGGCAAAATCCGCGTACAGAACCGATCCGCCATACGTGCCGCGGCGGAAAGGCTCCACTTCTTCGATGATCTCCATGGCCCTCACTTTGGGCGCGCCGGTCAGAGTGCCTGCGGGAAAACAGGAGGCAAACGCGTCCACGGCGCTCAAGTCTTTGCGCAAAGTTCCTTCGACGCTCGAAACCAGATGCATAACGTGGGAATATCTTTCCACGAACATCAGGTGCGGGACCTTGACCGAACCAAAGTCGCTCACGCGTCCCACGTCATTGCGTCCCAGGTCCACCAGCATCACGTGTTCGGCGCATTCCTTCTGGTCGCAGCGGAGTTCCTGTTCGAGCTGCAAGTCTTCCGCTTCGTCTCGTCCGCGTTTGCGGGTGCCGGCGATCGGCCGATACTCCAGCCTGCGTCCGGTGACCCGCACCAGCATTTCGGGAGACGATCCCAGGACGGTCATTTCTCCCATGCGGAGAAAGTACATATACGGCGAAGGATTCACCCGCCGCAGAGCGCGATAGATATTGAACGGCGGTATGCCCGGCTCCATCTCCAGGCGCAAGGATGGAACGGCCTGGAAGACGTCGCCGGCAAAGATGTATTCCTTGATTTTTTCAACCGTGCGCAGGAACTTGTCCTTGCTGACCGAAATACTTACTTTGAGCTTGCCCTTCACCGGCCGTGCCGGCTGCAGGTGCTTCCTGAGCAATGGCGCCGCAAGTTGTTTTTCGATTCGTTCAATGTCGCGTACCGCCGCTGCGTAGGCTTTCTGCGGCGGTTGCTGCCGGACGTCGGCCGAGGCAATGATGAAAATCTCGTGGCGCACGTGGTCAAAGGCCAGCACCCGGTCAAAGAACATCAGCACGCAATCGGGAAGCTTCAAGTCGTCTTTGGCCAGGGTCGGCAATTTCTCCAGTTGCCGGACTGCATCATGGGAGAAGAAGCCGACCGCACCGGCAGTAAACGGCGGCAACCCTGGAACGTGGGCCGGCGTGTGTTCTCGCAGCAGCCCGTCCAGTACCTTGAAGATGCTCCCCTGGATTTGTTGTTTCCTGCCCCGCTTCTCCAGCGTGATCTGCTCGCCGTGGGCCCGTAAGACCATATAGGGCCGGACGCCCAGAAAATTGTAGCGGCGTACGTTTTCACCGCCTTCCACCGATTCCAGAAGAAAGGCGTTCGGCTCTTCTGCGGCCACATTCAAAAACGCGGAAACCGGCGTGCGCAGGTCGGCAGCCACCGTCTTGGCCACCGGAACAAGAGTGGCCGTTCCCGCCAGCCGTGAGAACTCCTCGTAGTCGGGAAATATCATGGCAAATCATCTTAATATGGTTGCGTGAAACAGTGGCCCAAGAGCCCGAAATTGGACTATACTTTTTTCAAATTTCGGTAGCCTCCCTCCCGGGTTGTGCAACAGTTCTTTTGGAGATATGCGTTTGCAAAAGAAGTTACTATCTTCTATGCCCTCGCATAGACGAACAGGTCAGGTGAACGCGGATGCTAGTTAGGTTCTGGGGGGTTCGCGGTTCCACGCCTACACCTCAGTCGGAAAACCTGCGGTACGGGGGAAACACCTCTTGCGTCGAAGTGCGCATTGGCGGGCACATGTACGTCTTTGATTGCGGAACGGGCTTCCGCAACCTGGGCAAGCAACTGGCCCAGGAAAACAACAGCGCACCCATTTCGGCCCATATTTTTCTTTCGCACTTTCATTGGGACCATATACAGGGTATCCCGTTCTTCGCTCCGCTCTACTCCGGACGGGAGAGTTCCTTCTTTTTTCACTCTTCCAACCGCTCGCGCGGCCTGCAACAGGCGATTGAGGACCAGATGGCCGATCCGTATTTTCCCGTGGAGATGAGCGAAATGTCGGCCCGCCGCACGTTCTACGACATCCACGAAAGCCGGGTCGTCTTCGACAATTGCGTGGTCCAGTCCTTGTGGCTCAATCATCCCCAGGGCTGTCTCGGCTTCCGCCTGGAAACCAAAGACAAAGTTTTTGTTTATGCCACGGACAACGAGCCGGGACATCCCGAGTTCGACAAGAATGTCCGCAAGCTGGCCGAGGGGGCCGACGTGCTGATCTACGACGCGCAGTATCTCCCCGAGGAATATGAAGCCGACAAGCGCGGCTGGGGCCACAGCCACTGGCGCGAAGCCGTGAACATTGTGATGGAAAGCGGGGCCAAGGAGCTCATCCTGTTCCATCACGACCCCGACCACTCCGACGATTGCATTGATGCCGTGGTGTCTAAAGCGCGTGAGTACTATCCCAGGGTGCGCGCCGCTTCTGAAGGTCTGGAGATACTGCTGTAGTTTTCCATCTCACAAAAAACAAACTTACCGCGGATGAACGCCGATTCTCGCGGATTGCGTTCCGATCACGCGGGATCACTCGATCTCCATTCAGTGGTAAGGTTTTGCATTGCAGCGAAGATGGAAGAAGGAGTTCTCATGGCAAAACAACGGACCATTCTTAAGCTTGTTACGTTGTTTGTGTTGACGGCTGCATGCTGGCCGCAGAGGTCGCAGCGCGAATATTTTGATGGCCACAATCACAACTACAGCGGCATCCTGCCCTACTACGCTTATGCGAACCTGGAAGCCTTCCTGGCTGATCCCAACGATCCCGGAAAGGTTGATCTGCAGCATCGCCGGGCCCTGTGGGTATTTCTGGCGAAGTACCAGTATCAGGGCAGCCGCTTCTCTCCCGGCGCACTGGAGACGGTCAGGCTGTACGGCAAAGACCCGGCGAGCCTCTCGGAAGCCGAAGTCAACGGCGCTCTCGCGCGGGTGCTGACCACCACTCCCTGGACTGATTTTGACAGCGCCTATGCTTTCCGCGGTGCTCCGATCTACGCCTATCTCCAGCAGGCATTTCAGGACGACGCGCGTATGAACAAAGCGGTGTGTGATGCCGCCATCATCGAGCTCGCCGTTACTCACACCGGATACTCCGAGCAATTCATCAATTTCCTGGGTGGCTGGGGGCCGGCGCCGTCCGCGAAGCTCGATAACATCCGCTGCTTCCTGAAAGAACCGGCGGTCTTGACGGCGTCGGGAAAGTTCAAGGCCCTGGGCCTGGCGGAACCGAAAATCAAATCGCTGCTCATGACCAACACCAGCGAATTTGGCGCCGTTACCAAAGACGGTCCGGACTGGATACAGTACGGCGTCACGGGCCAATGCGCCGGCACGAAACCGCAGCTTTACCTTGTGCCGGAGGACATCCGCAACGGCTTGTTGGGCAGAAATTCCGATGGAGCGGAAATCATTCGGCCGGAAGAAGAAGCAGCGTTCTTTGATGGCGTGATTGGCATAGACACAGCGGGACCGGAGTTCACGTGCTTCACCGCGGCCAATGCACAAGTCGACAAAGGTGCCGGCATGGAAAATTACAAGCGCCTGGTGCGAGCTGTCTATTCGGCGTCCAGGGAGCGACGAGGCGCGGGGTGGCACGGCAAGCTGCTGGTCCACACGCACGTGGGAGAGGGCGGCGTACGTTACGCGTATGACACCGCGGATCCCTTCAGAACATTTCCCACCGCCCAGATGGACGCAGCAACGGGCGTGCCCGTGCACATTGAGCAGTCGCGGGAAAATATCAGACGATTGCTTCAGGCCGTCCGCGAACTGAAAACGGAAATCAAAGACCTGGACAATTTTGTCGTCTTCCGCTTCGGCCACGTGACCCACGCGGAGAAGCAAGACGCCATGGCCATGAAAGAACTGGGAATCGAAGCGGACATCAATCTGGAAAGCAACATAGCTACTCGCGCCTACTGGACAAAACAGCTGGCCAAACCGGCGCCGGAGCCGCTGACAGAACAACAACAGTTTGAATACAACGATCTGGTGGCCAAAGTTCTTGCGAGCGGCCACGCCGCTGAGACGCTAGCGGACCATTCGCTCAAGTACATGCTGGAAGCTGGAGTCCGCACGCTGCTGGGCAGCGACGGCGGCGGTGAAGAACACTCTTCCATCGCCCGCGAATACTCGCTCGCTGGGGAACTGATCGCCTACTGGAAGGCGCACGACGAGGACTTCAAACGCTCCGCGCCCAGGGACCTGTCAGTCCGGACGATTGACCGGAACGTGGAGGAGCATTTGAAGGACATGAGGGCGGACAAGAAGGTCAGGTGAAGCATGCTCCCGGAGAAACTACCGCAAAAGTTCAACTTCTTGTGCGCCGGACTTTCACATGCGCCCTCAGGAACGCCGCGAAACCGTCTTCATCCAGCGTTCCCGCAGCCAGCGCAATCACTGCATGGACCGACTCTTCCTCGCTTGCGGTGAACTGATAGCCATTCAATTCCAGAAAGAGCACGCTGACGACGAATCCCGTCCGCTTGTTCCCATCGAGAAACGGATGATTACGAATGATGCCTGCAGCATAGAGTGCGGCCATGGCGATAATGTCCCGCTGGCCAGCGCTGGCGTAAGCGTGGTATTGCCGGGGACGCGCCAAGGCCGATTCCAGCAGACCACGGTCACGCAGTCCAGCCGCGCCTCCATGCAACCCAAGCAGGCGCTCATGGATGGCCAGCGCGTCGCGCTCTTCGATCCAGACAGGAGCTTTCATCCTCACTTAGCCAGAGTATGCAGCGCGTTGCGATAACGGCCGATGATGTCTTCGGCCTTGGCCATTTTCTTTTCAAATGCGGGATCATACGGCGTTAGCTGGTAGCTACCGTCGGCCGCCTCAACCAGGAACAGAGGTTCCCCATCGCCAGCGTTCAAGCGCTGAATGACCTCTTTCGGCAGGACAACCCCTAGTGAGTTGCCGAATTTCCTGACCTTAAGCTGTATCATGTTGCACGCCTCCTGGCGTTATTACCATTGTAATAACGTCAATCATCGCCGGGCAAGCGGGAAAATTCCTGCTCGTTCCGTTCCGGGGTTCTGTTTGCCCGCTTCCGCCCCGCGCCTGTAATATCCTGACTAAGTCATTTGCACGAACAAATGTCCCACGAACTTCCTAAAACCTATGATCCCGGCGCGATTGAGCCGCGCTGGGCGGAATATTGGGTCGCGGAGAAGATTTTTTCCGTGAAGACGCCGGCTCCCGGTTCGGATGCCGCCAAGCTGCCGGTGTTTTCTCTTCTATTGCCTCCACCGAACGTTACCGGGCGTCTCCACATGGGCCACATGTTCGAGCACACGGAGATGGACATCATCATCCGCTGGCGGCGCATGCGCGGCTTCCTGACCTTGTGGCTGCCGGGTACCGACCACGCCGGCATTGCCACCCAATTGATGGTGGAGCGCCAACTGGCAAGCGAGGGCAGCAGCCGGCAGAAGCTGGGCCGGGACGCCTTTGTGGAGAGAGTCTGGCAGTGGCGAGAGCACTACGGCGGCGCCATCCTCGCCCAGATGAAGCGCCTGGGAGCTTCCGTGGACTGGGAGCGCGAGTACTTCACCATGGATGAAGACCTCTCGCTCGCTGTGACCGAGGTTTTTGTTCGCCTGTATGAAGAAGGGCTGATCTATCGCGGCAAGTACATTGTGAACTGGTGTCCGGGCTGCATGACCGCAATCTCCGATCTCGAAGTGAAGCATGAGGAAACGGCGGGGAAGTTGTATCAGATTCGCTATCCTGTAGTGGGCGAAGCCGGCCGGTTTGTGACCATCGCCACGACGCGGCCTGAAACCATGCTGGGCGACGTGGCTGTTGCCGTGCATCCCAAGGACGCGCGCTACACCGCGCTCCACGGCAAGAAACTGCTCTTGCCGCTGCTGGACCGCGAGATTCCGCTGATTACCGACGAACTCGCCGACCCGGCTTTTGGCACCGGCGCAGTGAAAGTGACTCCGGCGCACGATGCCAACGACTTCCAGATCGGTCTCCGCCACAACCTGCCCCAAATCTCAGTCATGGACGAGCAGGCGCGCATCAACGAAAACGGCGGGCCGTATGCCGGATTGGACCGATATGCGGCACGCGAGAAAATCCTGCGCGACCTGGAAGCTCGCGGCCTTCTGGCGGGCATGAAGGACCACGCGCTCCCTCTGGCCAAGTGTGCCCGCTGCGGGACCGTGGTTGAGCCCCGGCTTTCGACCCAGTGGTTTGTCAAGATCAAGCCGCTGGCGGACCGCGCGATTGCAGCCGTGGAAAAAGGCGAAATCGTTTTCACTCCGGAAAACTACGCCAAGACCTATTTCGAGTGGATGCGCAACATCTACGACTGGTGCATTTCCCGCCAGCTCTGGTGGGGGCATCGCATTCCGGCATGGCACTGCAAGGCTTGCCACGAGATCACGGTGGCGCGGACCGCCCCGGCCACCTGCGCGAAATGCGGCGGCCTCCAGCTTGAGCAGGACACCGACGTGCTCGATACCTGGTTTTCCTCCGGTCTGCTGCCGTTTACGTCGTTAGGCTGGCCGGAAAAGACGCGCGATCTGGACGTTTTCTATCCCACATCGCTGCTGATCACCGGTTTTGACATTCTGTTCTTCTGGGTGGCCCGCATGATCATGCTCGGCTGCCACTTTATGGCGGACCATCCCCAGGGCAGCGTGCCATTCCGCCACGTATACATTCACGCCCTGGTACGCGATGCCGAGCGCCAGAAAATGTCCAAGACCAAGGGCAACGTGGTTGATCCCATTGAAATCACCGAGAAATATGGGACCGACGCCGTGCGCTTTACCCTGGCGTCGATGGCTTCTCCGGGGACCGATATTGCGTTCAATCCCGATCGTACCGAAGGCTACCGCGCCTTTGCCAACAAGATTTGGAATGCCGCGCGCTTTGTCTTTATGAACCTGGACCGCGTCGGCGGAGTCAGCCTGACGCAAGGCGCGCCGCCGGGAGAAATGAAACATCTGGAGGACCGCTGGATCGTGTCGCGCTTCAACCGCGTTGCCGGCGAAGTCAACCGCGGCCTCACGGAGTACCGCTTTGATGAAGCCGCTGGCGCGATTTACAAATTCTTCTGGGGCGACCTGTGCGACTGGTATCTGGAAATCATCAAGCCGCGCCTTTCAGGACCGGATGAGATGGCCCGTCCGGCGCTGACCTTCCTGGGCGGCATTTTGGAAAGCTCGCTGCGCTTGCTTTCCCCGTTCATGCCGTTCATCACGGAAGAGATCTGGCACGCCATGTATGACGGTAAGGCGCCTGAGAAATCCATTGCCCTGGCGCACTATCCGCGGACCGACAACCGCATGCTGAACGATGAGGCGGAACTGGAGATGACTATCCTTCAGGACTTGATCGCGAGCATCCGTAACATGCGCGCGGAGATGAAGGTCGAGCCCAAAGTAAAAACGCCGGTCCGGATACATGCCGATGGAATGGTCCACACACTGGTCAGCGAAAACCAGTGGATGGTCGAACGACTGGCCGGCGTTGAAGGAATTGGATTCGCGGACGCATCTCTGGCCCAGGCACCGGGGGCGCGCACCACGCCCAGGTTCGAAGTCGCGCTGGTCTACGAGCAGAAGATGGACGTCGCCGCCGAGCGCGAGCGGCTGACCAAAGAGCTGAAGAAACTGGAAGGCGAACTGGCCAACGCTGAGCGTCAGCTGGAAAACGCGCAGTTCCTGGCCAAAGCTCCGGCCAGCGTGGTGGAAGGAATACGGCGGCGCAAGGCGGAAGTGGAGTTGTTGATCGCAAAGATTCGCGCAGCGCTTGACGGGCTGGTTTAAGCTCAGAATACAGACATGGATTGGCACAGCCGCAGAATCAGCTACATCCTGGAGTATGGGCTGCTGGAGGACAAAGCCACCAGCGACGCGACTTCGCGGGCGTGCATTGATCCGAAGCAGCGCGCCACCGCCACCATTCTCGCCAGGCAGGACTGCATTCTCGCCGGCGTCGGAGCGATTGCCCGGATGTTTGAGATTTACGAGCGTCTGGACCAGAACGCCATCGGCCACGCGGAGGTCGTCAGTCACGGCGAGATCTTCGACGGCGTGCGGCTGCACAAAGGCCAGGCTATCGCCGTGATCCGTCACAACGCGCGGGTGCTGCTTTCCTGCGAGCGCGTGATCCTGAATGTTTTGCAGCGGCTGAGCGGCATCGCCACCATGACCCGCAAGTTCGTGGATGCCGTTCACGGCACGCCAACACGCATTCTGGACACCCGCAAGACCATGCCGGGACTGCGCGTGCTGGACAAGTACGCGGTCCGCTGCGGTGGCGGCCACAATCACCGGCTGGACCTTTCTGACGGAGTGTTGATCAAGAACAACCACATTGCCCTGGCCGGCGGAGTGGCCTCCGCCCTGCAACGGGCGCACGAAAACCGGCGCTCGGAGCAGACCATTGAGATTGAAGTCCGCACTCTGGCCGAACTGGAAGAGGCCCTGGCCAACGGCGCGGAAGCCCTCCTTCTGGACAATATGACGCCGGAAATTGCCCAGGCCGCCGTGGCCCGCGTGCGCGCCCAGCCTCGCCCTCTGCCCGTGGAAATCTCAGGCGGAATCCGCCTGGAAAATGTCCGCGCCTACGCGGAAACCGGCGCCGACTATATCTCCGTAGGCATGCTCACGCATTCGCCCCAGGCCGTGGACCTGAGCATGAGAATCATGCCGGCGTGAAGGCTGCTACGACCGCGGCCCAAGATCATGTCTGACGAAGATCTTCTATTGCCGGAAGCGCTTGCTCCATTCGTCAGGAACACAATCTTTGCCGGACACATTCACTACTGGCCTGAAGTTGAATCCACGAATACCCTGGCGCTTCAGGCGGCAGCACTGGCCGGTCCGGCGGGGATTCACGGCGAAGTCTTCCTGGCGGATGAGCAGACTGCCGGTCGCGGACGCAGCGACCATGCGTGGTACTCGGAGCGCGGCGTCGGAATCTACGCTTCTTTTTTATTGCGTCCCAGGATTTCTCCGGCGGACATTCTGTGGCTCTCGCTGCTGGCAGCGCTGTCGGTCCATGACGCGGTGGAAGAAGTAACTGGCTTGCGCGCGGACATCCGCTGGCCCAACGATCTGCTGCTCAGCGGAAAGAAATTCTGTGGCATCCTGACCGAAGCCAGTTCAGACTCCACGCGGATCCAGTATGCGGTGGTGGGAATTGGAATCAACGTGAACCAGACATGGTTTCCGCGCGAACTGGCCAGCACCGCAACCTCGTTGCGCCAGGAACATGAGACCGGCGCTTCCCGCGTGCAGCTCGCCGCGGCGCTGATCCGCTGCCTGGACCGCGACTACGGCCTTTTCGTGCAGGCAGCAAGCCGTCCGGCTGCCGCCAACGGATACTTTGGGCCTATCATGGATAAGATTGCGGCCCGTTCTTCCTACATTCATGGGAAATCGGTGCATGTAGATGAGGAGGGCGGCTACACTGGCGTGACGGACGGTCTTGACCCCCGCGGGTTCCTGCGTGTACGTACGGACCGCGGCGTGCGCACAGTAATTTCCGGCTCGGTAAGGCCGCTGGCGAGGAGAGCTGATGCTTCTGGTCCTTGATGTGGGAAACACCAACACGGTGCTTGGCGTGTACGAGAACGGTACGCCGCAAAAAAAAGCTACGTCACGCCTGGCCGCACACTGGCGTGTGGCCACTATCAAAACGCATACCGTGGACGAATACGGCGTGCTGTTCCGTAACTTGTTTTCCATCGGCAAGATTGCAGCTTCCGACGTGGGCGGCATCATCATCTCGTCCGTTGTTCCATCCATGGATTCCACGCTTCGCGAAGTGTGCGAACGCTATTTTCAAATCAAGCCATTGTTCGTCGAACCGGGCATCAAGACCGGGATGCCCGTGCATTATGAGAACCCGCAGGAAGTAGGCGCAGACCGGATCGTCAATGGAGTCGCGGCTTTTGAGAAATACGGCGGACCGTGCGTGGTCGTGGATTTCGGCACGGCCACAACTTTTGACGCTGTTTCCGCCAAAGGGGAATACCTGGGCGGTGTGATAGCTCCAGGGATCGGCATTTCTGCTCAGGCATTGTTCGAACACACAGCCAGACTTCCGCTGGTGGATATACGCAAGCCGGCCAAGGTGATTGGCACGAACACCGTGGCCAGCATCCAGTCGGGCCTGTTCTTCGGCTACCTGGCCCTGGTCGATGGCCTGCTGGAACGCCTGCTTAAGGAACTCGGCCCGGAAACCAAAGTGCTTGCCACCGGAGGGCTTGCGCGCCTTATCGGCGACGACTCGAAATACATCAAGACCGTGGATGAACTTCTGACTCTGGACGGCCTGCGCATCATCTGGGAGCGCAATGCTGTTGGGTCGAAACCGCGGTCCGTGCGCTGACCTGTACTTGTCGTGGAGAACTACTTCAACTATTTCACCGAAATCGAGGAGCACTTTTGCCGCCGCCGCGGCACTCTGCTGACGGTTTCCACGCTGGACTGGGCCCTGATGAGCACATGGAAAGACGCGGGCATTCCCCTGGAAGCCGTGTTGCGCGGAATTGATGAGGCCTTTGACCGTTATGACCGCAAGCCATCCAAGACAAGAAAGATCAATGGCCTGGCCTGGTGTTGCCAGACAGTGCTGACCGCGGCAGAGGACATGAAAGAAGCATCGGTCGGCAGCAAGCGGCGGGAAGGTAAGGCTGCAGAGGGACTGGAAGCAGTGGAGATTGCAAAATTCTTCCGCACGAATGCGGAGCTCTTGCGCTCGAGCCTTGTCCCGCCGCAAGTAAAAGCGGTGGCAGATGAAGTTGCCGGCACGCTGGTAGTTCTGGCGGAGGACCTTGCAAATCCCGCTGCGCCGCCGCGCCTCGAAGACCTGGAGCGCCATCTCACCGTGTTGGAAGAGAAGCTGCTCGCGGCCCTCACCATGGTCACCCCAGAAAGCGCTCTGCTGGCGTTGCGAACAGAAGCGGACCGCGAGATTGCGCCCTACCGCAGCAAGATGCCGGGGGCACAGATCGTTCAATTGCAGAAACAATTTGTCCACAAGAAACTTCTGGAGAAGGCCAGGCTCCCGCGGCTCAGTCTGTTTTACATGTAACCGTGACTATCGAAAACCTTACTATCGAGAAAATGATCTACGGCGGCGACGGCCTTTCCCGTTTGCCCAATGGCAAAGCTGTCTTCCTTCCTTTCGTGCTGCCGGGTGAGGAAATCCGCGCGGAAGTTGTGGAAGAAAAGTCCGGCTTCGCCCGCGCCAGGTTGACTGAAGTCCTGAAGCCTTCGGAAACCCGGGTTGTCCCCGAGTGCGTTTACTTCTCCAGCTGCGGAGGATGTCACTACCAGCACGCCGATTACGCGACGCAACTGGAGATCAAGCGGCAAGTCCTGCGTGACACGTTTCGTCGCACCGCCAAGCTCGACTGGCAGAATGAAATTGTCACGCATTCCGCGGACCCCTGGCACTACCGCAACCGCACGCGGATCAAGGTACGTGGCGGGAGTGATTTTTGCGCCGGCTACTACCGCATGTTTTCGCATGAGTTGCTGGCCGTGGAGCAGTGTCCCATCAGTTCTCCGGCGATCAATCGCGCGCTGGAGCGGTTCTGGCGGATGGGCAGAGACCGGTTTGTGCCCGCCGGAGTGCATGAGATTGAGTTCTTCGCGAATCACGACGATTCCCGGCTATTGCTGGAAGTCTATGGCGACCTCGACGGCGCGATTGCCCGCCAGTTCCTCCAGGCGTTGCAAAGCCATCTCTCGGAAGTAGCGGGAGCGGTATTTTTTCCCGCGACGCAGGGCAACACGCGAGCGGGTGGAACGCTTGGCGATCCATTTCTTGTGTATGCCGCGGGCGACAAGTCTTTTCGCGTGACCGCAGGCGCGTTCTTCCAGACCAACCGGCACCTGGCCAACAACCTGCTCAAGACCGTGGTCACGGACCTGCGAGGCAAGACCGCGCTGGACCTGTATGCCGGCGGCGGCTTGTTCGCCAATCATCTTGCGGAACGCTTTGCCCAGGTCATTGCCGTGGAATCGTCTCCAGCTTCCCTGGCGGACCTGGAATTCAATGGCGCAAAGAACGTGACCGCGGTTGGCACGACCGCGGAACAGTTTCTGCTTACGGCGGCCAAACTCAATGCGGAAGTTGTGATCGTGGATCCGCCACGCGCCGGGTTGGGCGATAAAACTGCCGGCTTGCTTGCCTCTTTGCTAGTGCCCAGGATCGCGTATCTCTCTTGCGACCCCGCTACCCTGGCGCGTGATCTGCGGGTGTTGTTGCAGTCTGGTTATCGTGTGGAAGAGGTCCATTTCTTCGATCTGTTTCCCCAGACCTTCCATATTGAGAGCCTGGTGCGGCTGGCTAGAGTGTAGGCGGGACCTATTTTGCTTTTTGCTCGGAGCCTTTTGAGCAAGCCATGGTTGCCGGAGTCCACTTGCTGACTCTGACCGGTTCGCCCTGCATGCAGATCGTCACGCCTTCCTGCTTCGTCCCTTCGAACTGGATTGCCGTGCCTATGTCCGGCTTCTTGCCGGAGAAGTAGAGGTTGTACAGGGTCTGTGTTTTCACGTCTTTCAAAACCATGCATCCGGCTTCGACTCCCGCCTCTACGCAGCCTGTACCGGTGATCTTCTGCGGCGGCCCCGGATCGGCGGGTTTATTTTGCTGCGGACGGCTTTGCGGCAGCAGGACGAGGAACACCAGAGCTGTAGCCAGTGCAACGAATCTCCTGGACATTGGTTTCATGGCAATGCGCCTCCGCTCGAACTCTAATCCAGTTTGGGTGTTCTCCGCTATCACGTTTGCGGGAATAGTGTAGATTGCTGTGGATCGCAACGCCCGATGAAATCGCACCAGCCAAGCCAAAAGACAAGCCCTCCCGCGCCGCTCGCCATTGCTGCTGGGGCATTCGCATCCGGTATCTGGCTGGCGGGGCACTTGCAGCGGTCGCCGCAGTCGTGGAGTGTGGCGGCGCTGCTCCTGGTTGTCTGTGCTCTGGCCGCAATTCCAAAGAGGAGTCTTCGACTGGCACAGATAGCAGCATTGCTGGCGCTGATTGGCGCCGGGGCATTTGCCCGGACTTATACTCCTGTGCCGCAAGTCAGTCTTCCGCCCGCGGAATTCCTGAGTGGCGAGCCCGTTGAGATCATCGGACACGTCACCAGTGACGGGGCCGTCCTGCCCGGGACCGGACTGCGCGAGCGTTTCGATCTTCAGGCCGAAACCATGCGGGTAAACGGAACGCAGTCCACTTTGCCGGTGGGAATCCGCGCGACCGTCTTTTCCAACGACACGGAAGAAACCGAGGCTCTGGCCGGCGCTGAGTTTCCCCGTTTGTCGTATGGCGACAGGGTCAAGTTCACGGCCCGGCTGCGTACACCGCGCAATTTCCGCAACCCCGGCGCTTTCGACTATGAAGGCCATCTCCACGGCCTGGGCATCTCAACGATTGCCACGGTCCACGCGGACAAAGTTGAAGCACTGCCGGGAAAGATTGGCGGGCGCCTGGGCTTCTGGCGCAGCCGCATTCGCCGCAGCATTCTGCAGCACATCAATGACCCGGCGACAGGACTGTGGGACAAACAAGACGCGCCGCTGCTGGCCGCGATGGTCGTCGGCGATGAGTCCGCGTTGACGCGGCAGGTGCGCGAAGAGTTTCAGGAAACGGGCGCCTACCATTTGCTGGTGGTCTCCGGCATGAACGTGGCTTTGCTGGCGTTGGCTGTGTTCTGGTTGAGTCGCAGGTTGCGCGTTCCCGAGTGGGCCGCTGCGACGGTGACCATTGCACTGTGCGTCTTTTACGCTTACGTCGCCGGCCTGGGTGCGCCGGTCCTGCGCGCCGTGCTGATGCTTTCGGTTTACCTGCTCGGACGGCTGCTGTATCGCGACCGCGCGGCGTTGAACGCCACCGGATTCGCCGCGTTGGTTGTGCTGGTGGTCTCTCCCCTGGCGCTGTTTGACGCAGGTTTTCAATTGACATTCCTGGCCCTGGTGGCCATTTCCGGAATCAGCCTTCCGCTGATCGAGCGGACGTCGCGCCCGTACCGGCAGGCGCTCGAATTCCTAGATTCCACCAGTTACGATCTGCAACTGCAGCCGCGGCAAGCTCAGTTTCGGTTAGATGTGAGACTTGTGACCGAACGGCTGGCGCGTTTTCTGGGCCGGCAGCTGGCCAGGTTTTTTGCGATTGGACTGCCCCGCATGGCACTGTCGCTCTATGAGTTGTTTGTAGTCTCGGCCATCACTCAGGCCGTTCTTGTTCTGCCCATGCGAGTGTACTTTCATCGCGCGGCCATTGTAGGGTTGCCCGCAAACCTCCTGGTCCTGCCGCTGGCCGGCGTGCTTCTCAATTCGGCGGTAGCCGCCATCGCTCTGAGTTACGTCTATCTTCCCTTGGGACGCGCCGCTGGATTGGTTACGACCACGGTGCTGCACTGGACCCTACGTTGCCTGGAGGCGCTCTCGCATCTGCATGTGTCGCTTTGGAGAATTCCCGACCCCAATCTGACGATCACCCTGCTGGCCGTGGGCGGGATTGCTATTGCGGTGGCCGTAGCGCGCAGAAAACCCGTCTTCGCACTCTGCGGTGTGGCTCTGTTGTTTGTGACAGCGGCCCTCGCGGCATTCTGGCGGCCCGCGCCCCGGATCGAAGCCGGCAAGCTGGAAATCACGGCGATTGATGTAGGCCAGGGCGATTCACTGCTGGTGGTCTCGCCCGATGGTCACACCTTGTTGATTGATGCCGGCGGCACCATCGGCCCCACTCATGGCGAGTTTGACTTTGGCGAGGACGTGATCTCCCCCTATCTTTGGGCGCGCGGGCTGGACCATCTTGACGTCATGGCGCTCACCCACGCGCATGGAGACCATATCGGCGGAATGGCGCGCGTAGTCCAGAATTTTCATCCCCGCGAACTCTGGGTTGGCATCAATCCCCATACCGTTCCCCTGGACCAGCTCTATGAAAGCGCGACGATCAATGATGTCGCCGTCCGCAAGCACACGGCTGGTGACACTTTCACCTGGGGAGAGACCAGTGTGCGAGTGCTCGCGCCGCCTCCGGACTGGCATACCAGGTCCCGGCCGATGAATGACGACTCGCTTGCCCTGCTGATTTCTTATGGCAACACGCGGGCGCTCCTTGCCGGCGACGTGGAAAAGAAAATAGAGCACTATATCGCGCAGGAGTCACCGGCGGCGGATGTCCTGAAAGTCGCGCACCACGGCAGCGCAACGTCAACGACCCCGGAGTTGCTGGCAGCCGTCCATCCCAGGTTTGCCGTGATTTCCGTGGGCTACCGTAATTCCTTTGGACTTCCACGCCAGATAGTACTGGACCGGCTGCAAGATGCGCACGTGAGGACTTACCGGACGGACACTTTTGGCGCCGTCACGTTCTTATTGGATGGAAACAAGGTGGAAGCCATGCCCGCAAGTCTTCACTGATGTGATATGTAAAGCTGTTCCGGAACTAATCCTGTTCTTGCGGAGTCAATACACCATGCAGTTCAGCAAGCACTTTCCTGCCACCCGGTGGCTCTTGCGACGCTTGGTCAGCCGGAGATTCTGGTACATCGTCGCGATCTGCGCGGCGCCGATTGTCCTTGGTATGTCCGCCATTCAAGTGGACCAGATGTTGTTCCGGCACAAAGCGGAAAGGCTGGTCTCGAACATTCGCGAATTGCAATTTGGCAAGACCACGCTGGCCGAGGCGCGGCAGTCATTGCATCAATGGCCGGAAGGCGCATGGCATGGGGACTGCGACCGCGCGTGTATATACGAGATCGGCCTTGAGAGTTTTTCTTTGCGGCACGGTGATTTCTTTTTGGGTCATCCAGTACTTCAACGTTTACGCCTGCGCCTGGGCGGACATCCTGCCAGGGTCTTGGCGGTTGTCCGCTTTGCGAAAGGCGTCCTCCAGTCCGGATCGGTCGGCGTTCACCTCTGGGTTACGTCTTATCTCAATCCCGACGGCGACTCTGAGGGCTACACCTTAATAGGAGATGCAAGCTTCATGTCCCGGTTGGAGCTAGAGAGGTCGCCCGCCCTCCTCGTAAGAGAACAACCCCATGCTACATACTGGGTTCACCAGCCCGGTGGATGTGAGGGATGTATGATGATTGGCGTCACGTTTCTGTCAGGCGCCAGCCACTCTGATATTGAGCGACTCATGCTCTTCGATTTCTCTTGCCTCACTCTCCGGCTACATCCCTGCCGTGTCCCAGCCGACATCATGCCGGCTGCATGGCAACAATTTCTGGACGACGAAGCTCAACGCCCGCAGGGACCGTGAACTTAATTTCCTAGGCCGGCTCTAGAGGTTCATCATCGTCAACGGGTTCTGCCGTCTCCGTGTTGTTATATTCTTCAATGACCTTCCGCGCGGCCTCAGCCTGGTCCGCGCTTACCCACACAACAACCCCGCCCACGCCGGGCAGCACATCCTGAGGGACATCCTCGCCGACGATGCGGGCCTCGATCCCTTGTGATTCCAGCAGACTGCGGACAACCATGGCCTCCGATTCCTGCCGTGTATCGAAGACTGCTACCGGTCCCTGGGCCGTCGATTCATCAGCCATGTTTCACCTCGTTGTGTTCCTGTTGCCTTACTTGCGTTCCATCCGCTGCAACGTGAGCCTAAGCGTTCCCCACGCCATGTGCCCGCGCATCTGCACGGGAATGTGCGCGGCGTCGTCGGAATACCAGATCCGGATGTTCCCCTTGTCTTTCAGCAGCCCGGTCGCAGTTTCCGGATGGACCCGGATGGCATAGAACATTCCTGCCGGGGTCGTGACCAGTTCCCGCGCTTCCGCGTACAGGTCCACCGTCATCGTGTTTCCGCCGTCATTCAACGGGAAGTGGTAGGTCTTGCCCGGCTGCGGGGCCAGGGAGCCCGCATAGTAAATGGCCGAAAGCACGTCGCTGACGCAAGGGGGAACGTCATGCTCTTCGTGCCGGGAATCGTTTTTCTTCAGGTTTTTCTGGTCCAGCACGGCCTTGCCGCGCTGATAATCGAAGGTGACGTTGCTGTCGACCTGGCGCAGTCCTTCCTCGGCGTGTTTGTTGAGGTTGCGGGAGCAGAAAGTGGAGGGATCGAAGAAAGACTCAAAAATATCGTGGACGTGGTACAGCACGGCCACGGAGCCAACCGCATTTGCCGTACCGACGGCGCGCTCTTCCTGCCCCGCGCGTTCCATGCGCAGCGTGACCGTCCCGGCATTGAAGACGCGCCACTCAGCGCCATAGGTAAGAGATTGTCCTTCCGGCAAGCGATAGCCTGCGTCCGGCAGGGGCATCGCTGGCACGGCCGCAACCGAAGCTTCGGAGTTCTGCAGCGAAGAAGGCAATGCCGGAGGGCCGCCGGGCTGCCCGAAGCCGATAAGAACGAAAATGCCTGCGATGAGTATGCTTCGCAACAGGATTCTATGCCCAGAAAATTTTCAAAATCAGTACGCTCAGGACCAGGA
Source organism: Verrucomicrobiia bacterium (assembly GCA_035567035.1). Taxonomy (GTDB): domain Bacteria; phylum Acidobacteriota; class Terriglobia; order Terriglobales; family Acidobacteriaceae; genus Angelobacter. Next base: position 28,775 of record DATMPO010000040.1, on the reverse strand, counting down.
CGGAGCCTATCAAGGCATTGTACTCGCGATGCCGCAGGTAAAGCTCCCGCGAGAACATCGCGACATGGTTGTCGCCGGACCGGTATGCCGTAGCCCGTGGCCAGAAACTCGACACGCGCGCGCTGTATTCTCCATACTCTACAAACGTCGCGCGCAAATATTTTTCTTCCGCCCGGACAACCGGGACATAAATGAACAGGAACATCGCGGCCGCGCCCAGTGCGATCCACCAGTTACGCGCCGCGACCATGAAGCCAATGGCGATCAAAATGGACCCAAGATACAGCGGATTGCGCACATAAGCGTAAGGCCCGGTGGTTGTGAGCTCGGCGTTCTTGCGGATGTGTCCGGAGGCGGTCGCGCGCACCAGCAATCCGGCAACCACGATCACCCAACCCGCCGCAACCGACTTCCAGCCTGGATGAGCGAACCAGATAAAGGCCCCGGCAAACAGAAAACCCAGCGGGACCCGCGACCGGGTGGCAATGCGCGCCCAACTAGGCATGGCTGCTCCCCAGCAGTTGACGCGCGGCGGCAATCACGTCCTGTGCTTCAATCTTGAGCAAGCCTTCGTCGGGCCGGCGGTGGTGGGAAAACGTTGTCTCGCTGTCCGGATGGCGGAGCGTGATGGATTGTGTTCCGAAAGGGCCGGTGCGCGCGGGATCGGTTGGTCCGTACAATCCCACAACCGGCACGCCCAGCGCCGCGGCCAGATGCAACGGCCCGGTGTCCCCGCCGATGAGAATACGCGCCCGCCGCGTGAGCGCGATGAGCTGTCCAACCGTGCAGCCAACCGGAAACCCGCTCCCATCGCTGGCGCGGACTACCGTTTCTGCCAAGCCCTTTTCCCCTGGCCCGAAGTTCACCAGCGTTTTCAGATTGTGGCGCGCCAGAGCTTTCGCGACTTCGCCAAAGCGTTCCGCAGGCCACTGTTTGCCGCCCCATCCTGCGCCCGGATTCACAATCGCAAAACTGGCTATGCCCAGCTTCTTGATCTCGGCTTCCACCCAGGCTTCGCTCGCAGCGTCGCGCGGAAGCTGCGGCGCCGGTAGTGTCAGTTCTGCCGAGCCGAGATACGTATGCAGCGCCTGTGCCGCCAGCGAGTGATTTTGCTCCACGACGTGCTCGCTCTCGCGGGGAAATTGTTGCGAGTAGAAAAGCCCTGCCAGGCGTTCCCGCGGATCGGAAAATCCTGCGTGCATGGGCGCACGGCTCATCGCGGCAAAGACCGCCGATTTGACATTGGCCTGAAAATCTAATGCCGCATCGTATCCTGCTGCGCGGATATTCTTGATCACGCCCACAGCTTCCCTTGCGGTTGCCGGATCGTACATGCGTCTGCGCCAACGTCTTGTATTGACTGAGTGGACGAGGTCCACAACGGGCTTTTGCGCGCTCAACTCGCTCCCGCTGCTCATGGTCCCTTGCGCCACCAGCAGTTCGGACCAGTTATCTTCCACCAGCCAGCCAATGGTGGCGTCCGGCAGCGCCGCGCGAATGCCGGTCACCGCCGGCAATGCATGCAGAATGTCTCCGAACGCGCCCATACGCACGATCAGGATTTTGGCCATTCGCCCTTCCGTACCAACTCGGTGGTGGAATGGTCTTTCGGGTCGCCAACAATCTCCACGCGTCCTCCGCAGGCCAGCACGACGTCGCGTTCCGGGACGCTCTCCGGCGTGTAATCCGTGCCTTTGGCGTGTATATCGGGACGCAGCAGCTGGACCAGGTTGCGGACATCGAGTTCTTCAAATACGGTCACGGCATCCACGGCTTCGAGCGCCGCCAGGATTTCCGCTCGCTCCTGTTCAGGCATGCGCGGCCGGCCATGGCCTTTGAGCGCGCGCGCGCTGTTGTCTGAATTCACAGCGACCACCAGCTTGCCGCCCAGTTCCTTGGCGGCGAGCAGATACCGGACATGCCCCACGTGCAGCATGTCAAAACATCCGTTCGTCAAAATGATTTTTTCTCCGGCCGCGCGCCACCGCCTGACTTGTTCCGCGAGTTCGGGGGCCGCCATGACTTTGCCAGTGCTCCGCGCCACTCAGCCTCCCGTGACCGCTCGCAGCAACTCGTCTTTGGTGACGGTGGCCGTCCCACGCTTCATCACCACAATGCCTCCGGCGTAGTTGGCCAGTCGCGCAGCTGATTCCGGATCGGCCCCGGCAGCCAGGGCCGCGGTGTAGGCGGCAATCACGGTATCACCCGCGCCGGTGACGTCGGCCACTTCATCCGAGCCATGGATGGGAATCGCCACCGGCTTCTGCCCGCGTGGGAAAACTGTCATGCCGTCCCGGCCACGGGTCACCAGCAGGGATTGCAGCTTCATTCTCTGCAAGATGGCCTTGCCGGCGGCAAGCAAATGCGCATGGTCCGCGCCGATTTTGGTGCGCAGGCCTTCTTCCAATTCCGCTTCATTCGGCGTGGCGGCGGTGACGCCGGTGAAAGCCAGCGTCCGGAAGCGCGAATCGAGGGTGATGGGAATGCCGTCCAGCGAGGCCCGCGCGCGGATGCTGTTGAAGATTTCCGGAGTTGCCGCGCCATAGCCGTAATCGGAAATCAGGAGCGCGTCGGAAGCGCGCACATAGCCGCGCGCATGAAAAATAAGTTCCTGGATCGCCGCGTGGTCCAGGGGCGTCTCCGGCTCGTGGTCTATCCGGACCACCTGCTGCCGTGGCGAGTGCGCCGTGCCCGCCAGGATCCGCGTCTTGGTGACGGTGGTGCGTCCTTTGATACGCCGAATACCGCTTACGGAAATGTGTTTTTGCCGGAATGCCCGCAGCAGAAGCCGACCGGACTCGTCATCGCCAATCACGCCCACGGGCAGGGCGTTCACACCCAGGTCGGCCAGGTTGTAGATGGCGTTGGCCGCGCCGCCAGGGACCACGGTGCGATCGCGATGGCGGAGAATCAGCACCGGGGCCTCGCGGGAAACGCGCGCTATCTCGCCGTATACAAATTCGTCGGCCACCAGGTCGCCCAGCACGGTGATGGTGAGTTTGGAAAACTCTTCGACGATCCGGGCCAGCTTATCGGAAGGTTTGACGCTCTTTTGCATGTAACTCAGATTTTCTCACGTTTCTGGCTGGAATCCGCAGCCGCAACGCTCTTCCAGCGCAGCCAGCAGGGCGGAAATGACGTTCGCCGGGCGCTCCAGTTGCAGTTCCAGACCTGCGGTTTCAAACGTCCGCAGTTGCAGCAGGAGCGGTCCCAGGTTGACGGCATCTTTGTCGGTAGTGATGAATCCGCGTGCCGTGGCCCTGGCTTTTCGCTGAATCAGGCGGTCGATGTCGCGCTGTTGGTAGCGATGGTGGTCGGGAAACGCGACCGTATCGGCCACGTCCATGCCCAGTTGTTTCAAAGCAGAGAAAAACTGCTCCGGACGGGCCAGTCCACAAAACGCCACGACTCGCTTCATGGGCGTGACAAAGGAAACGTTGCGGCGCGCGCGCCAGACCAACCTGACATGCGCCGGAGGCGCGATGTTTGGCGGAAGAACAACCGCGTCCGCCCGGCGCAGCGCGGAAAGCGGCTCGCGCAGGCGCCCCACGGGTAACACAGTATCGTCAAGATCGTGGGCCTGGAGCAGCACGATATCGAAGTCGCGATGAAGCCGGCGGTGCTGAAACCCATCATCCAGAAGGTGGAGCTTGCTCGGGAACTTCTGCTCCGCCAGCAAGCCGGCCTGATAGCGGTCGGCCCCAACGATGACTGGTACTTGAAGCTTGCGCGCGATCAGCAGAGGCTCGTCGCCAAACTTGCCGGGCGCGCCCTCGGGATCAACCACCAGAACTTCAGACGATTGGCGTCCGTACCCGCGGGAAAGAACGTCAAAGGGGATACCCCGCTCCTTTAGCAAACCTCCGAGGGCGATTACGAAGGGCGTCTTGCCACTGCCGCCCACGGAAAGGTTTCCTACACTGACCACCGGCCGGGAAAGCTTGCGGACCTGAAAGAATTTGCGGTCATACAGCTTGTTCCTGGCGGCTACGCCTGCCGCGAAAATCGCCGAGACCGGATTCATTGCGCCTCTTTTGCGCTGACAGCCAGAAACGGCCGCAGGGCTTGGAGTGTCCGCTCAGTAGCTCCGATGTGTTCACGAAAGAGTGCGATGGCCCGCTCGCCCAAGGCTCCGCGTGCCACGTTGTCTTCAAGCAGTGCCAGCAATTGAGTCGTGAGCGTCGCCGCGGTCACAACTTTCAACCCGCCGCCTTCTAAAAAGATTCGGACAATCCCGCGAAAATTGAACGTGTGTGGCCCAGTCATTATGGCGACACCGTGCTGCGCCGGCTCCAGAATGTTGTGACCGCCCGAGGGGAACAGGCTGCCGCCGACAAAAGCCACGTCCGCCAGGGCATAGACGGAAGCCAGCTCGCCGACGGTATCCAGGAGGAAAACACTGCTGGATATTGGATGATCTGGCCGCCAGGTGCTGCGTCGTACGAGGGTCAGGCCTGTTTTCGCAACCAGATCAGCAACCTCACCAAAGCGTTCCGGATGCCGGGGCGCCAGGATCATCGCTGCCGATGGATATTTCCGCAGCACTTCCACGAACGCGGCGAGCAACAACGCTTCTTCGCCTTCCACGGTGCTGCCGCAGACGAGCACGAGGGAGTCCTGTCTCAATAAACGGCGCAAGTCTTCCGTCAAGACCGAACTCGCGCTGGGACGGACATCAAACTTCAAATTGCCGCTGACCTGCGCGCGCTCCGTCGCGGCCCCAATTTCCACCAGGCGTGCGCCGTCTTCTTCCGTCTGTGCGAGAAATAGATCAACCTGCTTCAACACGTCCCCGAACAGCCAGCGGAACCGGCGGTAGCGGGGAAACGAGCGGTCGGAAATGCGGGCATTCACAATTGCCACCGTCACGCCCCTTTTTTTTGCCAGATGCAGCAGGTTGGGCCAGAATTCAGTCTCCGCCAGTACCAGCAGTCGCGGCTGAAGGGCCCGAAGATACGCCCGGACGGCAAAGCCGAAGTCCAAGGGCAGGTAAAACACGCGGTCTTCGCCAAAACGCTCACGCGCCAGCCGCTGGCCGGTGAGTGTGGTAGTCGAAATCAGGACTGCTGTCCCGGGAAAGCTGCTCTCCAATTCACGCACCAGGTGGCTGACCGCCAGCACTTCACCGACGGAAACTGCGTGGATCCATACGCAGCCGGCACGCGGCTTCAAGCGCGCCGGAACGCGTCCCAGACGCTCAGCGAGCCCGGCGCGGTATTTGCCCTGACGCAGCATCTGGAGCAGCCACCACGGCGAGGAAAGAAGCACCACAAGACCCAGCGCCAGGCTGTAAAGGATAAACATGAAAGAAAAGCCATTTTATCCATTCGCGCGATGTGCAGTTGTGAAAACCTTCCCCTGGCCGGATAATCAGACTGTGAATCCACGCGGAATTCTGGCCTTTCTCCTGCTCGCTGCCGTTCTCGGCTCGGCCGGTGACAGCAAACCGGGAGCAGGCGTTCCCAGGGCCACCCACGCCAAGACCTATCCCGCGCGCGAGGTCCATGAGGACGAGGGAGTCTCCGTCGCGATTGATCCCTTTGACATGGCCGACAAGGCCGCGGTCTTCAAGGTGAAATACAAAGACCATGATTTTTTGCCCGTCCGCCTGATCATTTCCAACGATAGCGACAAGACCGTGATGCTCGACGATCTTCAAGTGCAATACATCACCGTGAACCGAAGCAAGCTGGAACCGGCGGACAGGGACGCTCTCTATCGTCGTCTGGCCCATGCCGGGAATCGGCCGGACAAACCGGGCGTCAGGTTACCTCTGCCGATTCCCAAGAAGACCAAACCCGCCGTCAGCAAAGAAACCCTGGAGGAAATCGACAGCCTCACGTTCTACACCTATCCGGTGACCGCTCACTCCACCAGCAGCGGTTTTCTTTTCTTTGATGTCTCCGGCCTCGAGACCCCGGAAGCCGGAGCGCACATTTTTGTTTCCGGGATGAAGGTGAACGGTAAGGAGCTGTTTTACTTTGATATTCCGCTGGAAAAATACCTGAACTACCACCCCGGACACTAAAAAGGCCGCTAGCCTATAATTTGCGTCATGGCCACAGCACAAATCTCGGCCGCCGTGCGCGAGAAATATGAGCCGGTAATCGGGCTGGAAGTCCACGTCCAGCTGCTGACGCAGACTAAGATTTTTTGCGGGTGTTCCACGAAGTTTGGTGCTCCGCCCAACACCAACGTTTGTCCGGTGTGCCTGGGGCTGCCCGGCGCGCTGCCCGTGTTAAACCGGCAGGCGGTGGAGTTCGCCGTGCTGGCGGCGCAGGCGCTTGATTGCCAGGTGCGCGAGACGTCCATCTTTGCCCGCAAGAATTATTTCTATCCCGATCTGCCCAAGGGATACCAGATTTCCCAGTTTGACAAGCCGCTGGCTGAGCACGGCAAGATTGAAATCGCACCGGCTGGAGGAAAGCGCAAGGTCATCGGCATCACCCGGCTGCATATGGAAGAAGATGCCGGCAAGAGCCTGCACGAAGGCTTTCCGGATTCCGCCACCAACACCTACATCGACCTGAACCGCAGCGGCGTTCCGCTGATTGAGATAGTGAGCGAGCCCGACATGCGCTCGCCGGAAGAGGCTTACGAATATCTCACCCGGCTCAAGGAAATCATCCTGTATACCGGCGTGAGCGACTGCAACATGGAAGAAGGGTCATTGCGTTGCGATGCTAATATCAGCGTCCGCCTGCGCGGGCAGGCGGAGTTTGGCACCAAGACAGAAGTGAAGAACGTGAATTCCTTCCGCTTCATCCGCGAGGCCCTGGAGTACGAAATTGACCGGCACGTCGAGGTCATAGAGGGCGGCGGGAAGATAGAACAGGAAACGCGTCTCTACAACGCGAATGAAGGCCGGACCTACGGTATGCGCTCGAAAGAGCAGGCGCACGACTATCGCTACTTTCCCGAACCGGACTTATTGCCGCTCGTCGTAGACACGCGCTGGCAGGAAGCAGTCCGCAAAACGCTGCCGGAACTTCCCGAGGCCCGCCGCGCGCGCATGGTGAGGGACTACGGAATCACCGAGCAGGACTCGCAGGTCCTCACCGCCAACCGGACACTCGCTGACCAGTTCGAAGAAGCCGCGAAGGCGGCCAAAAATCCCAAGCGCGTTGCCAATCTCGTACAAGGCGAACTCATTGGCCGGCTGAAGGCCAAAGGCCTGGAGATTGAGCAATCACCCATTTCCATGAAAGGTGTCGCAATCTCCGCGGACCTGATGGAGGCGGGGACCATCTCCAGCAAGATCCTCAAAGATCTCTACGACAAAGCCTTCGCCAGCGGCGAAGACTTTTCTGCCGTCTATGAAAGAGAGAAACCGCGGCAGATCACAGACACGGCGGCTATCGAACGAACCATTGATGAGGTGATAGCCGCCAATCCGAAGCAGGTACAGCAATACCAGGCCGGCAAGACCACGGTGATCGGCTTCTTTGTGGGACAGGTAATGAAAGCGACCCAAGGCCAGGCCAAGCCGGAACTGGTGAATGAATTGCTGAAGAAGAGACTGTGAAGGCCGGCGTGATAAGTGCCGAAAGTGCTGCTTCAGGAAGCTAATTGCACGGCTTTCTCAACTTTTCGCGGAAGTTTAATGGCAACGAAATAATCCGCTGGATAGAGGTAGTCTTCGCCCGATTCGTCAACCACCCGGAGCAGCCCGGACCTGCTCGCTGTCCGGTCTTCAAAAAACCGGTAAATCTTGCGCAATTCGAGAGAGGCTGGATAGTCTTCGTTTTTTACACAGATCGCGTAGTGCGGAGCGGCCGCTTTTTTCTTAACTGAGTATCCGTTTGATCTTGGTTTCTTTTCTGCCGATGCCATGTGCTTCATACCAGTGCAACTCAGCCAAGTATATCGCACCGTCGGCAAGACGAATTGAAGCAATTCCCTTTAGTTTTCTCCAGCGCCCTCGCCCATAAACCCTCCCGAGGCGTCGGCGCTCGCGAATGAATTTGCCCGTCGCGATGACTTCGATATCCGCGATCTCGCCCAACACCTCGAATTTCATGCATCAGAGGAATAGCTAAAGAAGTGCCGAATTGCAAGAAGTTTCGGGGGTATATGTCTCACCGCAGCGGCTGGCTCGCGCCTTCAAAGAGCTTGGTCACCACGCCATGGCTGACGCCATAGATGACGAAGGCTCTTTCGTAGAAGCCATATTCGCGGAACAGAAGTTCCGCGGGACCGGCGCCGTCCACGTCCACGGCGTCAATCAGCTCCAGCCGCGGGACCACGTCGAGATGAGAGGAATCGGTGACGTTCGCCAGCAGCTTCGTGGGGTTGCCGTCGATGTCAATGCGCGCAATCAGTGTGATATACCGCGTAGCCGGCTTGGCCGGCGGGGCTTCCGGCGCGGGAGCGGCTTTGTGTCCCGCAGAGATTTTTTTAACAGGCGGCTGCTGGGCCGGTGGAAGCTCCGCCGTCAGCACCATGGCCGCGTCGTTACTCATGTCGAGGTCGAAGGCGCGCAGGCTCAGGTTCTTGAATGAGCTGTCGGTAAGCGCGGGCGTTTCGCGCGGAAATTGCTGCAGCACCAGCTTGCGCATTTTGGCTTCAATCTGGACCTGCTCGCCTGGCTTCCACACGAAATCGTAAGAACGGTTCTCGCTGGGCTGCTCATCGGAAACGCCGACCAGCGTCTGTGTTCCCTGTCCCGCGGGTTGATACAGGACCGCTTCCGCGGCGCGCTGGGTGCCCGGCGAAAGCACTGGCTGGTTCTCCAGTTCCTGCTGTTGCTGCGCGGTCGTACCGCGATGCCGCAAGGTAGGGCGGCTAGGGTCCCGTTCCTGCGGAGTCTCCGGGACCGGCGCTACCGGCGGGTTCGTGCCGGCGGTTTGCGTGCCAGGAGAGGCTGCAGGAGGCGTTGCCGCCGGATCGCTGGCGCCGCTCTCTCTACGATGCATAACCGGGCGATCGTCCGGTGCCGGTGGATTCGCGTTGGGAGCTTGCGTCCCTGTAGTGGAAGGTGCCGGAGGTTGCGCTGGCTGAGCGGTGGAGCTATCGGCCCGGCGTATTCTGGGACGATCGTCGCCAGCCGCAGAAACCGGCGTTGCCGAGGCCGTCGGCCTGGGCTTTGCCGGCAGCTGCCAGTTCCCGCCCGCCACCCAGATGCCGTTCGCTTCTTCGCTGTTCGTAATTGCTAAATAAGCAACCGGCATTCCACTTTTCTGGACTTCATACACCACGCCATTTTCCAGCGCCATCGGCCGCGGCTTGCTTTCGTAAATGCTGCCGTCATGATACCGGCCGTGATCGAGGACGGTGATGGCCGTCAGGCGGATCTTCTTGGCTCCATAGGCGTCCGTGGTGATTTCCACAATGCCCGTGGCCCGCAGCTTATGCGCATTGCGGTGCTGTGCAGCCACGGAAACTGCCAGCGCGCAGGCGAGCAGAAGCGCGACACTGGCCTGAAAACGCCGAGTACGATATAAATGCGAATGCCTGGAAAAGAGAGTCACCATCATGCAGCTTAATGATAAAGCCCCGGACATCACTCTTGCCAATGAAGAAGGCAAGACTGTCTCGCTCAAGGACTACCGCGGGAAGAACGTGGTCCTGTTCTTCTATCCCAAGGCGAATACTCCGGGTTGAACGCTGGAAGCGTGCGGGTTCCGCGACGCATTCACCAGGATCCAGAAGGCCGGCGCCATCGTGCTCGGCATTTCACCGGACAAGCCTTCGGCCCAGAAAAAATTTAAAGAAAAGTACAGCCTGCCCTACTCCCTGCTGGCCGACGTAAACAAGGAAGCCGCCAAAAAGTTCGATGTGCTCAAAGAAAAGAGCATGTACGGACGCAAGTACATGGGAATCGAGCGGACCACGTTTGTCATCAGCCCGGAAGGCAAAATCGCCGCGATCATCACGGGGATTAAACCGGACGAGCATGCCGCGGCGGTAGTGGCAGCGCTGAAGTAGATTGCCAGAATCGCCGTAATTGCGAAAATTGCAAACGAATTACGGTGATTCTGGCCAATCTGTTTATCTATCTGATCCTAAAAGTAATCACGCTCTCGCTTCCAATCACCGCTTCCTGCTTACCCGTGGCAGCGGCGACTCCAGTGCCGGCGCCGGCTCCTACTCCCGAACCGATCGCGGCTCCCTTTCCACCTCCGGCGAGTCCGCCGATCAGGGCGCCGGCCGCCGTCCCTCCGCCAATTTTGACGACGTTGCTTTTCGTATGGCTCTTGCCTTTCCGGCTATACCGGGAAGTGGAAACCGCTTCGCCATGGATCGAAGTCAGCCGCAGGGAGAGTTGGCCGGGTGCGTGCAACCGTCCGCTGGACTTGGCAAAACTTACTTTGCCGCGGACAGGTTCGCCGGCCCGGAACACCGTCTTGCCATTGACAACTACGTTTCTCTGAAGCACGCCTTCCCAGGTGTCTCCGCGGTGGGCCGTGCCCGAACTGATGGCCGAGGTGGTCCGGACGGTCACGACCGTGCCGGCGGGAATGTTTTCGGCGCTCAGTTGCGCCGCCCAGAAAACCGAACTGGCTGCAAGTAGAAAACCAAGAAATCTGCGAAACGTCATTGCTCGTTACCCTCCAGGTGACAATTACTATACAACCGGCAGGGATGCGGCACGATTCTCGTGGTTCTTACTGAAGTGTAGTATGGGGCGTTGTACTGAGGGAACCATCGTGTCTGCGCGCATAGAATACATACCGCAGGTTCACGCGGACTTGTCCCGGCGTGCCGCGGATACGCGCGGATGCGAAAATTCTAGTGTAGAGCGCGCCAAACTCGTCCCCCGGTCGTTCTTTAACCGTGATCCGCGCAAAGTGGGTCCTGCGCTTCTGGGAAAGATGATTGTCCGCAGGCAAGGACGCAACATCCGCGCCGGCCGCATCGTGGAAGTGGAAGCTTATTTGGGAGCAGGGGATCTCGCCGCTCACTCCGCTGCGGGACTCACGGAACGCAACGCCGTGCTGTTCGGGCCACCGGGCCATGCTTATGTTTATTTCGTTTACGGCGTTCATTACTGCCTGAATATTTCATGCATGAGAGAAGGCGAGGCAGGCTGCATATTGGTCCGTGCGCTGGAGCCGCTTTCCGGTATTGAAGAAATGGCAAAGGCGCGCGGTCTGGAACATCTGGACTTCAATTCGGCCCGTGATCTGCGCAAACTGACAACCGGTCCCGGACGCTTATGCCAGGCCCTGGGGATCACGCGCTTGCGGGACAACGACAAAGACATGGTTTCGCCCGAAGCCGACCTTCAAGTGCGGGACGACGGCTTTCGCGCGGGGAAAGTGCTTGCAAGTCCTCGTATTGGCATTACCAAGTCGAAGGACTTGCCGCTGCGTTACACGATTGCAAAAAATCAGTTTGTGTCTGTGAAAATCGAAAAACGATAGCGCTTGATGACGGTGACTCAGTACAGGCGTGACGTGCGATTTGGCTGTGTGACGCAGGCACTCTTGCCTGTGCTGGCTTCCTTCTGAAAAAACAGAGGACATCAGCGTCATCTGCGTAGATCAGTGGTGAGGTTTCCCAGGCAGATTCGCCGGCAGCACAATATTATCAATCAATCGCGTTTCGCCCACATACGCCGCCACTGCGACGAGCGCCCCGACGGATGTATCAGCCACGGGTTCCAGGGTGTCCGGGGCCACGATCTCAAAATAATCGAGCTTGACAGAAGGTTCTTCGGTAATAACTCTTCGTCCCGCGGCGCTCAATGCGTTTGCACTCTTCTCGCCCTGGCCCGCCAATGTCTGCACGTGCAGCAGCGAGCGATGCAGTACCGTCGCCTGCTTGCGCTGCTCGGCGTTGAGATACGCATTGCGCGAGCTCATGGCCAGACCGTCCGCTTCGCGCACTGTGGGACAGACGACAATCTGCACGTCAAAGTCCAGATCGCGCACCATCTTGCGGATGATGGCCACCTGCGCAGCGTCTTTCTGTCCAAAGAAAGCCAGGTCGGGCTGGACAATGTGAAACAGCTTGGCGACCACCGTGCTCACGCCGCGAAAGTGTCCGGGACGCGAGCGCCCGTCGAGCCGGTCGGTAATGCCTTCCACCGTGACCCAGGTCGTGGCGTCTTTGGCGTACATTTCGGCAGACGACGGCGTAAGAACGTAGTCCACTTCTTCCTCCGCCAGCAACACACCGTCCAGCTCCAGGGTCCGCGGGTATTTCGAAAAATCTTCTTTCGGTCCGAACTGCGTGGGATTCACAAAAATGGAAACGATCACCACGTCCGACTGCGCGCGCGCGGCGCGGACCAGCGACAGATGTCCCTGGTGAAGCGCGCCCATGGTGGGCACAAAGCCGATGCGCTTCCCGGTGCGACGGGCCTGTTTGCTGAGGACGTTGATTTCTGATGCGGTGGAGATGGTAAGCATTTAAGGCAGAAACACACAAACCTTTGAAACACAGAGGAAGGGAGGACACAGAGGAAGAAGCTGCCTGAAATGCCAAAATTGCCGTAATCCCCGAAATCTAAAATTATCCGAGTCTTGGCATTTACAAGTCCTCTGTTTACTCCTTTCCTCTGTGTTTCAAAGGTTTTGCTGGTGGCTATTTCCCAATTACTAATTGCTTCCTCGCAACTCCCCCAACCGCCATTTTCCTCATCTGCTTCCGCGCCATGATCGCATCCAGCGCTTCTTTGGTCTCTTTCGGCAGATGGTAGGACTCGGCATCGGACGGATAGCTGCCGGATTCAACATCGGTCTTGTATTGCTGTACCGCGGTGCGGACCAGAGCAGCGGCGTCGCCATACTGGCGGACGAATTTGGCCGGCGGAGCAAACGTCAGATTTACGATGTCATGGAACACCAGCACCTGACCGTCGCACTCCGGCCCGGCGCCGATGCCGATGGTCGCAGCGGAAACTTCATTCGTAATGATGGCCGCGACTTCCCGCGGCACGCCTTCCAGCACGATGCTGAATACACCCGCGCGGTCGAGGGCGATGGCGTCTTTGATCAGGCGTTCAATCCCGCCCAGGTCTTTCCCCTGGACTTTATAGCCGCCCATCTTGTGTACCGATTGCGGTGTCAGGCCAATGTGCCCCATCACCGGAATTTCGGCGTCCAACACGCGCCGGACAAGGTCCGCGCGCTTTTCGCCGCCTTCCAGCTTCACCACTTCCGCGCCCGCTTCCTTGACGAAGCGCAACGCATTGTTCACGCCTTGTTTCCAGTCGGTGTGATAGGAAGCGAAAGGCATGTCGGCAATCAGCAGCGCCGACTTCACCGCCCGCCGCACTGCGCGGGTGTGGTGCAGCATTTCTTCCATGGTCACGGGCAGAGTGTTGTCGTAGCCCAGGACCACCTGGGCCAGGGAGTCGCCCACCAGGATCATGTCAATCCCGGCTTCGTCCACCAGCCGGCTGGTCGCGTAGTCGTACGCGGTCAGGCAGGTGATGGGCTCGCGCCTGGTCTTCTTTTCCTGAATGGTGAGTGCGGTAATTTTGGGTCGGGCAGGAATGCCCCGTTCGTCGTGGAACGAAGTAATGCTCACGTTGCCTCCAGTGCAGTTCGGCGAGGCCGATACCGCCTGTTGTCCTATGTAGGATGCGGACGAGGTTATTGTAGTCACAAATGTGCCTGTTTGGCGAGAACAAAAAACAGGCTCTTACCGCGGATTTACGCAGATGAGCGCGGATTAGAAGAGCGCTGACGTAGAGACGTGGCTCTTTGCGCTAGAATCTGAAAAATGAATGTCGAAGAGTACAAGCGGCCTCTGGATCTCGCGGCGGCTTCCAGGCCACGCCAGCATCTGACAATGGACAGCCGCGCTACTGCACTCGCGAGCGCCAGACAACCTGCATCCACCGTCGCGCTCTGGGCTTTGCTCGCCCTCTTTGCCGCCGCCACCGTCCTGCCGCTCTTTCCCGACAAAGTTCCTCTGACGGTAATCGTGGCCGCGCACATCATTCCTGCGGCGCTCTTTGCGCTGGTTCACGGCGCTCTCGTCTACCGGCTGCGGGGTATTCTGGTTTTCGCCGCGATCAGCCTGGTGATCGGCAACGTCGTCGAGAATATCGGCGTGCTCACCGGTTTCCCGTTCGGCCACTACTACTTCACGGCCGGAATGGGGCCCAAACTCTTCCTGGTTCCAATCCTGATGGGCCCGGCGTATGTAGGCATGGGATACGTCTCGTGGACGCTCGGCCGCCTAATGGTTGTCGGCCCGCGCGGTTCGACCACTGGATCTGGCGCTGGACGGGCGCTGCGCGTCGTGACCGTTCCCCTGGCAGCGAGCTTCGCCATGGTCGCCTGGAACCTGACCATGGACCCGGCGTTGTCGACGGTTGGGCATTATTGGATATGGAAGCAAGGCGGAGCGTATTTCGGCGTACCGGTGACGAATTTTCTCGGCTGGTTTCTCGCCAACTACATCATCTACCAGATGTTCGCGCTCCATCTGCGCGGACGCGCGTCTTCACTCCCGGCACACCCTCTGCCAGCTTTACATTGGTACAGCGTGTTGTTCTACGCGCTCATGGCAGCGGGCGCCGTTCTCCGGGCCATCCCAACAGCCAGCGCCGCGGTAGTTGCCGACGCCACCGGCGCGCACTGGAAAGTCAGCGACATCAACGGAGCCTGCGCTTTGGCGGCGGGGTTCATCATGGGACCATTCGTGCTGCTGGCGTGGGCGAGGCTGGCGGAGCGGGATTAGAAGTCCAGTTCCACAAAAGCGGTCTAAATTGCCCTTGACATTCTTTTGCAAAATTCCTATGGGCGCAATTTCGCTTTACATTCGTCTCTAATTGCGCTACTCTCATCCAGCATTTCGTCTTATGTTCGTCCAATAAAGAGCAAATGGCAAGTAGCAATGAGCAAAGCCTGGGAAGGAACAACGCGATTCGAGGGTGGAAATAAGGCAGAAAGAGGCTTCGACCGGTCGGTGACCGTTCGGTTGAATTGGGGTTGGGCCTTTGTTTTCAACAAAAGTGGCATAGGGGGGTGGGGGGCCCGCAAAGGTACGGACCGGGCACATCCCTGACGGATCAGACCGAGGAATACTCTGACACTTACGGAAGAACCGGCAAGCTACACGCTGGCTGTGCCGGTTGAACCCAGGGGCAGGAAGTACTGGGTCCCGCGGATCGGCTCGCTGACACGGCGCAGGAGCTCCTGCAGGTCGGTGTGGCGCTCCACGAAGTCAATGGCGTCGGTGTTGACCACCAGCAGGTCGGACGACGTGTAGTGAAAAAAGAAATGCTCGTAGGCCTTAACGACCTCTTCGATGTAGTCGTCGCTCACGGCCATTTCTCCGGCGATGTTTTTCTTGCGCAGGCGCCTCTTCAGCACGTCCGGTGAGGCCTGAAGATAAATCACCAGGTCGGGAAGGGGCAGTTGTTCGCGGAAGTGCTGGTAGTAGCGGTTGTAGATGTCCAGCTCGGCGTCGGAGAGGTTGATGCAGGCGAAGAGCTTGTCTTTCTCGAAGATGTAATCGGCGACCACCATCTTGTGGGACTTGGGACCGACTTCCAGCCGCTGCAACTGCTCGAAGCGCTTGATGAGGAAAGCAAACTGGGCCTGGAAGCCCGCGCCCCGTTCGCCTTCGTAGAATTTCCGGAGGAAGGGATTGTCCTCCGGCTCGATGACGCGCTGGGCGTTCATACGGTCGGCAAGGATGTTGGCCAGAGTGCTCTTGCCCACCCGGATCGGGCCTTCGATGGCGATGTAATGAGGCGGTTCGAAAAGCTTGGCCATGGATTTCCGAAAAACTGGACTGCCCGCAGCATATATCGCAAACCGTGGACTGGCAATTGGGAAGTGGATCGGGTGATCACCGTGATCTGGTGATCAGGTGATCGGAAAACCACATGTTAGGCTCGGGCAGATCACCAGATCACGGCGATCACCAGATCACGGCGATGATTCGTGTCCGAAAAATGGCAATAAAAAAGCCGGTTCCAGGCTGCTGTTCCTGAGAATTGATCGTCCAAAGAAAGGTATGATTGGGTAGAGAAACCCAGCATATGAGATGTGCTTCGCGACATGTTCTTCTGTTGGCGGTCATGGCCCTAGGTGTGCTGTTCCTGGCTTCCTGCCAGACGAAGGACTCGAAGAAGGCTGCCGCACCTGCCGCGCCGCCACCCCAGGCCGTAGCGCCCACTGTGCACAAGACGGTGCACAAGGCGGTGGTCGCACCGCCCCCGGTCAAGGTAGCGCCTAAGGCGGCGCCGCCCAAAGCGGACCCCGTTGCCGCCACCATCGCCGCGGCAGAGAAGGCCTTTCAGACCGGACAGGACGACTTCAAGGCCGGCCATCTGGACTCGGCCAAGCAGGATTTCAACCGCGCGGTGGACATTCTGATGCAGGGGCCGGTGGCGGTGAAATCCGACGACCGCTTGCAGCAGGAATTCGACAAGATCACTGGCGAGATCAACAAGCTGGAAATGGTGGCGTTCAAGAAAGGGGACGGGTTCAGCGAACAGCCATCCGAGCCCGCGCCCATTGATGAAGCCAACATGACAACGTTCCCGCCGGATCCCAACATTAAGGCCAAGGCGGAAGCGGAGTTGGAAACGACGCCACATGATTTGCCGCTGGTGATCAACGATTACGTGGCTGGGTACATCAATTATTTTTCCACGCGGGGACGCGGTACATTTGAAAACGCCTGGATCCGTTCCGGCCGGTACAAGGACATGATCCAGCGCATCCTCCGGGAAGAGGGCGTTCCGCAGGACTTGATTTACCTGGCCCAGGCGGAATCAGGGTTTCATCCGCTGGCGTTGTCCCGCGCGCGGGCCCGCGGCATGTGGCAGTTTATGCCCAGCCGGGCCGCCGGATACGATCTGGCGCATAACTGGTGGGCTGACGACCGCCAGGACCCGGAGAAGTCCACACGCGCCGCAGCACGGTTCCTGAAAGCTCTGCACGAGCAGTTTGGCGATTGGTATCTGGCGATGGCGGCCTATAACTCCGGTCCGGGGAACGTGCAGCGGGCGGTCAGGCGCACCGGTTATGCCGATTTCTGGGAACTCTACCGGCGGGATGTTCTTCCCAGGGAAACCAAGAACTACGTGCCTATTATCCTGGCTATGACCATCATGTCCAAGAACCCGGCACAGTACGGTCTGGACGCCGTAAAGCCCGACGCGGCGCAGAAGTATGACGTGGTGATGGTGGATTATCCAGTGGACCTGCGGCTGGTTTCGGAGTGTGTTGACGTTCCCGTCGGCCAGTTGGAAGAACTGAACCCCAGCCTGCTGCGCGGCACGACACCCAGGGGCATAACGTTCGGTCTGCGGTTGCCCGAGGGGACCAAGGACAAATATGCATCGGCTATTGCGGCCATTCCCAAAGACAAGCGGGTGTTCTGGCGGTATCACCGTGTCGAGGCCGGAGAAACTCTGGCCAGCATTGCGAAAAAATATCACACCACGGAACATGCAATCTCCCAGGCCAACAACCTGGCAGCCACCGGACTGAACCCGGATTCACGGGTGGTCATTCCGGGTGGCGGACGAGATGCATTGAAGATTGCGTACTCCAAGCACGCCACGCGGTACAAAGTGCACTCCGGAGACTCGGTGCTCTCGGTAGCGGAAGACTTTGGCGTGCCACCGGAGAAGATTCGCGGCTGGAACCGGCTGAAAGGAAACCAGTTACGCTCCGGCAAAGTGTTGCTGATATACAAGCCCGTGGATTCTCCGGACCCTGCTCGGGCGTCGGCAAAGCGGCACAAAAAGAAGCACAGCACGAAAGCGAAGCCAACTTCAAAGCCCCAGCAGACCAAGGCTGGGGCTCCTGCTGGTAGTGCGCTGAGCGCAAGCAGCCGCTGACTTGATTAATCGTCCGGCAAGTTGCAGACTTGGGAGTTGACACGCGATTCATGTGTATTGCTATAATCCGCGCCTGTCAGGTTTTGGGAAAAAGTGAAGCGGTCGCGGCCTTAATTTCGGGAGGAAAGATATGAGCTTTTACGACGAGACGCTCTACGCAAGACATGAGGACGACATGGACGATGATTTTGGCGAACCCAGTGGCTATGGCAGCGGTTCCATCGAAGAGGACTACGAAGAAGAGGAAGAGGAATCACTGGGCACCGGAGGCGGCGAAGAGCACGGTGAGGACCTAGGCGAGGGTGAGTCCGCGCCAGTTTCCATTGGCGGCGGGGCCCCACCGGCTCCTCCGAAAAAGAAGGCCACTGCCAAAAAGAAGAAGGCCGCTAAAAAGGCAAAGGCCAAGAAACCAGCCAAAAAGGCCGCTAAGAAAGCCGGCAAAAAGGGTGGCGGAAAGAAGAAGAAATCCGCCAAGAAGAAAGCCGGTAAAAAGACCAAGAAGGCCAAGAAGGCTGGCAAAAAAGGCAAGAAAAAGGGACGCCGTTAAGACGCCCTGAGTACCTCGCCGCTCTTCGAACCAGGGCCGAGCAGCCGGTTTGGCTGGCTGGGCCCAGTTCACTCTGGTTTCGACAGTTGCGATGGTCGCTTGGCTGGTTCGTTACGCGTAGATTCCGCGCACGCGAATCGTGTGGGCCACGCGGTTAATCGCCAGCATATACGCGGCAATACGGTTGTTGACGTTGTGCGTTTCCGAGAAGTGCACTACGTCGGCAAATGATTCCTTCAAGATAAACTCGAGCTGCTCGTTGACAACTTTTTCCGTCCAGAAATAACCCTGCCGGTCCTGGACCCATTCAAAGTAAGACGCAGTCACGCCGCCGGCATTGGCCAGGATGTCTGGAATCACAAAGATTTTCTTGTCGGCCAGAATATCGTCGGCGGTCGCGGTGGTTGGTCCATTCGCGCCTTCGCAGATGATTCTGGCCTTGATGTTGTCCGCGTTCTGGCTGGTGATAACGTTTTCCGTCGCCGCAGGGATCAGGATGTCGCAATCGGTGATCAGTAACTGTTTAGGGTCAGCTGATTCCGCCCCCGAAAAGCCAACAACGGTCTTGTTGCGGTCGCGGTGCTTGAGAAGGTCGTCAATGTTGATGCCTTTGGCGTTGTAGAGGCCTCCGTCGAATTCGGCAATGCCGATGATCTTGTAACCTCCGTCGGCCATCAGCTTGGCGGCGTTGGAGCCCACGTTCCCGAAGCCCTGGATGATCACGCGCGTGGATTCGGGGCGCATCTGGAACTTCTTGAGGGCTTCATCGCAGACGATCAGCACGCCGCGGCCCGTGGCTTCCCGCCGTCCGCGCGAGCCGCCAATGTTGATGGGCTTGCCGGTGACGACGGCCGTCACGGTCTGCCGCATGTGCATGGAATAGGTGTCCATCATCCAGGCCATGGTCTGTTCATCAGTGCCCATGTCGGGAGCAGGAACGTCCTTTTCCGGACCGATGAATTCGATCAGTTCGGCGGTGTAGCGGCGCGTTAGTTTTTCCAGTTCGGACATGCTGAGTTTTTTCGGGTCAACAATAATGCCGCCCTTGGCGCCGCCAAACGGAATATTGACGACGGCGCATTTCCAGGTCATCCAGCTGGCCAGGGCGCGGACTTCATCCAGGGTGACGTCGGGAGAATAGCGGACACCGCCTTTGGCCGGCCCGCGCGCGATGGAATGCTGCACGCGGAATCCGGTAAAAACCTCCATGTGGCCGTCATCCATGGAGACGGGAATATGAACGATAATTTCGCGGGTCGGATAGCGCAGGATCTTCCACAGGCCTTCATCCAGATTGAGTTTCTGCGCAGCAAAGTCAAAACGATGCGACTGCGCTTCCCAAGGATTCAGCTCCTGTTCCAGAGAAATGGTTTTCATCTTTACTCCAAGTGAAATAAGCGGAATGGCAACAAGATTCGAAAAGTGTAGATATGCAGAATAAAAGTATAGATATGCAGAATAAAAGTAAGCAAGTGCCCAAAGCCTGGGGCATGTTGCCGTACCAGGTGCATATTTTCCAGAGGCCCGTCTATGATGGGTTTGGCGCATCATTTTTCCCCGACCAAGGTACTTACGATGACACAAGCGCAGAAAGCCGCCCGACTGCTGGAATTGCATCACAGCGATGTTCCGCTCGTCCTGGTCAACGCCTGGGACGCTGCCAGCGCGTGCATTGTTGCGAGCACCGGTTTTCCGGCGATTGCCAGCAGCAGCGCGGCGGTGGCCAACGCGCTGGGCTATGCCGATGGCCAGCGCGTGCCGTGGTCCGCCATGGCGGAAGCTATTCGCAGAATCGCGGACGCGGTAAGCCTTCCCGTTACGGCCGATATTGAGGCCGGGTTCTCACTAACATCTCAGGGCCTGGAGTGGAACATCGAGCAGGTAATTGAAGCCGGAGCGGTTGGCATCAACCTGGAAGACGCCCTTCCGAACCATGGTGAATTTGGTCCGCTATATCCGTTGCCGGAGCAGACGAACCGCATCGCCAGGGTGCGCGCGCTCGCGCAGAAAAGGAAACTTCACCTGGTGATCAATGCGCGCACGGACGCCTACTGGCAAACAGGAGTTTCTCCCGACGAAGCACTGAGCAACACCCTGGACCGCGGCAAAGCGTATCTTCAGGCCGGCGCCGATTGCGTATTCGTGCCGGGCCTCAAGAGCCCGGACCATATCCGCACGATCGCCTCGGAGCTCCGCGGTCCGCTAAATGTTCTCGCCTTCCCTGGAGTAGCGCCGGTTGCCGAGTTGGCGAAGCTGGGAGTAAAGCGTATCAGCCTCGGTTCCGGACCGATGCGGGTTGCCATGGGAGCGCTCCGCCGGCTGGCCGAAGAAGTGCAAACCTCAGGAACCTATCGTGGTCTGGGTGAAGGCGCTGTTACCTACGTTGAGATGAACGCCTTCTTTGAGAAGCCGGCCCCAAAAGGCTGAGGTTTCCGGCCGGCAGAGCGGCTACTCGCCGCTGGGCTTCATGGCTTTGAGTTCCCGGACGATTTCTTCGATGAGCTGCGGTTTCAAGCGCTCCATCGCGCGATGTACGACTTGCGCGATCATGTCCGGATCAGCGCCGGTCACCGCAGCCGCAGCCGCAGTCACAGCGGGTAGCTCGACGGCCATGCTGCGCGGCAAGGATTCAACAGCGGTTTGCACCACGCTTTCCTGAGACGTTGGTTCCGCAGCCGCCACCGAGGGTTCGTCCTTGGGTTCGTTCTGATGACTGGCTGGAGCGGCGGGCTCAGTCCGGTGAGCGATCTCCGGAGCAGGCGAATCAAAGTTTGCCGGTTCACCGACCTGCACGGGGACAAATTGTTCGCGTACGCCGGTGCGGCCCCGGGTTTCTGCTGCATCCGGAGAGGTTATCTGGGTCGCTGGCTCATACTTTTCGTACGCTCCCAGCCCGGCTTGCGGCGACTGTTGCCCCGCTGTATGGGGTTGGTCATAAGCGGCCATAGCGGCTGCCACGCGCGCCTCAAAGTCATCTTCGGGTGCAACGGCACTTTCCGGTTCTACCGGGGCGACTTCATACCCCGTCGTTAACGAGGGGTCCGTGGCTTCTCTGCTCTCCGGCGCCAGAGTTTCACTTTGGGCTGTTGGAGCATCGCGCCAGTCTTCCTCGGCATATATCCCTACCGGGACGTCCTCAGGATTGTTGACGCCAAATTTGGTAGTAAAGCTCGCCAATTCAGTGGTATCGGTTATCAGTTCCGGATCGACACCGGTCGGGGCTTCAGCCGGAGCAGGAACGATCAGTTCGGGATCTCGTGAAGTGCTGGTGGTTGTGCTCTCCGCCGCGGCCGTCGGGCTCGCACTCACCTGTTCGCTGGCCGCTACAGGGTAGGTCTCAGTGCGAGGAGGCACAGCACGTTCTTCCGGAGCGGAATGCGTCCCAGGCTTGTCCGGGAGGCTAACCGGAACCTCGCGGTCGAGCGGCGTGGCTGGCGCTTCAGGGAAGCTTGGCGGCAGCGGCGTCCCGGATCCGGTGGCTTCGGACATTTTCCGTTCATACGACCCACCCCAGGAAGCCGATATTCCGGACGTTTCTGGCTCTCTGTCCGGCGCAGGTTGCTCTTGGGCCGAGATTGCCGGTTCCGGCGCAAGCGGTGGCGGAACAGGTTCGGAACGCTCCTGCTCCGGACTCATCCAATCGCCGAACGCCGCAGATTCAGTCATGTGATCAGGCACTTCGACGGATCCGGTTCGGGTCGGACGAAATGCAGGATGCGCTGTTTCAGTTGGACTCGGTGGCGCAGAAAGCTGGTCCAGAAGCATCTCGGGACGCTCCAGGTACAGGGTTTGCTCGGCCAGGGGCGGCGGGGCTGGAGCAAGCCGCTCTTCCAGCTTTTTGACGATGGCCAGCAGATCGCTGGCCTCAAACGGCTTGATAATTATGCCGTCGGCCTTGACGCGGGTCGCGTCATCCGGCCGATAGTGCTCCATTTTGCCAACCGTCAGAAGTACCGGGGTGCTGAGAGTGTCGAGCGAAGCGCGCATCTTTTCGCAGACTTCCAGGCCGCTGTAAACCGGCATGTAAACGTCAAGGATGACGATGTCCGGTCTCTGCTCCGCAATTTTTTTGATGGCGGCGGCGCCATTGCTGACGGTCACGACTTCATACCCGGCGCCCACCAGGATTTTGGTGGCCATGTTCTGGGCGGTCATACTGTCGTCAGCGAATAGAATTTTGAAGGACACAGAAATACCTTTGCACGCGGCAACTAGCCTCAAACTAAATGGTTATTATCCCGTAAGTCAACGAAAACACACCATCGGTATCTACGCGGTATACCTCGCGAAGGTGCTGGCCCGTCCGTACGAAAACGGCGCCTTAGAACGGTACCAGCTTACGCAGGCCCTTTTTCTTCTTTTTCTGGCTGGTCGAGTCCTTCCCCTGGGCATTGTCCGTACCTGGCTGAGCGGAAACCGGCTGGGCGCTGCTTTGCGCGTCGCTCGATGAGTTTTGAATATCATTGGTGCGCTGCGGGGCCGGAGTCGGGCCGTTTCCGGTCGCGGGTTGCGCGTTGTTCGAGCTGTTGGGAGGAGGCTGATTCGGCCCCGGCGGCGTCCCTGAGCCGCCCTTGACCGGTTCAACGCTCACGTCGCTCGGCGCGGAACCTTTCAGTCTATTTTCCAATTCCTTCATGATGGCCACCGCGCTCACATCGGTCGGTGGATTCATGCTGGGTTCGCCGGTCTTGGCCGCCGGGGACATATCAGGATGCCGCTTGAAGTTGTCCACCAACTTACGGAACCTGCCAATGTCGCTGCGGCTCTCTTGTTCAGCTTTGCTCTGTGCCAGTGCTTCCAGCGTGGGTACGGGAATGGGGGCCTTCAAGTCCGCCAGTTGCTTCCTTGCATCGTCCGCACGACCCATTGCCGGATAGCGCGTGAGGATGAGGGAATAGGCTTCAATCGCTTTCGTTTCGTACTCCGCCGTGACTTTTTCCTTCAGCGCGTCGGAGAGTTTCGTTGCCGCCATAGCCTTGGCTTCCCTCTCATAGATCCCTCCGAGCGAAAAGAGGGCTTCGTCAATGCCGCTGTAAAGGGGATACGAATCAATCAGCGACTTGTAGCGGGCCTGGGAAGCGGCCAGGTTGTCGCGAAGGAAGTAAAAACGCGCGATGTTGTACTGGCGCTGGGCCAGGACCTCCTGCACGTCCCGCAGTTTCTGCTTGGCTTGAGGCACCAGCGGGCTGTTCGGGAACTGGGTCAGCAGGGTCTTATACTCATCTTCCGCGCGCATCGCGTCTGTGTAGTCCCGGTCGGCCTTTTCCATTTGCCGGTAATGGATATTGCCGATCTTCAACTGCGCTTCCGCCGCCTCCGGCAGATTGGGGAAAAAGGTGATGAAATCCTTGTATTCGGCCTCCGCTTGCTGGAGCGCCGACTTGGTGCCTTCCGCGTACCAGGAATCGCCGACAGAGAGCTTGGCGCGGGCCACGTACTCGGAATCCGGGTAGGTATTAATCAGAGTTTCCAGAAGCGTGCGGGCGACAACATATTTGGCGCCTTTCATGGCTTCCATCGCGCGGTCAAATAGCACTTTGTCCGGCTGCTTGGAATCAACGTTGGCGATTGGGTTGGTAACTTTGGCGTGGCGGCATCCGGCGGCCACCAGGAGCAGAAAGCCGACCAGAATAATCGATGAAAGAGAGCGACGTAGCATTTTCCTACCTCAGGTTCTTAAACTTTAGGATTGCTAAACTTTCTGCAGTGTAGCTTCCGTGGCGAGCTTCAGTAAGCGTTGCGTATTTTCCGTGGGATTGCCTTTGCCGAACACGGCGTTGCCCGCAATCAACACCTCGACGCCGGCGCGTACAGCGTCCGCGATGGTGTCCGGCCCTATCCCGCCATCCATCTCGATCCGGAAACTGGCCCGGCGGGCGGTCCGCAGCGCCACCAGTTTACGCACCTTGTCCAGAGTAAAGGGAATGAATTTCTGGGCGCCAAAACCGGGATTCACGGACATTACCAGCACATGGTCCACCATGTCGAGCACTTCTTCCAGCGTATGCACCGGAGTTGCCGGATTGATCGCTACTCCGGCATTTACACCGAGATCGCGAACCAGTTGCAGCGTCCGGTGAAGATGGACGCAGGCCTCCTGGTGTACGGTGATCCAGTCAGCCCCGGCCTCCACAAACGCCGGAATGAATTGGTCTGGATTCTCAATCATCAAATGCAGATCCAGCGGCAGGACGGTTGCTTTCCGCAAGCTCGCAACCACCGGAGGGCCAATGGTTATGTTGGGAACGAAATGACCGTCCATGATGTCAACGTGCAGCATGGTAGCGCCGCCTTCGGCCGCAGCCTGGACGCTCTGGGCCAGGTGCGCGAAGTCTGCTGACAGAATGGAGGGTGCTAGTTCAATCAAGGCGATTGCTCTCAGCCAAAGTTATTAGATTCTAACATGTTGAGAACGCGAGATTTGGACGAACTTGCGCGATTTCTTGCTGGTTGCAGCCCTCGGAAAAGCAAAAATCCTACCACTGATCACACTGATGACACTGATCTGAGGTCAGGTCGGGAAGCAAGGCAGTAACTTGCACTATATTTGATCCATGCCTCTGGTCGAAATCCGCGATCTGGTCAAAGTCTATGGGGCCGAGGAGGGCATCTTCGGCAAAGCGCGACACGAAGTTCTGGCCGTCAACCGGGTTTCGCTCGACATTCACGCCGGAGAGACCTTAGGCCTGGTGGGCGAATCGGGGTGCGGCAAGAGCACTCTGGGCCGCATGGTTCTGCGCCTGGTCGAGCCTACTTCCGGTAGCGTTGTCTTCAACGGACAAGACGTGCTGGCGGCTTCTTCCTCGGAGCTGCGGCGGCTGCGCCGCGACGTGCAGATTATCTTTCAGGACCCCGTGGCTTCACTCAACCCGCGCATGAGAATCGAGGAAATCATCGCGGAGCCGCTGATAATTCATGGTGAAGATGGCCGGCAAAAAAAGATGCACCTGCGGCAGCAAACGGCGGAGATGCTTCGCGCCGTGGGGTTGGAGGAATCCGCCCTGCGCCGCTACCCGCATGAATTTTCCGGAGGCCAGCGCCAGCGCATCGGCATTGCCCGCGCCCTGATGCTGCGACCCAGGTTCGTTGTGTGCGACGAGCCGGTTTCAGCTCTGGATGTAAGCGTTGGCGCGCAGATCGTGAACCTGCTCAAGCAATTGCAGCGCGATTTCGGCCTGACCTATCTGTTTATCTCGCACTCCATGCCGGTGGTGCGCTATCTGAGCGATCGCATCGCCGTAATGCGGCGCGGCGAGATTGTGGAGATCGGGGCGACCGAAGAAATCACTATGCGTCCGCAGCACGAATACACGCGATCTCTGCTGGAAGCCACGCCGGAAGTGGAAACGTCCATGCGCTAAATCCCAAAAACCTTTGAAAACACAGAGGAAAGGAGTAAACAGAGGACACTTGAAAGTTTATTCCTCTGTTTCCTCTGTTTCCTCTGTTCCCCCGTGTTTCAAAGGTTTTGGCCGTCCAACACGCGGGCGAATACGTCTCTATCCACGTTTCCACCCGTCAGCACCAAACCCACTCTGCGGCCGGTCATCTTTTCCCGCTCTTGCAGCAACGCCGCAAGGCCCAGAGCACCAGCGCCTTCGGCCACGTTGTGAGTGTCGCTGAAAAATGCGCGCATCGCCGCTTCCACCTCATCGTCTGTCACCTGAACGATCCTTTCGACATTCTTCAGAATGACTGAAAGCGCGAGGTCATCCGGCTGGCGGCAGGCAACACCATCGGCGATACGCGTGGTGACCGCATGGGGTATTGCTTTTCCCGCTGCGAAGGACAGCGCATACGCGGGCGCGGCGGCCGACACCACGCCGACAATCTTTGTCTTCAGCCCGAGAGCTTCACGCGCAACGATAGCGCCGCAGATACCTGACCCCATGCCTATCGGGACATAAAGCGTGTCCAAATCAGGCACGGCACGGAAAAACTCCACGCTATAAGTACTCACGCCGCGCACCAGCAGAGGGTGAAATGACGGTACGCGGAACAGCCCCCGTTCCTCTGCGAGTTCCGCCACATGTTCGTTGCCGGCCTGGAAATCGCTGCCGTACTCGATCAACTCGGCGCCCAAAGCGTGCATGGCCGCGTTCTTTTCGCGACTGTTGCCATGGGGTACCACCAGCACCGCTCGCATGCCGCAACGCTGCGCGGCTAACGCGAGAGACTGTCCGTGGTTCCCCCGAGTGGCGGAAATCAATCCTTTGACCGCAGTCCGCGAGTGCATCAGGTCATCAAGAAGAGTGACTCCGCCGCGCACTTTGAAAGCTCCAATCACCGTGTGGTTTTCATGCTTGACCCATACTTCAGCTCCGGTGCGCTGGCATAGAAGGGGCCAGCGGTATTGCGGAGTAGGCGGCACAACGGAATGGACCAGAGCGGCAGTCCCGTCAAGCTGCGCCAACGAGAAGGAAAGCGTATCCATGTTCAAATTATTGCTTTTCGTGACGATGGCGTACAGATTCAGTTGCAGAGTGGAGGGGGCGTTACAGATTTGTTTTTTTTACATCCCGAACGAAGTGAGTGAACCCTATGGCCATCAGTACAGGAAGAGCGGGCATCGGCTGACCATCTAGAGTGCTGTGGTCGTAGGGGTCCCTCCTTCGTCGGGACAAGAAACCAACTTCGGGACAAGGTCCCCTATTTCACCGCGGGCGGATTAACGCGATAGTCCGTGTATTCGATTTCCAGCGTGGCGTGCCCGCCGAAACGAGTGTTCGATTTGGAACGGTTCTGCGCCGGCAGCCAAAAATCGCCGAGTTTCACGTAGTGGTGCGTAATTTCCGTCTTCTTGATCCAGAAAGACGGGTTCTTGGCCGGCTCAGCTTCAATCCGCACTACGGCCAGGTCGTCTCCGTCCACCCAGATCTTGCCGCGGTAGAGAAACTTGTCCTCACGGCGCGGTTCTACTTTCAAGACGTATTGGAAGCGTCCGTCATTCTGCTCCGTGTGGTCGAGTGTGAACTTGTAGTTCGCGGGTGAGAGCGCGTTGCGTTCGCGCGCTTTATCATCCATGGCTTCGCGTTCGCCCTCCAGCAGCTTCTTCAAGACTCTATTGATCAGCATGCCGGAGCCGCTCTGCGAAACCACGGTGAACTCCTTGGTAGCGGGCGCGGAATACCTGACTTCCACCTGCATCTCCGCCGACTTGCCGGAAGGGAAGCCCTTGTATTCCAGCCGGTAGGTGCGTTTCCCCTCAAAACCTTTCAGCGCCAGCGCACGGTCGGCGTTCCTGGCGACCATGCCGTCCACGACTTGTTCCAGTCGCATGATGGGACGCGCAACCGGAGTCGCGTCGCCGACTCCCGGGCGGGGATGGACAGGTGTTTCGCCAAAACCCGGCGGCAATTGTAACCAGGACAGCATGGCCAACCCACTTACACCAATGCAGGAAACACGTGCCTTTCGCATGGCCGACCTCCTCATGATGATTGTGGGGGCGAATAAGAGCGCTCGGACGGGATATCCGGTTTGGATTCCGTCCAGCGTCGCCAGGTTGCCAACCCTGCCGTTGCCAGCCGGGCTGCGTCTGCCACCGCACGATTGCGCGCGTGAGCAGCCGGCGTGGAGATAAACGCCGGTTCCATGCCGGCTGTGATTTCTCTAATCTGCTGCCGGCGATGGATCTCGGCGTACAGCCGGAGATACTCAGCGGCGGCGTTGGGCCAGGCATATTGCGCCGCCGTAGCCAGCGCTGCTTGCGTCCTATTCACACGAAGGGACGCATTGGTGATCGCTTCGCGTACCGCTTCAGCGAAAGTTGCAGCCTCCGGTTCGACCGTCCAGGCATTTGTGGAATTTGCGTAGCTGGTGACGCCGCCGGAGTTCGGCGCCACGAGCGGCAGTCCGGAAGCCATGGCCTCCAGCGGAGCAATCCCGAACGGCTCGTTAGGGTTGGGATGCAGGAAGACATCGCAGTTCGCGTAGAGGTCCGCCAGTTGATCGCGGTCGGCGACGTGTCCCAGGAAACGGACTCTGCCGGCAACCTGGGCCTCAGCGCGGCGCTGCAGCTTCTCGCGCTCCATGCCTTGTCCGGCAATCATCAAGCGGCAGTGCGGGGCGGCAGTTGCCAGGCGCTGCATGAGTTCGATCAAGAGACCGAGATTTTTCTCCGGCGCGAGACGCCCGGCGTAGAGCAACAGAGCGGCGTCTGAATTGGCGGAACAATCTTGCAGGAGGTGTGCGCGCTTGGCTTCCGACCTTCGTGCGGGAGAGAAGAGCGCGGTGTCCACGCCCATGGGACGCACCCAGACACTGCGACTCACCGGATGGCCCTTTGACGCCGGCACAAGTTCCGCCGCCGTATGGTCGGAGACTGTAATGTGATGGTCGAACATGGGGAAGTAGAGCCAGTGCATGTATAACCGCGAAAATAACCGGCCCAGCGGCCCAAAAGGCAGGTAGGCGGCAAAGTTGTCGTCCATGCGCTCGCAGCTCAGGCCTACGACCACCGGCCTG
>DATMPO010000039.1:0-28889 GCA_035567035.1 Verrucomicrobiia bacterium | reverse complement strand
GGTTTTGACCTATCACGAGTTTGAACTCGGATTGTGAAACGAGAGTTGGAGCCGTGCATGAAGAGGCTGCTCAAGCCGCCTGATTTGCGGCAGTGGATACAGTTTGTCTCACTGCAATCTCCACACCGCGATACGTCCGCCCCCCACGAGACACCATCCCGAACGCCGCGGGGTTGGCGGCGGAGGGACCTGCTCCGCTGCCGCTGCGCGTGGGCCAGGCAGGACCGCTCGCACGTCACACAAGTCCGGGAGTGAAGCGCAAGCTACCGCGAGGGTAATCCTCATACTCTCCTGGCTCGCGCGAGGCCGCAGCGGGGCAGGTCCCTCACCCTGCTCGCCTCCGCTCCGCAGGGATTCGGGATGGGGTCATGTGGGGTTTTGACCTATCACGAGTTTGAACTCGGGTTGTGAAACGAGAGTTGGAGCAATACCTGAGCAAAAAAGGGACAGACTACGAGACGTCCCGCTTCGCGGACTAAGGTCCTTCGATTCCTTGGCGATCAGGGCTTCGGATCGGGTTTAAGACCAGTAAAAACGGAAAAAGTGGCCATCGCCTAACTCATTGAAAACATGGATAATTTTGCTATTGCTTTTCGCTTGAGTTTCGCGGTACCATGCGCGCCGCATTGGAAGCAATTAGCTAAGAACAAGCCACTAGCCACTAGCTTCTAGCTCTTAGCCGGACACGACTCGGCAACACCGTCCGCCCAGGCGGACCAGTAGAGAACGATCTTTGAAAACCTAAAGCGAGGAAAACCATAGAGCCTTACCACTGATGACACTGATTCTGACTGATCAAGAACATCAGTGTTATCAGTGGTAATGGTTTTCCGATCGCGGCGATGACGGCGATGACGGCGATCACGGCGATCACGGCGATGCCTCCCCTGTTCCTCCCCTGTTCTTCCCCTGTTACTCCCCTGTTACGAATCGACTCCGTCCGGGTAAAAAGTTCACGAAAGGCCCGTGGAATCGAGGTTTTGCATGTTTGGAGTATCCAAGCGCTCGCGTTCTCCCCTGTTTTTTTCCCTGTTAGCAGGGGAGCAGCAGGAAGATCGCCGTGATCGGTTCATCGCCGTCATCCCACCCCAACACGCGAAAACCGCGCGTGTCGGGGACCCCGGTCATCGCCGTCATCGGAAGAACAAAAGCTCACCGCGGATTCACGCGGATGATCGCGGATTAAAATCAGGCAGAAGGATTCCCTTTTTGATCCGCGTTTGTCCTGCGTAAATCCGCGGAAAGGAGTGCAAGCGCTGACGCTACGAGGCCATCCGTTACAATGAACAATTCTGATTACAGAGACGGGACTGAACACATGCATCGTTGGTCACAGCTTTTTATTCCCACTTTGCGGGAAGCGCCCGCGGACGCCGAGGTTGCCAGCCACAAGTTTCTGGTCCGCGCCGGTTACGTGCGCCAGCTCGCCGCCGGGATCTATTCCTATTTGTTTCTCGGCCAGCGCGCGATGCTGCGCATCATCGACGTGGTGCGCGATGAGATGAACAAGATCGGGCAGGAATTCCTGCTGCCGGCGCTGCATCCGCGGGAACTGTGGGAATCGAGCGGACGCTGGTCGGTGATGGGCGACAACATGTTCCGCCTCAAGGACCGCGGCGGGCGCGATCTTTGCCTGGGCATGACCCATGAAGAAGTCATGACCGACATCGCGCGCAAGGAACTGCGCAGTTACAAGCAGCTTCCCCAGATCTGGTACCAGATCCAGACCAAGTTTCGCGATGAGCAGCGGCCGAAGTCGGGATTGATCCGCGTGCGCCAGTTCATCATGAAGGACTCGTACTCGTTCGACATTGATCCCGCCGGTCTGGACGCCTCGTACCAGAAGCACTATGAGGTCTATCGCCGGATCTTTGACCGTTGCGGACTGAAATATGCCGTGGTGGAAGCGCACTCCGGGGCCATGGGCGGGTCGCAGTCGCAGGAATTCATGGTGATGACCGACGCCGGCGAAGACATGGTGGCCAGCTGCGGCAAGTGCGGTTACGCCGCCAATCTGGAGAAAGCCACGTCGCAACTGCCTCCGGCGCAGGACCTGCCCGGTGACGGCAAGCCGGAAGAAGTCCACACACCAGGAATGAAGACGATTGAAGAGGTCGCGAAGTTCCTGGGTGTTTCGCCCACGCAGAAGATCAAGACGCTGGCGCTGATGCAGATGGAAGATGATCCCAAACATCGGGGAGAGAAGAAGACGCGCGCGGTGATCGTGCTGCTGCGCGGCGACCATTCCTTGAACGAAGCCAAGCTGTCCGCGGCGCTGGGCGGGAAAGATTTTCGTCCCATGCACGCGGAAGAGATCGAGCGGACGTTTCTTTCCCCTGCGGGCTATCTGGGACCGGTGAAGATCCCGACTTTCTCGAGTGGCGAGATGGGAAGCGAGACGCAAAAACTCCTGCTGGAAGCGTTGCCTGTGTTGCTGGCTGACAACGCGCTGAAGGGACGCAAGAACCTTATCTCCGGCGCGAACAAAGAGGGCTATCATTTGAAGCATGTGACGCCCGGCCGCGATTTTCATCCCAGCGAGTGGATGGACTTGCGCAGCGTTGCGGCGGGTGAAGGCTGTCCGCAATGCGGCAGTCCGTTGGTTGTCGGCAAGGCGATGGAGATCGGCCACATCTTCAAGCTGGGATACAAATATTCCCAGTCCATGGGCGCGACCGTTCTGGACAAAGACGGCAAAGAGGTCACGCCCATCATGGGCAGCTACGGGATCGGCGTGGAGCGCATTCTGGCGGCGGCCATCGAGCAAAGCAATGACGCCGACGGCTTCTGCCTGCCACCCGCGATCGCGCCGTTTGACGTGGTGGTGACGCCTACGAACGTCAGCGATGCCAGTCTGTTGCGGACGGCGGAGGAAATCGCGCAGAAACTCGAAGCCGCGGGCTTCCAGGTGCTGCTGGATGACCGCGACGAGCGTCCGGGTGTGAAGTTCAAAGATGCCGATCTGGTGGGCGTTCCCTGGAGGATCAATGTTGGCAAGAAGGTTACCGAGGGCCAGGTGGAAATCGTTTCCCGCTCGACACGCAAATCACAGGATGCTAACATCAGCGGCATTGAAGGCCATTTTAAGCAGCTAACGCAGGCTTGATTCTATTTCCGGCCTGCCTCCGTTTGCGAGAGTTTCTTTACTTGTGGGTGTGTCTATGGGAGCAAGAATAAGAGGTCTGATCCTGTTGCTGGTGATCGCCGCCGCAATCTTTGTCGCCTACAGGATGATTCCGCCGTACTTCAATAATTATCAGCTGCAAGACGACCTGGATGATGCGGCACGCGCCGCCACGTATCGCGTGATAAGTGACGACGACCTGAAAGCCCAGGTCATCGCCAAGGCCGAAAAAGAAGACATTTTCATCAAAGCAGACCAGGTCACCCTGACCCGCACGAGTGGCGCCCTCGGCATCAGCGTGCACTACAAAGTTACCGTGGACCTGCTGCTCCGGACCGTGGAACTGAACTTTACGGCCAATTCCCTGAACAAGCGGCTTTAAACGGATATAATGAGCACATTGGCATCGAACTTCTCAGCACCAGCAGGTAACGCTCTGGCCCGCCATGCGTCTGAGAGATAAGGCGGGTTACGCCATACATTGGCACTCAAGGTAAAAATCCCTCGCGTTCAGCGCCTGCGCAACAGCCTGAAGAACCCTTTTGTCCGTGCCGGCCTGGCGTTCATTGTTTTCATATTGGTCGCGGTGTTTGCGGTGTTTTCGTACTACTACATCAAGTACGAAAAGCTCGTTGACCAGCGTATGAGCGGACAGATCTTCGCCAACACGGCCAAGATTTACGCTCAACCGCGCAGTGTCCGCGTAGGCCAGAAGGCGGACTCCCGTGAGATGGCCAATTATCTGCGCCATGCCGGATACACCGAAGCCGGCGAGCTCGGGGAATCGAAGTTCGGCACATACCGCCTGCTGAACAGCGGCATTGAGGTGAAACCCGGCAAAGACTCTTATTACAGTTCGGAAGGCGCTTCCGTGCGCGTGCGGGACGGGAAGGTGGACCAGATTACCTCCCTGGGAGACGCCAATGACAGTTTGTCCGCCTATGATCTGGAACCACAGCTGGTCACCGGACTCTTTGACAGCCAGCAGCGCTCCAAGCGCCGGGTCGTCAAGTATGACGACATTCCCAAAGTCATGGTGGATGCGGTTACGTCCATCGAGGACCGGAGGTTTTTCTATCACGGTGGCGTGAACTACTGGCGCATCATGCATGCGGCGTGGATCGATTTCAGCGAAGGCAAGAGCGAAGGCGGGTCCACCATCACCATGCAGACCGCCAAGCTCTTCTTCCTGAGCCCGGAGAAGCGGTTCAAGCGGAAGGTGACGGAGATGCTCATTGCCCTGGAGTTGGAGCAGCGCTTCTCCAAGAAACAGATATTCGAGTTGTATGCGAACCAGGTGGACATGGGACAACGCGGCTCGTTTACCATCCGCGGGTTCGGCGAGGCCGCGCAGGCTTATTTCTCAAAGGACCTGAAGGACATCAACCTGCAGGAAGCCGCTATGCTGGCCGGCCTGCTGCAGCATCCCAGCATGATCAATCCCTATCACCATCCGGAACGCGCGCTGGACCGGCGCAACACGGTACTGGAATCCATGGTGGACACCGGCGCCATCACGCGGGAAGAGGCGGACAAGGCCAAGGCTGCGCCGCTCAAGCTGGCTCCGCAAAATGTTGAAGCCAGTGACGCGCCGTACTTCGTGGACATGATCCGGGAACAACTGCTTTCCAAATACAACGAAGAAGGCCTGAACGGTGGCGGTTACCGCATCTACACGACGCTCGATCCGTCCTTGCAGAAGGCCGCGGCCGAAGCGGTGGAAATCGGCATCAAGGAAGTGGACGGCCAGATAAAGAAACTCCGCACCCGCAAAGTTAAAGTGGGAAAGAACCAGTATGAAACCAAAGTCCGTCCCGGGCCGGTCCCCCAGGTTGCCTTGATCGCGATTGATCCCCATACCGGAGACGTGCTCGCGCTGGTGGGCGGGCGCAACTACGGTTTCAGCCAGGTCAATCACGCGACCGCCAGCCGTCCCACGGGGTCTATCTTCAAGCCGTTCGTGTATGCCGCAGCGGTCAACACCGCCGTTGAGGGCGACCAGCCCGTGTTCACGCCGGCAACGGTGATTGACGATTCTCCCACGGCCTTCCCCAATGGCGACGACGTGTACACCCCGCGCAACTATGGAGAGAAATACTGGGGACTGGTGTCGGCCCAGTTTGCGCTCTCCATGTCGCTGAACAACGCAACGGTAAAAGTCGCGGAAATGACGGGATACGAAAAAGTTGCGGCCCTGGCCAGGTCCGCCGGCATCGTGTCGGTGAAAGCCACGCCGGCCATGGCCCTTGGTTCGTACGACGCCACTCCCATGGACATGGCTTCGGCTTATACTGTGTTTGCCAACGGCGGCCAAAAGATCACGACGATCATGGTGAAGTCGGTCCGCGATGTAAGCGGCGACGTGCTGGACAACTATCAGCCGCAAAAATCCCAGGTGCTGGATCCACGCGTGGCGTTCGTGGTGAGCACCATGATGCAGGGCGTAATCAACAGCGGCACGGCCGTTGAGGTCCGCAGCCGGGGGTTTACCGCTCCCGCCGCCGGCAAGACCGGGAGTTCGCACGATGCCTGGTTCGCCGGATTCACTTCCAACCTGCTGTGCATTGTCTGGGTGGGCTATGACGATTATACGGACATAAAATTGAGCGGCGCCAAACTCGCTTTGCCCGTCTGGACGGAGTTCATGAAGCGCGCCACTGCGCTGCCCGGTTACTCTGACGTGAAACCTTTCATGCATCCGGCCGGAGTGGTGCAACTGACCCTGGACAGAATTACCAACCAGATTGCCACCCCGGCTTGTCCCAACGACTACACCGCGGCCTTCATTGAGGGCACCGAGCCGACCCAGACTTGTGAACAAATACCGCAGACTACGGCTGACGGACGGAACATTTTCCAGAAGATTTTTGGGGGCCAACCGGCGCAGCCCTCCGCGGTGTCTAATGGAGAGAACGCGCTTCCGGCAGGGGCAATGCCCCAATCCGACGCGGATAAGCAAAAGAAAAGAAAGGGTTTTTGGGGCCGTTTATTTAGTTCCAAAGACAGCACGAAAGATGATAATAGTAAGGACAAGGGTAAGAGACCTGAGGCCAGAAGCTCAGCTTCCGGCCCGCCGTAAGTAAGCCTGGAGGGGTCCCATGAGTCAGTTCAGCCGTCTGCTCGCAAGCGCAGTGCTGCTTGTAACAGCCCTTTCTCTCTGCGCACAACAAGGACCGTCGTCAACAGCACTATTTACACCGCGTGTTAAGCCGCCGTCGCCGGAAATGTCCATTGCGGACCTCGAGGAAGAAGGAGACGCCCTGCGCGCGGAGAAAGACTATCTGGACGCCATGGACTACTATCGCGTGGCGGTCAAAAAAAGCGGCACCGCCGCTTTGCACAACAAAATGGGCGTTTGCTGGATACAACTTTCGCGGTATGGCGACGCCAGAAAAGAATTCGAGCAGGCGATCAAGCTGGACGGTGGTTATCCGGAAGCCCACAACAATCTTGGCGTTGCCCACTACCAGCTCAGGCACTACGGCACCGCGGTCAAGGAATATAAGAAGGCCATCAAGCTCCGGGAAACCAGCGCCAGTTTTCACCTGAACCTGGGCAGCGCATACTTCTCCCGCCAGGACTTCGATGACGCGGGCAAAGAGTTCAATCGCGCGTTGCAGATAGATCCCCTCATCTTTGATCCTCAGCCCTCCGGAGGCGTCTCGGTCAAACTGGCCAGCCACGGCGACCGGGCTTTTTTCCATTACACTCTGGCCAAAATGTACGGGGCCAGAGGCGACTTGGAGCGCTGCCAGTTGTATCTGAGCAAAGCCAACGAAGAAGGCTATCCGTTTGTAAGAGATGCCCTCAAAGATAGCGGCTTCGCCGCCGTGCGCAAAGATCCCAACTTCGTGGCCTTTGTGCGGTCACTCAAACCCGTCTCCCAGGACGCGGCGGAATAGGCCGCAAGCGGGACGAAAGTTTTCTGCGGCACCCTTTTTCGCGAAAGCTGCTTCTAAGGGAAGAAGTAGCTGTCATGTTCCGAAACTCGGGACGCTCGACAGCATGCAGTTGACCCATCGGTTAGGCGCTCAGCGCTGTGGCAGGGAAACCGGTGGGTCTTCAGGTTCTGTGTGAAGCGCTGCTAGGGGACTGCAACCACGATGAGCGTGGCGTCGTCCTGTAGAATGCCGGCGCAATGGGCCAGCGTGGATTGCAGAATACGATCTTTCAGGTCACAGGCCGGGAACGGCATATTCTGCGAAACCAGGCCAACCAGTGTTTCTTCGCCCAGTTCCACGCCATCGGAATTCGCAGCTTCCGTGATGCCGTCCGTGAACAAGACAAGGCGATCGCCGGGACGCAGGTCCGCGACGTTTTCGTGATACGCCCAGCCGGGCACGGTGCCCAGCACAACGTCGTCGCTGCTCAGCCGCTCGCACTCGCCGTTGGCGCGGGCCAGAATGGGCCAATTATGCCCGGCGTTGGTGTACGTTATCTGCATTCGTCCGCCGTCAATCACTCCGTAAAAGAAGCTGATGAACTTTCCGGAGACGCTGTGGGACGAGATCACTTCATTCACGCGGTTGCAGATTTCCCGTGGATCGGTAACGTCCGGCGCCAGCATCCGCACTGTGGCTTGGAGGTTCGACATCAGGAGCGCCGCCGCCACGCCTTTGCCGACCACGTCCGCAATACAGATGGCGAGGCGGTCTGGACCAATGGACAACACATCGTAGTAATCGCCGCCAACGGCGCGGGCGGACTGGGAAGAAGCGGCAATCGTCAGTCCGGCGGGAGCGGCGATTTCGCCCGGCATGAGCGCTCGCTGCATCTGCGCGGCTTCCTGCTGCTCCAGTTGATCCTGCACCTGCTTCTGCCGCAAGGCCTTGGAACGTTGCATCTGCTGGTCCAGGACCTTGAGGAGTTCCGCGTTGTCCCACGGCTTCTGGATGAAATCACAGGCCCCGCGGTGCATGGCCTTGACGGCCAGTTCCACGCTTCCCCACGCGGTCATAACTACCACGGCCAGAGTCTTGTCCAGTGCCTGCACCTGGGACAGCAATTCCAGGCCTTCGGTGCCCGAAGTTGTGTCCCGGCTGTAATTCAGGTCCAGCAAGATCGCGTCAAAAGTGCCGGCCCGCAGCCGCGTAAGAGCGTCGGCCGGAGACTTCACGAAGTCGGCATCGTATCCATTGTTCTTCAACAGCAAACGCAGTGCCGCGATAACGTCCTCCTGGTCTTCCGCCACCAGGACCCGCGGACGCTCGGATGCTCCAACGATAGCTTGTGCTGGCTGCCCCATTGCGTGGTTTTCTGCTTCCAGAATCATACTCGAAGGCCCCGCACTCTCTGGTCCTCTGCCAAAGAGACAACTTGCATTTATCGGCCCGAAAGGCCGCTCGTCGTAAGTGTTTGAAAGGGAAGCTTCAGAAGATTTGCCGCAGCCGTCACTAACTCATAGACACGTTCGTTCGCGGGACGTGAGTGTTCGAAAGTGAACAGCGCGGGTGCAAAGGATTAACGGAAGCGCGTTGACGCCATGGCCGAAGACCCCTTCGCCATGGTCAAGACGGGTGTAAGAGGCTCCTTACAGCCAGGGAGCGTGGTCGTCAATGCTTTGGCGTGAAAACCACAACTCAATCGCAGCGAAGGCTTTCCGCAGTGACCGCAGGACTGTCCAGGGACGGACAAGAGAGCTTTCGCTCCGAGAGGGGACGTCCATCCCGTTTACTACCTTCTCCGAGTGTGTGAAACCGTTCATCATGAGATGTAGCTTAACCGACGATTGCGCCCAGCCAAACGTAACCAGAGTAACGTGTGCCACAAATCCAACGGTACGAAAGTAACCGGTCTCTGACGGCAAGAGGCTCTATCGGGCAGGAAAGGCAGCGGTCGGGACGCGATTGTTTCGAACGTTCCGAAGATGAAAGTTAGCGGAATAGCCCGTTTATTATTTAGATGCATGCGTAACTTTCTTCAATCTTTACTTTAAAGATGGGGCCGGCTCGTAAAGTTGCTCTTCCGCCCTGTTGTGGGCCCAGGGCACCGAAACCTGGTGGATGTATTCCGCGTGATGCACAATAATGCGGTGAATTTCCCTAAAACTCAGCGAGTATTCGGTGTGCTGGCCGCGGCACTCTTCATGGCCTGGCCGGCGTTTTACAACCGCTATCCGCTGCTGTATCCGGATTCCACTTCCTACCTTGCAGCCGGCAGCGTGGTCGGGCGGGCGGTTTTGTTTCACCAGTTTTCAGACTATTACGGCGACCGATCTCTCATTTACGGCCTTGGCATTCTGCCGTTCCATTGGAACATCACGCCATGGCCGATCGTCTTTCTTAACGCCGTTCTGACGGCCTACGTCCTCTGGCTCACCGCACGATCGCTTCTGCAGCGGCGTCCGCAGGCCGGCTATTGGTCCCTGGTCATGCTGCTCAGTCTTTTTACCGGCCTGGGGTGGATCGTGGGCCGGATCATGCCGGACGTTCTGGGTCCGGTGTTATATCTCTCGATTTATCTGATCGTGTTTTCCTGGGACGCTCTCAGCCGGGCCGAGCGCGTTGCCCTTCTGCTGATTGCGTGGTGGGCGATAACGTCCCACGCCACTCATCTTCTGCTGGCTGGCGCCCTCTGCGTGCTGCTTGTGCCGGTACTCATGCTTCAGCGTGAGCCGGCGCGCCGCTGGCTGAGGGCCGTCGGGAGACCGGCGCTTATCGTTATGGCTGCGGTAGCGACACAACTGGCGCTGAACGCTTACTTGTACGGGAAGCCTTCGCTCAACGGGCGGCGGCCGCCATTTCTACTCGCCCACATCATTGCCGACGGTCCTGGACGCTTGTATCTGCACAGCCGCTGCGGCGTTCATCACTTTGCCATCTGCGACAAAGTCCAGGCCCTGCCTGACAACACAGACGACTTCCTATGGACGGAAAACGGAATCTGGCAGACAGCCTCGGAGGACCAACAACAGCGGATGATTGAGGAAGAAATGCCGGTCGTCCTGGGCGCTCTGCGGGCGTACCCTCGAGAAGAGTTGGTGATTTCTGCGGGCAACTTCTGGCAGCAACTCCACACTTTTGGTCTGGAGGACTACGACCCGAGTCCATGGATTGCGAAGACGCTCGACACTGGGCTCCCCGGCGCAGGGGCGCGATACGCCAGGAGCCGGCAGGCACAGGAGACACTGAATACTGACTTCTTCACTTCCGTGCAGGAATGGACAGTCACAGCATCGCTCCTGGTAATCTGCGTCTGGTCTTTATTGCTGCGCCAGAACAGATCATCCCGTCTTATTGGTTTTGCCGCGGTGATTGCGTTCTCAGTGCTCGCAAATGCCGCCGTTACGGGAGTCCTTTCCAACGTAGAGGACCGCTACCAGGCCCGCGTGATCTGGCTGGTACCGCTCCTGGCGGGTGTGCTCGTCCTCACATGGCTCGATCAGCGGGCAAGTTCGGAGCGGGTGCCCGGTCAATGTCCCGCTACGAAATCTCATGGACGGTCTGAGAGATAGATAACTATGGCCACCCGGAGTTAACGGTCTCGATCTGTATCGGCCGTGTGAATCGGTTGTAACTCCCGCGTCAGGTGCTCACCTGCTTCTGGAGGCATCCTCGCGCATCTATATGTTAGGCTTTTAAGGAAGCCCTCTTCACCCTGAAGGACGCAAATTGATTCAGAAAGCACTGGCCAAGGTTTTTGGCACCAGCAACGAACGGGCCGTCAAGCGAATCCGCCCGCAAGTTGACCAGATCAACGCGCTTGAGCCGCAGATCCAGCAGCTCACGGACGAGCAGTTGCGCGCCAAGACGGACGAATTCCGCAAACGCATTCGCGAGCGATTGGACCCATTAGAAGACGAAACGGAGCGCCTGGCCGCGCGCAAGGAAGTGATGGAGGAATTGCTTCCTGAAGCCTTCGCCGTGGCCCGCGAAGCGGGTAAACGCGTGCTGAACATGCGGCATTTTGACGTCCAGCTCATCGGTGGCACCGTGCTCCACCAGGGCAAGATTTCCGAAATGAAGACTGGTGAAGGCAAAACGCTGGTCGCGACCCTTCCCGTTTATCTGAACGCCCTGGCCGGCGACGGCGTCCACGTGGTCACGGTCAACGATTACCTGGCCAAACGCGATTCGGAGTGGATGGGCAAGCTGTATCGCTTCCTTGGGCTGAGCGTGGGCGTGATTGTGAACGAGCTGGACGACGACGAACGCCGGGAAGCCTACGCCGCGGACGTTACCTACGGCACCAACAACGAATTCGGCTTCGACTACCTGCGCGACAACATGAAGTTTGACCTGAAGGAGTGTGTGCAGCGCGGGCACAACTTCGCGATCGTGGACGAAGTGGATTCCATCCTCATTGACGAAGCCCGCACGCCGCTCATCATCAGCGGCGCGAGCGAGGAATCTACAGACAAGTACGCGCGCGTGGACCGGATCATCCCCCGTCTCGAAAAGGGCGAGGAGATCGAGGTCCCGCCTGGCGAACCGAAGATCTACACCGGCGACTTTGTTGTAGACGAAAAGCACAAGAGCACGACCATCACGGATGAAGGCTGGGAAAAGGTCGAGAAGCTGCTGGGCGTGGAGAATATTGCCGACCAGGAAAACTGGGCGCTCAAGCACCACGTGGAGACCGCAGTCAAGGCCCACGCTCTATACCGCCGGGACGTGGAGTACGTGATCAAGGACGGCGAAGTCATCATCGTGGACGAGTTTACCGGGCGCATGATGCCCGGACGCCGCTGGTCTGACGGCCTGCACCAGGCCATTGAAGCCAAGGAAGGCGTGAAGATCGAGCGTGAGACGCAGACCCTGGCGACCATCACGTTCCAGAATTATTTCCGCATGTACAAGAAGCTGGCCGGCATGACCGGCACCGCCGAGACGGAAGCGGCGGAGTTCGACAAGATTTACAAGCTCGAAGTGGTGGTGATCCCGACCAACATGATCATGCGCCGCCAGGAGAACCCGGATGTTGTCTACCGCACGGAAAAAGAAAAATATTACGCCGTCGCGGACGAGATCCAGAAGATTCATGCTGACGAACGGCCCATTCTGGTAGGCACCACTTCCATCGAGAAGTCGGAACGGTTGTCCGATCTGCTGAAGAAAAAGAACGTAAAGCACGTGGTGCTCAACGCCAAATACCACGAGCGTGAAGCGGAGATCGTAGCCCAGGCGGGACGTGTAGGCGCGGTCACCATTGCCACCAACATGGCGGGCCGCGGCACGGACATTCTGCTGGGCGGCAACGCGGAATTCATGGGCAGGCAGGAAGCCGTGAAAAAAGGCATTGCCCAGCCGTTGCGTGAGGCCGGCGGAGAAGTCGTGCTGCAACAGGATACCTCGCAAACCATTGTGTTTTACTACGGCGGCGCGGAATACCAGTGTCCGGCGGACAAATGGAACGAAATCTTTTCGCGCTACAAGGCCGAGACAGACGTGGAGCATGCCAAGGTTGTTGAAGTTGGCGGCCTCCATATTCTGGGCACGGAGCGCCATGAGTCCCGTCGTATTGATAACCAGCTTCGCGGACGCGCCGGACGCCAGGGTGATCCCGGTTCGTCGCGCTTTTATCTTTCTTTGGAAGACGACCTCATGCGCATCTTCGCCCGCGCCTGGGTGTCAACCCTGCTGCAACGCCTGGGCATGGAAGAAGGCGTGCCGATTGAGTCCCGCCTGATCTCCCGCCGCAT
The DNA here is from genome assembly GCA_035567035.1 of Verrucomicrobiia bacterium. Classification (GTDB taxonomy): domain Bacteria; phylum Acidobacteriota; class Terriglobia; order Terriglobales; family Acidobacteriaceae; genus Angelobacter. The sequence goes on along the minus strand of DATMPO010000039.1, from coordinate 16,125 downwards.
TGAGGCGGCCCAGAAAGCCGTAGAAGCCCAGCATTTTGAGTCCCGCAAGCACGTCCTGGAATATGACGACGTAATGAACAAGCAGCGCACGGCAGTCTATGGCCTGCGGCGCCAATTGCTGGAAGGCGTGGACCAGAAAGACCTGGTCCTGGAAGATTACGTTGCAGCCATGGTGGGCGAGGCGCTGGACCGCTTTGCGCCCACCAATGTCCACGCCGATCAGTGGGAAGTGGATGGGCTCCGCAAGTTCCTGCTGGACATGTTTGGACTCGATCTCGCCAGAGAGGGAGTGGACCCCGACCAGCTCAACCGTGCCGAACTCGGCGACGCCATCTTCGCCAAGCTGCACGAACTCTACGAAGCCAAGGAAAAGCAACTGGGACCAGAAGCCATGCGCTATCACGAACGTATGGTCATGCTGAGCGTGCTGGACACGCTGTGGAAAGACCACCTGCTGAGCATGGACCACCTGAAGGAAGGCATTGGGCTGCGCGGTTATGCCCAGCGCGATCCCCTGGTGGAATACAAGCGCGAATCGTTCGACATGTTTGAAGCCATGATGCAGCGCTTCCAGGAAGATACAGCGCGCTATCTGTTCCACATGCAGATCATCGAGTCGCCTTCCGGACCCGCTGCCCGGGCCGCAAGTGGTGAGGGCGCCGAGCCTTCCGGCTCCGGAGCGACCAGTGGACCTGCCGCTCCGCCACGCCGCCGCGCCCAGACGTCCGTAGATGATCTTGAAGATGACTTCCAGCGCCGCAAGAAACGCGAGCTGGAGCAGGCAAGACTTGCGGGAGCTACCAATGGCGCCACGCCGCAAACGGTTGTCCGCGGCGCCGCCAAGGTGGGACGCAATGATCCTTGTCCCTGCGGTTCCGGCAAGAAATACAAGAAATGTCACGGGGCCGCAGCTAAGGCTTAAATGCGGCCCGTTACCTGGACATCAGGAATTCCGGTTACTGCCCCGGCGATGCCTGCGCTGCGGTGGTTGCCGCCGTCTTTGGCGTGGAAAGATATCCGCTGACCTGGTTCTTGTCCACTGAATTGATGACCACTTCGTACAGACCACGGTCCTTGCTGGCGTAAAACTGCAACGGTTCGTTGATGCTCCGGTCTTTCTTCTCGATCTTCTTGTCATCAGCCATCACAAGGAGGGTGAACTTGCTCTTCTTGGGATCGGTCTTCTTGAGTTGCAAACTGATGGTCGAGAGCCGGGTCGGGTCCTTGCCCTTGGTCAGCGTGAATTCGTAATAGTTGCGATCGCCGCGGTGCTTGAGGACATCAAGCTCGGCGCCGTTCGTGGCGATCAGCTCGCTATGCCTGCTGATGTCGCCGATGGCGCGGTCCAGCTTGGTCTTGGTTACGGCCAGATCGCTTTGCGTACTGGAAACGTCGGATTGGACCTTGCCCACCTGAGTTTTGACTCCAGAGACTTCGCCGGTTACGACGCCAAACTGCTGTTTGGTCTCTTCCTCGTCGGTTGCCAGGCGGCTCTGAGTGGCTTTCTCCTCTGCCTGCAGGCTCGTGGTGCGGCGCGCCAGTTCTTTCTTGGTCAAGCCGACCTGCTGGCGCAGCACGTCCACCTGCGCCTGATGCTGGCTGTTGTTCTCCGTAATCTTCTTTTCCAACGTCTGTTGCGTGGCGTCCTGGTGCTTCTGCATGTCGTCCATGCGGCTGAAGATCATTATCATCATGACCAGGCTGGCCACCACGTACAATGAACCCACGATCATGAGAATCTTGCTAGTTAATGACTTGCCGCTGTCGCTTTGAATTACCTCATCGGACATAGGTGCTCCTCGTTCTATTCGCTGTTCTTTACCGGGTGCTTATCTTCCATTGTTCCGCACACCGGCCTCTGTGTCAATGGATCACAGTTGCCAGTTAGATGCAGTGGGACACGTACTAAGGATGTATGACCCGCCTGATTTGCGCCATCCGACTGGAAACCCCGAAGTACACGTCCTTTTGATTTGCCTGCGGTGCCGCATGTACCGAAAAACTTCGGCGTCTTGCCTGGAATAAAATGAGCGTGATGAATACCTGGGACGTTATTATTGCCGGTAGCGGGATCATCGGCGTATCGCTTGCGCTGGAACTGCAGGAGCGCGGAGCGCGGGTCCTGCTGCTTGATCGCGGCGAACCAGGCAGGGAAGCCTCTTCCGCGGCGGCGGGCATGCTTGCACCCGCGGACCCGGAAACACCCGCCGCGCTGCGTGCTCTGGCACGTGAAAGCGCCCGGTTGTATCCAGAGTTCGTGGACATGCTGGAAGACGCTTCCGGTGTGAAAGTGGATTTTCGCCGGCAGGGCACCATATCGCTCCTGCCGCATGCCGCCACGCCTCCGCATTACCAGAAGCTTTCTGAGGGCGATCTGCGCCGTCTGGAGCCCGCGGTCCGCGCAGACGGCATGGCGTTCTTTGTACAGGAAGACAGCGTTGATCCTCCGTTGCTGATGCAAGCCGCGCTGATCGCCGCCCGCAAGCGGGGAGTCGAAATTCGCCACAATGCCGAGGTCAGCGAGACGCGACGTGCCGGCAACGAAATTGAAGTCCGCGCCGGCCGAGAGCTCTTCCGCGCCAAAACCGCCGTCAATTGCCGCGGAGCCTGGGCGGGAACACCGGTGCGGCCGAGAAAAGGGCAGATATTCTCTCTTCGTCCGCCGCAAACCGCCATGCTGCAGCACGCAATTGTCGCGCCGGACGTCTATCTGGTGCCGCGCAGTTCGGGAAAATGCGTGGTCGGCGCGACCGTCGAAGATGTGGGTTATGACAAGACTGTCGAAACCAGCACGATTCGGGACCTGCATCATGCGGCCGCTCAGCTTGTTCCGGAACTCGTCTTGTTGCCGGTCCTGGAAAGCTGGGCAGGACTGCGTCCGGGAACGCCTGACAATCTTCCCATTCTGGGAGAGACGGAAATTCCCGGCATCTTCATCGCCAGCGGCCACTTTCGCAACGGGATTCTGCTGGCGCCGGTCACCGCACCGATCATGGCCAATTTGATCGCGGGAAACCCGGCCGGCGCGGACATCTCCGCGTTCGCGCCGGACCGTTTTGCCGTGGCGCGCGTTTGAACCAAAAGGCAAAAGCGTGGCCGTGTTACGAAGGTGACGCAAACATCGTTTTATCCCATCACGAAACCTTAGGGTATTTCGTCAATTCGTGAAAAAATGGCCATGTGGACCTGCAGCTATTACTGATAACCCTGCTCATCAAGATGGGTGTGGCCACTGCGGTGGCCAGCGCGCTGGGCCGCGCGCGCGAGTTCAAGAAACTGTTGTTCCGCGAGCACCGCTCGATGCGCGACACATTGCTGCTCGTCTTGTTCATGTGCGTCCCGTTTGCGCTCGGAGTTTACGTTCGCTGTACCATCCACAATTTCTGGGCGGCCGATCTGGGTTTTGAAGCTGCCATCCTGATCGGGATCGTAGGCGGCCGGATGGCCGGCGTTATGGGCGGCGCACTGCTGGCGTTTCCCGCGCTCTTCTATGGCGAATACCTGACACTGCCTATGAACGTTCTGGCCGGTGGGCTGGCCGGAACGCTGCGCCACTTTTGCCGCAACGAAGAAGAAATATGGACTTTCTCCCCGTTCATGGATATGAGCGTCTATCGCTGGTTGAGGCGCAACCTTCGGCGTCCACGAATTGACTGGCAGACAGCGCTCTTTCTTACGATTATTGCGTTGCAGGCCGCACGTCTGGAAGCCACCTACGCGTGGCCCAAACGGTTGTTCGCCGCTTACCTGACGACTCCGGTGGCCTTGCTGGCGGTGTTTGCGACCGTGGTGGCGACGATTTCCATTCCCATCAAGATATGGAACAACGCCCGCATTGAAATGAAACTGGAAGAGCAGGAAAAACTCCTGCTGGAAGCGCGCCTCGACGCGCTGCAGAGCCAGATCAATCCGCATTTTCTTTTCAATACGCTGAATTCCATTTCTTCGCTGGTGCGCTTCGACCCGGACGGCGCGCGCGAGCTGATCATCAAGCTCTCCAAGATCCTGCGCCGCCTGCTGGGCAAGCACGACGAATTTGTGCAGCTGCGCGAGGAGATTGAATTCATTGACGACTATCTGGACATTGAAGTTGTCCGCTTTGGCCGCGATAAACTCCGGGTCTACAAGCATCTTGACCCGGAAACATTGGACATCGTGATTCCCGGCATTCTGCTGCAGCCACTGGTGGAAAACAGCATCAAGCATGGTCTGGCGGGGAAAGTGGACGGAGGCAGCATCACCATCCGCAGCCGCCTGCAGGATGGCAAGTTGGTGATCCACGTGGAAGATGATGGCGTTGGCATGAGCGCGCCTCCCGCGGTGGCCGCGCAGACCATGGCTTCCGGCCGCGGCATCGGCATGGTCAACGTAGCGGAACGGCTGCACGTGCTCTTCGGCGATGAAGGCAAAATGATCGTCCAAAGCCGCGACGGCCAGGGCACGCTGGTAGTGCTGGAATTGCCTGTGCTGCAACAGGACCTTCTGGGCGAGAGCACGGTTTCCGGACTTTACGCCGCGCGTTCCAGCACGCGTTCGTAAAACTTCTCGTATTCGGGAATGATCTTGGACGCGCAAAAGCGGGATTGCGCTTCCCACCGGGCCATTTTGCCCATGTCCCGCAGGCGTTTTTCGTCGGACAGAATGTCAATCGCGTAGCGCGCCATGGTTTCGACATCACCGACCGGGGCCAGAAACCCGGATTTGCCGTGCTCAATCACCTCCGGCACGCCGCCGACGGCCGTCGCGACGGCAGGAACTTCACAAGCCATGGCTTCCAGCGCGGCCAGTCCGAAAGATTCCATTTCGCTGGGCACCAGCATCAGGTCGGCGATGGCCAGCTTTTCGTAGATGCGGTCATACTTGCCCAGGAAATTGACACGCTCCCGCAGGCCTTTGTCGTTGACCAGCCATTCGGCGCGCGAGCGTTCCGGACCATCGCCCATCAGCAATAGACGCGACGGTACTTGCTTTTGCACGCGATCGAAAATCTCAATCACGTCGGTGAGCCGCTTTACCGGACGGAAGTTGGAAACATGCACCAGAATGCGTTCATTGCTGTCGGCGAACTCGCTGCGCTTTTCCGCGGCTTTGGGATCGCGGCGGTAAAGGTCACAGTTCACAAAGTTGTAAATCACTTCCACGTGGTTGCGGACTTCAAATTCCTGCAGCGTGACCCGCTTGAGGTAATTCGAGATCGCGGTCACTCCATCACTCTGTTCGATGGCGTAGCGCGTCACCGGAAGATACGAACGGTCCGCGCCCACAATGGTGATGTCGGTGCCGTGGAGTGTCGTTACAAACGGAAGCTTGCGCGGCGTGCTGGCCGCCGCAAGCATCTGGCGCGCCAGCAGCGCGCTTACCGAATGCGGAATCGCGTAATGTACGTGGAGGATGTCCAGGCCGTAAATCTCGGCCACTTCCGCCATGCGCGTGGCCAGCGCCAGATCGTACGGAGGATACTCAAACAGCGGATACTGGGAGACGGTGACTTCATGGAACAGAATCCGCGGATGGCGCGTGTTCAACCGGATCGGCTGCTGGTACGCGATGAAATGGACTTCATGCCCGCGCTCCGCGAGTTCGATGCCCAGTTCGGTGCCGACGACGCCGCTTCCGCCGTAGGTAGGGTAACAAGTGATTCCGATCTTCATGAGGGTCGCTTCGCTGACGTTGTTGGTCCGGCTGCTTTGGATTCAAACAACGGCTTGCCGATTCACAATTCTTTTCAGGCTGGCATAGGAGATAAGCTCGATTTCGCGGTCCGCAAGCGTTTGTCTGGTCTCCACAGAAGTCAGCGCCTGCAATTCAATCTCGCGCGATTCGAGCAGACGCGTGCCTGCTGATCTGAGATCACCATCACAATGTCCGGGATGGCAGACCAACTCCCATGTACCGTCAGGCAGGTTTTGCAGCATGCGAGTAAGCATTCTCTGATCCAGCTTTCCCGTCGCGACAATACCGATTGTGCCATCTGTCGTTGCCATTTGTTCATCGCGCATAACCTGGTCAAAGCGGCCGGCGAAGACGCTGAAAGCCGTGACTGCGGCCGATCGAAACCATTGTGTGCGCGGCCCGCTGTGCCAGGGCTCAAACGGGTTCCGGATGGCGTGGACCCCGCACGCTTTGGCCGCTTTCACCATGGGCCGCACCACCTGTGGAAACAAGTGCGTATGCTTGTGCGTGTCCACGTGCGTTACGGCGATTCCGGCAGCTTGTATCTTCCGGATTTGCGCTTCCGTTTCCCGCTGAATTTCGTCCGCGAGAATCCGCTTGCGCAAGGCAGCTTGAATAAAATCCTTCAGACTGGTCCGGAACCGCGACGTTCCGTTCGTCAGCGTGGGAACGTCATTGCGCACGGGAATGTCGTCAACCAGCACCACATGGCAGCCGACGCTCAAACCGGGACATTGTCCAGCCAGTTCCACTGCTTCATGGAAAGCCTGTGAATTGGCCATCAGCGTCGTGGAAGTGACAATGCCATTGCGATGGCCTTCTGCGATGGCGTGGTTCACGCCCGAAGTCAGTCCAAAATCATCAGCGTTGACGACCAGCCTGCGCACTGGGCAAGTGTAGCAAACCCGTTTCCAGTTGCCGGCCTCTCAGCGTCCGGGAAAGCCACGCGCTGCGGGATTGTGCGTTTCCCGGACCAACTCGTGTGTCGCTCGCAGACTGACGTCCGGATCGCCAAAGGAGAGTTGAATTTCTTCGAGCAACGCCGGGAACAGCTCATCTTTTTGCAAACAGGCCGAGACATCTTTGCCGCCATCTACTGGTCCGTAACCGGTCACCATGATTACCGGAACGGACGGCTGTTTTTCATGGAGCTTCCGGGCGAGTTCAATTCCGTTCATTCCGGGCATGCGGAAGTCAGTCACCAGCATGTCAAAGGTTTCTTCGTCGAGTTTCCGCAGTGCTTCCGCGCCGCTGAACGCGCTGACTGCGTGGTAGCCTTGCATCTCAAGAATTTCGCAACTGAGCCGTGCCAGAACTTCATGGTCGTCAACAAACAGGATGGCTTTCATGGGGGAGCTCCTTACATAGAACAGGGCCGTTATTGCGCAGCACAGTAGAGGCCTATTCTACGCCCGCAGGCAGATACAAAGCCGGAACATTACTGTTCTTTACAGAGTCGTTAAAAGCTTGCACGTCTGTGGCCATAATCTGTTTCCACGTCGCCATCTGTTGATCTAGTTGTCCTCTGAGCAGTTTATAGACTTCATAGTGTTGTTGCGTCGGAGCATAGTCCCCCTGAATGGCGGAGCTGAAGCTGTCAAACTCTTCGTTCAGTTTGTTAGGGAATGCCAAGTTAGCCTCTGAGCCTTTCATATTGACCTGGATCAATTCTTCTTCCACGGGCGTCATTCTTTTGTCCAGCATTTCCGCTTGCTGCAACAGGGGCTTGAGCCTGGAATCACCATCGTAGCGTTGGTTCAGAAGCTTGAGTTGCGCGCGCAGTTCGCGAATCTGGTTCACCGCGCGATGCAGCTCCGTGTTGGCTTCACGCACTTGCAGGCCCAGGTCAAACTGCTTCTGCAAGTCCTCGGCAGATGCATTCTTGACCCGCGGATCAAGCACAATTTCCAGCGGCTGCGTCTGAGTCTGTTTGCCGACCGTGAGTTTTACGGTGTACTTGCCGGGGAGCGCCAACGGTCCTTGTGGGCCGTTGCCGGTATAAAACGCGCCGGGGATTTTTACTGGAGGCTCCCAGCGCAGGTTCCAGGCGTAGCGATTCATGCCTTCGTCGGCGGGGATCGTGGTGACTTCTTTCACCTGGTCGGGCCACTCCGGAGGTTGTTCCTCGCCCTTCTTCGCTTTGCTGGACAGGCTGCGCACGAGCTTTCCGGCACTGTCAAAGATCTCAAGCTTTACTTCGTCTTTGTCTTTGGCGTCTTTGGGCGCTGTCTTGAGGTAGTAATCAAAAATAGCTCCCGGCGGCGGATTGTCGCCCACCGCGCCGCGACGGTCCACCTGATCGGGATAGTACAGACGCATTGCTGGTTGCGGCTTGTACAACGTCATGTCCCTGGCAGCGGAAGTGGAATCAATCTGGCGCAGCGGCGTGATGTCATCCAGCACCCAGAAGGCGCGGCCGTGCGTCGCCACCACCAGATCATCTTCATGGATATTCAGGTCGTGAATGGGGACAGCCGGCAGATTGAGCTTGAGCGGCTGCCAGTTGTCTCCGTCGTCAATCGAAAAATAAACGCCGGTTTCCGTTCCGGCAAAGAGCAGGCCTTTGCGTTTGGGATCTTCGCGCACGCTCCGAACATAGGAGCCGTCGGGAATGCCGCGCGCGACCATGTTCCATGTCTTGCCGGAATCGTGCGTACGGTAAATCAACGGACGGAAGTCATCCAGCTTGTGCCGGTCCACAGCGAGGTACGCTGTGCCCGCGTCGAAGCGGGAAGCTTCGACAATGCTGATCATGCTCCACTCGGGCAGATCTTTGGGCGTGACGTTCGACCAACTCTGCCCGCCATTCAACGAGAGGTTTACCAGGCCGTCGTCTGTCCCGGCCCACAGCATGTCTTTCTTGACCGGCGATTCGGCCAGGGCAAAGACGGTGTCGTAGTATTCCACGCTGGTAATGTCGAGGGTGATCGGTCCGCCGGACGGCTTTTGTTTGCTCTTGTCATTGCGCGTCAGGTCGGGACTGATCGCGGCCCAGCTTTGTCCGGCGTTGCTGGATTTAAAGACCATCTCGGCGCCGGTGTAGAGCGTATTGGGATCATGCGGAGAAATGATCAGCGGCGGCGTCCACTGAAAGCGGTGCAGCAATTTTTCCGCGCCGTTGCCGGAAACATCGAGCGGCCAAACGGAGACGTCCAGCGCCTGCTCGGTGCGCTTGTCGAACCGCGTGATGGTGGCTTCGGAGTTGGCAAACACAATATTAGGGTCCGGCGGATACGGACAAATGTAGCCGCACTCTCCGCCGCCCACCTGGTACCAATCCTGCCGTCCGATCACCCCATCGTCGTCGTAGCTTTTGATGGCCACGCTGGTATTGTCCTGCTGCGCGCCGTAAATGTAATACGGCCAGCGATTGTCGGTGATCACGTGGTAGAACTGCGCGGTCGGCTGGTTGTACTGCGTGGACCAGGTCTTGCCGTTGTCCGTGGAGACGGTCGCTCCGCCGTCGTTGCTGTTGATCATGCGTGACGGATTATCGGGATCAAGCCATAGACCATGATGGTCGCCATGCGGCGCCGGGAGAAGATTGAACGTGCGTCCGCCATCGACCGAGCGGAACATGCCGGTGTTGAGGACGTACACCGTGTCGGCGGACTTCGGGTCGGCAAAAATGTGGCTGAAATACCAGGCGCGCTGGCGCAGGCGTCCGTCTTCGCTCATGCGGATCCAGGTGTCACCGCCATCGTCGGAGCGGTAGAGTCCGCCTTCTTTCGATTCCACCATGGCGTACACGCGGCTGGAATCCGCGCCGGAAACTGAAACGCCGATGCGGCCCATAATTCCTGAAGGCAAGCCGTGACCTTCGATTCGCGTCCACGTGCTGCCGCCGTCGGTTGATTTATAGAGACCGCTGCCCGGCCCCCCGCTCTCCAGGCTCCACGGCGTGCGATGGACTTCCCACAGCGAAGCAAACAGGGTGTTGGGGTTGCGGGGATCGAAGACCACGTCAATCGCGCCGGTTTTCGCGTCTTTGAAGAGGACCTTCTGCCAGGTAGCGCCGCCATCGGTAGTGCGGAAGATACCGCGTTCTTCATTCGTACCGTAGGCATGGCCGAGCGCGGCCACAAAAACAATGTTCGGGTTCTTAGGATGGACAATCACCGCGCCAATGTGCCGCGTGTCCTTGAGGCCGATGTTCTTCCAGGTCTTGCCGCCGTCGAGCGACTTGTAGACGCCGTTGCCGTAAGAAATATTGCCGCGAATGCACGCCTCGCCCGAGCCCACATAAATGATGTTATGGTCGGAAAGCGCAACGTCAATCGCGCCAATCGAGGCAGTGGATTCCTTGTCAAAAATCGGCGCCCAGTTCACGCCGGCGTCGGTCGACTTCCAGACGCCACCCGCCGCAGCTCCAAAGTAAAAGGTATTAGGCTCGCCCGGAACGCCGGTCACGGCCAGAACGCGTCCACCGCGAAACGGCCCAACCTGCCGCCAGCGCATGGCGCTGAACAGCTTTTCGTCCAACTGCACGGCAGCGGCCTGTGTGGAAGCCGGACGGGAAGAAGATGCCTTCGATGGCTTGGGTGTCTGGCCAGACGCCAGCGAGGCGATCAATACCAGTAATAGGACAAAACGGTTGCGATAAACCATGGTGGACGACTCTCCTTGAATTGAACGCATAATGATACTAGCGATCGTAGTGCCCGTGGAGATTCGCCGCCCGTGGTACGTCAAAAACCTGGGAAATTCGACCGGGATTGCTGTCCGGGGTCCAAAAGACCAGTCCAAAAGAATGCTGAATCATTGGAACCTCCGCGATTTAGCTACGTACTCACCCAAGAGGTCCGGGGAATGCAAAATCTGTTCGGCAATCTTCGTTATGTCATGAGGCAGTTCCGGTTATCACCGGTGTTCACGGCTGCTGCCGTACTTACGCTCGCTCTGGGAATCGGGGGCACCACTGCAATATTCACGTTGATCAACGCGGTGATGTTGCGGTCTCTGCCGGTATCTGATCCCGCGCGGCTTTACCGGGTTGGCGAAGGTGACGATTGCTGCGTCGAAGGCGGGCCCCAGGACCGGTGGGGACTGTTTTCTTATCCTCTCTTCGAGCGGCTGAAGGCGGAAACGCCCGAGTTCGACGAGGTGACAGCGTTTCAGGGGGGACGCTGGCGCGTCAGCGTGCGCCGTGAAGGTGTGGACGCAACCGCCCGGCCTCTGCGTTCCGAGTACGTCGACGGAAATTATTTCTCCACGCTCGGCGTGGGCGCCTTTGGCGGGCGGGTGTTTACTCCCAATGACGACAGGCCGGGGGCTTCGCCCGTTGCCGTACTAAGCCACCAGGTCTGGCAGGCAGTGTATGGCTCCGACCCAAAGGTTGTGGGTTCAACCTTTGTCGTGGAGGGACATGCTTTTACCGTGATCGGAGTAGCGCCGCCGGGGTTCTTTGGCGAAACGCTCGAAAGCGATCCTCCGGAGATATGGCTGCCGCTGCAACTGGAGCCCGTGATGTCTGGCGACGGTGCACTGCTGCATCAGCCGGTTTCCGCATGGCTGCGCATGATCGGCCGGCTGAAACCTGGAGCTTCGACTGACGGAATGTCTCCGCGCCTCACCGGAATGCTGCGGCAGTGGATGCAGAATGATTCGGGCTACCCCGCCAACTGGATGCCGGAAGTTGTCCGGACGCTTTCCAAGCAGGTGCTGAACGTAGTGCCCGCAGGGGGCGGCGTGGCCGTGATGAAAGAAGAGTATGGACGCAGTCTGCAGATCCTGCTCGGCGTTTGCGGCCTGGTGCTGCTGATCGCCTGCGCCAATGTCGCGAACCTGCTGCTGGCCCGGGGCGTGGCCCGGCGCGGCCAAACCGCGGTGCGCATGGCCCTGGGCGCCACGCGGCGGCAGATCGTGGCGCAGGCCCTTATGGAAAGCATTGTGCTGGCCATCGGCGGCGGGATTGCCGGCCTTGTTGTGGCAGTCGCAGCTTCACGGCTGCTGCTCGCTCTTGCTTTCCACAGTTCACATTTCCTGCCTATCAGCACCGCGCCGTCGCTTGTCGTGCTGGCGTTCGCGTTTGGACTGGCGCTGCTTACGGGAACCATCTTCGGCGCGGCCCCCGCGTGGTTTGCTACGCGCACCGAGCCGGCGGAAGCGTTGCGGGGATCGGGCCGCAGCACCAGCGACCATGCGTCTTTTGCCCGCAAGGCCCTGCTGGTGGTCCAGGCCACCTTGTCGGTGGTCCTGGTTGCCGGTTCGACCATGCTGGCGCGCAGCCTCAACAAGCTGGAGCACCAGGATTTCGGATATCAGGTGCAGGGCCGCGTGCTGGTTTCGTTAAACAACCCGCCGGCGAGTTACACGCAACCTAAACTGGCCGCGCTCTACCGTCAGATGGAAGAACGCCTCAGTCGTTTGCCTGGAGTGCAAGGCGCCGGCCTGGCGCTTTATAACCCGCTCACCGATAACTGGGGCGAAATGATTCTGGTGGCCGGCCATCCAGATGCGAAAGTGGGCGATGAAAGGGGCGCGTCGTGGGACCGCGTGAGCGCCAATTATCTGCAGAACCTCGGCATCCCTGTTTTACGCGGACGTCACTTTAGCCCCGCTGACAGCGAGAACACGGAATTGGTGGCCGTGGTGAACGAAGCCTTCGTGAAGCGTTTCTTTAAGAGCGACGAAAATCCACTGGACCAGCATTTCGGCCTCGATCTGCCGGAGAATGCCGGAACATTCCGCATCGTTGGCGTGGTAGGCAATGCGAAGTTTGCTGGTTGGGGGTTGAGACGGCCGGCGCGTCCCATGTTCTACGCGCCGCTGGCGCAGAATGTCAATTACCCGCAGGAGCTGATGAAGAGACTTGAGCTGAGATCGCACTTCATCAGCGGAATCATGTTGGTGACCCAGGCCTCGCCCGGCGTACTCGAGCCGCTGCTCACCCGGGCGCTGGCGGAGGTGGACCCCAACCTGACGGTCATCAGCGTCCGGACCATGCAGCAGCAAATTGATCTCCGATTCGACCAGGAGCGCGCGGTCGCTGGCCTCGCCGGCCTGTTCGGAATGGTGGCGCTGCTGCTGGCTGCCGTTGGACTCTACGGGGTTACGGCGTACACGGTTGCGCAGCGGACGCAGGAAATCGGCATCCGCATGGCGCTGGGCGCTGACCGGGCGAAAGTGGTTCAGCTGGTGCTGGCGGGGGCGTACAGGCGTGTTCTGGCAGGCTTGATCTTAGGATTGCCGCTGGCCGTCGGCGCCGGGCGACTGATCTCTGCCCAGCTGTACGGCGTTACCAGTTGGGACCCACCCGCGCTGATGTTGGCGGCGGGTGCGCTCGCGTTGTTTGCGTTTTTCGCCGCCATAATCCCGGCCGGCCGCGCGGCGTCCATTTCGCCCATGAAGGCACTGAGAACTGAGTAGGGACTAGGTGCGCTCGTCCGGGGTTTGCGACAGGCCCAGCAGGGGAACTGGTCCTTATCTCGATGCGGCAACCAGGGAACGCTCTTCTACCTTGGCTTGAGGAGGTCCGGCCGGCAATCGCACGCACGTTACCGGGTCTTGCGCCTTCTTTTATCTCTGGCAAAGTCGTCGAACTCGTGCCAGTAAACGCGAAATGGTCTGTCCTTCTGGTTCTTTCCGGGCTTCCAGTCGAGCGAACCCTTGCTGATTTTCAACGTGCCAAAGAAGTTGCCGTCTTGTGTAACCCGGAACTCGATGTCTCGATTCACCACGTCCACGTTGTTTGGGATCCTGAGAGTGACGCTGTGTTCCGCCATGTGCGGTCCCCTTTTTGGGAACCATTCTAGCTGAACCGCCTCCGTGGTCTGACGTGCTGAGCCCGTTTTATTTTGTCTGGGCGGCTTTGGCGAGTGCGGGTTTTGGCAGCCACATCCGCACAGGTAGAATGATTGCGATGCGTAACTCGGCCACAATTCCACTGTTGGTCCTCATGGCGTTTTTGCCGGCCGTCCAGCTACATGGCCAGAGGGTTAGTGCATCCCCTTGCGACACGCAACGTAGGCCAGAGTACTTCGCGCTTAAAACGCAGGACCTTCAGGTTTTTCGGATGAGCCATGCGCGGAACAACGGAGTTTCTTTTACAGCGGGCATGACGATCGATGCCGATGGCGCGCCGAACGCCTACGGTCCCAGGAACCGCGGTCTGGACTACACGGAGAACGCCAGAGGCCAAGGGGGCTGGGTTGCGTTGGTCACCAGCACGCAGGGCCAACCCGTCATTCAGAGGACCGGGCGGTATCGCGGCTATTACGTTTCCACGACGTCGCTGCAGCAGCCAAACATAAAAGATCCGCGCAATCCCAGGAAATATCTCGACGCCACCCGGGTCCCATACATTGTCCTGCCCCCGGATTTTGCCACGGCCTACGGCATTAGCCTGGGCGATCTGGCGGTGGTGACGAACACGGCGAACGGCCGGTCGGCTTACGCGATTTATGGAGATGCAGGGCCCAGAGGCAAAATTGGCGAGGGATCGATCGCCCTGGCGAAGGAGCTGGGAATTCCCTCCAATCCGCGGCATGATAGCGCGCCGAATGGCGTGACCTACCTGATTTTTCCGGGCTCCGGCCCGCATAAATGGATGACTATCACCCGTAGCCGCATAAACTCGTCGACGGCCCGGCTGCATCGCCAGTGGTCAGCGCAGAAAAAGTGCGGGTTTGAAACTTTAGTCCGCTAGAATCAGCCGCTAAAAAAAGTGTTTGCCTAAACTCCTGACGGAGGGCCAGTTGCTGCAGATGTGTTGTATCCTGTTAGTGTGCACTTTTCGATGCACGGAGGGAATGCTTGGCAGAAGTCCGACTACAGGAAGGCGAGCCGCTGGAAAACGCGCTGCGCCGGTTCAAACGTAAAGTCCAGACCGAAGACATCATCAAGGAAGTGAAGCGCCACTCGTTCTACCTGAAGCCAGGGGAGAAGCGTCGCGTGAAACAAGCCCTGGCGCGCAAACGGGCCAAGAAGAAGACCCGTAAGGACCGCGACTCCCGTCCCGAACGCGACTGATCGCATACCCGCAAGCGTGCGCTGCGGCCGCCTATTTCAACATGTCAAGTATGCCGCCGATAACGTCGATTGCGGTTCGGGCGTCGCCTGTGCTGCTGCGTGTGGAAACCGTAATTGAGTCAGGGTCAGCGAGAATGCTGGCATTCCTGGCGGCTTCCAGTCTGTGGCGCTCGTCCTCCATGGCCGCCATCTGCTGGTTGCGGGATTTCTCCAGGCCTCCGGCGCGAATGAACTCAACCGTATGGCGTAATTTGTCTTTATCGAACCACGTGCCATGTGCCTTGCAGACATCGACGACCACGTTGGAGCAGTGCGCAAAGTTCAGGCGGTTCATCAGCTTGTGGCACACCGGGCAAGGGACGTAGCGTATGTGCTGGTCGAGTGCCACGGGTTCCGGCGGTGGCGCCGGCATGCCCAGCACGGCGGCCTGTTTTTCACGGTCCGCGCAAATCTGCTGCAGCATGGCGACATCGGTCCACAGGCCCTGGCACTGGGGACATTCGCGCAGGGTGTTGTTCCCGACGATGACCGCAATCATGGGAACCTGACAGCGGGGACAGAGTTGCTTGTCGCCGCCTGCGACCTCGGTGCGGGCCGCGCTCGCGCCGCAGTGCGAGCAGAACTTTGCTCCGACGAACATCATCCCAAAGCACGAAGGACAAGCCACCGTGGCCAAAGCCGCACGGCAATATTGGCACTGCGTGGATTCACTCGAGGCGGCGGCGCCGCACGCAGGACAATGAAGTATTTCAGCAGGCATTCGCGGTTACGCGCAATTCCCTTTTTTTGGGTTCCAATGGCACGATTGTACACCGCCCCGGACGTGCTAATTTCTCCTTGAACATTGCCGGCGATTACCAAGGGCATGCGCCCGTCGCGGCACTTACGGCTGGCTCTCCTCGCGACGAACTTTTCGCTGGGACAAACTCCGGAGCGCCTTTTATAATTCGCTGATTGAGGAACCATTGCCATGAAACCACTTCTCTTAACCATGATAGTTGAGGTTGCACTGTTGTCGTATGGGCAGAGCGCCCCCAGTTCGCCCACCCAGGCTTCCCATACCAGCGGCACGTATCAGGCGGAACCAGGTGACCGTCCGCCCTTGCAAGTGCTTTCTCAGGACGCCTCGTTCGCCGCCAAGGTCCAGAAGCTGCTGGGCGACGGGACCACGCCGCAGCAGGCTTGCGACGGATTCAAGAAGACCATCGACTGTGTGTCGGCGATCCATGCGTCGGTAAACCTGGGCATTCCGCTTCCCGGACTGAAGGGCAAGATGACGGGGAAGACCGCGGAAAACCTGGAAAAGGCCATCCATGACCTCAAGCCAGACGCGGACGCCAAGTCAGAGAAAAAAAAGGCGCAGAAACAGGCGGAACACGACATACCGGCGAGTTAGTCAACCGAACAGCCATCAGTCAATTGAATCCGGACATCGACCTTTGGTGTTGCCGGCGCTCTTTTGTCCGTACCAGATCCGTTGGC
>DATMPO010000038.1:0-122966 GCA_035567035.1 Verrucomicrobiia bacterium | reverse complement strand
GCAGCAGCTTGTGGCCAGGGAAATCAATCGTCACTAGGTGCTGGTCGAAAATGTCGGCGCCGATCAGGCCGTCCTCGTCGCTCACGTCGTTCTTCAGGGAGACTTTCACCACGCAATCGCGGAACTCAAGATCGCCGATGGTGACCTTGTCCACCCATGCGTTGTAAGCGCTGGCCGGTCCGGAACTTCCCACGCCTTCCAGGGACTGATCGGACAGGCGCCGCGCCCCGATCTTTTGCGCCAGCTTTTTCTTGATGGTGAGTCCGGAAGCGCCGGTATCTAGCAGAAACGTGCTGACGGCGTTGTCGTTCAACTTGACCCGGAGTCCAACGCCTTTAGCGACCATGGCTGGACCGTTAGAGAGAGGAGGTTGTTTTTCTGTCGCACTGCCGCGCGGGGCGGGTGCAAGCAGTGTTTCCAGCTTGATTTCCAAGCGCTCAGCGTCGCGGACCGGTATCCATATTCTGCGCCCCGCCAGGGCCTTGACGAATTCCAGATACTCGCGCTCACGGCGCTCTTTTTCCGGGGCGTCGCGAAATTCCGCCAGATGTTTTGCCAGCGCCTCCGCGTTCCGGGGATAGGGAAGAGTGATGGCCCAATAGTAAAGAGCATCGCCGTCGTCAGGATCGAGCGCGTGCGCCTGGGCAATTAGTTCGCCGGCTTTGGCACGGTTGCTCTCGGCGGAGTAAACGCGTCCCAACCCGAGAGCGGCGCGAGAGCATTTGGGATCTGTCTGGAGAGCGGACTTGTATTCATGTTCCGCCAGGTCCATGAGTCCGCGACGAAAGTAAACGTCGCCCCGGACAGCATGCGCCAACACGGATTGCGGAAGGATCTCCAGGGTATTCTGCGATTCCGTTTCTGCTTCCGGGACGTCATCGAGCTTCAAGAGACTGCGCACCAGCCCAACGTGGGCTTCCGCAGATGACGGATCTTTTTCCATCAACGAACGGTACGCGGCCGCGGCGTCCTGAAACCTGCCCTGGTTGAAGAGCGCTTGGGCTGGAACAGGCGCGCTGATGGTCTGCGCCGCCAGCGGCGGCGCAAGAACGACGATAATCAGGAAAACCAGGAACCGCATCAGGATGCCGATGATTTTAGAACGCGAACAGGCTGCGATCTTGCGAGAGCAGGAGTGGTTCACAAACGAGTATACGAGGCGGATTTCTTTGAGACGTAAGTGCAAAAAACGCGAATGCGGGCAAGAGACGCTGTGGAGGTGGCGCCTCTTGCCCGCGTAAGCCTAATCCAGTTTCGTGGCGGTGACTTCCACGAGGGTACGCTTCTTGCTGCCTGGATCGTCGATACTGCTGACGACCTGCGGCTTTCCTGGCGTCACGGACGTCTCGACTGTCAGGTGAGAGTTGCGCAAGATAGGCATGCCGCCGACACGAGGGTCGGCATTCTGCTCCGGTAACGCGAAGCTGTTGATATCCACGTCGATGTTGGCCCACACCTTGTCCTCATCCTGGCTAAGCCGGTAGGTCAACTCGAGGCCCACGTTCATATACTGTGTTTTCTTTTCCTCGTAACTCACCGGGACGCGCGTCCCAGTTCTGACCGAGCCCTGGCTGGAACCTCTGGAGGGCGCGGCTACAACCATGCTGTACTCACGCTGATTGATTCTCTTGCCGTCTTCCTGCTCGTAGAGCTTGAAGTCGATTTTATAGGTCGCTTTTTTCGGGGCCGGAGGAGCCTCTTTCTTCGGCGCGTCTTGCGCTTGTACGAAGGCGACTGCGGCGAACAAAACCACGAACAAATGGAACGCTTTTTTCATGACATCTCCTATCGAGTAGTGCTGAATTGTTGGTTCTCGGGCTTCGACCCTGGTACGTACGATTGATCGTCTGCAAAAGGTTCCACCGGCCGGTCGCTCTGGCTTTGCGCTACGACCTCTTCCCGCGGGGTTGTCCGCAGATAGCGAAGCAATAGCTGTTCCTGCTCGGAGAGCGGCGCTGGTGTGGGGAAAATATCCTGACGCACCGAGGCGACCGGCGATTGATTGGTCATTGGCGACGCATGCTGTTTGGACGGCGTGAGTGCTCCCGCTCGTGTCGGAGCCGACGTATGTTCAGTTGACGGCACGCGTTGTATAGCGGCTGGATTTGTCCCAGCTATCTTCGGCGGCTGCGGCGCGACAGCGGCGCGGTGCAATAGAATCGCCATCACCAGCGCGACCGCTACCGCGGCTCCTGCGCCGGCCCAGAGCCAAATCAATGGCGACTTTCTCGCAACCGCCTGGGCGTTCAAGCCGGCCAGAATCCTGGTTTCCAGGCCGGGACGCGGGTCCGCGTCAGAATACGCCTGCAGCAGGGAATCAAGCAGTTGTTCGAAGTGCTGGTCTCTCTCCTGTTCAGCCATGGTGTTTTGCCTCCAGCGTGTGGGAAAGTTTTTCTTTAAGCAGCTTCCGCGCGCGCATTAGGCGGGTGCGCACGGAATTTTCCGGGATGTTGAGAATGCCGCCAATCTCGGTGGAATTCAGTTCCTGCACCGTGGACAACTCCAGAGGATGGCGCAGTTCATCGGGCAACGTGGCGATGAGCCGTTCCAGAATCCGCTGCAATTGCCGGCCGGCAAGCTGTTGGTCCACGGGTATGGCGCGGTCGGGAAGCTGATCGAGCAATTCTTCCTTCTGCCGGTCGTCACTTAAGGGGGCCGTGCTGAACAGGACCGCTGCGTGAGCGCGGCGCCTGTCAAGGGCCGCCGTCCACGCGATCCGCGCCAGCCACGTCTTCGGGTTGCGGACATGGGTGAGCTTGCGGCCGTATTTCAGCACCCGGAGAAAGCATTCTTGCGCCGCGTCTTCCGCGTCGTGATGGTTGCGCAGGATCGAGTAGGCGATACGGAAGACCAACAGCGTGTGGTCGGCCACCAGGCCTTCGATGGTCGCCGGGGCCTCAACTTGCGCGGCCTTGGATTCGTCGAGGATCGCCTCTCCTAGAATTGCCTGTCCGGCCATTTTGCCTTCCTGAAGAGAATGACAGCCAGGGAACGCCAGGTGTTCTGATTTATTGCGTGCTGATTCTTTGCGGGAAAATAAGGGCTAGCCGGGCTGACGCTGCAAGCGGTCCAGCGCCGCCGGTGATGCCGCGGGATAGTAGACCGGCAACTCCAGCACGATGCGCGCGCCTTGCGGATCAAGGTTAAGCGCGTAGATATCGCCGCCATGTTCCTTCACGATGCCGTAGCAGATGCTGAGACCAAGTCCCGTTCCTTTGCCCACAGGCTTGGTGGTATAGAAAGGATCAAACACCCGGTTTACTTCGGCGAAACCCGAACCCGAGTCGTCAAAGCGCACGACCACGCGTTCGCCTTGCCGTTCGGCTTCAATGTGAATGCGCTTGAGCGTCTCGTTGTCCAGCGAGTCAATGGAGTTGTTCAGCAGATTGAGCAGGATTTGCTTGAACTGGTCTTCATCCAGCGCGACCGGCGGCAGGTCCGGCGCCAGGACTACCTGTACGTCAATGTCGTGATTGCGGATGTGGTATTCGCGCAGGGCCAGCACGTCCAGCAGCAGGGCCTGCAGGTCAGCGGACTTCTGTTCCAGATTGTTCTGGCGGGCAAAGCGGAGGAGATTTTCGATGATGCGCCGCATACGGTGGGCTTCGCGCAGCAGCTTGTCCAGCTTCTGGCGCGCCGGGCCGCCGGAGATGTCGTCACTGAGCAGTTCGGCGTAGCCGACCACCGACGCCAGCGGGTTATTCAGTTCATGAGCCACGCCAGCCACCAGTTGGCCGATCGCCGCCAGCTTCTCCGACCTGACCAGTTGGCGATGCAGCACCCCATTATCAATGGTTACGGCAAGGTCTCCGGCCAGCAATTCGATCTTGGACATTTCCTCGCCGGTGATGCGGCTGACGTCGCGAGGGTCGTCGAGCGAGATCCAGCCCACGAAAGCGCCGCGCGTGGATTGCAGCGGCACAATCAGCTCATTTCCGTTTTCCCAGTAAGGGTTCGGAGCGAATCTCTGCTGGCTGCGTAACGGGTCGTATTTTTCCGCCTGCGCCGGTTTCAGCATGTATGACTTCTGGCCCAGGGGAAGACCCACGCGGCACATCTCGGCAACGTCAGAGGGCTTGCGCGTGGAAGCCGTGTGCCGGAGTTGTTCCACGACGCTCTCGTCCAGTCCGCTGTATCCGGCGAGATAGAAACTTCTGTCGTCCGCGCTGAGCGTGATGGTCACCCGCCGGAAGGTGCTGGTCTCGGTGATGGCGGTGGCAATCTCCGCGGCCAGGCGGGTGAGCTCGACTCCCGTCAGCAGACGGGAAGTAATGCTGGAGAATTTCTGCAGTTGCTGGTTGAGTTTGCGTTCGCGCTGGTTGGTGTCTTCCAGCACCGCCGACTTGTCTTCCAGCAGGGTCAGAATCATGCCAAAAGCCACAAAAAATTTAGGCGTATTCCATATCTCCTGATTGATGGCCAGAGTGGGATAGCTTGTTCCGAGATAGGTACTCAGCGGGAAAACCAGGGCCCAGAGCACAAATCCGCCGGCGCTGGTGATCACTCCGGGCGACCAGCGGGGGTACGCCTTCCAGAAAAGCCATCCGGCCACCACGTAAGCGATGGTCAACGTGGCGAGGTATCCAGTGTCATAGTCGTGCTGCCACGCCCGGTAAATCGACCACGTTCCCACACTGCCTGCCAGGAAAAGCCAAAATGCGTTTACCCGTGTAATCTCGCGCCGGTAGAAGAGAGAAAGCAGTATGCTGCCGTAGTAATTCACAGCGAGACAGGTGATGTAGAGCGGACGAAGGTCCTTGTTGTACGCGTACGGCACCGTGTACAAAAAAATCGCCGGACACGACATGGCCAGCAGTTTCCAGGTCCTTTTCCTGTCGTCGACAAAGTCCGTGAGCGAGGCGATGAAAACGACCGCCGAAAGCTGGAGCGCGCCTAAATCGAGCACATCAAAAACCGTGGGTCCGGTCGTCCGCTCAAAACCTTGCGCGAGGAAATGAAGAAAGATCAATGTCCAGGCAACGATCCAGAGCTGCAGCCGGCTGGACTTCACGTGCTGCCGCAGCGCGAAGAAAATCCCCACCAGGACGGCCAGGATAAGGATTGTCGGTAGTTTGTCCAGTAAGCCTGCCATGGTTCGCTCGCGGGCAGCTTATCACGGCGGTATACGGGGATACAGAGCAGAATAAGACAGGTGGTGACCAGGGTAACATCGCTTGGTAAGAACTCCCTTGACGCATATCTTTCGAAACTGAAACAAGTCCTTGTTTTCCACAGGTTGCCACGCAGATGAGTTGCGAAATCGCGCGAAACAGGCCCAAGCTGAATGGTTTTGTCTCCAAGCAAGTGCACGGCCACACGCTGCCGCGCCCGGTTTGTTAAGATGATAAAACCGC
Organism: Verrucomicrobiia bacterium; assembly: GCA_035567035.1. Taxonomy (GTDB): domain Bacteria; phylum Acidobacteriota; class Terriglobia; order Terriglobales; family Acidobacteriaceae; genus Angelobacter. The sequence goes on along the minus strand of DATMPO010000038.1, from coordinate 117,612 downwards.
ATTTTGGGCGGTTAGCTCAGTTGGTTAGAGCGCCTGCCTTACAAGCAGGAGGTCGCAGGTTCGAGTCCTGCACCGCCCACCATTTCTTTTCATCACTTTGCCATACGTCCTATTGGCAGACGAACCTGGAACATCCGAATAATCCTCTTTGTTACAGGGAAGATGTTTCATGGCTATAGCAAGAGCCTTAAACACGTTGATAACAGAACTTGCAAACGACTATTCGCGTCTCAACGCGACCATGGGATCGACGCGGGAGGCGCGACGCGCTGGAATATAGCAAGCCAAAACGGCCACGCCAGTCAACACCAGCGATACGGAGACGAAGGTTACGGGGTCGCTTGGTCCAACTCCGTAAAGCAAGTGCGAAAAGCTTGAGATCAATCGGGCGAGAATTAGTGCGGCCGCAGCCCCGATGGTGAGGCCCACAAGAGCAAGGCGAAGTCCTTGCCCAATCACCATCTTGAAAATTTGCCGCTTCGCTGCGCCGAGCGCCATCCGAACTCCGATCTCCTGCACCCGCTGGGTCACGGAGTAAGAAATCACGCCATAGATTCCTACAGAAGCCAGGAACAACGCCAGGGCAGCAAACACCGCGAGGAGAATCATTGGAAGGCGCTGCGACGCCATCGACTCCGAAACAACCTGCTGCATGGTTCGAACGCTATAGACCGGCTGGTCCCCGCCAGTTCCGTAAACCACGTTCCGGACCGCAGGCATGATGGTCGCAACATCGAGCGGAGTGCGAACAGCCACTGACAAAGCCCGGGCGAACGCCGGTATCCACTGGTCGGAAAGCTGATAAAAAGAAATGTAGATCTGACTTGGGTTGTAGGTACCGGGGTCGCCCAGCCCCCAGTGCCTTACATTGCCCACCACACCGATAACTCGGGCTGTATGCCAATGTGCGACGGTTATGGTCTGGCCCACGGGATCCTGGTCGCGGAAGTAGGTGTTTGCGAGAACGCTGCTGATGACGATAACCGGCTCGGAGTCGGCGGTATCTGCCGGAGTGAAAAAGCGGCCTCGAAGCAGGGGGATTTCCATCGTATTAAGGTATTCCGGCCCGGTCTCGAAATAGAGGGCGTGGGGCGCATCCTGCATCGAAGTGGACTGTTGTGGGCCGACCCAGAAGGGGCCGCCATTGTCTTGCTCACTCAGTGGAACGATATTCGTAAAGTCCGCCGCCTGTACGCCAGGAATTCGGCGAATGCGGTCGAGTAACTGCTGGTAGGCCATTCGAGTGTCTGAGGCTGTCCTCGTCAGCGAAGGCGAGAGTCCTACCTTGAACGTAACGACATGGTGGGTATTAAAGCCCGGATTGACCTTCCGTAAACCGCCGATGCTGCGCAGAAGCAGGCCGGCGCCCACTAGCAACACCAGCGTCAGCGCCATTTGAATGATCACCAAAGCGCTTTGACTGCCAAGATGGGAGCGCGTAGAGCCCCGATCTCCCGACTTGAGCGAGCTTTGTACGTCGGCGCGCGAACTTTTGCGTGCTGGCGCAAGACCGAACGCAATCCCGACTGCGAGCGAAATGCTAAACGCAAAAAGGAGGACGGGAAGATTCACGCCGATGGTTTCAGCACGTGGCAGACTTTGCGGGAACTCCGCGAGCATCTGGCTGACTCCCAATTCTGCGACGATCAAGCCGAGAATTCCGCCGGTCATGGCGAGAAGCACGCTCTCGGTCAATAATTGCCGCACTACACGCGCGCGGCTCGCCCCCAGAGCCGACCGAATGGCAAACTCGCGCGTCCGGGCGGCCGAACGTACCAGCAGGAGGTTCGCAACGTTGGCACACGCGATCAGTAGAACGATTCCCACCGCTCCCAACAGCAAAATAAGCGTTCCTCCCACATCGCCGACAATCTGTTGCTTCAGCGGTACGATATTGGCCCCCAGGTTGCCATCCGCAACCGGATAAAGACGGTCCAGACTCTCCTGGACAGCGCTCATCTCGCCTTCAGCCTGACCGATACTCACTCCAGGTTTCAGACGCGCAATACTGACAATCGCATGGATTGTGCGGTCGTTGTAGAGCAACGGCTCGCCCTGGGCCAGAGACGTATACACATCTGCATCGGAAATGAAACGAAATCCCGGAGGAAGAACTCCGAAGATTGTGTATTCCGTTCCGTCCAGAAGAATGGATTTGCCAAGAGCCTGCGGGCTCGATGCGAATCGAGTTCTCCATAACCGATCGCTGATGATGACGGCCGGTGTCCCGTGCGGCAGATCCTCCAATGGAGTGAAATCATGACCCTTAGCTGGCTCTACACCCAGGGTTGCGAAAAAGCCGGAAGAGACCTCCATGCCATTGAGGTGCTGCGGCGCTCCGGCGCTTGTCAAGTCATAGTCGCGGAATGTGAGCGCGGCCATCATTCCGAACGATCGAGTATTGCGCTGCCATTCCAGAAAATCAGGGTATGACGCGCTTAATGTCTTCACGTTCGGACGACTCTCCCACACCATTACCAGGCGATCCGGTTGGGGGTAGGGCAAAGGAGCCAGAACAACAGCGCGCACAACGCTAAAGATGGCGGTGTTCGCGCCAATGCCGAGGGCCAGAGTTAATACGATGACGGTCGCAAATCCGGGGTTCTTCCGCAGCGCCCGGATGCCATAGGACAAGTCCTGGAGCAGTTGCTCAATCCACATCGAACTCCACGCTGCTCGCGTCTCTTCCGCAACCCTAGTTACATTTCCGAACTTGCGCAACGCCGCGTAACGGGCTTCCTCTGGCGATAGTCCACGCTCGATGTTCTCCTGCGTCTCCATCTCGATATGGTCGCGGATGTCCTGATCGAGCTCCTCCAGCATGCGCTTTCGTCGCCTCATGATTTCCCTTCTTGCGCCGCCGGACGGAGAATCCGTGCGATCGCTCCCGCCAGCCTTTCCCACTTGCTGGTCTCAACCGCGAGTTGTCGCCGTCCCTTGGTCGTCAGGCGGTAGAACTTGGCACGGCGATTGTTTTCGGAAATGCCCGCTTCCACGGAAACCCATCCCCTCTTGATCAGCCGATGCAATGCCGGATAGAGCGAACCCTGTTCCACCTGCAACACGTCGTCGGAGTTGAATTCGATCGCCTTGGCGATGGCGTGGCCGTGCGCCGGCCCCAGCAGCAGCGTCCTGAGAATCAGCAAGTCCAGAGTACCCTGCAACAGTTCGATCCGTTCTCTTTGTTCTTTAGTAGACATTCTAGGTAAGCGTATCGTCCGTTTCGGTGGAATGTCAAGGCAGGCCAAAGTTACAACTTTTCGCGACAAACCGCCGTTCTCTGGGAATCCGGAAGTAATCCGATCCGCTCCCGAGAGAGACTGTCCTGATATGTCGGCTTTTGTAGAATAAAGCTCGATGGACAACGGACTTGAGATCGCCTGCGAATGGCTCGAGCAGTCGCGCCGCGTTGTTGCGCTGACCGGCGCGGGCATCTCGACGGAATCGGGAATCCCTGATTTTCGCGGGCCTCAGGGCTTATGGACGAAAAATCCGAAGGCCGAGAAGCTCTCGGATATCCGCTACTACATGGCTGATCCTGAAGTACGCAGGCTGGCCTGGCAGCAGCGCGTCGCGCATCCTGCGTGGCAGGCCAAACCCAATGCCGGGCACCAGGCCCTGGTGTCCCTCGAGCAGAGTGGGCGGCTGCACGCACTCGTTACGCAAAATATTGATGGCTTGCACCAGGTTGCGGGCAATTCCCCGGACAAAGTAATAGAGGTACACGGAACCATTCACCAGGTTGTCTGCATGCGCTGCGAGTGGCGGGGCCCGATGCAAGCGACATTGGACCGCGTGCGCGCCGGAGAAGAAGATCCGGCTTGCGGAAGTTGTGGCGGCATTCTTAAGAGTGCGACGATTTCATTCGGCCAGGCGCTTGTGCCGGCGGTAATTGATCGAGCCCTGCAAGCGGCCCAGGAAGCTGATCTGCTGCTTGCCATCGGCACCAGTCTCAACGTTTACCCGGTGGCCAGCGTCATCCCCCTAGCAAAATCTGCAGGAACCAGGGTGATCATTTTGAACGCCGAGCCTACCGCTATGGACGGTATGGCCGACTTCGTGCTGCGGGGAAAGATCGGCGAGGTCCTTCCCAGGTTGGTTCAAAACAGCCGTGCACGCCATATTTCAAGGGCCTGATTCAGGCTTCGTTAAACGGGGCCCCTTGTTTTTGAGAATGATGCTCCATTCTCGCGCCGCTTTCTTGGCGATCGTCAGTCTTTTGCCGGAAATGTTCCCTTGTCGTAGAATCAACGCTTTCGAAAGTAAGTGTGCTCGCAATCGGATTTGAAACAAATAGCAGTCGGATACTTTGAACGGGCACATCGCGGGAGATTAATCATGGAATATCGGCAATTGGGGCGCTCCGGGTTCAACGTTCCGGTTCTAACGCTGGGAACGGGCACGTTCGCGGGGAAAGGCCGTTTGTCAGCGTGGGGCAGCACAGATGTAGCCGAAGCAACGCGGCTCATCGATATATGCCTGGATCATGGCCTGACCATGTTTGATAGCGCCGACATTTACTCCAACGGCGCCTCAGAGGAAGTGCTGGGCAACGCGATCAAAGGCCGCCGCGACAAGGTATTGATCTCCACCAAAGCCACCTTCCGCTCGGGCGAAGGTGCGAACGAAGTGGGTTCCTCTCGTTTTCACCTGACCCGCGCAGTAGAGGGTTGTCTGCGCCGCCTCGGCGCGGACCATATTGATCTCTTCCAGCTGCACGGCTACGATGCAAAAACGCCGCCGGAAGAGGTCCTCTCCACACTGGACGTGCTGATCCGCAGCGGCAAGATTGGTTACATCGGTGTCTCCAATTTTTCCGGCTGGCACCTGATGAAGGCGCTGGCCGTGGCCGACCGCTACGGTCTGCCGCGCTATGTCGCCAATCAGACTTATTACTCGCTTGTGGGGCGCGATTATGAATGGGAGCTCATGCCCCTGGGCCTCGATCAGGGCGTCGGAGCCGTGGTGTGGTCGCCGCTCGGTTGGGGCCGCCTGACAGGAAAAATTCGCCGCGGTCAGCCGCCACCGTCGGAAAGCCGGCGCAATGTGAAGGAGTCCAATGACATCGGCCCGCCTGCCGACGAGGAATATGTTTATAAGGTCGTCGACGCGCTGGATGCAGTGGCGCAAGAGACAGGTAGAACAGTACCTCAAGTGGCGCTGAACTGGCTGCTGCAACGGCCGACCATCTCTACCATCGTGATCGGAGCTCGCAATGAGCACCAGTTGAAGGACAATCTGGGCGCTGTAGGCTGGAACCTCACGCCGGACCAGGTGAAGAAGCTGGATCAGGCGAGCGTGGTGACCATGCCTTATCCGTATTGGCACCAGCGCCAGTTCAAGGAACGCAATCCCTTTCCCACGCGGGTGTGAACGATTGCAGGTTTCCTTATCCCGATGCTTGCTGAGAAGCTATGAGCGCCAGAATTTCCCCGGATGCGGGCATTCGCTTGGCCGTTTTAGCCGAAAACAAGAGCTCACCATCCAATCGCACTTCCAAAGCTCCAGGTGGGCCGATCCGTATCTTCGATACAACGCCCAATTTGCGATCGATTTCCTGTTTCAGGCTCACGGCCTGTTGGCGAATATCGGATCACATGAAGCAGCGCTTAATTTCAATTCTCATCGTCTGAAATCCATCGGGAGAAGAGTTCAGTATACACCGATTGGATCTTGGCCGCGCGCGTCTCCTGCCCCGCGCGATTATTGGCTACATCGAAACTTGAAATTAAGCTTCGTTGCGTACGCATTGGGCGAGAGGATCTTAAGTTCCATCCAGCCCTGGGCCACTTGCCCCGGCTTTCCCAGGACCCATCCCTCATTCACTGGCTGCGTGTCTGCGCCGGTGAACCGCAAATTGACCCGGGGCCACGTCCGGTTATCCGAACTAGCCCACGTGTAGGTGACATGGGCCGCGCCGTCAGTAGTAATGCTGCCGCTGAAATTCGCAGCTACCGGACAGGTATTGATCTCTAACGTAGGGCTGCTCATCGCCAGGCGCGCCGCGACTACCTTGCCGGCTACGTGGTTGGAGGGGCAGGTCATCGTGTACTGCGCCCTGGGCGACACCAGGGGGTTGGGCGATAGCACCTTGAGCTGCATCCATCCGTGGACGGTTTGGCCTGCAGCTCCTATCTTGGCATGTTCGCTGACGCTTTGCGTGCCTGGACCGCTGAAATGCAACTTGACCTGGGGCCAAGTCGCGCGGTCAAAACTCACCCAGGTATAGGTCACTTCGGCAGCGCCGTTGGTGGTGATGGCGCCGGTGAAGTTCTCCTGTGCAGGGCATGGGCCGGTCCTGTCCGGATTGGCCGCTCTGGCCGACAGTTGCGCGTCTACTGCCCGGCCCGTAATTGGAGTTACACGCGGAGTCTGCGACGACTGCGCGTGCGCTGCCTTACTCTCAGGAGCTTGCGACGAATCAAGCAGCCGCCCCACGGGTTGAGCTTGCGGCGCCACGGCCGAGCTGATCGCTGCCAGTAGCAACGTGAGAAACCGGGTACTCAGAGATGCTCTCGCATCCCTACGCGTGTGGCTGACTACGAGCAGGATCAGGTCTTCCGGCATGCTGAGATCTCCGTGTCGGCTTTTTGGTACTCGTTCTTGCGCTTCTCTCAGGTGAATGGCTGCCCCCCTGTACTTGTGTAAGCGTGTTTTTGGCCCACAGGAGGTCACAACGTATCTTGAATCGGGAGATTTCCGCCATTCCCCGGCCCTCTCCGGCATGCTGAAATCTCTTCACGGCTTTACCCTTTTTCGGCGTCGTTCTCGCTATAGGAGGTAGGAGAATACCGAAGCCATGATGCCGGGTTGTACCGACGAAAGGCGATCGAGGCTAGGGGTTCCAGTAGTGGATCGAATTCGCGCGGGAACTATCGCTTGCCCGTTCCAGCGCCTCGTGTTGCTCGGAGCCGCAGCACTATTGCTGACGGGGTTCACCGCCGCGCAGAGCCAGGATCCGCAGAGCCAGGATTCGATGACGCGTTGGGGTGAAGCGACGCTCGACAAGCTTGAACCTTTCTTGCCCGATGCCAGGCCTTTGGGTTTCAGTCCCGAGTTGGCCAACCCGGCAGCCGATTTCAAGGCCTTTGCCAATCAGGCGCCGCGCAAGTACCTCGAACTTCTAGTCCATAAGAACTGGTGGTTTAACGATGCGGAGCTTTCCCGGAAGCTGGAGGAAGTACAGAAGGAAGAAGAAACGCTGAAGCAGGAGATGGAAGGGTCCTTTAGAGACTTTGAAACGTCCCATGGATCTGAAATGGAGGCGCTGAAGAAATCCCACAATGTGGGAATGGAAGCCGCATCGAAACAGGCGCAAGCTCTCTTTCAGCAGGGCAAATACGCGGAAGGCAAGGCCGTCCTGGACAACATCAAGCCATTCCATTATGCGCCTCTGGAATCGATGACGGCGTCGTTCGACAAAAGGCAACAAGATCTCGATGGCCGTGAGAAGGGCCTATTGGCCCGGCGCCGCTCGGTGAGCTTTCGCATTTATACCAACCGGACCGCGATGACTACGGCAATTTCGCGAAAATCGAACGCGCCCGAATACCAGATACATCCAAATGGTACGTTGGGCGGGCATCCACTCTATCGACAGGCCCAGATTACGGGACTGGATCCTCAGCTGGAACAACCGGAAATCAAGTTGGCTGTATATCTTGGGCCAGTAAATTTTCAGAATCCGCAGCTAAAACTCGGGGAAGCAGACCTTAAAGTCAAGAGCATCGTCGTGTGGGCGTGGATTGAATCGCGCCCTGATACTGTTCAAGCCGACGAAGCTGCGGTCAAAAAAGTTCTCGCGACTATGGACTACGACGGCTTCATTAAGCTGATTGAGCAGTGATGCCGAGGATTCGGACCAGCAAATGAGGTCCGCAATCTATGAGTGAAGGTAATAGACGCTAGTGTTGACCGTTGTTGGACTTGTCGAACCCAGTCTGGTTTTTCTGCTGCATCCAGGCTTTGCGGAGATTCTGTTGTGCGTCCCGGTAATCGCGATCGAGTGACAGGGCGAAGCGGAACTCGTCGATGGCATGATCGACGTCGCCCAGCACGTAGTATGCGTAACCGAGGTTGTTATGGGCCCTGGGCTTACGAGGTGATTTGCTTACGGTGTCCTTCCAAAGACTGAGCTGGCTTTGATATACGCGATTCCGGTGGATCGTGGAAAAGATGAGTGATAGAACGAGGAGTGAACCGACAGGCCAGACCGCTTTCTTTGTGGCGACAAAGATGGTGGAGGAGCGTTGGAGACTTGCAGGTCGCTGTCGGTCTACTTGTTCACGAGCAACCTCGCAAGGTCAGCCAGGCAGAGAAAGAACCCGATGCTGGCGAGATAAAGATTTCGCTCGCTGAGCAAGTCGTTGCGCGGAACCAGGCTATTTGTAAGGAGCTAGCTGAAGGAAAAACCAGAAGACGCCAAAGAGAAAAACGGCGCCTTGTGCCGGGACAGGAATGCCGCCGCCAGCATGGCAACGAGTAAGAGCAGCCACAAGGGAGTGGGCCATTGCCCGAGGGAATGATACAGGGGAAGTTCGTGATCAAAATTGAGCCGGGAGGGAACAAAGAACAAGGAAAGGGAAAAACCTACGGTATTGATCTGGCTGAGCAGGTTCTCATACGAGGGGCGGACGGCCAGGCTGTATCGAGCAAGGTAAGCATATCGGGGATGAAAATACGCGATTGCGAAAAACAGGCACAACACCACCCAGAACAGCAAGTGCCAGCAAAGAAAGGCTTCTCGGAGATGAGTCCCTCTTCGGCGGCGCAGGCCTAGGTCCCAGAGAAGCAAAGCGACGGGCAGGGTGACCGCTGCCTCTTTTGAGAGCAGCGCAAGGCTGAAGCAGAAGATGGCCCCCCAATAACGCAGGCCCAAGACACGTGGATTCTGTCTGGATTCGGTTGCGGAGACGAACAGGTAGAGAGAGCTGAATCGGGAGCGCGCTCCAGATCGATTGCAGAGACGTTATTCAGGGCAAAGTTCCAAGAAAGCCATGAAGGCGGCACCTTCCAACGCGTGGGAGATTGAACGGTTTTCCCGCTGAGCCGCTTGATTGGCGTGTTCGTTTCGCGCAGCTTGAACAAGACTACGTTGTTACCAACGTAATCTTTAAGCAGCAGGTAAAACACGTGTACGATTCCCGAGTTCAAACTTCCCCCCAGAATAAAACCTCCTCAGGGAGGTTGCGGAACAGGTATCCACACATGCATGATCTCGAGTAAGGAGATCCTGCGATTGTCTTGGCAAGTACCGGGGCACGCAGGCCAATTCTTCTACTCGTAAGAGGAGCATCGCGATGAAAGACTCGTCGATTTCCGCCCCTGCCAGCGTAAAGAAGTGTCTTCCTATGGCGCTGGTCGTTGTTATCCTGGTTCTTTTCTCCACCACAGCGTTGCCTGCCGGCGGAGCCTCTCCGGCGGTCAAGGCGCCCGTTGCGGCGGCAGCGCCGGTTCCTACACAGCAGTCCGCATGGCACTCGGAAGCCAGGATCTGGCTGGGAGAACCGCGTTCGATTGCGCCGAACTATGTCCGTGACACTGGAGTGGTATCTCCGTCACCCTCGGTTGGCGGACGGCCAAGCCAGGATCGTGGTGCGCGCCAGCATGCAGCGACGACCGCGCGGATCCGCTCTTTCGGTGACGTCATAGTGGCATATCCGTCAATTGCGGAAGTCGGACCGCCAAGCCAGGATGGTGGTGCGCCCCGGCACGCTGCGACGGCCGCGCAGATTCTATCTTCAGGTCAAGCCAGCGCTCTCTCCCTCGTTTCGGCCGATTTCAATGGAGACGGTCTTGCCGATCTCGCGGCTGGATACGCCGCGCCCGGTGGCGGCGGGATTATCGCCGTGCATTACGGCAGCCTGGATGCGCTCGCGCCCCAGAGCGACACGACATTCCAGGCCATTGGCCGCGGCGAGTTTCCGGCGCCCTTCCTGCCAAACGCACGGGTCTTTTCGGTGCCCGTTGCCCCGGACCTTCTTGCTGTGGGAAATTTCACCGGACACGGCACCAATGATCTGGTAGTTGCCGCGCGCGGAGCGACTGTTATGTACGTGCTCCCAGGCGACGGCAAGGGGAACTTCCGTGCGCCGCAGGTTGTTTATCTTTCTGGCGGAGTCACGACTCTGGGTGGAGGGAAACTCGGCCGCACCAGCCTTTCCAGTGATTTGCTTGTGGGCGTCTCCGGTCCCGAAGGTCCATCATTGCTGGTTTATCGCGGGGCCTCAAATGGGCTGAAATTGCTGGCCCGTTACTCTCTGGGCGGCCCGGTTTCCGCCATCGCGTTTGGCAACCTGACCGGTGGCGCCGGCGCCGACGCCGCGGTGGTGGCCAACGGGGAACTCGTTATCCTGAGTTCCGCTTCCATGCAATTGCGGCAAGTTGCATTGCCCATTTCCGCGACTACGGTCGCTCTGGGATCGTTCGTCTACGATCGTGAAGGCCGCACGCAGATGGCGATCGTGAGTCCGGACGGTTCCGTTCATATCGTCGTCCGTTCCGGAATCGATTCACGCCCATTGACGCCTGCGGAACGCAAGGCAGTTTTCCTGGCAGCCGCACGCGGACTGGCCAATCCCGTGGTGCCCTCGCCCAATCCGAACGAAGATTGGAAGGTCCTTGAGAGTTTCGGCTTAGCCGGTTCCGGCCCGTTACCCGTGTTGCTCCGGACCCGAGTCTCCTCGAACGCAGCCGATGACGTGATGGTCCTGAACGGATCTACCCGCCAGATGGTGGTCATCTCCCATCCCAACCTGCCACAAGGAGCGAGCACCTTTGTGCCCGGACTTGTGGCGACCCGTCCTTATACCGGATCACCCGTAGCGGCAGTTTCCATGCACATCAACATCGACGGTCGCCCCGGAATCGTCGCGCTCCACCAGGGCGAGAGCGCGCCCAGCGTCATGATGCCGCTGCCGGACCCCGTATTCAATGTCAACACTACGAACGATGTTGTAGTGGCCAATGCGTGTGCGAACAACGTGGCCAATAGCTGCAGTCTGCGCGAAGCCATCATTGAAGCGAACGCCGACAACCTGAACGACACCATCAATGTACCCGCCGGAACTTATACGCTGACCCTGACCGGAGCCAACAAAGAAATCGCCGGCGCAACCGCAGCTTACGGGTCTCTGGATATTTTCCATGGAGTCACCATCAACGGCGCGGTAGATGGCGGCGGTAATCCAACGACCATCGTCCAGGCGGGCACCAACAACACCAATGGGATCGACAAGGTCTTCGCGGTCAATCCCAACGCCGACCCTGGCTTTGACACCCACTTTTCCAACCTGGTGATCCGATTCGGTAAGAACCCCGGCAGTTTCATCGGGGTCGCCAGTGTGATTCCTCATGGCTTCGGCGGCGGCTTGTTTTGGGAGGGCGCTCAGACCGGTAACATGAGCGTCGTCAATTGCATCATCACTGACAATTCCACCGTCGACGGTGATGGCGGCGGAATTGCCGCAGACAACGCCGGCGCCGGGTCGATCGGAACAGGTACAGGTACTTTCACTCTGACCAACAGCATCGTCCAGAACAATTCCGCTCAGGAGAGCTCTACCGGCAATCCCGGCGTAGGTGGCGGCATATTTGTCTTCGGCGGCACGCCAATGGTGATCAGCGGCACCCAGGTCCTCAATAATCAGGCCAGCCAAACTGCCGGCAGTGTTGGCGGCCAGGGTGGTGGCATCTTGCTTCGTCCTCCCAGCAACAACACCACTCAGTCGGCGATTCACGGGAGCGTCATCTCTGGGAACAATGCGGCCGGGCATGGCGGCGGAATCTCCACCGGTCAGGGCCTGCTCGTTGACAACACCGGGGCAGCCATGGCGATCAGCGGCAACCAGGGAGATCAGGGCGGCGGACTGTGGAGCGACCTCAACACCGACACCACTACAGTCTCCAAGGCGACGATTACGGGAAACACCGCTACCGGCGTCGACGGCACGAATTGTGTTGACAGTTGCGGCGGAGGTATTTTTGCGGCGAGCTCCGGCGCGGTTTCAAGCCATCTGGTAATCAATTTCAGCCGGCTTGCCGGCAATACAGCAGCAAGCGGAAACAACCTGACCAACCTTGGGACAGCGGCCAGCACCGACGACGCCACCAATAACTGGTGGGGTACAAATTCACCTGCGACCACCATCCACGATGCCAACGCAGCGGTCACCTTCGATCCCTTCGTCGTCCTGACGCACACCGCCAACCCGGCCAGCATTGGCATTAATGGGAGTTCGACTCTGACCGCGACCCTGAACAGCGACAACCACGGGGAAACCGCCGTCTTAAGCTTCAACCTGGACGTGTTTAATGGCTTGCCGATTGATTTCAACAACCCGGTCCTCGGCACCATCCTTGAGGCCCAGCCAGAAGCGCTTTCCTCAACCGCCGTAGCTACCGCGACTTACAATGCGGGCAACATCGGGGGAGCGGGCTCCGCGGACGCAACGGTGGACCAGCAGACGGTTACCGCCAGCATCGCCGTGTCATCGGCGGCCTTCCCGCCGACCATCAGCAAGGTCTTCCTGCCCGACACGGTTACGCAGAATGGCCAGGTCTTGTTGAGCTTCACGATTACGAACCCGAATAGCGATCCGAACCCCAATCTGACGCTAACCGGGATTCAATTCACAGATGCCCTGCCAGCCGGTCTGGAAGTGGCTTCACCCAACCAACTGAGTAACAGTTGTGGCGGCACCGTGACTGCTACTCCCGGCTCATCTTCTATCAGCCTGTCGGGAGGCTCCCTGGGTCCCGCCGTACAATTGCGGCCCCAACCGAAGTCGTTTGTACGGTTGGCACAGCCGGCCGCCAGCGGCTCATGCTTTATTTCGGTGGAAGTGAAGGCGACCAGCGTGGGAGTGTTGAGCAATACCACCGGACCGATCTCCGCCAATGAGAGCGGCCCAGGCGCTGTCAGCAATACCGCGAGCCTCACCGTGATAACAGCGCCAATTGTAGTGCCACCGACGGTCTCCAAGGCATTTGGGGCCGCCAGCATTCCTCTCAATGGCACCACTTCCTTGAGCTTTACTATCACCAATCCCAATTCCACGATTCAACTGGTCAACACAGGATTAGCTGACATACTGCCTGGCGGCCTTGTTGTGGCTACACCCAATGGACTTGCGGGCAGTTGCGTGGCCGATGGTGGAGTGGTGACCGCCGATCCGGGAACCACCAGCATTGCCTTGTCAACCTTGAACCTGCCCGGTGGGAGTGCCTGTTCTTTCTCGTTGAACGTGACCGGTACCAGTTCAGGGGTCAAGAATAATGTCAGCGGCAATGTGACTGGGACTTTCGACGATGGAACCGGGGGCTTTAAGACAATTACGGGTGGCACGGCGTCCGCCAGCATCGTGGTGCTGGTACCGCCTTCGATCACCAAGGTCTTTAACCCTGGGACTATTGCGCCGACCGGCGTTTCAGTCCTCAGCTTCACCATCACCAATCCGTCCGTGAACCCGGTTTCGTTGACCGGGGTTGGCTTCACCGATACGCTCCCGGCGAACCTGTTTGTGGCTACGCCCAACGGCGCGACCGGTTCCTGCGGTGGCGGGACCCTGATGGCAGTTGCAGGATCCAGCACTATCAGCCTGACTGGAGGGACCATAGTCTCCGGCGGTTCCTGCACAGTCAGTGCGAATGTTACCAGCGCGGTCGTCGGCGCCTATAACAACAACACTACCGTGACCTCAGACAATGCCGGGGTCGGCAACACGGCGTCCGCCACACTCATCGTGGCTTTGCCGAATCTCTCCATAACTAAAACTCATGAGGAGGAAGAGTTCGAGCGAGGCGCGAAGGGCGCTACTTACACCATCACTGTGAGCAACAGCGCCGGCGCTGGCCCCACGCTGGGCACCGTCACGGTGATAGACACCTTGCCCGCTGTGCAGCACACGTTCGTGCCGACGGCAATAGGCGGAACCGGTTGGACTTGCAACCTGGGTACACTAACCTGTACCCGGAGCGATAGCCTGGCTCCGGGCGCCAGCTACCCGCCCATTACACTGACCGTGAATGTAACAAAAAACATCCGGGAACACGTGACCAACAGTGCCACTGTTTCCGGCGGCAGTGATCCAAACAGCCACACGGCCAATGACCTGACGCATATCCTTCCAGCCGACGAAGACGAGGATGATGGAGACCACCACGACGATGGAGACGATCATGGAGACGGCCATAGAGACGACCACAGACGCGGCGGTAGAGACGACCATTAGAGACAGCAAGCCCCAATGTCGATCAAGTGTCACACCGTACAGATGATACGGCGTGCTTTTGGAAGTTACCGGCAGACCATTGGGCGAAGCGCCACGGCAAACCGCTTTTGAGCAGGTTTCAGGTGGGCCGTAGCGCAGTAGTCTCAGGTGCGTCGCTCACCATTCACCACTAGCGCATGGTCTGTTTGTGCTTCCAATCCTCGCGCTTCAGCTCATAGCCAATTGTGCCCGCTTCGTTTCCAACTCCGGTGAACGTAAAGCCAAGCTTTTCAAGCACTCGGATGGAGGGCTGCAATTCGGGAAGAGTGTGCGCGATGACGCGGGTGACCTGGGCATGTCCGAAGGCCCAGGCGACCAGAGCTTCGGTCGCTTCCGGCGCGTAGCCTTGCTGCTGGTATTTCGGAATGATCGAGTAGCCCACTTCCACTGTTCCGTCCGCTGATGGGCGTCCTTTCAACCCGCCGTTGCCGATTGCCAGGGGGCAGCTGCCGGGACGCAGCAGGAGAAAATACCACAGGGCCCAGCCCACGGCCGATGGGTCCGTCGTGAGTAGGTTGACCAACCACCGATGGGACTGCTCGTCGTTCAACGGCGGCGGCCAGTAATGAGGGACATCGACGCCCAGAAGTTCTCTGAATGTCTTCTTGTCCCTAGCTTCAGCAAGTGCGAGTTCGAGTGTGGCGGCCACGAGCTGGAGCCGCGCGGTTTGTAGTCGAAGTGAACTCAAACGGTGAATTGCCTTCTCAGGTTGCCGCCAACTGAATGCGGAGCGCGGTATTTGGCTAGAGGGCTTCCCAGGATTGGCACTCTTCCAGCGTAATCGGGGCAAGCACTACTCCACGCTTGTAACGGACTATGCCCTCCGCGGTTGAGCAGTAACTCCTCTCGGCTCGGCGTGAGTCCACGGGCGTGGCCGTGATCACATAGTCGCTGGGCGTAGGAGAGCCAACACCGACAACGCTGTATTTGAAGCTGCCTTTCAGACACCAGACACTGCTGCTGCATGCCAGGCTGCGGTCAATGAGGCACGCATGTGCAGCTGTTCCACTGTCTGTACAGTTGGCAGTTGGTCCCGGTCCCAAGGTTTCCAGGTTGGGTGCATAACCCGCGGCCGGATACATGGTTGAGTATGTCGCCTGCGAGGTGTTGATCGTGCGGACGGTTGCGGCCGCAGCTGACTCGTTTGCTGCACTTCTCGCTTTCAGCAAATTGGGAATGGCAATAGCTGCGATGATCAACGGAGC
This sequence comes from Verrucomicrobiia bacterium, assembly GCA_035567035.1. Taxonomy (GTDB): domain Bacteria; phylum Acidobacteriota; class Terriglobia; order Terriglobales; family Acidobacteriaceae; genus Angelobacter. Next base: position 102,137 of record DATMPO010000038.1, on the reverse strand, counting down.
AAGAGCCACGTAAATGTAACCGATCACCAACCCCGTGATGGCCATACCGTCACCTTTAAGGCGTCCTCCGCTCTTGCGAATGCTGGAACGGGCCATGTGTCCCAGAATGACGGCAGGAATAGCGGCGAAGATTCCGCAGAACAGGCACACGAATCCCAGGACCATGCTCCAAATCGCCTTTGGGTCAGTCTGAGGCACAGAGGCCATAGGTACGGGACTGAACACTGGCGTCATTTGTGGAACACGGTCGGCCGGTGGAAGCGCCGGCTGCGGCATCACGGGTGAAGTACTGCCGCATTGGGGGCAAACCTTGGCCTGATCGTCTATATGCGCGCCGCATTTCGAACAAAACATGTGTACGCTCCTCACCTCTATGTCAGCTTTATCAACGAAGCGGCAAGTTAACCGATATGTTCGCAAAAAGCAATTGCGAACTTAGGCGAGTGCTGCGGGATGAAGACGGTGCCGGATGATCTTTACAGTCCGCTGACCGCGTGTTAATCTTTTTAAGTCACTAAAGGACAAGTATTTAGATTAGGAGTGCACCAGTTTCAGTGTTAGCGAGAGAACAAAAAACCGAGGTCATTCACCGCTACCGTAGAGATGAGTCAGATACCGGCAGCCCGGAAGTGCAAATTGCGATTCTGAGCGAACGTATTGGCGATTTGACGGAGCACTTCAAGACCCACAAAAAAGACCATGCCTCCCGGCGTGGCTTACTCATGATGGTGAGCAAGCGCCGTCGCCTGCTGGACTATCTGAAGAAATACGATACTGAGCGCTATAAAGACGTCATCCAGAAACTCGGAATCCGCAAGTAGCCAATTCCTTTCCGGCCGTGTTCACCGGAGTTTCGCTTTGGCGGCAGTAGTGTATCTTCCGCTGGCCCGCGCAGAGGGCCCTCGCTGAACGCCCGAAAATGGACGGGCCTCCTTATAGAAAAGAGGAATTGAATGAAACAGACAGCCACTGTTGAACTTGCAGGCGGCAAAACTCTCCATCTTGAGACCGGACACCTGGCCAAACAGGCACAAGGGTCTGTGATTGCCCGGATGGGCGATAATGTGGTGCTGGGCACCGCGTGCTGTGCCCCCGAACCCCGCGTGGGTATAGATTTTTTCCCTCTCACCGTTGATTATCGCGAATACACATATGCCGGCGGACGCATTCCCGGCGGATTCATCAAACGCGAAGGCCGCCCCAGCGAACGTGAAGTCCTGACCTGCCGCCAGATTGACCGTCCCATCCGTCCCTTATTTCCCGAAGGCTTCCGCAATGAGACCCAGGTGATTTCCCTGGTGCTCTCCGCGGACTCGGAAAACGACCCTGATGTTCTGGCCATCAACTCTGCTTCCGCTGCGCTGACCCTGTCCGACATTCCATTTGCGGGGCCCGTGGGCGCGGTGCGCGTTGGCCTGATTGCCGAGAAGTTCGTCGTGAACCCGACCTACGAGGAGATGCGCGAAAGCCTCCTGAACATTATGGTGGTGGGAACCGCCGAAGGAATCGTGATGGTGGAGTCCGGGGCGAAAGAAGTCTCGGAAGACCAGGTGCTGGGCGCGATTGAATTTGCCCACGAGCAGATCAAGAAAATCTGCGCTGCCATCAGTGATCTGACGAAGCGAGGCGGCAAAGCGAAACGCACCGTAGCTCCGGTGGAATTTAACCAGGCCTACTATGACCAGCTCAAAGCCAGGATTGGCGACGAGCTGACCGACTCGCTGGACACCGCTAAACATCCCAAACTGACGAGCTACGAAAAAGTAAAAGACATCAAAGACCGGCTCAAAGCTGAGCTTCCGAAAGACGACGACGAAGCGGCCCACAAGCTGTCTCATTATTACGAAGCGCTGCGGGAGCGGATTTTCCGCGACCAGGTCACACATAAGCGCCGCCGTCCGGATGCGCGCCAGTTCGACCAGATTCGCGATATCTGGATTGAAGTAGGCGTTCTGCCGCGCGTGCACGGCTCGGCGATATTTACTCGCGGCGAGACCCAGGCATTGGTCACTACTACGCTGGGTACGCCGGATGATGCTCAGCGCGTTGAAAGGTTCGAAGGCGAAACCAAGAAGCGCTTCATGCTGCACTACAACTTCCCGCCGTTTTCCGTGGGCGAAGTTGGCCGCATGACCGGCGTGGGGCGACGCGAAATCGGCCATGGCGCCCTGGCGGAACGCGCTATTTCCGCTGTGTTGCCGGATGTAGATAAGTGGCCTTACACCATGCGCGTGGTCTCGGACATCCTGGAATCGAACGGTTCATCTTCCATGGCTTCCGTCTGCGGAGCTTCGCTCTCGCTGATGGACGCGGGCGTACCGCTTTCTTCGGCCGTCGCTGGTGTGGCGATGGGCTTGGTGAAAGAACCGGATTCCTACGCGATCCTGACGGACATTGCCGGAGCGGAAGACCACTACGGCGACATGGACTTCAAAGTCGCAGGCACGCGCAAGGGAATTACCGCGCTGCAAATGGACATCAAGGTCATGGGCATCACGTCCAAGATCATGCATGAGGCGCTGGAGCAGGCGCGCCGCGGACGCTTGTTCATCCTGGACAAGATGGAGGCAACCCTCACCAGCGGCCGCGAAAACATTTCCAGCTTTGCTCCGCGTATTTACACCCTGCAGATTCCAACAGACAAGATCCGCGACCTGATTGGCCCCGGCGGCAAGATGATCCGCAGCATCATTGATCAAACCGGCGTCAAGATTGACGTGGACGATACCGGCAAGGTCAACGTGGCTTCCAGCGACGGCCCCTCCGCGCAGAAGGCCATCCAGATGATCAACGACCTCACGGCGGTGCCTGAAGTGGGCAAGACGTATCTGGGCAAGGTCGTACGCCTGGCGGAATTCGGTGCGTTTGTCGAAATCTTTCCCGGAACCGACGGACTGCTGCACATCAGTGAAATCGCCGAGCATCGCGTGAAGGAAGTGAAAGACGAGTTGAAGGAAGGCGATCAGGTCCTGGTCAAAGTGCTGGCCATGGAAGGCAATCGCATTAAGCTCTCACGCAAGGCGATCCTGAAGGAGCAGCGGGCCAAGATGGCCGGCAGTGGCGAAGCCGGCGGCGGAACGGACGGCAGCGGCGGAGGTGGCGTACCGTCACCCTTTGCTCAGACGGGCGGGGCGGGCGGGGAAGAGACCATCACCATCGAGGGCGGCGGCGACTTTACCGACGACGATGAAGGCGGCGAGCCCAACTTCAATCGCGAAGACGCCAACCGCGAAACAGTTGGCACCGGCGCCGGTAGCGGTGGTGGACATGATCGTCCCCGCGGTCCACGGCCCCCTGGCAGTGGCGGCGGTGGTGGTGGACGCAGGCATGGTGGACGCGGTGGACGAGGACGCGGCGGTCCACGCGGTGGAGGAGGCGGCGGTGATCGCGGTCCCCGCGGCGGCGGTGGCGGCGGAGGCCACTAGAATTATTGCCGCAGATACACGCAGATGAACGCAGAATGTTAACGTAGAGACGCGGCATGCCACGTCTTTCTCGCGGCCACGGCAACGATGTTTGCCGTCCGCGAAGAACTCCAGGCACAAGCAACGAAGGCCACTGGAAACGGTGGCCTTTCCATTTGCGTCAGATAAACTGTTTGATTCATGTCCCAGCACGCCGGCAAATCGCTTACACGGAACCAGATTCTTGGTTACCTATTGCTGTGCCTGATCTGGGGCAGCACCTGGCTGGCGATCCGTTTCTTGGTCCAGGATGTGCCGCCGTTAAAAGCTGCCGCCATTCGTTTTTTGATAGCGGCCGTACTGCTGCTTAGTCCAATCTTTTTCAGTAAGACGCAATGGCCAAACGGTGCGCGCCAGTGGAACGCCATCCTGGCCCTGAGCGTGACCTTGATAGCGCTACCCTACGGGCTGTTGTTCTGGGCGGAGCAGTATGTGACTTCCGCGATGACGGCGCTCTTGTTTTCTGCCATGCCTCTCGCGGTGGCGATGTTCACGCCGCTTATGATGCATCGTAAAGTCCCGCGCGGTGCAGTCTTTGCCATGGTGATCGCGTTCGGAGGAATACTGGCGCTTGTTCAAAACCAATTGTCCGCCAACCGGCGCGCTTTGTGGGGCGGCGTTGCCGTGCTGGCAGCGGTGGTGCTGAGTTCCTGGTCCGTGGTCTTTGCCAAGAAGCGGCTGCAGGATGTTGCTCCTGTTATTTCCACCGGCATGCAATTCCTCTGTGCCGCTGTAGTGTTGTTCTGGGGAACGTGGGCGCTGGAATCGCATCGCCAGACCAACTGGACTCCCAAAGCGGTGCTGGCCCTGGTCTTTTTGGCTACCATCGGATCGGCCGTGGCTTTTGCCGTTTATTATTGGCTCTTGAAACAGATGCAACCGTATCAACTCTCCACAATGAGTCTGGTGATACCGATCATTGCCGTGGTGGAAGGTTCTCTGTTTGCACGAGAAACCGTACCGCTGATGATGATTATCTGTATGGTCGTAGTGTTGGGCGCGGTTGGTATGGTCTTGCGTGCGGAAGCGGCTGAAGCGCAAGTGGGCGATCGAATCCTGTTTGTTCCTGGTGAAACAGAATGAGCATAGGAGCCGCCTTGCTGCTGACGGCCATCGGTTTCTTCGCTGGAGGCTTTGGCGCCCTGGCGGGAGTGGGCGGCGGCATTATTATTACCCCCCTGTTGGCGATCTACTTTGGCGTACCCATACATCAGGCCATTGGCATTAGTTTGCTTTCGGTGATTGCGACTTCAACGGCTACGTCGTCCCAATATGTGGAGCACCACGTCACGGATGTCCGTCTTGGTATGACGCTCGAATTGGCCACGACGGTTGGAGCGCTCATTGCCGCCCTCGTCGCGCACCACGTGGACCGCCGGACCCTAGCGCTGTTGTTCTGCTGCTTTCTGGCTTACACTTCCGCTTCGCTGGTCAGGAAGGCCTGGGGATCACGCCGGCAGCAGGGCGAAGCGGCGATTCCAGACTATACGATTCAGAACTATCCCCTGGGGCTGGGCGCGTCTCTGGTTGCCGGAGGATTCTCCGGTTTGCTGGGAATCGGCGGGGGGCCGATTAAAGTCCCGGTGATGTATCTCTTCATGAAGGTCCCGTTGCGGGTGGCCACGGCCACCAGCAATTTCATGATCGGAGTTACGGCGGCCACCAGTGCCTATATTTACTGGGGACGCGGAGACATTAACGTCACTCTCGCCGCTCCGCTGGTGGCCGGAGTTTTTGCGGGATCATTGCTGGGCGCGCGCTTGGCACCGAAGGTGCGCGGGTTCTACATCCTGACGCTGCTGATTGGCGTGACCGGCTGGCTGGCCGGGCAGATGATCTACAAATTAGTTACTGGAGGCTTTCGATGAGCCGAGAACCCCCCGCGGCCGATCATGTCCTGGCCCTGACGCTCAAGGCCGGCGCCTACACAGCATTTGCCTTGATTGTTGCCGGACTCATCCTGCAGCTTGTGACTCCCCTCGGCCCCAGAGTGATAACCGCTGGCGTCGTGGTTCTGCTGGCTACGCCGGTATTGCGGATCATCGTCGCCGGCATCCAGTTTCTGCGTGAGCGCGACACCAGGTACGCGCTGGTCTCCCTTGGCGTCTTGTCTATTGTTATCCTGGCGTATTGTTTGGGGATTCAGGCGTAATTCATCCCAGCCGTTCCGCGGGCACGACATTGACTTCGAACCTCTTCGATCCCCGCAGGACAATCAACTTTGTCGCGACTCCGATCCTTTCTTCATTGAGCAGCCGATTGAGAACATCCACGCCTTCCACATGTTCGCCAGCCAGTTCCACAATCACGTCACCTTCCTGAAGACCGGCGCCGGCTGCGGGACTGCCGGGCTCCACGGCCAGCAACAAAGCTCCGGTAGAAGAGGCCACGTCGTAGTGGCGGGCGATGGTTCGGTTCAACGGGGCAGTTTGCGCCTGTACGCCGATAAAGCTGCGGCGTACCACGCCATCGCGGATCAACTTGGTGGCAATAAACTGCGCGGTGCTGATGGAAATCGCAAAGCACAGCCCTTGCGCCGGCAGAATTGTGGCGGTGTTTACGCCAATGACTTCACCTGCGGCGTTTACCAGCGGCCCGCCGGAATTTCCGGGATTCAAAGCGGCGTCGGTCTGGATTACATCTTCAATCAGCCGCCCGGATTGTGACCGCAACGTGCGGCCTAGAGCACTGACCACGCCGGCAGTCACCGTGTACTGAAATCCGTAGGGATTGCCGATGGCCACTACCAATTGGCCTACACGGATCTTGCGGGAATCCCCGAGCTTCACGGCCTGCAAGCCAGGCGCGTCAATGCGCACCAGCGCCAGATCTGTGTCCGGGTCCTCGCCGACGAGCCGGGCGGTGAACTCTCCGGAGTCCGGCGTCGATACTTTGATCTTCGCGGCTTTGTGTACCACGTGGCTGTTGGTGAGAATGAATCCGTCCGGCGTGAGCACGAAGCCCGAACCGCCGCCACCGCGCCCGCGGTCCATTTCGACCTGGATCCGCACAACGGCCGGACTTGTGGATTCAGCAACGCTGGTTACGACTCGAGAATAAGCGTCCAGGGCTTCAGCTTCCGAGCGGACTTCCGGGGGCAATGAGACAAACTGAGAATCGCTATGCATTTGAGCATTGGATAGCGCGTAGACGAAAAAAGATTCAGAACACGCGAGAGGCAAAGACTCTACCGCGGATTTACGCGGATGACGCAGATCAGGAATGCACGTAACGTATAGGCGCGCTCATTCTTCACAGTACAATGCAATCGTGAACAATCTAAGCGGAAAAACGGTCCTGGTCACAGGTGGTGCGCGGCGTCTGGGCAAGGCATTTGTCCAGGCCGCAGCCGCGGCGGGCGCGCAAGTCGCTTTCACCTATCTAAACTCCAAGGCGGAAGCGAGCCGCGTCCTGGCGGAGATCGAAGCCCAGGGAGAGGAAGCGCTCGCGGTACCGTGCGACGTACGCCGGTCGGAAAGCATTGCTGCGGCAATCAAGACAGTCTCAGACAAGTTCGGAAAACTTGATGTCCTGATCAACAACGCGGGCTTCTATGAAACAGTCGCTCTTGAAGATTTGAAAGAAGAACAGTGGGACGAAATGTTTGCCATCAACGTGCGAGGACCGTTCCTGGTGGCCAAGCATTGCATTCCCGCTCTGCGCCAGAGTAGGGGCAGGATCATACACCTTGGCTCTCTGGGTGGAGAAAAGCCATGGGCCACGCACGCGCACTACTGTTCTTCCAAGGCCGCCCTGCACATGCTGACTCGGGTCATGGCCAAAGCGCTGGCGCCGGAGATATCAGTCAACTGCGTGGCGCCGGGCATGATTGAGTTGGAGGAAGGAAAAGGCGATCCAGCGGCCTTCAAACGATTTGCCGCTCAGACGCCGATGCAAAGAAATGGCGCCGCCGGCGACGTCGTGAGCGCGGTGTTATACCTGGCGACGGCCCCCAAGTTCATTACTGGACAGGTCGTGACAGTTGATGGAGGCCTGGGGTTACGGTAGCAGTCGCGGACGGCCTGATTGCCGGCGACCGCATGATTTCAGCCAGTTTGCCAGCCAGATCTTCTGACCCGAAAGGCTTTTGCAAAAAATTGGCACTGTACCGTTCGGGCACAGTGTCGGGACAATATCCGGATATAAAGATCACCTTCAGGTCTGGCTTCCGTTGCCAGAGGGTGTCGGCCAGTTGCTTACCGTTCATTTTCGGCATCGTCAAGTCGGTGATCAGGACGTCAATCGATCCGTCCAGCTTTTCGAATTCCTGGATCGCAGCCTCGCCACTGGGGACGGCAATGACCGTGCAGCCCAACTGTTTCAGGAAGATCGACGTTATCAGGAGGAGGTCACTATCGTCTTCTACCAGCAGCACAAGCCTCGTCCGACCGCTGGAGTTGTGTCCCAGGGAAGAGCTTATTTCCAAGGGCGGACCCGCTTTCCGCGCCAAATTCTCCGTCTGCCTGTGAGGCACTCTTTTCCGCCTTTCGTGGTCCCCAAACGATCAGAGCCACTTATGTTATCGGCAAAAACGGAAAATATTTAAGTACCGTTTCAATGCTGGCTGACAAAGGCCTTTACGGCGATGGCCCGCGGGTCCTTGCCTAAAGGGACCATCGCGGCCAGAGAAGGAGCGTCCGGGCGGGGTGCACCATTTTGTCCGGTGAGTTCGAAAACCGAGAGGTCTCCGCTCACTGTGTTCACCACCAGCAATCTGAGCTGATTGGGCGAAAAAGCCAGGGCTTCGGGATGGCTGCCAACGTCGACGGAGTTCATCAGCCTGCCGTTGTCAATGCCGTACACGGCGACGGAGTCCGAACCAAAGTTCGTGACGTAAAGGAAAGCATTGTCCGGCGAAACCAGGGCGCGCACCGGCTGCTTACCAATCAGGAAGCTATGGTTCACTTCGTTGAGGTTGGTAATGACTTCAGAAATCGAGCTGGAGTCGAAATTGCACACAAAAACTTCGCCGCCATCGGGCTTAACTACAATACTGATTGGCGTTTTCCCAACGTCCAACAGCGTCAGAAGGTTGCCGGCGTTCAAATCAAGCACGGCCACCTGGTTGGACCCCGGGCAGGTGACGAAAGCCTTGCTTGAGTCGGGCAGAATTGCCACTTCCGCCGGCTTGCTGCAAGCTTTGACTTTGGCGCGTACCGCGAGCGTGCTTGCGTCCACGATGGCCACGGAGTCTTCTGTCCGCAACGTAACTACTACCAGCCTGCCATCCGGGGTGACGCGGGCCAGATCGCTTCCGTTTCCCACTTGAATGGTCTTGATGACCTTTCGCGTGTCCAGATCGATGGCCGAGAGGTTGGCGGAGCCGGAATTGGCAACGTACGCCCGTCTACCGTCGCCGGAGACGCTGACGAAATAAGGCGCCCGGTGTACGCCGATGGTGGCGACCACCTTGTTGCTCTCCGCTTCAATCACACTGACGCTGTTGGATTCGGTGTTGGCGACGTAAATCTCGTTCCGCCTGGGATTCTCCGCCAGGCCCGTGGGACTTCGGCCCACCGGGACCGTATCTTTGATCCGCAGCGCGCGCAAGTCCACAACCGTAACGTTGTTGTCGCCGCCGTTGGTAATGTAAGCGTATTCACGGTAATTGGGACTGGGATCGGGGACATCGTTGCAGCTCGAAGAGAACAGAGTCAGCACGCACAGGAACAGTGGCAGGCGACGGGAAGGGAAGATGCGCAACTTCGCCTTACCCTGCGGCCTTCGCCAGCGCGGGTTGAGGCAACGGTCCCTGGACATTCCGGCGGACCACGGCAGCAATCTGCCGGACCTCGGCCATCAGTTCATCGAATTGCTCGGGAAAAATGGATTGCATGCCGTCAGAAAGGGCGTGGTCGGGATCGTGATGGACTTCCACCAGCAGCCCGTCAGCGCCCACGGCGACAGCCGCGCGCGAAAGAGGCAGGACTTTGTTGCGCTTTCCGGTACCGTGGCTGGGATCAACCACAATCGGCAAGTGGCTCAGGCGCTGGACGGCAGGCACAATACTGAGATCCAGCGTGTTGCGCGTGTGGTCGGCAAACGTCCGCACGCCGCGCTCGCACAAAATGACCTGGTAGTTGCCTTCGCTCATGATGTATTCGGCCGCCATCAGGAACTCTTCCAGCGTGGCGGACATTCCACGCTTCAACATCACCGGTTTGTGTTTGCGCCCTGCTTTCTTCAGTAGGGAGAAATTCTGCATGTTGCGCGCGCCGATCTGGATCACGTCCGCGTAATCGGCCACCAGCTCGAGGGACTCATCATCGAGCGCTTCGGTGATGATCCGCAGGCCAAACCGGTCGCGGACCTCCGCCATTATCTTCAGGCCCTCTTCGCCCATGCCCTGGAAAGCGTACGGCGATGTGCGCGGCTTGTACGCGCCCCCACGGAAAAAACGCGCGCCGGCTTTGGCTACCCGCGCCGCAATCGCAAAAGCCTGTTCACGGGATTCAATCGAGCACGGGCCAGCCACGATGCCCAGGTCGTGGCCGCCGAAGCTGCCATCGCTTCCGGCAAAACTCACAACTGTGTTGTCTTCCTTGGTGTCACGGCTGACCAGCTTGTACGGCTTGCTGACCTGGATCACTTCCTGCACGCCGGACATTTCCTCCAGCGCGCCGGTTTCCACGGCGCCCTGGTTACCGGTAATCCCGATAGCCGTGCGTTGCGCTCCGGGTATGGCATGCGCGCGCAAGCCAAGAGATTCGATCCGTTCACAAACGGAACGGACCTGCTCTTCCGTGGCGTGCGCCTTCATTACAACCAGCATCGCGAACTGACCTCTTGCAGACGTTCAGTGTACTTTGATTCAGCCGCCAGTATCAATGGAGAGACCGGGTTAGCGTGGGACCATGCAAGTTTTTAGCGGCTGTTGCCAGGACAATCCACGGGAAACAGGACCACGCTCTGGAAGCGATCTTTGGCAGTAAGCGGCTTGCCGGTCCGGCATCCTCTTTGCTCAAGGACCTGTTGCGGCGGTGGACCGGTCCATGACGAATCGACATACGCGATCCAGAAATGTGGACCTTGCGCTGCATCCAGATTCGGCGACTTCTTAATCTCAAACCTCGCTGCTTTCTCCTCGAGCAATCGTATGTCCTGGCGCGCACTCACGCCTGTTCCCAGGGAAGCAAGCCTCTGTCCCCGGAGCGACTCCGTATGAAACCAGATCGGATAATGCAAGTAAGGATCGACCGCATACACCGTTACTGGTCCACTCTGATTTTCTTCTTCATCCAGCATCGCCAGCGTCAGACGGTCCCAATGGATCTTCGTGTGCTCGGGTGAATACCCAGCGACCGCAAATCCTGCCCACACGACCACCAACGCCAGGGCACCCACCCTCGCCACTGGCCGCAACTTCCACACCGTATCAGTCAGGACGATAAGAAAAGGCCACAGCGCGAATACCAGATGCCGGTGTCCCCAAATCGATTGTGATAGCCACTGCGACGCCAGATAGGCCACCATCGGCGGCACCAGGCTGACCACCACCAGCCAGTGAAATCCCGGTTGCGCCCGGCGCTGGTATTTGAGATACAAGAACAGAAAGACCGCGAATGTTGCTTGTGAGCCGATCCTTAGGAACTCGGCAAAACCGCTCAATTCCACGTAGAACCACGCAAGGTCCCGGATGTGTGGCCGCGGCACCCAGCCCAGGTTGTCCGCCAGACCGCCCTTGGCATGCAGCGATTGGGCCGCTACCCAGGCCCACGGGCTGAACAGCAAAAGCACTCCGAGGCTGGCGAACACGAAAGGCCGAATACGCCCGTGCTTCCAAATCAAGTAGAGAAATTCCAGCCCTAGAATCAGCCAGCCGTAATAGTGCGAATACACCACCAGCAGGTTTGCCGCTGAAAGGACCACAAGGTCCCTCCGCGAAGGTGCGCTCAGATAACGTCCAAAGCTCCAGATCGAAAACAGTCCAAACAGTTGCAACAGGCAATACATGCGCATGTGCTGGGCAAAGAAGATGGCGTAGGGGTGCACGCTGCCGATCAACAACGCCAGGTTCCGCGCTCCCCGCGAAACACCAAGGTCTTTGCATAAGAGAAAACAAGGCGCCAGGCATAGCGCCGAAGCCAGCACAGGAAAAAGCCGCAGCCAGAACAGCGACTCTCCACCCACCCACACCCACACTTTCAAGAGCACATAAAACAATGGCGGGTGAATGGCGTCTTTGATCGCTCCGGAAAACAACGTGTGCCAGTCGGACCTTGCCAGGAGAAGGCTGAAGATTTCATCGCCGTCGAGGGAAACATCGGTAAGCCGCCAAATTCGCAGAAACAGGAACACGACCAGTAAAGCTGTCAGGACTGCCGGAAACGCCCCGGCACTCTTGGGTGGCGACTCAATGGTTTGAACCGCGTTGAGGTCACTCATAGTTTCTTTGGAAAGCTGTAAAAAGCGAGACTAACGATTCGGTTCATGAACAGACAGTGTTCCCGGAAGCCGGTTCGCTCATCCAATGATGATGGAAACCAGCGGCAGATTTAGCATGTTAGAATCAGTCATTTAGCGCGTGCCGCCGCAGAGGCTGGGCGAACACAGCCGAAGCTCAGCATCATAAAGACGTCCTGCCGTGGATGCAAGCGGAGCCATCCAAAGCGGGACCAAGACGCATTGGCGTTCATCCGTTTGGCGAATCGGATGGCGGTCCAACGGCTTTTACCGGCCAGGGCAATGAATTTTGTCAGAGATTTCTCCTTTGCAGTTGCGGGCAAGACAGTTGCATTTTATGGCCGAGACAACACAAAAGACCGCGAACCAACCCGAGCAGAGCGAGCTTCGCTACGAGCCGCAGCGCATCGAAGAGAAGTGGCATGCCCGGTGGCAGGCAGAGCCGGGGCGCTACGCCGCTGAGACGCACGAAAGCAAGCGGAAGAAATACTACGTCCTGGAGATGCTTCCGTATCCTTCCGGCGTGCTCCACATCGGACACGTGCGCAATTATTCGATCGGCGATGCGCTGGCGCGGCACATGTGGATGCGCGGCTACAACGTGCTTCACCCCATGGGGTGGGACGCGTTCGGGCTTCCGGCGGAGAACGCGGCCATCAAGAACCAGGTCCCGCCCAGACAATGGACGCTCCAGAATATCGCGCACATGAAGTCGCAGATGGACCGGCTCGCTTTTAGCTATGACTGGTCGCGCGAAATCACCACCTGTTTGCCCGAATATTACAAATGGAACCAGTGGTTCTTCCTGAAGCTTTACGAAAAGGACCTGGCATACCGCAAGAAGAGCAAGGTGAATTGGTGTCCGGAATGTGCCACGGTCCTGGCCAACGAACAGGTTGTAGGCGGATGCTGCTGGCGCCACGAAGAGACAAAAGTGGAGCAGCGCGAATTGGAGCAATGGTTTGTCCGTACCACGCGGTACGCCGAGGAACTGCTCGCTGATATCGAGAAGCTTGAGCGTTGGCCGGAAAAAGTCCGCACCATGCAGCGGAACTGGATCGGACGCAGCGACGGCGCTTCGGTGGACTTTGCCATTGACGGAAACGGCAAGATCACGGTGTTTACCACGCGCATTGACACCATCTTTGGCGCGACTTCCATACAGGTTGCGCCCGAGCATCCGGTGGTGGGGGATTTCATCAAAGTAGATCCAACACTGCAAGCCAAAGTGGACGAGCTCGTGAGCCAGCGGCAAAAGTCCAGGGAGTCCGATGACCCAGGGGTCATTGACAAGCACGGCGTGTTCACCGGTCGTTACGTTATTAATCCGTTTAATCACGAAAAGATCCCGGTCTGGGTGGCCAACTATGTTTTGATGGATTACGGCACCGGCGCCATCATGTCCGTACCCGCCCATGATGAGCGTGATTTCGAGTTCGCAAAGAAATATGACATCGAGGTCCGCGTGGTCATTCTTCCGCGGCGGAGCGAGGAGCCACCAGACCCCGGCAAGAAGGAATCACCGGTCCTCCCCTATACAGACAAAGAGAGCCTGGTGATCAATTCCGGGGACTACAACGGTCTTTCCAATCAGGAAGCCATCGAAAAAATGACGGCCTTCGCGGAGGAGCACGGGTTTGGCAAGAAGGTAGTCACGTACCGGCTCAAGGACTGGGGCATCTCCCGCCAGCGCTATTGGGGAACGCCCATTCCGATGCTCTACTGCGAAAAATGCGGCATCGTGCCGGTGCCGGAGAACCAGCTCCCCGTCCTTTTGCCGGAGAACATTGAGATCACGTTGCAAGGCAGCTCTCCGTTGGCCCGCATGCCGGAGTTCGTAAATACGACGTGTCCAAAGTGCGGCGGGCCGGCGCGCCGCGAAACCGACACCATGGACACCTTCGTGGATTCGTCCTGGTACTTCTATCGCTACACCAACCCGCAACTCACGGACCGGGCGCTCGACCGCGCGACCGTGGACTACTGGTTTCCCATTGACCAGTACATCGGCGGCGTGGAGCACGCGATCCTGCACTTGATCTACTCGCGTTTCTGGACCAAGTTCATGCGCGATATCGGCGTCGTAAAGAACAGCGAACCCATCACCCGCTTGTTTACTCAGGGCATGGTAATCAAAGACGGGGCCAAGATGTCCAAGAACAAGGGCAACATCGTCTCTCCCGACGAGATGGTGGCGCGGTTCGGCGCTGACTCCACGCGCACCTACGCGCTCTTCGCAGCGCCGCCGGACCGCGACTTGGACTGGCAGGAAGCCGGAGTGGAAGGCGTGTATCGCTTCTTGGGCCGGACGTACCGCTTTGTCGCCCGCCATGCGTCTGTTACGCGCATATATTCAAGTAGTACTTTAAAGGCTGGGAGTGGCGCCTCCCCCACGGCGCGCGCTATCCAGCGCAAACTCCATCAGACGATCAAACGTATAACCGACGATTTCCAGGGGCGCTGGCATTTCAATACCTGCGTGGCCGGGATCATGGAATTTGTGAATGCGCTTTACGCGGCGGAAGAAGAGATCGCTTCGGGCAAATTCCCGTCTGGCGCGCTGGCGGACGCCCAGCGCAATCTCGTCTTGATGCTTGCGCCTTTTGCGCCTTATCTTGCCGCGGAACTCTGGGAAGTGCTCGGCGAGAAGAGTGATCTCTTGCGCCAACCCTGGCCGCAGTACGATCCAGCTTTGGCGAAGGAAGATGAGATCGAATATGCCATTCAGGTCAACGGTAAGGTCCGCAGCCGGGTTGCTGTGCCAGCTGATAGTCCAAAAGAATTGGTGCTGGAGCGGGCTCTGGCCGACGACAAGGTCCGCGTTGCAATCGAAGGCAAAGAAGTCGTTAACAAGATTGTGATTCCTGGCCGGCTGGTTAATATCGTGATTCGATGAACTCAGCAAAGCAAATAGCAAGTGGCAGTTAGCCGAGCAACAAAGATGCGGCAGCCATCAGGAGTTGGCTATTTGCTAATTGCCATTTGCCAATTGCTTTATGTCCAACGCCAATCCAGTCACCCGAGGTTTCCACGCCGTCGTGCGCGACCCGGGTCTGTTTTTCATGGAAGTGCTTTGGCGGTGGACGTTTGGCGTTGCTGCGTTTCTGTTGCTGTTCTATGCCGTTCGGGTTTTGTCGCACTCCGTGGTGATTACCGACGCGGACGAAATCGCGTGGAGGGGCCGCGATGCCATGGCGATTTCCGCCGCGTTGCTGCGTGTAGCAGACGAAAGCGGTGGCAAGCTGCTCTCCATGGCGCTGTTCGTTTCGCCAGCCATCACTCTGCTCTGGGTGGTGCTGGGCGCACTGGGTCGCGTTGCAACGCTGAAGCGTCTGTTACGCGATACCCATGAAGTCCGCTGGTCCACGATTCTCGGACTGCAACTGTGGCGCGCGATTGCCATGTGGGTTGGGACTCTCGTGTGGATAGGGACCATTGGAATTGAAGGGCAGATCTCCATGCACGGCGACCAGCCGGATTTTGCCCTCTACTACATCATGGTGCTGCCGTCTTTGCTGCTCATTGGCGTAGTGTGGTCCATCGTGATGTGGTATCTGGCACTGGCTCCGATCTGTGCGCTTGACGACGTCACCATCTTCGGCGCAGTTCGCCGGGCGCGTACGCTGGGGCGGTCCCACCGGGCGGAACTGGGCAGCGTGAGCGTTCTTTCCGGAATCTTACGGGTCGCCGGACTCATGATCGCGTTCGTGCTGTGTGTCGCCACTTCCGGATGGCTGGGGCCGCATCCGAACGCCTACACTGCCTGGGTCGTGGCGGTCTCTCTGGTCTACTTTGCTTTTGCCGACTTTTTGTTTGCGGCGCGGCAAGCGTCGTTTGTGGAAATCGTTGCCGGTGCGGCTGTGCCCGCCGCCGGAGCGCCGGCAGAACCGACGCCCGCCCGGTGATTTCTCTTTACACCGTATCCGCAATCGGAGAAAATTGATAGTGGAAGACCAATCGATTGTCATTCTTGACTTTGGCGCGCAGTATTCGCAGTTAATCGCGCGCCGCATCCGCGAACTGAAAGTCTTTACCGCTGTGCTGCCCTGCACGGCTTCCCTGGACGAAATCAAGAGCTACCATCCGGTCGGCATCATACTGAGTGGCGGTCCGTCTTCGGTCTATGATCCGGACGCGCCTCCCGCCGACGAACGCGTGCTTGCTCTGGGTGTCCCTGTACTGGGGATTTGTTACGGATTCCAATTTATTGTCCACAAACTCGGCGGTAAAGTGCGCCCAGCGCCCAAACGCGAATATGGCCATGCAGAAGTGAATGTCGCCGGTAAGTCGCGTCTCTTTCATGGGCTGCCGCCATCGCTGAATGTGTGGATGTCGCATGGGGACGAGGCGCTGGAACTCCCACGTGGGTTTCGCGAAACGGCGCGCACCAATAATGCACTGGCCGCGATTGAAGATGAAGCGCGCGGCATCTGGGCGGTGCAATTCCATCCTGAAGTCCATCACACGAAGCACGGCGGCGAACTGCTGCGCAACTTTGCCTATGACATTTGCGGCGCGCGGGGCGACTGGACACCCCAGCACTTCATCAGTGAGACGATCCGGCATGTGCGGGAAACCGTGGGCGAACAGGGAAGAACGATCTGCGCCCTCTCCGGCGGCGTGGACTCGGCCGTGGCGGCGGTGCTGGTGGATCGTGCCATGGGCGACCGGTTGACATGCGTCTTCGTCAATAACGGCGTGCTGCGCAAGAACGAATTTCAAAAAGTCCAGCAAAGTCTGCGCGACAAACTTGGTCTGAATGTTGTGGCCGTGGACGCGAGCGAGCGTTTTCTCAAGAAGCTCGCCGGAGTCACCGAACCGGAACAGAAGCGCAAGATCATCGGCAACGAGTTTATCCGTGTCTTTGACGAAGAGGCGCACCGCATCGAGCAGCAAACCGGCAAAGTCGAGTGGCTGGTGCAGGGCACGCTCTACCCGGACGTGATTGAGTCGCGCAGCGTGCGCGGCCCGTCCCAAGTCATCAAGACGCACCACAACGTGGGCGGCCTGCCGGAAACCATGAAACTCAAGCTCATTGAACCCTTGAAGGACTTGTTTAAGGATGAAGTCCGGCGCATAGGCCGTGAAATGGAAATGCCGGAAGAGATCATCCAGCGCCAGCCGTTTCCCGGCCCCGGATTGGCTGTACGAATTCTGGGTGAGGTTACTCCGGAGCGAATAGCAATTCTGCAGGAAGCAGACGATATCGTGGTGAACGAAATACGGCGTGCCGGTCTATACACCCAGATCTGGCAGTCGTTTGCCGTGCTGCTGCCGGTGAGGTCCGTGGGCGTGATGGGCGACCAGAGGACTTACGCTTACACCTGCGCGGTGCGCGCGGTGCATTCCGAAGAGGGCATGACCGCGGACTGGGTCCCTCTGCCGCACGAAGTACTGAAGAACATCTCCAGCCGCATTGTGAATGAAGTGCGCGGCATCAACCGCGTAGTTTATGACGTAACGTCCAAGCCGCCAGGGACCATTGAGTGGGAGTAGGCCGTCGACGATTACTGCGCTTTGGCCGTTTGCATTGCTTCCAGACGTTTCAAGTTGTCCCGGATATGCGCCGCATTGGGCGCATTCGGGTAGGCTGCAAGGTAGTCACGCATCTGCTGGGCCGCTCCAGCGTAGTCCCGCTTTGCTTCCAGGATATCTCCGAGCAGCAATGCCACGTCGGGCCTGGTATGGCTGCTGTCCATTGAAGCGAATTTGCGCGCGGAACGCTCTGCCTCGTCCTGGTGCCCCAGGTAGTAGTTGCCCGCGGCGTTGAGCAGGTAAGCCATCGGATAAGCGAAAGGATTCAGCTTTTCAATCTGGTTAGTAAACAGAACTACTTCCCGCCATTCCTGTTGCTTTGCGCCGATGACGGCCAGACCAAAAAGCGGCCGTACAAACTGCGGATCGCTCGCCGCAGCCTGCCCGTACGCCTTCTTGGCCTCATCGATATGGCCTTGCCCCTCATGGACCTCGCCGAGCAGAGACCAGGCGGCAGCGAACTGGGGATAAATCTCTATCGCCGTGGTCAACTCTTTTTCCGCGGGTTCCAGTTTCTTGTGTGCGACCAGTCCCTGGGCTTTTTCGTATGCACGCCGCGCATTCTTCGGAGCCGTCAGGGTCGTAAGGCTTACGGTTGCCCCATGTACATTTCCCATGGGCCGCAGGAAGATTGGGCCAACCGCCAGCTGTTCGGTGTTCCCGTCAGGCCTGAGCATTACGCTGGTCGAAACATAACCGGCAAGAGACGCCCGCAATTCACAATCAAGGTACTGATATTGCCGGGTGACCGGGTTGAAGCCGCCGCTGGAGGGATTGTTGACGCCCGAACTGCTCCTGCCGGCGACCATGTCCGAACCGCCTTGGCTCGCGTCTTGCAATTGAGTGCTCTGGCCAACCTGAAACCCGAACTCTCCTCTTGAGTCGGTGTACGCCTCCTTACGGACCGACCCGCCGCAGACACGCTCAATGGCTACCGGCTCCGGAGGCGGTCCACCGTTATTAAACACGACCTTACCTCGCACATAGAGAACCGGTCGGTCGAACGTGTTCGTTGAAGGACCTGTATTGGGAACAACGCTACCCATCCCAGGATTACCCTTGGGAGGACCGCCGGGTGGATTCTTCTGTGCACCGGCTGGAAACCAGCACAAGATAGTGAAGCAGATGGCAACTATCTGGAATTGGCGGGACGTGTTCATTGGCGCCTCCTGAAGAAAGCCTTAATCGGCTCAAAGTCCTGCGCCCACACCTGAGGAGAACACTTACGATATTACCCCACGTGGCCCTTTTGTTTGGGCAAGACTTAAATTAGTTTAGAGGCTGTACGTGGGGGAGAGTTGTATAAAAGTGGACAATAGCTGGCCGGAAGGAGCAACGCATGACAATCGGTTCGGGCCAAAGTTGCAAGCGGAAAGCGTAAAGCGGCAGATTGCCCCTGCCGCTTTGGTGCCATCCGGGAAAGCTTAAGCTGCCTTGGGTTCGGCCCACGGGATGGCTTTCTTGGCCCAAACGTTGTTGGGATATTTGCTCTGCAGCGTTTTAGGTAAGTCGAGCAGCGCATGGTGGTCGTTGGTCCTCTTGTATGTGGAGACGCCTTTCCAGTACACGGCTTCCGGCGCAGCCGCGCTGCCGGCATACTTCTGCACAATCTCGTCGTAGAGTTTCTCCGCGTCCGCCCATTTTTTCTGCATGAAGGAGACGCGTGCCAATCCAAGCAGCAACTGGGCGGCAAATTCGTCTTTAGGAAGATAACCCTCTATGCGGTGCCGCTCCTTTCCGTTTTCGTCGAGGACGATTGCCGTTGGCGTCCACAAGACATCAAAGCGGTGAAAGCCGGCAGGATTCTGCTTGATGTGGACTTTGACGGGAACAAAGTGCCCTTGAAGCGAAGTTGCAAGTTGGGGATCGGAGTAGGACTCGGCGTCCAGCCGAGCGCAACCGCTTCAGGCCGGGGCGGCGCTGAAGTCGAGAAGCAGAGGTTTGTTTTCTGATTTCGCTTTGATCAGTGCTGCGTCAATATCATGGTTCCATTCAACAGCCATTTGTTATCTCCTTCTTCGTTGGATGCTCCGAATCGGCATCAGGATTAAGGCTATTCCACACTCTCCTGAATCATTCTGGCGATGGTGGTGACGACTTTGCGAGGCGAGAAGCGCACCGACTGTGCCAGCAGCTTGTTTTTCACTCCAGGGACAATCAGCGTCCTGCCGCGCAGCATGCCGGCCAGACCGATGCGGGCTACATCGCGCGAGGTCATTGCGCCCAGCTTGAACAGCCGCGTCTTCTCCAGATTAGCGCGAGACGCAAACTCGGTCTCCGTGGGTCCGGGACAGAGACAGGTCACGGTCACGCCGCTGCCGTTGAGTTCATTGGCGATCGCTTCGGAAAAAGACAGCACGTAAGCCTTGGTTGCGTAATATACGGCCATCAGTGGTCCCGGCTGAAAACCTGCCGTGGAAGCAACGTTCATGATGCATCCGCGTTTCCGCTCCAGCATCCCGGGAAGGGCCAGCTTGGTCAGATGTGTAAGAGCTGTAATGTTCACCTGGACCATGTGTAGCTCATCAGGCAGGCTCGTTTTACTAAAATAGCCATAGACCCCGAAGCCTGCGTTGTTGATGAGAACGTCCACTTGCAGGCCGCGCCGCGCAATCTCCATAAAGATTTCCCCGGGCGATTCCGGACGAGAAAGATCGGCAGGCAACACGTGAACATGGGAGCCGTGCTGGGCTTCGAGCTCTTTGCCCAGGGCTTCCAGCTTGCCCTGGCTGCGGGCCACGAGGATAAGGTCGTGGTCGGGCGCCATGAGCCTGGCCAGGTCAAGCCCGATGCCCGCAGAGGCCCCGGTGATGAGAGCGGTTTCGCGTTTGCTCTTGGCATTCAGTGCGCCTGCATACGCTGGGATGACCATTGGTTCCTCCGTTCAAGTTTCCAGAGGCTGCAATCTTATCGCAAACCAGTAATGTCCTTCCTGCGTCGCCTGGGTGTGTACACTGCATGCCGGTTAGCAGTTTCTTGGTATTAGGGGGCTGAATGAAAAACAAGCTAATTCCTAAGCAGATCCAGTGGAGAGCGCCGTTTATTGCGCTGGTACAAGGCTTGGCGTAACGTGGTGGCCGCAAAGGCCCCGGAATCCGACGCGCTCCTCTCCCTGCGCGGATCTGGGAAGGAAGTCTGGGCCGATCAGCACGCGGATGAATACGTGCGGCGACTTAGAGAAGGAGGGAAATAACCGTGAGCCGCCTCACGCGCTCGCGAGCTGAGGAACTTCATACAATGAGAACCATGAAGTCGCAGCCTTCAAGCTCTCATTCACATTGCTGATGTTCTTCACGCCCTCGGTTTGCAGCCACTGTTCAAATGCTTTTGCTCCCTGTTTTGCATAGACCGGAATTCCGTCTTTCCAGGTAGCGCGGCCGCAGAGAACGCCGTTGAACTTGACTCCCGCTTCGGCGGCGAGCGCCAGCGATTCATTGAACTCAGCGTTGCTCACGCCCGCGGAAAGATAAATGAACGGTTTGGTAGCCACAGCGGCCGCCTTGCGGAAGAGGCCCATGGCTTCCTGTTTAGAGTAGGCCTTCTGTCCGCCGAATGACTTGGCGCCTTCCAGGAACTTCATGTTGACGGGGACTTCCACTTTCAGCACGTCCACACCGTATCTGTCTTTGGAGAACTCCGCCATGGACTGGATCACGATTTCCGGCTTCTTCTGCGCGTACTCCAGGCCTTTTTCGTCGATGCCTTCCTGGTAGCCGACGAATTCCAGGAAAAAAGGAATGTCGTTGGCGCGGCATTCGTCGCCGATGCGCTCCACCCACGCGTGTTTCCGGTCATTGATGGCTTCACCGTCTGTCGGCGTGTAGTAGAGCAGGACTTTTACACAATCGGCGCCAGCTTGCTTCAGGCGGCGGGCAGACCAGTTGTCCAGCAAATCTGGCAGGCGTCCGGGGCCGGTCTTGTCGTAGCCGGTTTTTTCGTATGCCAGAAGCAGGCCGGCGTTGCGGGCACGGCGCTTGGAAGCCGGCAGGCCCCATTCCGGATCAAGCAGAATAGCGCTGGCATGGGGCGTCAACACCTCCGTGACGATGGACTTGAATTCCTCCATCATGGCGTCAGTGATGTCCGCGCCTTTTTCCTTGGCCAGTGATTTCTGGAGCGACCCGCGCTGATCCATCGCAGCGGCGGCGATCACGCCACGATTGTTGGAGACGGCCTTCATTCCAGCCAGTTTTCCGGGAGTAAGTTTCATTTTGGTCTCCTTCTGGTCCTTTGGACGGTTGCGGATGACAGGAGCGGTTGTCCCGCAGCGCATGTCATTGTACTAAATTCATAAATCGATCTTGTATCACTGCCGCAGCGGGAGTTTCTGGAGAATGGCCCGCTGTTTGGAGATCAGCGCCTCAATACCCTTGCCGGCCAAATCCATCATCTTCTTGAGCTGGGCTTCGTCGAACGGATGTTGCTCGGCCGTTGCCTGCACTTCCACGATCTTTCGCCCGCTAGTCATGACGAAATTCAAGTCCACGTCGGCGCGAGAGTCTTCTTCATAGCAAAGGTCCAGAAGAATGGTCCCTTCCACAATGCCCACGCTCACAGCTGCCACAAAGTCGCGGATGGGTGCGGCGGAGAGCGTGCCAGCTTCCACAAGTTTTTCCAGGGCCAGGCCCAGTGCGACAAAGGCCCCGGTGATAGACGCAGTACGCGTGCCGCCGTCCGCCTGGATCACGTCGCAATCCAGAGTGATAGTGCGTTCGCCCAATTGCGTCAGGTCAACCGCGGCCCGCAGAGCGCGTCCGATCAGCCGCTGGATTTCATGGGTGCGCCCGCTCTGGCGGCCCCGACTGGCTTCGCGTGGCGTTCTGGTCAGCGTGGAGCGAGGCAACATACTGTACTCCGCCGTGATCCAGCCTTTGCCGGCGCCTTTGAGGAAGCTGGGCACCGTCTCCTCAATGGACGCGGTACAAATCACCCGGGTGTTGCCGACTTCAATCAGCGCCGAACCTTCTGCGGTGGAGATGAAGTCGGGAGTGATGTTTACCGGACGCAACTGCTCCGGCGCGCGGTTGTCGGAACGAAATACCAGGTCTTTGTTATTTTTCAATGTCAATCAGCTCGATATTCTGGATAGGCCGGCCCAGGAAAGGCCCGCCGAGCTTCCGGAATTTTTCCACCGAATCGGTTGTGAAACACCGTAAGCTGCCGCCGCCAGTCCCCGCAGCACTCGGCATGCACTCTAACACTTTTGCCGCGGTCGACTCCGCGGAATCCACAATCTGGACGGCCGCAGGCGCGATCCGGCGCAGCAGCGGCCGGATCAGCGGATAATGCGTGCAGCCGAGCAGGAGGACGTCCGCGCCGGCTCCGCCATTGCGGAAAAGCTCGTCAAGGTAGATATGCGCAACCTGTTCGGTGACCGGATGTTCCACCCAGCCTTCTTCGATGAGCGGAACCAGCAGCGGGCAGGCCTTCTCGATGGCCTCCACACCTCTTTGCCGCAGAGCCTTGTGGTACGCATGGCTGCCAATGGTGGCGTCGGTGGCGATCACCGCCACCCTGCCGGTCTTTGAAATCTCCCACGCCTTCTGCGCGCCTGGTTCGATCACGCCAATTACCGGGATGCTCACGCCATTACAAATTTCTTCGAACGCCAGGGCCGTAGCCGTATTGCAGGCGATCACGAGCATCTCCGCACCCTGCTGCTCAAGAAACTTGGAACTTGCTCCGGCGTATTTAGCTACGGTGTGCGCGGACTTTGCGCCGTACGGAAGGTGGGCCGTGTCGCCAAAGTAGAGATAATCCGCGCCCGGCAGGACCTTCAGCAATTCGCGCAGGACGGTGAGTCCGCCAAAACCGGAGTCAAACACTCCGATGACAGGAGGCATGTCTATTCAAACTCCTTTGCCAGCTCGTGCACCGCCGGGACATCGTAAAACGACATTAGATCGGCATGGCCGGCCAGAGTTTCGCGTTCTTTGCCGTCCACCAGGAACTTCACGCGGTTAATACCTGGAACATTCGCGGTCAAGGTCTCGATAAGCGAAGTGAGTGTCATTTCTTCCAGCAGAATACCTGAGGGATGGCCTTCAGCAAACTCCGGAGTAGTGTCCACGACCAAGGTGTCACTGGTAACCAGATAGACCTCCCGGATGCCGCTGCCTCTACCCAAAGGATGAGGCGATGGTTTTTGCAGATAAAGGGCCAGCACGGCCCGCAACACCTCGCGCGCGCGCAAGCTCCGCTCCGTGGGCATAAAGGTGTCCGTTTCCCGCCAAAGAAGCGCGCGGTCCTGATCGTAAGCCACCAGCACTCGTATGCGTTCCTGTTTGCCTTCCACTGGCGGAAGAAACGGACGGTCGTCCGCGCCCAGCAGGTTCTTGGCTTCTTCCTTGTGAGTGAGTTTGATGATGTACACGCCGCTGATCAGGACACTGGCCAGCAGCAGCGAAATGGTAATTTGAAAGTGGCGTGGGATCATTGCTGTCCGCCTTGCGCGCGTACTTTGGCGACTCCAGCGGCTACGGAAGCCGCCACCGAGTTTTGAAACCTTGCACTGGCTACTGCTTGTTCTTCCTCGGGGTTCGCCGCCAACTCCACTGCAATTGCCGGCGCAAGAATGTTGTTGAGCGGCCGCAACGGGGCCCTCAGGCTGGCGGCGCCCAGACCGCTCTTTGTCAGCTCACGGGCCACTGCGGACGCGAACGTCTTACTGCGCGCCAGAGAGCCGGATTGCGCGACCTCCCAGGGAATAAATCGTCCAGCAGCAGGCGGCACGGACAGCAGCAGGGGCGCGTAAACCCGCACACCCTCGCCTGGTTCTCCGGCGTGCAGAGCAATGTACAGGCTGATGTGCTGGGCGTTGGCGGCTTCCGCGCGGCGCTCCAGGCTGATGGTTGAGTCGGACTCGCGCAACAGGCGCGCGGCAATGCCTCGGTTTTCCAGTTCCGATCGCAGCCGCCACGCAAAACTGAGAGTGACATCTTTCTCCAGCAGCTTGCCGCCCAAGACGGCGCCGTTATCGTCGCCGCCGTGGCTTGGATCGATCAGGACAAAGTATTCCGGTTGGACCGGCTTTGGTGTTGCCGTCTGTTCGGCCGGGGATTGTTGTGGAGGCGGGGATTGTTGTGTGGGCGTGGTTTGCGGCAGCGCGTCCTGCGCAAGCTGTGGGCTGCGTGCCGCCGGGGAAAGCAGCAGCACACAACTCAGTAAGACAACAGTCGTGCATGGATTGTATAAGCGCAACGGAGTTTCGCGTATCGACCTAGTCCAGCGCATAGATAGCGAGTCCGCTCAGGAGTTTGGGATAAAAATCAGTGGATTTCTGGGGCAGCACTTCACCGGCAAAAGCCGCGTCGCGGACCTGCTCAATGCGCGCCGGGTTCATCAGGAACGCTACATTCGCGCCCTGGCGCACATAGGAGATGGCCTCAAAGGCGTCGCGTTCGTACTTGACGCGCGATCCATCGCGGACCGCGTCCTGAGAGATCCCCAGGACCTTTTCGAGCATGATCTGATGCAATTGCACGACGTCCAGGCCGCGTTGGCGCGAAGATATGTCGCGCAGCGCTTCCTGCACAGCACGCTTCTTGGCACGCAGCAGGTACGGCCCCTGGCGGGTGACCGCGACAAACGCTGTGCCGTTTAGTCCGGCTTCCTGCAGAAGAGTCGTAGCGCTGCGGCTGTCAGTCCGCAGATCGATGCGGGTGATTTCAAAAAACCGACGCGCGCTCTCCAGCATGCTTTCGCGGTCAAAGTCAGGAAGCCCGTGAATGATGCGGTGGGTCGGCAGGATCACCAGCCCGCGGTCTTCCGTGCGGATTAAAGTCATCATGACGAACTCATGCGCTGCATGGGGGCCGGCGTCGGGATTCGCCACCCGTTGTTCATTGCGGTAAGCCAAAGACGTCTCATAGCGATGGTGGCCATCGGCAATCAGCAGCTTCTTGTCGCGCATCTGCTGCTGGATCGCGTGGATGACGCCTGAATCATTGACGCGCCAGACGCGGTGCAGCACTTCGTATTCGTCCAGCACAGCCATGTCCGGCTCTTCTTCTGTTTTCAGCAGGGCCTCCACCTCGGCCTGCGGGTCGCTGTAGAGCATGAAAATCTGGCCAAAATGGGCACGTGCGGCCCGCAGGAGGTTCAGACGGTCTTCACGCGGTTTGGAGAGCGTTTGCTCATGGCGAAATACCACGCCGTCAGAGTAGTCGTGGATCCGGCCGATTACGGTGAGGCCGCGACGCTCGGCCAGGTCGCGTGTACCGGGAATCGTGAAAGTTTGCGAATAGAGATAGATGGATGGTTCGGTGTCCTGCTTCAGTATCCCGCCGGCGCGCCAGTCGTGAAGATACTCGGCGGCCCGGCTGTAGACGTTAAAACCCGGCGTGTCCGTTTCTCCCGATCTGCCGAGGATGATGCGAACCAGATTGTGCGGGCTTCGGTCATAGTACTTCGCCTGCATTTCCGGCGTGATCTTGTCGTAGGGCTGCGTAACCACCTCTTCCAGCCGAAGCTGGTGAGCGTCATATCGCAGGGCTCTAAAGGGAAAAATCTCTGCCATCGTAAAAAGGAGACCGCGGACTTTCTGCCTTGCGCGGTCTGCTATTGCATTCTATCAAGCAGAAAACCCAAACCGGCTTTGACCGGCACACTTCCAGTTTTCGATGAACCAGGGGTGAACATGGAAGTGAGCAAAAGAGGACATGGACTAAAGATCAGATTTTACCCGGCGCTTTGCTGTGATAATATCGGCGAGTAAGAGGTTCCAGATGGCCCGCTATGAAAGCCGCGGGTATGGCGCAGTCCGTCCCCCGGGAGTTTTACGGTTTGCGATCCAGCGTGTCGCGATGGCGCGCTGCGCGACCGTGCTGCTGATTGCGCTGGGACTTTGCGCCGCCCAGGACGTGAACGTCCACATTGAACCACGTACCAAGGCCGATCCCGCCAAATCCGACGCTGCGAAAAGCGATTCAACCACTCGGGAAGACAAGGACCCAAGCGCCGCTTCAGGCAAGGGATCTGGGCTGACCAGCGAAGGTGGCTTCAAGACCCGTGGCATGGTCGTCCCCGTGGACCTGGTACTGGTGAATGTAACGGTAACCGATGACTGGAACCGGATCGTCACCGGTCTGGAAAAAGAGAACTTTACCATCCTGGAAGGCAATGAACTCCAGCAGGTAAGGCACTTTTCCAGCGAGGATGCCCCGATTTCTCTGGGCGTAATTTTTGACATGAGCGGCAGCATGTCAGACAAGATTGATAAGGCCCGTAACGCCGTGGTGGAATTCTTCAAGACGGCCAATCCGCAGGATGAGTTTTTCATGATTGCCTTCGCCGACCGTCCCCGCGTCATTGCCGACTTCACCAAGTCTGTTGAGGACGTACAGTCCAAGCTGGTATTTACCGTCCCTGAAGGCCGCACCGCCCTGCTGGACGCTGTCTACCTGGGCGTCAGCAAGATGAAGGACGCGCACAATAGCAAGAAGGCCTTGCTCATCATCTCCGATGGTGGCGACAATCACAGCCGCTACACTGAAAATGAAATCAAGTCCATGGTAAAAGAAGCTGATGTGCAGATTTATTCCATCGGCATCTTCGGCAACCCGAACCAGCCGGAAGAAGTCGCTGGTCCTGGCCTGCTGACGGACGTTTCTGAAGTCACGGGCGGACGCCTGTTTACGGTGAATAATCCCAATGAGCTGGCGGACGTAGCCACAAAGATCGGCATTGAGCTGCGCAACCAGTACGTGCTCGGCTACCGTCCCAGCAACAAGACCAAGGACGGCCACTGGCGCAAGATCAAGGTGAAGCTGATTCCCCCGAAAGGACTCCCGCACCTGAATGTTTTTTCCCGGACCGGATACTATGCCCCTTCGCAATAGACTGGCGGTGTGGGTACTAGCTCTTGGCCTGCTGAAGGGGACCGCTTTCCCCGTCCATGCAGGCCCCACGCAGACCGGCGACACCGGGCCCCAGAGCATCCAACCTTCGGCTTTGCCACAGGACATTGACCCTCGAGATCCTGCCGTTCCCGTATGGATGCGTCCCGCAAATGCCGTTGATTCCGTATCCAAGACCGGTCCAGTTACGCCGCCTCCCGCTCCTGTCGGCGATGTGACCAAGAGCGGAAGTGGCGGCTTCGTAATACGGTCCCAGGTTGATGAGGTTGTCCTACCGGTGACCGTAGTGGACCACAAACTGCATCTGGTGACGAACCTCTCGCAGAATGATTTCGTAGTGTACGAAGATGAGCAACCGCAGCGGATCACCGTGTTCCGGCACGAGGACGTCCCGGTTTCCCTCGGCATTCTGGTGGACAACTCCGGCTCCATGCGGGAAAAACGCGCGGCGGTAAGCAAAGCGGTCATCAATCTGGTAAAGGCCAGCAATCCCCAGGATGAGGTGTTCATCGTGAATTTTAATGATGAGCCTTATCTGGACCAGGATTTCACCTCCGACGTCAGCCTTTTACGCGACGCCCTGGACCGTCTGGACTCCAGGGGCGGCACCGCGCTCTATGACGCCGTGTTCGCAGCAGCGGAGCATCTGGCCAAGCTGGCGCGCCGGGAAAAGAAAGTCCTGCTGGTGGTGACCGACGGAGAAGACAACGAAAGCCGCCTGTCCCTGGAGCAGGCCATCCGCTCAGTGCAGGATGAGAGCGGGCCCCTCATTTACACCATTGGCATTCTGGGAGGCGCGGGACGAGAGCGGCGGGCCAAGCGGGCCCTGGAAGCGCTATCCATCCAGACGGGCGGAGTGGCCTATTTTCCCAGGAACCTGGATGAAGTGGACGAAGTTAGCCAGCAGGTCGCCCGGGACATCCGCAACCAGTACACCATCGCCTACAAGTCGAGCAACCCGCAAAGCAACGGCGGCTACCGCAAAGTCAAAGTCGTGACCCGGGGCTTCAAAGACCTGCAAGTCCGCACCAAGAGCGGCTACTTCGCGGGACAGCAACGAACGTCTGCGGCGGCTTCCGCCACGCGATAAAAGACAAAAACACCAGCAAGGTACCTTGCATCGCAGATTCTCTGCGTGCTGTCGCAGTTTATGCGTTATATTGGCGGAACTTATCTGTGAGGTGCGGATGCCCAGAATCGTTCGCGGTGGATTGATCCAGGCCTGCAACGCGCTGAGCCCCGCTCAGCCCCTGGCGAAAATCAAGCAGGCCATGATTGACAAGCACGTCAAGCTCATTGAGCAGGCGGCCAAAAAGAAGGTCCAGGTGCTGTGCCTGCAGGAGCTGTTCTATGGTCCCTATTTCTGCGCGGAGCAGAGCACCCGCTGGTACGACCTTACGGAGCCCGTGCCGGACGGCCCCACCATCAAACTGATGCAGAAGATTGCCGCCAAACACCGCATGGTGATGGTGGTCCCGGTCTACGAAAAAGAAATGACCGGGCTTTATTACAACACGGCCGCAGTCATTGATGCCGATGGAAAATATCTGGGCAAGTATCGCAAGCACCACATCCCGCAGGTGGCGCCTGGCTTCTGGGAGAAATTCTACTTCACCCCCGGCGACGGCGGATATCCAACCTTCCAGACGAAATACGCGAAGATCGGCGTCTACATCTGCTACGACCGCCATTTCCCGGAAGGCGCGCGGGTCCTGGGCATGAACGGCGCGGAGATCGTGTTTAATCCGTCGGCCACCGTCGCGGGGCTTTCTGAATATCTCTGGGAACTGGAACAGCCGGCCCACGCCGTGGCCAACGGCTATTTTGTCGGCGCCATTAACCGCGTAGGCAAAGAGGCGCCGTGGAACATCGGCGAATTTTACGGGAAGAGTTACTTCTGCAATCCGCGCGGCAAGATATTTGCCCAGGCCAGCCGCCACAAAGACGAAGTCGTCGTGGCCGATCTCGATCTCGACATGATTGCCGAAGTGCGCAATACCTGGCAATTCTTCCGCGATCGTCGGCCGGATAGCTATAGGCCGTTGGTGAAAAGCAGCTGACTTTTTCCGAAGCCCGAGCGCAGCGAGGCATCCCTTTGGCTGCGATGATTTTAAGGCGTAAAGGAAAGACCGCTCAGCTCTTCCGTTCGTTCAAGACTATAGGGATCCCTCGCTTCGCTCGGGATTTCAGGAGAAGCTGAAATTCATGCCCACTGACTCACCAGTCAAAGACATAACCTCCAGCCCGCTCTACAACGCAGACCTGGCGCCCGTCGGCAAAGACCGGCGCACCTGGTCCACGTACAACTATGCCGCGCTTTGGGTTTCGATGTCCGTAAACATTCTCACATACATGCTGGCGGCCAGTTTGATCCAGGGTGGCATGAACTGGAAACAAGCAGTTTTCACGGTGTTTCTCGGCAACATGATCGTTCTTGCGCCCATGCTGCTGAATTCGCATCCTGGAGCGCGTTATGGCGTGCCTTTTCCTGTTCTGGCGCGCGCGTCGTTCGGAGTGCTGGGTGCGAACGTAGCCGCGGTGTTGCGCGCGCTGGTTGCCTGTGGATGGTTTGGGATTCAAAGCTGGATCGGCGGCGAAGCCATCAATACGTTGCTGGGCGTGATTTGGCCCACATGGCGCGGCAATCCAAATGGCACGGCGATTTGCTTCATGCTGTTCTGGGCCATCAACCTGCTGGTCATCCTGAAGGGTATTGAGTACATTCGGTTCCTGCAAGGGCTGAGCGCGCCCATTCTGCTGGCCGTGGGCCTGTTGCTGCTGGGCTGGGCGTATGTAACCGCGGGCGGCTTTGGTCCCATGTTGTCTGCGCCGTCGAAGTTTACAAACACCGCTGATTTTATGAAGTTCCTGGTTCCGGCGCTCAACGGGGCCGTGGGCTTCTGGTCCACCGTGTCACTGAACATTCCCGACTTCACGCGCTTTGCCAAGAACGAACGCGGACAAGCCATAGGGCAAGCCATTGCCTTGCCGCTAACCATGACGCTGTATTCTTTCATCGGCGTGGCCGTGACGTCGGCGACGGTAGTGATCTACGGTACGTCGATCTGGGACCCGGTCCAACTGCTCAGCCGATTCCATTCTCCGGTGGCGGTAGTAATTTCCTTGCTGGCAATTCTGCTGGCCACACTGAATGTGAATATCGGGGCCAACGTTGTTTCTCCAGCGAACGACTTTTCCAATCTCTGGCCGCGCAAGATCTCTTTCAAGATTGGTGGAGTGATCACGTGCTTCATGGGGGTCGCCATGATGCCCTGGAAACTGCTGGCCAACCACAAGACTTTCATCTTCGGATGGCTCGGTGGATACGCGGCAGTCCTGGGGCCGGTGGCCGGAATCATGATCTGCGATTACTTTGTGGTCCGGCGGAAACTGCTCGTGACGAACGACCTGTATCTGCGCGGCGGGACGTACGAATACTCGGGTGGTTTCAACTGGCGGGCAATTGCGGCGCTGGTTGTGGGATCGGCGGTTGCGCTGATGGGGTTGGTGATACCGTCAGTCCGTTTCTTGTATGACTATTCGTGGTTCGTGGGATTTGTGGTTGCGTTTTCTGCCTATTGGATGCTGATGGGAGCTAACTCGAAGACAGCTTAATCCCCGTTGAGTGTACTCAGACAGCAGGAGCGCCGCCTACGAGATGAAGGGCTTCTTCATAGACACCCCCGAAATCAACTCGTGTGATTTCGTTTAGCTTGTACTCGGTTGGGTTTTTGTCCCATCGGGCATCAGGATCAATCTCTTGCAAAAACACTACGCCTTTGCGCACATCCGCGACGCGTCCGATGTGGCACACGTCAGGATCCACGCCTTCTCGATGAATCGTCACCAAGGGGAAAGTGCGGTTCGCTGAGCGCAACAGCCCTTCGATGCTTGTCACAACCACACGGGGTCTTTTCGGCATTCGCTGGCAGCGTTTCTTTAACGCAGCCTGGACAAAGGCTGTGCCCTTTGCAGGTACCTGAAGTTCACGCACATCTGATAGACGCAAACATTGAAATCCGTTAAACCACGCGGCGTCTTCGACCAATGAGAGAAGAAAAAATCGCGGACCGATCGCGAGCACATAGCCATCAACGGAGCCTGGTTCGAAAGGCCGCGTGAACTTCACCAGATGCTTACCACGAAGCGCTAGCTTAAGTTGTGCTCTCTTCGTCATCGACAACTGTCTTTTCTGATATGTTGCGTTGCGCGATCTGTCCCGCGCTTCCTGAAACTGTGTCAGCATCTCACGGGCGGTCTTGTGTCAACCCATTACCCTTTACACCAGATCAAACTTCAACTCCCCCAGCCCCTCAAGGCTGCACGCAATCTTGTCTCCTGGTTTGAGCCACACCTGCTGGTCTTTGGGTTTGCCTTGAATCACGCCCTCCGGAGTTCCGGTAAAAATGATGTCGCCCGGCCGGAGCGTGATGTAACGGGAAATGTAGCTGATCATCTGCCTGCTGTTGAAAATAAAGTCGCTGGTGTTGGACGACTGGCGCGTTTCGCCGTTGACGCGGGTTTCCAGCTTCAGGTTGTCGGGATTGATCTGGTCGGCGGTGACCATATACGGCCCCAGTGGCGCAAACTGGTCCGGGGTCTTGCCGATCAGCCATTGGCCGCCGGTTTCCAGTTGCAGGTCGCGGGCAGTGAAATCGTTGCCGGTACAATAACCAGCCACGCAAGAGAGCGCGTCAGCTTCGCTGATGTTTCTGGCTTCCTTGCCGATGATCATCACCAACTCCACCTCGTAATCAAACTTCTTCGCAACTTCCACCGGCAGTTTCACGGTGCCGTTATGGTGGTTGAGCGCGACGTTGAATTTGCTGAAGAGCACCGGCGCTTTGGGGATGGGCGAGCCTATCTCCTGGGCGTGCTTGCGATAGTTCAGGCCGACGCAAACGATTTTTTCAGGATGAGTCACGATCGGTCCGTACTCAATGGTCTCTTCTTTAATAAACGCGCTGTGTGACTGACCGGACTTCAAAGCTGTATCCACTAGCGCGTTCAAGCTGGGACCGTCCTGATGCTGCAGTAGATCATCAATGTCGGCGGGCGCATGCATGTGAAGCAACTTGGCCGCATCCGGCGCCACCAGGATGCCCTTATCGGTCTTGACGCCAAGCGCGTATGCCCCGTTGCGGCGGATATTCAAAACTGTCAGCCCGCGCGCCATTCCTCGGGGACGAGCGGGCTCTGGACTGGGCTCAGCGCGTTCCATGGTCAAGCTTCCTGTCGCGGCGATCGCCGCCACTGCGCCTGCGCCCTTCAAAATGTTTCTGCGTTCCATGACTGAATTTCCTTTCTGAGTTATCGTACAAATCATTCTCTCCCGTCCAGTAACTCTTCCATGCTGCATTGCGGGCTTTTTCCCCGTGCTTCCTGCAGCTGCTTCCAACTCATGGCAGGACGTCCCGTATTGATCTGCGCCATGGTAATGCAGTCGGGTACAGGGCAGACGAGCGCGCAGAGATTGCATCCAACGCACTCATCTTCCAACACCACCGGCACGTGTTTCAAATCAACTCCGTGGCGAAGATCTCCTTGCGGGCGCGCGTCCACGCGTATGCATTGATGCGCGCCGTCTTCGCAGGCGATGTAACAAAGATTGCAGCCAATACACTTCCCGGCGTCAATCCTGGCGACGATCTTGTAATTCAGATCGAGGTTGCCCCAATCGTCAATGCGCGGCGTGGACTTGCCGACGATATCCATGGCGGAAGCAAAACCTTTTTCTTCCAGGTAGTTGTCCAGGCCCTCGATCATGTCGCGGACAATACGGAAGCCGTAGTGCATGGCGGCGGTACAAACCTGCACGGAAGTCGAGCCCAGGAGCATGAATTCCACTGCATCGCGCCAGTTGCCGATGCCGCCGATTCCCGAAACAGGAACGTCAACGGTCTTGGCGACGGAGGAAACCATGTGCAACGCGATCGGTCGTACAGCCGGGCCGCAGTAGCCGCCGTGGCTGCCTCGTCCGGCGACCGAGGGACGCGGAGAAAAATTGTCCAGGTCAACACCAACAATGCTGTTAAAAGTATTCACCAGCGAAACCGCATCGGCGCCGCCGGCTTTGGCCGCCCTGGCCATGTGGGCGATGTCCGTCACGTTGGGCGTGAGCTTCACGATTACGGGAGTCCGTGCCACTTCTTTCACCCAGCTCGTAATCATGGTGGCGTATTCCGGCACCTGGCCCACGGCCGCACCCATGCCGCGTTCCGACATGCCGTGGGGACATCCAAAATTCAGTTCCAGCAGGTCTGCGCCGGCGTCTTCTGTGCGACGGACAATGTCATGCCAGGTCTCGCGTTTGGATTCAACCATCAAGGAAGCAACCACGGTGTGGGTGGGAAAGCGCTTCTTCACTTCCGCAATCTCGCGCAGGTTGACTTCGATAGGCCGGTCGCTGATGAGTTCAATGTTGTTCAGGCCCATCATGCGCTCATTCTTCAGATCAACAGACCCGTAGCGCGAGGCGGTATTAATGATGGGTTCACCAATCGTCTTCCACACAGCTCCGCCCCAGCCGGCGTCGAACGCCCGCATGACTTGATACGCGGTATTGGTGGGCGGCCCGGAGGCCAGCCAGAACGGGTTCGGCGAGCGCACTCCGCAGAAGTTGATACTGAGATCAGGCATGGGCAGTCCTTTCGCGCGCGGCTTCCAGCATCTGGTGGATGCCGGCCGCAGCTTTCTTGCCGTGGGCCACCGCGTCCACGACTTCGCCGCCGCCGTTCACGCAGTCTCCGCCGGCGAAGTAACGCGGATTGCTCGTCCGCATGGTTTGCGGATCAACCTCAACGCGGCCATTCTTGAGTTCCAGATTCGGAACCTGTTGCAGGAATTCAATTTTGCGTTTCTGGCCCAGCGCTTTCACCACCATGCTGACGTCCAGACCAAACTCCGAACCAGGCACGGGAACATAACTGATGCGGCCCTTCGCGTCTTTCACAGAAGGTTGGGTGCGTACGCACTCCAGCGCGGCGACGTGACCATGGCCGTCGTCAACCACGCGTACCGGCAAAGCTTGCCATACGAACGTCACGCAATCGTTTTTCGCGAGCTCATATTCGTAATCAAACGCCGACATTTCTTCCGCCGTGCGCCGGTAGACCATGAAAACCTCTTCCGCGCCCAGACGCCGAGCGGCGGTGACCACGTCAATCGCGGTGTTTCCTCCGCCAACGACCGCGACCCGCTTCGCCACCGGCACCTGATCGAAGCTCTTGCTCTTGGTCTCTTCAATGAAGGAGAGAGCGTCCATGCAGCCCGTCAGGTTCTCTCCCGGAATGCCAAGATCGTCAGTCTGGCCCAAGCCGATGCCGATGAACAGAGCGTCATAGTCACGCTCCAGCTCGGCAAGGCTCACCTCTTCATTTTTGTCGACACTGTTCTCGCCCACTGTGACGCCGCATCTGATTTCGACTCCGAGGCTCTGTACCATTTCGATTTCCTTCAGCGTCTCATGCGCGCGCATCTTGTAGGCGGCAATGCCGTAAGTGTCCAGGCCGCCGGGATGCGGATTGGCGTCAAAGATCACGGTCACGTATCCGCGCTTGCGCAGCTCGGCAGCGCAGGAAAGGCTGGCGGGTCCGGCGCCGATCAAGGCCACGCGACGGCCGTTGTCCACACCCGGCTTGAAGAGTTGCGCGCCGCTGTCAACAAACGGGTCTACGGCATAGCGCTGCAGCTTGCCGATCTCCACGGGCTTCCTGCCTTCTGCATTCAACACACATGAGCCTTCGCACAGGACTGAAGTCGGACAGACACGGGCGCAGCTTTGGCCCAGAATGTTCGCTTCCAGAATCGTTTTCGCCGATCCGCGCAGGTTGCCGGTGATGATCTGGCGGATAAACTGGGGAACGTCAATTTCCGTTGGACAGGCTTTAATACACGGCGCGTCATGGCAGAACAGGCAGCGCGAAGCTTCTTCCAGCGCCTGGCCGGCATTGAGCGGCGGATTGATGTCGGCGAAATTCTTTTCAAGCTGATCGAGCGGCAGCCTGGGAGCTGGATCTTTGAACATGGGTTAGACCTCCCTCAAAAACAGGGAAGTGGAAATTCCGCGAGTGTAGCATAGAATGCCCGTGTCCGCTGACGGGAACCCAAGTAAGTCTTCGTCGGAGAGGGAAAGTCAATGCAGGAATTCAGATTGCGGTTATCGGGGTTAGTGCTGTCGAGTTCGCTGTTTTGCGGCCCCTCCTGGATCGCCATTCATGCCCTCTGGAAGCTCCAAGCAGCAGGCCAGGGTGCTTGGGGTGTCGTGTGGTCCGGACTGCTATTTGCCGTGGGCATGGGGGTTCCTTACATACATCAACAGGAGATGAGATGTCCTTTGATACCCTGGTTGTAAATGGCACGGTGGTATCCGCCACGGACACGTACGCCGCCGACGTGGCCATCACCAGCGGCAAGATCGTGGCTGTTGGGCAAGCGCTGGCCCGCGACAATACCACGCGCATCATTGACGCCAAGGGCCGATACGTGATGCCCGGCGGCATTGACGTACACACGCATCTGGATATGCCTTTCGGCGGCACGACGAGCGCCGACGATTTTGAAACCGGAACGCGCGCTGCCGCTTTTGGCGGCACCACCACGCTGATTGATTTTGCCATCCAGTACAAGGGCCAGCCGTTGCGCGCCGCCTTCGATGCCTGGATGCAGAAGGCCGCGTCCAAGGCCACCACCGACTACGCCTTCCATTGCATCATTACCGACCTGCCAAACGCGCGCCTCGACGAAATGGCCGAGTTGGTGCGTGAAGGCGTGCCCAGCTTCAAGCTCTTCATGGCGTATCCCGGCGTCTTCATGCTGGACGACGCGACCATTTTCAAGGCCATGCAGAAGGCTTCCAAGATCGGCGGCATGATTTGCATGCACGCGGAAAATGGCGGCGCAATTGACGTCATCGTGCAGCAGGCGCTGGCAGAAGGGAAGACCGCGCCCAAATACCACGCGCTTACACGTCCTACTACCGCCGAAGCCGAAGCTACGTCCCGCGCCGTTGCCTTAGCGGAGATGGCGGGATCGCCAGTGTACATTGTCCATCTGAGCTGCAATGAGGCTCTGGAGAAAGTCCGCGAAGCCCGCGACCGCGGACTGCCCGTCTACGCCGAGACTTGTCCACAGTATCTCTACCTTTCGCTCGACGATATGGACAAGCCGGGGTTTGAGTCCGCCAAGTATGTCTTCACGCCTCCGCTGCGCGAGAAATGGCATCAGGAAAAGCTCTGGACCGGTCTGAAACAGGACCATTTGCAGGTCGTCTCAACGGACCATTGTCCATTCTGTTTCAAAGAACAAAAGGAAATGGGCAAAGACGATTTCACCAAAATCCCCAACGGCGGTCCCGGGATCGAGCACCGCATGAGTCTGATCTATTCAGGAGGAGTAGGGAAGGGCCGTTTTAGCGTGAACCGCTTTGTCGAACTCGTATCAACTGCGCCGGCACGAATTTTCGGCCTCTATCCGCAAAAAGGAACAATCGCCGTTGGCAGCGACGCCGACCTGGTCATCTTCGATCCCAACCGCGAACACACCATCAGCGCCAAGACGCACCACATGCGCGTGGATTATTCGATGTTTGAAGGCATCAAGGTCAAAGGCATGCCGGACGTTGTGCTCTCGAGGGGACGCGTCGTGGTGGACGGTGACCAGTTCCACGGCAAGGCCGGGCAGGGGAATTTCCTGAAGCGCGCGGTGTATAGCGGAGTGTGAGGGCCAGTGCTACTCAGGCCATCGGCACGTAACGACTTTTGTCTCCGTATAGAAATGCACCGCGTCTTTGCCGAGCGCGTGCAGGTCTCCAAAGAATGAATTCTTCCATCCTGAGAATGGGAAGAATGCCACAGGAGCGGGCACGCCCACATTGATCCCGACCATTCCCGCCGTGACGTTCTGCGTAAACTCGCGAGCACTTCCTCCGGAACGGGTAAAGACGGAAGCCGCGTTTCCGTATTCCGAACGGCTGACTACGTCAATGGCTTCCTTCAAGTCCTTCACGCGGACCACGGACAGAACCGGCCCAAAGATTTCTTCCTTCGCGACCCGGGAATCAGGGTTCACCTTGTCCAGGATGGTTGGGCCGACGAAATATCCGGCGCGGCGGGAAACCGCGTCTTTTCGTCCGTCGCGGGCGAGCGCCGCGCCCTCTTTTTCGCCCAGTTCGATGTAGCTCAAAATGCGTTTCTTGGATTCTTCAGTGATCACCGGGCCCATGTGCGATCCCGCTTCGCATCCCGGGCCAACTTTCATATTGTCCGCGGCGCGCACAAGTTCTTTCACCAGCGGATCACCGGCTTCACCCACGGCAATCACAACACTCGTGGCCAGGCAGCGCTCGCCGGCACAGCCGAATGACGATCCCATGATGGCCGCTACGGTTGACTTCATTTCTGCATCCGGAAGAACGACGGAATGGTTTTTCGCGCCGCCCAGGGCCTGCACGCGCTTGCCGTTGTTGGCCGCCGTCTGATATATGTATTTGGCCACGGCGCTCGATCCCACAAAAGAGACGGCTCTCACGCGCGGATCAGTAAATAACCGGTCCACGGTATCTTTGGCGCCATGCACCAGGTTCAGCACGCCGGGCGGCAGACCTGCTTCGTGTGCCAGCTCCACCATGCGGACCGAGGTGCGCGGAACTTTGTCGGAAGGCTTGAGCACGAAGGTGTTTCCGCAGGCAATCGCCATGGGAAACATCCAAAGCGGCACCATGCACGGGAAATTAAACGGCGTGATTCCGACGCAAACGCCTACCGGATATCGCGTGGACCAACTGTCCACCGACGTGCCGACGCGGTCCACAGTGTCGCCCATCATCAGCGTTGGGGCGCCGCATGCAAATTCAATGCACTCGATGCCGCGGTCAAACGACCCTCTGGCTTCGTCCGTGGTTTTGCCGTTCTCTTCGGTGACCAGGGAGATTATCTCGTCGGCGTTGGCTTCCATCAGTTCGCGAAATTTGAAAAGCGCCTTGCAGCGCTGGACCACTGGAGTGCGGCTCCAGGCAGGGAAGGCCTTTTGCGCCGCTTCCACGGCGGCGGAAATCTCTTCGGCCGTGCAGCGCGGTATCTCTGCAGCGGCCTCTCCGGTCGCGGGATTGTATTGAATGTCCTTCGGACCGCGCGATATTACCCGTTGGCCATCGATATAGAGCGGACAGGGCTTCAATTCAAGTGCAGTTGCAGTGGCCGACATGGGGCCTCCCTTTTGATCCTAGGAGTAGATTTTACACCCCTGAGCGGCCCTCGTACCCCACAAGGACAGCACCGGATTCGCGTGGGCCATCACTTTCGATTAGTGCGGACCTAAAGAGCTACTTGTCGCATCCGATTGCCTACAGTTAGAATCCCAAAAAACTATGCACCCCTTAATTCTATTTCTGGCCACGTTTCTAGCACCTGTTACAGGACATGAGACTTCAGCGGTTACTCCGGCCAAACCGGTGGAGATCAGCCGCCTGCGGATGTACAACACGCACACCAACGAGCACATTGACGTGGTGTACCGCGAAGGCGACGAGTATGTTCCAGAGGCGATTACGCAACTCGACCGCTTTCTTCGCGACACTCGCACGGGAACTGTCCACGAATTTGATCCGAAGCTGTTCGATTTGCTGGCCGACCTTACGGCGTCCGTGGGAGAGCCGGACGCGGAAATCAACGTTGTTTGCGGCTACCGCACACCGGAAACCAACAGGTTTTTGCGGCGCCGCTCCCGCAGGGTAGCCAAACACAGTCTGCACATGCAGGCCATGGCCATCGACATTCGTCTGCCGGGGCTTACCACAAAAGAACTGCGTGATGCCGCTCTGGCGCTGCATCGCGGCGGAGTGGGTTACTATCGCAGCAAGCAGTTTGTCCATGTGGATGTCGGACCTGTCCGCCGCTGGTAGCCTATCATCCTCTAATTCGGCGCGCCGCTGGGACTTGGCGCGGAATTTGCAACCGGATTCTGCGTAGGATACGGCAGTCCGCCGGCCAGGGCCCTTTCCAACTGGGCATCGTGTCCGTAGACGTCTGCAAAAAAATGGACCTCACCGTTTTCCTCGACGGAAGCCGTCCCGTACAAAATCAGCACCGGGATCGCCCGGGGAAGATTGACCTGTAAGGGTTCGTCATCATCCATGGCATCGTGGATGCGATCGCGCGTCCATTCATGGTTCCCGCGCAGAACCCATGCCGCCAGCGCCGCCGGGTTCTCCACGCGGATGCAGCCGTGGCTGAAATCACGCCGCGATTGAGAGAATAGCTTGCGTTCCGGCGTGCCGTGCAGGTAGACGTCGTAGTGGTTGGGAAACACAAATTTCACCGCGCCCAGCGCGTTACCGGGCCCGGGCTTTTGCCGGATCTCCAACTTCTTGGCCTTGAGCTGGCGGAGGACCTTGGCGTCGATCTTGTCCTCCGGGATGATTTCTCCCTCGCGGTCAACGACTTCGTAATGGTGTTTGTCGAGATACTGTTTGTTCCTGGTGATCGCGGGCAGCAGCTCATCTTCCACGATGCTCTTGGGAACGTTCCAGTAAGGCCGGAAAATCACGTAGCGCATGGTATCGGCGAAAACCGGCGTCTGGTGGTCCAGGGCCTTGCCGACAACCGTCTTCATGGAAAGAGTGCTCTTCTCTCCGTAAGCGTGAAGCTGAAACTCCGGGATATTGACCACGATCATCGGCGGATGAAGGTCAGACGGCAACCAGCGCCAGCGCTCCAGCAGCAGCTGAAGCTGCGTCACGCGGCGGCTTAGCGGCACCCCCAGCTCGTCGAAAGTGTCCTTATCGATTGTGCCATCGGGCAACAATCCATGGCGCTGCTGAAAATGTTTGACCGCCTTCACCACGTCGCCGTCGTACACATTCGTTGGCGCGGGCGTTGTTTCGGGCGTCGCTGGGCTTGTTGCCACGGGTGCAGAGGCGTCCGGCGGAAGGTCCCCCAGCAGCTTCAGACGCTGCGCCAACTGGGACAGGCCGGGATACACGTCTCCGGGGTTGATCTTGTCCGTGGTGAGGGCGGGAAGCGGCTCGCCGTCACCGGCCTTCGCCAGGGCCACATATTGGGCCAGCGCACCCAGCGCGCGGCGATATGCAACATGCGCAGGCTCAATCTCTTCGAGCACAGGAGCCATGTCCGGAGCGGAAACTACGCTGGTCCGGAGAAACTCCGCCAGTTTGTATTTCTTGGCTTCAATGTCCAGACCGTATTCAAAATATTGCGGACTGATGCGCCCGTTGTGCAGGTCGGAAATGTAGCGCATGGCAGAAACGGTCAGTGCCAGGTCAAACCGCAGCCAGTCATCAGCCGACGGCGCGGGCGTGGACCCGGACAAGCGCGCAAGTCGGTCGCTCCAGCGCGGGCCGTCGTAGTCATCAGCCCGAAGGCCCTTTTTGTCGGCATCCTGTAAGGCGCTGATGACAGCGCGAGCTTGCGGCGTAGGCTGGTCCTGGGCGGACCAGGCCAGGGCATAGCTTGAAGCCAGATAGAAGTCCTTGACGTCTTTGCGATAGTCGTTGAAGTTGGGCCAGCGCAGATCGGCCAGCTGTCCGGATTCGACGAACGCGCAAAGCGCGGCCTGCGTAACGTCGGCGCACGGGTCAGCCGGAGCGATTGGCGCCGGTGTGGGCGGTGATGGTGCGGCTTGTGCCGCGCTGGGTAACTCAACGGCGGATTGCACAGTCGGGGACTGCGGCGTGCTGGGCGCAGTCGTGGCCGATTGTTCCACTGTAGGCGGTGGAGCGGCCGGCTGTGACGCCGGCGCGCTCTGGGCGGCTCCACGGTCCGCTGCAAGGAACGTGACAAGACACAACACGAAAAGGCTGCAGGCTCGGGACGAAGTGGCCATAGGACTATGCATCATCTTCTAGCTAGCAGCGGCGCCCTGGCCGGCGCACATCCGCACTCAAAATGAAGTTTTGGCAATACCCATAACTGCCAGAATGCAATACTCTTACTGACGTAATTGCACCGGGCAATCGAGACTGCCAATTATCTTCTGCTTGGACAACCTGGGGGAACGTGCTGCGATACTACCATAGCCGGTCGCTGTTTTGACCTTCTTTCTTTCCAACTTTCTTCGCAACATTTTCCTAGCAAAAGCGCCATAGGAGAGTGAGATTTATAGCTCTTGCGTTACAGGAAAACGTGTTTATTCTGCCAGCAGCGTCAGTGTGGAATAAATCCGCGCGGATATACCAGAGTGGGCTTAGATTCTTACGATGACGCCGGTTCTTTGATCGTCATATAAACCCCGGCAGCCAGAGCGCCGCCAACGAGCGGCGCGGCGATGAATAGCCAGACCTGTTGCAGGGCCCAGCCGCCGACGAAGACTGCCGGCCCGATGCTGCGTGCGGGATTAAACCCTCCGTTGGTGATCGGAATGCCGCCAAGAATGATCACCGTCAGTATCAAGCCGATGGGGATCCCGGCAAAGCCTGCCGGCGCTCTCTTGTCCGTGGCGCCCAGGACCGTGGTGACCAGGAGCATGGTAAGGAAAGCCTCCGCAAGGAAGCTGGCGACCAGATTGTAGTGTCCCGGAGAATGTTCGCCGAATCCGTTGGCCGCTCCGGCCAGCGCGGCGATGCCTGAAGAGCCTGCCTGCGCGCCGCTGGCAATGACGGCAACCAGCCCGGCGCCCAAAATGCCGCCAAGGACTTGCGCGACCCAGTAGCCCAGGGCTTGTCCGGCGCCGATTCGTTTGCTGAGGAGCATCCCGAAGGTGACTGCCGGATTGATATGGCAGCCGGAGATCGGGCCCAAGGCAAATGCCATGGCCATCAGCGATAATCCAAAGGCCAGAGCCACGCCCACGTTTCCGACCTGGCCGCCGGCGATCACCGCTGTCGTCAATCCGGCAAACACCAGTACAAAAGTCCCGAACAGTTCCGCAGCGTATTTCATAGAGCGCTCCTGGACAAATGAATTGGACTGGCTAACAGCCCTGAATCTCACAGCACCTTAAGGGTTGGTCCGGCAAAGGTTTGGTTCGGGCGTCATTCTACACGCCAGGGGCGGTTTTTGAAGCCCTAATTATCCCTCGACTTGGCAAGGTCACTCTTTGCGGCAACCCGGAGCACTACGGTCACACCACCAAAGTTATCTATTCGAAACCACAGGTTCCGGCGAAAATTCATCTCAATATAGATAGAGATTCCGTTGCGGTAGCGTAAAAAAGGGGCCATGCCGAGACGACATTCC
The DNA here is from genome assembly GCA_035567035.1 of Verrucomicrobiia bacterium. Lineage (GTDB taxonomy): Bacteria > Acidobacteriota > Terriglobia > Terriglobales > Acidobacteriaceae > Angelobacter. The sequence goes on along the minus strand of DATMPO010000038.1, from coordinate 59,687 downwards.
AAGCAACAGATTGATACTGGCGCGAACGCCTGGACTGTGCTGCACGAAGCTGCGTACGGGTTGGTGGTTCCCGGAGGACTCCTGCTGGTGGTTGCGGTAGTGCTTGCCCGGCTGGAGCTTTTTTCGAGTCCGACCGCGGCCCGCATCGTCGGGTATTGTCCTTATGTTGTTTTCGGGGCCGGTATGCTGCTGAGCGCGATTTTCCGCCGCAGCCGCCTCTTTTTTGCTTTTCTCGCGCTCGGCGTGGCCGGGGTCGCCCTGATATGGGTACAGCCGGAACTGGCGACGAAGGAGACGCGCAAGATGCTGTTGGACGCTATCGCGCTGCTCCTGCCACTCAACCTGATGACGCTTGCGTTCCTGCGCGAACGCGGGATTGTCTCGGCCGCCGGTCGCCGGCGGTTCGCAGCGATTGCCGCACAGATCGCCGTAGTCTGGCTGCTCTGCCAGCCGGCCGTGATGCGCGTGGTCGCGCCGCTGGACCGGGATTTTCTGCGCGGCCTAACGGATGGGAGCAGGATTTCTCAACCGTCACTCGTGGCTTTTCTGATCGCGGCAATTGTGCTGGCGATTTCCCTGTTGCGGCGATATCGTCCGGTCGAGAGCAGCCTGCTCTGGTCCATGGCGGCGGTTTTTCTGGCGATAGAAACCAAAGCGAGCGGCACCGCGGCGGGCGTCTACTATGCAGCGGCTGGTTTGTCGCTCATGGTCGCCGTCGTCGAAACTTCATACGCCATGGCTTATCGCGACGAACTGACCCAGCTTCCCAGCCGCCGGGCGCTCAATGAAGCGCTGCTCCAGTTGGGAGGCCCCTATACGGTAGCCATGCTGGACGTCGACCATTTCAAGAAGTTTAACGACACCTACGGTCATGAAGCGGGCGACCACGCCCTGCGCATGGTGGCTTCCCGGCTGGCCCACATCGGCAGCGGCAAGGCTTACCGCTACGGCGGCGAAGAATTTGCCATCGTGTTTCCAGGGAAGTCCCTGGCGGAGGCGTTCGCAACTCTTGAATACATTCGACGAACGATTGAGCAGTCTAACTTTGTGGTCCGCGGCAGGGACCGCCGTGCTGTCCGCCGCAAAAGACGTGCTGAGAGAGAGACCAGTGTTACCGTGAGCATCGGTGTGGCTGAGTACGCCGGCGACCGTCTGCGTCCCCAGGACCTGCTCAAGCTGGCGGACAAAGCGCTTTATCGGGCCAAAGCCAAAGGCCGCAACTGCACCGTGGCGACACGGGGGGCAAAAGAGGCGTCCAGAGTTCCGATCATGGTCAGCTAGGAAGTTCCTACCACTGATTCACACAGATCGCGTTGCTCAGCCAAGGATCACTGTGCCAACGTTCGGGCCAGCTAATTCAGCCCGGCTTCTCTCATGCGCTGTTCCAGGTTGGCATAGGAAATCGCTAGAATGCGTTCCCGGTCAATGCCCAGCGGGTTGGGATTGTAGACAAAACTGTTGCGCGCGGCGATCCTGGCGCTCTCCTGTATGAATAATTCGCGAACCGGGGGAACATACTCCGGATGGTCGGCCAGCATTTCGCGCAGGTAGTCCATTCCGTGCGTGATGTGCCGGCCTTCGTCGGCGCGGATCATGCGAATGCCTTCGTTCAGCCGGGGAAACATGTGCATCCGGGTCAGCAGCTCATCAAAGAATTCGTAGCCGGTCAGCGCCATGGTGCCTTCAATGATGCCCATGTAATGCGCGGCAAACAGGGCCATGGCTAGGCCTAGGTCTTCGCGGTGGCCGTTGGTCAGGGCACGCCCCATGGTTTCACCGCGTTTCTGCAATTCGTCCCGCAGCACGCCGCGATATTCCGGCACCAGATACACGGAAGTATTCACCGTCCCGCAGATCTCCCGAAAATAGCCCTCGAAAAATTCGGCATGCTTGACCTCTTCAAATATCTGGGTGGAGAGAAACATGCGGCGTTCGAAGTCCGGGACGGCCAGCATGAACCAGGCGAGCGTGTCGGAGACGCTGACTTCGCCTTCATAAAACAACGCGCAGACTTTAATGAGTTGCTCTTTCTGTTGCGAGTTGAGCGCGGCCCAGTGCGCGCGGTCTTCTTCCAGCGAAATGGTTTCCGGGTCCCAGTTCCCCAGGCGCTTGGCCATGGAATAGAGCTGCCGGGGTGATTTGGTGGCGCGCGCGGCGGTGGACATGACTCTACCTCCCGTGATGTCCCTTACGGTAGCAGAAAGCCAGCAGGAAAACACGAAGCAACCCGCCGCGTTGCGGGAGCTTTAATCGGCCGCCTCCTTGGACTTAGCGCGCTGGCGGTAATCCGCAGTCGAAGTGCCCGGCGGCGGAGCCGTTGTTCAATGTGAAAGTACCGGTGTGCCCGTCGGCGTTGATCAGGACGGTGCCCAGCCCCATGTAGCTGTCTTCGAGTGCGGTCTTGCCCAGGTACACAGCGACAATCTCATTCCGATAGGTGCCCGGACCCGTATATTTGGCCTTGTTAGCGTGCATCTGGTCGGCCATTGCTGAGCCCGGCCCGATGGTGAACGCCAACGTCGGCAGGGCAGCAGGACCCCAGTTGCCAGAAAAAGTATCGTCACTCAAAATTCGGCAGGCGCCTCCGGTCACGGTGCGCGACTTTGGTTTATCAATTGTTACCGTTGGTTGCGATGCGGCGCCGGCGAATATAGCAATTGTTCCCACTGCAGCGACAAGCTGCCATAATACGTTTGCTTGCTTCATAGTGGGTCGAATACTAAATCGGACCCAACCGTCCTTTCAAGCCGGATCTCCCAGCACAAGCGGCTGGGTAAACCGGGAGTTTTGGAGACTCAACCTCTGCCTGGTGGAGCTTTCTTGTGGCCTTATCACCAACCGACACATACAATCCGTTTAGCGGCAGGTCCGGACGGACCCATCTCGAACCGTCCCTCACCGCGGCAGATCCACTCTACAAGGAAAGCTGCCATGGAGTGCCGTGACACTGAAATCAAATTATGTTCAAAGGAGACTGTATGGCAATCAGCGAAGCAATGCTGCCGGAATTTGACCACGAAATGGCCAACACCAGGAAGACGCTGGAACGGGTCCCGGAAAACAAACTGGGCTGGAAGCCCCACGAAAAGTCCGCAACTCTGGGCGCGCTGGCCACGCACCTGGCCACCATCAACCATTGGGCCGATGCGATCGTCCACCAGGATTCATTCGACGTCGCTACCGCGCCGCCGACTCCGCCCCTGAAGTCTCGCGCTGAGATTCTCAGCGCATTTGATACCAACGCCGCGACCGCCCGCAAAGCGATTGCCGGCGCGAAAGACGGCGATCTTGTGAAGCCGTGGTCCCTGGTGGCCGGCGGCAAGGCGATTTTCACCTTACCTCGCGCCGGGGTGTTGCGCGCATTCATCCTGAGCCACGTGATTCATCATCGCGCCCAGTTGGGCGTTTACCTCAGGCTGAACGATGTTCCGGTACCGGCCATCTACGGGCCGTCCGCGGATGAGAACCCGTTCGGCTAACCAGAGCCCCAAAAAGCAACAGGCCTCGGACTAGCCGAGGCCTGTTTTTTCGGTTGTTGAACTTTGCCTGGCCGGCCAGCTTTCCCCCGAAACCTGCCGGCCAGAACTCTTGTCGAACGGGATCATCATCGCAACGCGCGCAAAAACCGGCAAGAGTACGTTGGTAACGAGAATCTGGGGCGAATAGCGTCGCGGTTTTTCGCGGCGTCGCCGTGGGCCGGCATGCCTAAGGCGTGCATCCGCGGGCAAGTCTTGTAGACTATACGTGCATGGCATCCGACAACTCATTTGACATCGTCAGTAAAGTCGACCTGCAAGAGGTCGCCAACGCAATTCAAAACGCGCTCAAGGAAATCCACACGCGCTTTGACCTGAAAGACAGCAAATCAGATATTCAACTTGACGGCAAAGAAGCCCTGATTCTGACCTCGGCGGACGAGTACAAGCTCAAAGCCGTAACTGATATTCTTCAGAGCAAACTGGTGAAGCGCGGCGTGCCCATCAAGGCGTTGACGTACGGCGTCGTTGAGCCGGCCGCCGGCTCCACAGTGCGGCAAAAGGTAACGATGCAGCAGGGCATTCCCCAGGAAAAAGCCAAGGACATTGTGCGGGTCATCAAGGACTCCAAGAAGAAAGTCCAGGCTTCCATTCAGGGAGACACCGTCCGGGTCAGCAGCAAAGACCGCGACACGCTGCAGGAAATCATTGCCTTGCTGAAGGGGCATGACTTCGGAATTGACATGCAGTTTACGAATTACAGAAGCTAAAGGGGAGATTTGAGTTCATCAGCCATATCCAGCGCCAAAGAGGTCTTTGAGCTGTTGCGGGAAGACCTGGCGGCCATTGAGCGCGAGTTCGGCCGCGATACCGTCTCAGGCGTCCGGGCCATCACGGATATTGGCGAACACCTGCGCGCGGGCGGCGGTAAACGCATACGTCCGGTGCTGCTGCTGCTGGCCGCCAAGCTGTTTCCCCACGACGAACGCAGCGCCATCCGCCTGGGGGCGGTAGTCGAAATTATTCACACCGCAACCTTGGTGCATGACGACATTATTGATGAAGCCAGAACCCGTCGCGGACGTCCGGCGGCCAACACCCAGTGGGGAAACTCCAAATGCGTGCTCGCGGGCGATTGGCTGTACATGCAGGCCTTCAAGGTTGCCGTGGAAGAGCGCAATTTCCGGATTCTTGACGTTCTGATCGAGCTCACCCAGCAGATGGTGGAAGGCGAACTGCTGCAAATGGAAAAGCTGGGCAAGTGCATCAGTCCGGACGAGCATTTTGACCTGATCTTCCGCAAGACTGCCTGCCTGTTTTCCGTGTCTATGAAGGTCGGTGCGATCCTGGGCAAAGCGAGCGAAGAGCAAGAGGCAAGACTGGCGGAATACGGCCGCAACCTGGGCCTGGCGTTTCAGATTGTCGACGACGTTCTGGACCTCACTGCATCGGAAGAAGTTCTAGGCAAACCCGTCGCCAGCGACCTGCGCGAAGGCAAAGTCACCATGGCCGTGATCCATGCCCTGGAACGCTGTACACCTGGCGAGCGCAAACTTGTTGAAAAAGTCCTGGAAGAACGCGCCTTCATCGCCGTGCAGCATGAACAGATCCTGGTGGTGCTGAACCGCTACGGATCCATCCAATACGCCTACGATGCCGCCGCTCAGCATGCGGAAACCGCGCGAAACGCCATCTGCACGTTCCCCGACTCGGAAATCAAGAGCGCGTTGCTGTTTATTCCGGAGTTTGTGGTGGAGCGCAGCAGCTAGAGAATTCAGATCAATGTACCGCTGGAATCTTGTCCGTCAGGCCGGTCGTCGGCCGGCCCCGGCCACATCCAGAAGAAGACCAATAGTCCATCCAGAATGCCGCCGATGGCGGTGATGACTCCGAGTGGAATGGAGCGGCTCTGGTGGTAGCCGCGCCAAAAATCGAGGGTGACAAATATCAAGAAAACCGTCACGCCAACCAGAACGCGGGCTTTCTTGTTCTTTATCATCGTTTTCTCCAATTCCCATAATTCTACTCGCGAACAGTACGATTGAGGCGGCGATAGTTCTCCATCTATACTTAGGCCATGTCACTTTCCGCGGTCATTGTTGACGACGAACAGCTCGCCCGGGACGAGCTCAGCTATCTGCTGAAATCGGTGGATGACGTGGACATCGTGGCCCAGGGACGCAATGGTCTGGAGGCCGTCAACCTGATCAAAGAGCACTCCCCGGACCTGGTTTTCCTCGACGTGCAGATGCCCGGACTGGATGGCTTTGGCGTGATCAAGAAGCTGCTGGACCGGAAAATATCCATGCCCCATATCGTTTTTGCCACTGCCTATGACCAGTATGCGGTGAAGGCCTTTGAGGTCAGCGCAGTTGACTATGTCCTGAAGCCGTTTGATAAAAAGCGTGTCACCCAGGCCATAGAAAAGGTCCGCAGGAAACTGGAAGGCAAGGCTCCCGGCAATGACAAGATCGACACGCTGGTGAAGATGCTGGAAGCGCAACGCCCGCAGAATTCCAAAGTACTGGTCCGCGCCGCGGGACGGCTGCTGCTGGTGGAGCAGAGAGACGTTTGTTTTGCGTCCATTGAAGACGGCGTGATCAGCGTGATCTCGACCACCCTGGAAGGCCAGTCCAACTGCCGCACGCTGGAAGAACTCCTCGAAGGGCTCGACCCGGACATGTTCTGGCGCGCCCACCGGTCTTACGTGGTCAACATCAACCGCATCAAAGAAGTTGTGCCGTGGTTCAAGAGCTCGTACCAGCTCCGTATGGACGACAAAAAGCAAAGCGAAGTACCCGTCAGCCGCGCCCAGACGAAACGGCTAAGAGAGTTGTTTGGGCTGTAATAACTCGAACGCGGCTCCACGACTGATTCACGCTGATGACCCTGATCGTGAGAGAAATCCTAATGAAAAACCGTTTATTTCTTGCAGTCATGCTGCTATTTGCGATCGGCCTCCTGGCCCAGACTACTCCACCGCCGCCGGTGTCCACCTTTTCCATCGTGGCCATTGACCCGCAGAACGGCGAAATGGGCGTGGCTGTGGCTTCGCGCTACTTCTCTGTGGGATCGGTCGTTCCCTGGGCTATGGCGGACGTGGGAGCGGTGGCTACCCAGGCTAATGTGAATGTTGGCTATGGCCAGCAGGCGATTGATCTGCTTCGCCAGGGACTGACCGCGCAGCAAGCGCTCGAAAAGATACTCAAAGACGATACTTTTCCAGGCAAGGATGGGCGACAGGTCGCCATTGTTGACGCAAAGGGCAATATCGCCGCTTATACGGGGCCGAATGCTCCGAACTGGGCCGGGGACCGCCAGGGCAAAACCTGGTCGGCGCAGGGCAATATTCTGGTTGGTCCGCAGGTTCCGGAAGCCATGGGCAAGGCACTTGAAGGAACGCAGGGTGAGCTCGCGGAAAGGCTTTTCGCGGCGCTCAAAGCGGGAGACGCCGCCGGCGGCGACTCACGCGGGCGCCAGTCGGCTTCCATACTGGTGGTGAGGAAGCGCGGCGGACGCAACACCAACAATGATCGTTACATCTACATCAACGTTGACGACAATCCTGATCCCTTCACCGAACTGCGGCGATTGCTGAATTTGAATCTCGCCTACAACTACGGTGACCAGACCTTCAAGGCGCTGGACGCCGGCGACATCGAAAAAGCCCGCGCATCTTCCCGGAAAGCCCTGGTCTATTCACCGAATAGTTTCGGCAGCCACATGCAGCTGGCGTTTCTGGATTACCTGGTAGGGGACCAGGCCGGATCGCTGGCGGAGTTTGGCAAAGCCAAGTCCCTGCATCCGGATGATTTTGGCAAGCAGTGGAAGGAAGAGGTGCAGTTTGATCGCTTCAAAAAGATGGCCGATGACAAAGAATTTCTGAAGAAACTGTTTCCAGACGGCCTGCCCGAGGATCCGGGCAAAGCTCCAGGGCCGTCGAAGTAGCGTAAGCCCGGCCTCCTCAACATGGACCATTGAGCGCATTCTCAATGAAATGCCCCAATTGCCATTCCGACATACCGGCGCAGCCCGGCCAGTGCCCGCATTGCGGCGTTGTCATTATCATGGCCCCAAGCCGCACATCGTTCGCTACAAAGAACGTCGCGTGGGTGATTCCCGTCGTCATCGTAGTCTGCGCTGCTGTCCTGGTTGCGGCAGGTTTCGGCGCCTATCGGTTCCTTCACAAAAAGGGATTCGCTGAAGCGCGCCGGCAGCGCCCGGCAACGCCCGTACTGCGGCCAAGCCGTGTCCCCGTTGAGCATGGGAGCGTTGTTCGGTCGGAAGAGCTAGTTGCCCACGGAAAGCTCTATTTTGTGCCGGTCGGCCGGCAGGCAATTCCAGTCCAATCACTGGCCGACTATTACCGCGAGAAATTCAAGATAGATATCACCGTTCTTACCCAAGTCCGGATTCATCCCTCAGACTGCGTCCGAGCAAGGAAGCAGTGCGTGGCCGAAGAACTGATCGCAGATATGACCGATAGGTATCCTAAAATCGCGTGGAAGCGCGACTCGGTCATGATTGCGCTCACGGACGAGGACATCTTTCCACGGCGCCTCGGATGGGAATTTACGTACAGTCTCCATTCCGCGAGATTCGCCATTGTCTCGACCCGCCGCATGGATCCAGCCTTTTGGGGAGATCGGCACAGCGACGCGGAGAGACGCGCTGCGACGAGGCAGATGCTCACGAAATATGTCGCCATGACGTATTTCCACCTTCCCGAAAGCTTTGATCCCACCAGCATCATGTACTCGCCCCTCACACCCAATGGCGGCCCGGACGATCTCTATGAATCTGATCTGCACCCCGAGCAGTCGGTGAACGGATATCGAGGAACTCCCTACCCTTGTCTGTTCTTCAGGTATTCATACAAAACACACAAGATCAAACCAGACCGTCCGGTCTTGTCTGATTGCAAATACGATAATCCGGCGAACTCGACCGACGATGAGACCTTCATGACCAACCTCGGATGGGGTTTGTTGGTCCAGCGAAGCATGGACTTGGAACTGAGCTCTACGCCCGTAATAGAATTCCGGCGCGGATACAAATCTGATTATCTGAAGCCATTCGCACTGGGGCTGGGGACCAATCACACGTTCGACACCTATCTTTCATCTGACGGATTGTCAGCTCAAACGATGACGCGCGTAAACCGGGAGGATGGGGTTGCATACTTCATGGGCCGTACGGACCAGGGGCGCGGGTTCGATCCCAGCGCTGTTTACTTGAGTGAGGAGGATCCCATGTATGGTGCGCGAGAGACTTGGGTGACCGACCACTACAAAATCCAATATCGGGATGGTTCATGGTCCACGTATCTTGCCTGCGCTGCGCCAATGCCACGCTGTGTCTGGACTGATTTTCACGATGCAAAGGGGAATCAGTTACGCTTCGAAAGGGGAACCGCGTGGGAACTCAGGCAACTCACGGCCAGTGATCATCAGGGTCTGAGTCTTCAGTCCGACGACAAACACCGGACCACTCTGGTCAAAGGTACAAACGGTAAGCAGGTTTCTTATGAGTATGAGCCTGGCGGATGTCTGGCCCGTGTCCACAGAGCTGATGGACAAACGACGTTCTATACGTACGATCCGGAACACCACATGACGTCGGTGTCGGTGGCGCGTAGACCCGGAGCAGCGCCGGAGAAGGTGTTGACGAATGAGTACGATGCTCAGGGCCGGGTGGTAAAGCACACTCTGGCCGGCATTGGCGTCTATCAGATTCAATACCTGCGAACCACGGGAGGGGAAGCATCAGAGTGGAAGCTCACCGACCCGGCAGGTCAGACTTGGCGGATAAGTATGGGGCAGGATTTCTACATCGCTCGCACCACGCCCGTTCGATTTCCCTCGGTAGTTCCCAGGGTCAGGCCGTAGCCAGAGGCGCAGCAACTTTCCGGGGCAGCATTTCGCCAATACGCCTGATCTGCGCTCCCACGCCGCGCAGCTTTTCTTCAATACGTTCGTAGCCACGATCAATGTGGTAGACGCGGTCCAAGATGGTTTCACCGTCGGCGACCAGCGCGGCGATTACCAGCGAGGCGGAAGCCCGCAGGTCAGAGCACTGGACAGCGGCCCCGCTCAACGGGGTCTTACCGCGGACAATGGCCCGGCTGCCCTCGACTTTGATGTTGGCGCCCATGCGCACCAGCTCCTGCGCGTGCATGAAGCGGTTCTCAAAAATGTTCTCCGTGACAATGGATGTTCCTTCGGCTTGCGTGGCCAGAGCCATGAACTGGGCCTGCATGTCGGTGGGGAAGCCGGGGAATTCTTCGGTGGAGATGTCGGCCGCCCGCAATGCGCCATCGCCGATCACCCGGACAAATTCCCCGTTGGCCCTTATATTTACGCCGCACTCTTCAAGCTTTTGTAGAAGTGCGCCCAGATGTTTGGGTTCGCAATTGGCCACAATCAGGTCACCGCCGCTCAAGGCCGCGGCAATCACAAACGTTCCTGCCTCGATGCGGTCGGGAATAATGCGATGCCGCGCGCCATGGAGACTGGTGACGCCTTCAATGCGGATCGTCGGAGTCCCGGCGCCTTCAATCCGCGCGCCCATTTTGTTGAGCAGCGTGGCCAGGTCGGCGACTTCGGGCTCCAGGGCGCAGTTTTCCATCAGCGTTTCGCCCTCGGCGAGCGTTGCGGCCATCATCAGGTCTTCCGTCCCGGTGACCGTGATCTTGTCAAACACGATGTGTCCGCCGCGCAACCGGTCCGCGCTGGCTTCAATGTAGCCGTGCTCCTGCGTGATCCTGGCGCCGAGTTTTTCCAGTCCTTTGATGTGGAGATCGATAGGCCGCGCGCCAATGGCACACCCTCCAGGAAGAGAAACGCGCGCCCGTCCCATGCGCGCCACCAGCGGTCCCAGCACCAGGGTTGAAGCGCGCATGGTCTTGACCAGTTCATACGCGGCCTCGGGGTTGGCCAGCTGCCGGCAACACAGCGTGGTGCGATGGTGTGCGCGGCCGTAACCCAGTTCAACTTCTGCGCCCATGGCGACCAGGAGGTTGCGTTCGGTCTGTATGTCGCGGACGTCGGGAATGTTTTCCAGGATGACCGGCTCTTCGGTAAGAATGGAAGCCGCCATCGCCGGCAGAGCGGCGTTCTTCGCGCCGCTTACGCGAATGGTTCCGACCAGGGGATTGCCGCCGCGAACTACAAATTTATCCATAAACGCGTGCCTTGTTGCGTACCTCTTCAAGATTACTACCCTTGGGGCCAGGCCTCCAAGCACTGCCTGCTGCGAGTTAACCCGTTAGTTACCCGTCGTTGGTCCATGCACCCTCTGATCACGCGACTTTTAGTCGCGTAAGCCCAGGGCCTTTCGGACATTGCCTCTTGCCTGCTTCAGTTTCCGCTGTGCCCGAAAGGGGCCCAAGCCGGTCTTGAGCATGATGAGCGCCACTGGGACTTCGCCGCCTGCAGCTTGGAGCGCGCGGGCTGCTTTTGCGCGGTCTACCCCGGCGATCTTTTCCAGAATGCCCAGACCGCGTTCCACCAGCTTTTCATTATTGGTTTGCACATTGACCATCAGGTTCCCGTGGATGTAGCCAAGCCGCGCCATCGCTCCTGTAGTAAGCATGTTGAGTACCATCTTTTGCGCCGTCCCGGCCTTCAGACGAGTGGAGCCGGCGAGGACTTCCGGGCCAACGTCAGCCACAATCTCGATATCTGCCAAGCGGCCAAGCTCCGAGCCGGTCTTGCAGACGACAGCAACGGACGTAGCTCCTTTTTTCCGGGCATACTCAACCGCCGCCGCGGTATAGGGTGTGCTTCCACTCGCAGCCACTCCGACTACCACGTCTCGTTTTCCTGGTTTGCGTTTGGCCAAATCGCGCTGGCCCTGCGCGCGCGAGTCCTCGCTCGACTCGACAGCGCTGCCAAGAGCCGCGGGTCCCCCGGCAATCACGTACTGCACGGTTTTAGGATCGGTGTTAAAGGTTGGCGGACACTCGGAGGCATCCAGGGCGGCAAGGCGGCCGCTGGTACCTGCGCCAACGTAAATCAGCCTGCCGCCGGCACGAATAGCCTGCGCGACCGCATCCATGGCCCGGGCAATCTGGGGCAGCGCTTTTTTCACGGCCGTCGCCACCGTCTGGTCTGCCGCATTGATGATGCGCGCAATCTCCAGCGCGGACTTCGTATCCAGCGCAGAAGAGGAACGAATCTGCTTTTTGTTGCCGGGCTTTCGTGGGCTCACGTCAGGGCCTCGATGACTGCGTCATGGAACGCCGGCCGGATTTCCTTGATCTTTTGTGACTGGCGATCGGGCCAAGTGCGGTTCGTTAGCAGCGTAACAGAGAGTTGGCGTTCCGGATCAACCCAAAGTGATGTCCCCGTGTAGCCCAGGTGGCCATAGGAAGAAGCGGAGAAATACCGCCCGGATTGCGAAGGATGGGAAGGGGTGTCCCAGCCCAAAGCGCGGGAACTCCCCGCAGGACCTGGCTGGCGGTGCGTGAAGAGCTGGACCGTCTCTTGCCGCACCAGCGGAGCACCACCTGAGAGCATGCAATGTGTAAACATGGACACGTCCTGTGCCGTGGCGAACACGCCGGCGTGGCCGGAGATCCCGCCCATCACCCAGGCATTCTCATCGTGGACTTCGCCTTGGATCACGCGGTGGCGAAAGTCGCTGTCGTGGACGGTCGGCGGGATGGCGGTCTTCCAATCAGGGGGCGGATTGAAGACCGTGGCGCCCAGCCCCAATGGCGCAAAGATCTCCCGGTAACAGAACTTGTCGAGCGGCTCCTGCGCGAGCCTTTCCAACGCCACTCCCAGCAAGATGAACCCGATGTCGCTGTATTCAGCATGGCTCCCCGGACCAGCCACCAGAGAAACTTTGGCGGCTTGTCGCACCAGTTCGTCCTTATTACGGGAGCTGTCGAACAGCTTCACATAGGCGGGTAACCCGGAAGAATGCGCCAAGAGCATCTGAAAGGTGATTGCTTGGCGGCGGCTGTCGTCTTTGTTGGCAAATTCCGGCAGAACTTCCGCGATCTTTTGCTCCAGGTGGAAGATCCCGCGCTCATAGAGGACCATGCAGGCGGTGGTCCCGGCCACGACCTTGGTGACCGACGCCAGGTCGTACATGGTTATCGGCCTGACCGTGAAAGAGTCGCCTTCGTAGGTGAAGCGGCCGAGTCCCTCCCAAGCCACCAGCCTTCCGCGATGCGTAATCGCTATGGACGCTCCCGGGAACGCTCTCTGGTCAATTCCTGATCGCAGAACGTCGAAGGCGCGTTGGAACTGTTCGTGCTGTGCGGCGAAGGCGTGTTGGAGTGGGCTGAAAATAATTTTGGTCCGAACCAAATCTGATAGTTGCTTTTGTTTCCGGTTTATAACACACTCAGGTGCGAGATGAAATTCGTGCGGAATCCTACAGTATTTCTGTTTTGCATGGTCGCTTGTTCGCTGGCGCAACTGGCCACCACCGAGGATGCCGGGCCGCAGAAGCGCGCGTCCAGGCCGGCAGCATCCGAGATTGCCTTACCTGAAGTGGACGCTCTGGTCCAGGAAGAAGTCAATAAGGAAACCATCACCGGCGCGGTCCTGCTCATCGGTCACGATGGCCGGATCGTGCATCAGAAAGCGTTTGGACATCGGGCCACAAACCCGAAGCTGGAGCCCATGACGCTCGATACGGTGTTCGATCTGGCGTCACTCACCAAAGCAGTGGCCACCGCGCCCAGTGTGATGCGGCTGCTGCAGATGGGGCAGATACGCCTGAACGATCCAGTGGCGCGCTTTATACCGGAGTTCGGCGCCAACGGAAAAGAACAGATCACCATTCGCGAGCTGATGACCCACTACTCGGGACTGCGGCCGGACCTGGACCTGAAAGCCGCATGGTCGGGACGCGAAGAGGCCTTCCGCCGCGCCCATGAGGAAACCCCTGTGGAACCGGCGGGAGCGCGGTTCGTCTACAGCGATATCAATTTTCTTGTTCTGGGCGAAGTGGTGGAACGGCTCTCCGGGACTTCGCTGGAAAGCTATGCCGATACGAACATTTTTCAGCCGCTGGGCATGAAGCACACGCGGTTCCAGCCTCCGCTCTCTTGGCGGAAGAACATAGCGGAAACAGTTTCCATTGGCAATCACCAGATATTGCGCGGAACGGTGCAGGACCCTACAGCGCAGCGCATGGGTGGAATGGCGGGCCATGCCGGCTTGTTCTCGACGGCGGGCGATCTCTCGCTCTACGCCCAGGCGCTGATTGACCGCAAGACAATCCTTGCCCCGGACATCATCGAAAAGATGACAACACCGCAGCAGCCGCCAAACGCCATGGAGCTCCGTGGGCTGGGGTGGGACATTGATTCTCCGTTTTCCACCAACCGCGGCTCGCTTCTGCCCGTGGGCTCCTTTGGGCACACCGGATACACCGGCACTTCCGTTTGGATTGATCCTTACACCAATACTTACATCATTCTTCTCACGAATACGGTAGGGCCGCGCAACGGCGGGGTAACTCCGTTGCGCGCTCGGGTGGCAACGGCCGTGGCCGCGGCCTTGAATCTGGACGTCAGCGACCAGGGCCGGAGCAAACTGCTCACCATCACCGGCTACAGCGAAGCCGAGCCCAGCGGGCGGCATGTGGCTGCACGCAACGGAAACGTGCTGACAGGCATTGACGTGCTGGAGTCGGACGGATTTGCGTCCCTGAAGCAGGGCAGGCAGCAGATGACGATCGGCCTGCTCACCAATCAGACAGGCCTGGACGCGCAAGGCAAACGCACCATTGACGTGCTGGTAACCGCACCGGGAATCAAGCTGGCCGCTATTTTCAGTCCGGAGCACGGAATTGAGGGAGTGGTTGACACCACACACGTCGGCGACAGCGTGGATGCCGCGACCGGAATTCCCATTTACAGCCTGTACGGCAATACAGAAGAAAAACGGCGTCCTCCCGTTGACGTGCTCAGGACGCTGGATGCTGTGCTGGTGGATGTCCAGGACGCCGGTGTTCGCTTCTACACATACGAAACCACGCTGGGATATCTGCTGGAAGCAGCGGCGAGCAGCAATACCGAAGTCGTGGTGCTCGACCGCCCCAATCCCGTCACCGGGTCGCTGGTGCAGGGGCCAGTCTCCCAGCGTGATTTGGAAAATTTCACCAACTACCATCCAGTCCCGGTGCGTCATGGCATGACGCTGGGCGAACTGGCGCAGCTCTTCAATGGGGAAAGAAAGCTGGGCGCGAGGCTGCGAGTGATCGCGATGCAAGGCTGGGTGCGCGGCGACTGGTTTGATTCCACTGGAATCATCTGGACCAACCCTTCCCCCAACTTGCGCTCGGTCAATGAAGCGTCGCTCTATCCCGGCGTTGGCCTGGTCGAGTTGACCAACGTCTCGGTCGGCCGCGGAACAGACACTCCTTTTGAGCTCCTGGGTGCGCCCTGGATTGATGCCCGGACCCTAGCCGCGACGTTGAATGCCCGCTTGCTTGCCGGCGTGCGCTTTGTCCCCGTGAATTTCACTCCATTGAGCGGACCGCACGCGAACCAGCGCTGCGGCGGCGTAAACCTCATCGTCACAGACCGTAATGTGCTGGACGCCCCGGAGTTGGGTATGGAGTTGGCGGCTGCTCTGCAGAAGCTCTATCCCAACGATTGGAAGATGGCGAACATGATTACTCTGCTGGCGAACCGTCAGGTGCTAAACGCCCTGGCCAGCGGCCAGGACCCGCGCAATATCGCCCAGGACTGGCAGGATGACCTGCAGAAATTTCGGGAATTACGGACCAAGTACCTGTTGTACAAATGAACGGAAGTGGGAGGCTGGATTCGTGCTAAACATTGACCGGAATACAGGCTGGATTTAGGCTTACCAAGCAACAGATTTCCACGGAGGAAAGAGAAAATGCGCAAGAAGATCGCCATTCTAAGTTTGTGGCTCATCGCGTTCGCCGTCCCACAGTTCGGACAGCTTTGGGCGCAGGAGACGGCCAAGAAAGCGCCGCCTGAATATAAATTCAAGGTAGGCGATATGGCCCCAGACTTCACTCTGCTCGATACCAAGATGGGCAAGGTCACACTAAGCAGCTTCCGCGGCAAGAAGAACGTCGCACTGGCGTTTTATATCTTCGCCTTTACCGGTGGTTGAACCAAGCAGATGCAGAACTTCCAGGCGAACCTCGCAAAACTGGAAGCTGCAGATACCCAGGTTCTGGGTATTAGCATGGACAGCCCCTTCGCCAACGCAGCGTGGGTCGATAAAATCAACGTGACGTTCCCATTGCTGAGTGATTTGGGAGGAGAAGTGACCCGGCAATATGGACTCTACGACGAAAAAAGAAAGATCGGCCGCCGCATCAACCTGCTCGTTGACAAGGAAGGCAAGATCATCGAAATCCAACTGGACAATGACGCCATTGATCCAACCAAAGTAGTTGATGTTTGCGAGCGCCGGAAATTAAAGTCGTAGTGAGCGCGCCCGCCGAAAGCCAAACCCGCCGGGGACCCAGCCCCCGGCGGGTGCTTTTTTGCTCTCCATCGCTGAATTGCTGGCCATGTCACTATGGTTCACAGGCACGGCTGTCCTGCCGCAGGTCACAACAATCTGGCATTCCGATCTCGCGCTCGGTTCGTGGCTGACGATTGCCGTGCAAATCGGGTTTGCGGTCGGCGCCATCACTTTCGCGTTGTTCAACGTTCCGGACGTTTTCAGTCCAATCACAGTTTTTGCCCTCTCTGCCGTTGCCGCAGCCGCCGCCAATGCGGCGTTTGCTTACACCATCGAGAATCCTCTTCTGGCCATTGTCCTGCGCGGAGCCACAGGGTTTTTCCTGGCCGGCGTTTATCCTACGGGAATGAAGATCATCGCCGGATGGTTCCAAAAGGGAAGAGGACTGGCCCTGGGAATCATGATCGGCGCGCTGACCCTGGGTTCCGCCGCGCCGCACGCGCTGAATTCCGTAGGCGGGATTCCGTGGCGCGGCGTGGTCCTTCTGGGCAGCGCCCAGGCCATTCTCGGTGTGATCATTGTCGCTATCGCGGTGCATCAGGGACCGTACGCCATGCCGCAATCGCGTCTGGATTTTTCCCAGGTGTGGGAGATCGCCAGAAACAGAAGATTGCGCCTCGCTAATCTCGGCTATCTTGGCCACATGTGGGAACTTTACGCCATGTGGGGATGGATTGCCGCGATCGTGGCCGCGTCGTCAGCATGGCCCAGACTGAAGTTCGAAGCCTGGGCGGCCGCCATCATTGCGGCCGGGGCCATCGGGTGCGTCTGGGCGGGAGTCGCCAGCGACCGCTTGCAGCAGAGCACGGACTCCGCCCGGATTTCCCAAAGGGCCAGAGTCACGGTCATCGCAATGCTGGGCAGCGCGGCGTGCTGCGTCATCGCGGCGCTGGTCTTTCGCCATCCAACGTGGTTGATAGCGGTGGCCATGGTTTGGGGCATCGCAGTGATTGCTGATTCAGCGCAGTTTTCCGCCATCATCAGCGAAGTGGCCGAGAAGAACTACATCGGCACGGCACTCACGCTGCAAACCGCGCTCGGATTTCTGCTGACCGCTTTTGCGATACGCTCGATGGCTGCCATCGCCGGACGCGTTGGCTGGCAGTGGGCCCTGGCCAGCATGGCCGTTGGACCGTTGCTGGGGGTGTGGGCGATGAGCGGGCTTCTTTCTAAAATCCCGAGCGTAGCGAGGGATCCCTACCCCCACGATGCACGTGAGTGAAGAGGTTCTTCGCGGTTATAGCGATCCCTCACCCCGGAAAGTGCGCGGGGATTCGAGATTTCAGAAAAGGGCAAGATTTAGAAACAACGCTATACTTGTTTCGGTATGGCCCTTCATATTGGCACCTCAGGATGGTCTTATCCAACGTGGAAGCCGGCTTTCTTTCCCGAGAAGCTCCCGCAGAAACGCTTTCTTGAGTTCTACTCCACGCAGCTCAATGCGGTGGAACTGAATGCAACTTTTCGACGGATGCCCACCGCAAGCGCAATCAACGGCTGGGTCTCCAGCACGACACCGGATTTTCGCTTTGCCGCGAAGGCGCACCAGTCCATCACTCACTTCAAGCGGCTGAAGGACGCCGCCGAGCCATTGCGCTTCTTCCTCCAAAGCATGGATCCCATGCGCCAATCAGGCAAGCTGGGCCCGATTCTGGTGCAAACACCGCCGAACCTCCAGGCCGATCTTGCGGTCTTAAAGGACTTCGTCCAGCTTCTACCCCAGGCGTATCAGTTTGCGTTTGAGTTTCGTCACGAAAGCTGGTTCGACGATGCGGTGTATGAAATCCTGAAAGAGAAAAACGCCGCTCTCTGTTGGGCAGAGAGCGAAAAGATCTCGACGCCGCGCGTTCCTACCGCTGATTTTCTTTACTTCCGTTTTCGCGTTCCGGAGTACACCAAGGCCCAACTGGAAAAAGTTGCTGACGAATTGAAAGAATCGCAACGCGACAAAGAAGTCTTTGCTTTCTTCAAACACGAAGACCAACCTGAAGGCGCAATGAGTGCCGTCACCATCGCGCGAAGAAATGGCATTGAGGCGAAGCCGTTTGTCCTGCCCGTGAAGAAGGTAACTGAGAATAGTGCGCCGTCTCTGAAATCCCGAACGAAGTGAGGGATCCCTATAGGTGTCGATCCTCTTTGCGTGATACACGCGTGCCCACCCGATAGTCCTTGGTCAGGGTAGGGATCCCTCACCCGCAGAACGCGCGGGTTCGGGATTTCAGAAGCGTCGCAGAATCATCCAGAACCATCCAAGTCATTTACTCCCGTCCGAATATCCGCAATACTGAACCTGTGAACGCTACGAACCAACGCTTGGTAAGGGGCTTCCTTGATTATTTAAAGATCGAGAAAGGTCTAGCCCCATTAACGGTCAGCGCTTACGCGTCGGATCTCGCCCAGTTTGCTGGTTTTCTGGAAGCCAAGCGCCGGGAGCTGTTGCAGGCCCGTCGCGAGGACGTGCGGGCTTTTCTGGGCCAGTTATTTTCCCACGGTGTCCGGGATCGTTCGGTGGGACGCAAGCTTTCCGCGCTCCGACATTTCTATAAGTACCTGCTGCTGGACAGAAGAATCCAGCGCGATCCCACTCTGGACATTGATTCACCACGACAGTGGAAAATTCTTCCGAAGTCCCTTGCTGGCAGTGAGATTGATTCTATGTTGCAGAAGGTCGAGCGCAAACGAGACATGAAGGGGTCCCGGGCCATGGCCCAGCGCGATATCGCAATGCTGGAACTGCTCTATGCCAGCGGCATGCGGGTAACGGAACTGATTGGCGTCCGCCTCGAAGATTTGAAACTGGAATTGGGACACGTGCTGGTGCGCGGCAAAGGCGACAAAGAAAGGATTGTGCCTTTGGGACGCGCCGCCCAGAACGCCATTCGCAACTATATGGCAGATGGCCGCGAGGAGCTGCTGCACGCCAAGATTTCGCCGATGCTGTTTGTCCGCCGTGGCGGAAGCCGGCTGACGCGGCAGCGCGTATGGCAGATGGTCAATGCGGCCTCCAGTTCCAGCCGCCACGCCAGTCCGCACATGCTGCGTCATAGCTGCGCCACGCACATGGTGGAAAACGGCGCTGATCTGCGCACCGTCCAGACGATTCTTGGCCACGCCGATATTTCCACCAGCCAGATCTACACGCACGTGGCGCTCGACCGGCTGAAGAGCGTGTATCGCAAGCACCATCCTCGAGCGGCGAAGAGAGCCGCGGAGCGCAGATAGTGAAACTGCCTAACGAGATGCCGGTCCATCCCGAGCTGGTGCGCGGAACCCGCAAGTTTCTGGAAACGATGCGCGCGGAGCGGAACGCGTCGGAACACACGTTGCGCGCTTATAAAAAAGAGCTGGAGCGTTTTGGCGAATTTGCCGGACCGGAAATGCGATGGAGGGATATTGACCATGTTTTCATTCGCGGCTTTCTTTCGCATCTTCACGCGCTGGATCTGAGCAAGGTATCGGTGGCGCGCGCGCTGGCGGCGCTGCGGTCGCTCTTCAAATGGCTGGCCCGCGAAGGACTGGTGCAGCAGAACCCCGCTAAGCTGGTGGCCAGTCCCAGGCTGCCCAGGAAATTGCCACGGGTGCCAACGGTGGAGGAAGTTAACAATCTGCTGAACAGTGACATGCCGGAGACCGCGGCGTTTCCGGAGCGCGATCGGGCCCTCTTCGAATTGCTGTATGGCTGCGGCTTGAGGAACTCCGAGCTGGTGGGGATTGAACTCGTTGATATTCAGGAAGCCAACGGAGTCATCCTAATTCGCGGCAAAGGACGAAAGCAGCGATATGTTCCGCTGGAAGGCGCGGCGGAAGAAGCTCTCCATCTGTACCGTATAGCGCGACAAAACGTCTTGGAGCACATGCGCCGGAACACGCAGCGATTATTCATCAACCGCCGCGGCGGCCCGCTCACCACTCGCAGCGTGGGACGCATCGTCAAGCACATTGCTGTGGCCAGGGGCCTGCCGCCGGATATACATCCGCACACGCTCCGGCACGCGTTCGGCACGCATATGCTCTCGGAGGGCGCAGACCTTCGGGCCATACAGGAACTGCTGGGGCACGAACGGCTCTCCACCACGCAGAAGTACACCCAACTCTCAGTGCAGCATGTTCTTGAGGTGTACGACCGCACGCATCCTCGCGCCAAGTAGACACGCGGGCCAATCGGCTGTGATATATTTTCGCCTCACCTGCAAATGAACATATTTGGGAACTACAGCTACGGTCTCATCCTGATGGCGATCGCCGTCATTCATTTTGTACGCCGCCGGCCCAACACTTTCTGGCTGTGGATCATTCTGATTGGCGGCGGGCTGGGCGCCCTGGTTTACATCCTGGTGGAGGTCGTCCCCGACCTTGGTCTACTGCGCCCGTACTTGCGGGTTGTGTCCCATCGCAAGCGGATCCGGCAACTGGAAATGATGGTCCTGGACAATCCTTCCGCGGGCAACTATGAAGAACTGGCGGACCTGTATCTTGAACAAAAGAAGTATGCCCGGGCCAAAGAGTGCTATGACCGCGCCATTTCCACGCGAACGGATTCGCCTGATCCGTTCTACCGCCGCGCCTTGTGCGAGATGGAGTTAGGGGATTTTCCCGGCGCCGTCGCCGATCTGGAGCGCGTCGTCGCCAAAGACCGCAATTACGACTATCAACGTGCCGCCGGATTGCTGGCCCATGGATGGGCGAAGACCGGACAGACAGACCGGGCTGCCCGTCTCTTTGAGGATGTCCTGCAGACCTCGACGCTCTCCGAAACGCAGTACAACTGCGCGAGCTTCCTGGCGGAACAGGGAAAGACCGCCGAAGCCCGGCAGTGGGTCCAGCGAATCCTGTCGAAGAAAGCCACCATGCCGGGGTATCTCAAACGACGGGAGCGTCCCTGGTTCCGCAAAGCGGCAGCCCTGGCCAAGCGTCTTCCAGCTTGATCAGGGTTGGACAGCTTGTTGCAGCGTGGTATTCACGTGGATGGCCTGCAAACTGGAAGCGTCCCAGCCTCCACCGAGTGCCTTGACCAGTGCGACCGATGTCACCAGCCGCTGGCCGAGGATTTGCGCGGCCAGGCGTTGGTTATCGAGCAGGGTTTGTTCCGCAGTGACGACGTCGAGGTAAGTGACCAGCCCGCCAACGTAGCGGTCATTGGCGATGCTCAGCGCGCGTTGCGCTGCGGCCACGGCTTGCGCCTGGCTGTCCGCCGCCTGCGACAACACGTTGAGGCCGGACAGGCCGTCCTCTACTTCCTGGAAAGCAGTCAACACGGTTTGTCGGTAGTTTGCGACCGAGCTGCCATAGGCCGAGCTGGCAAAATCAACTTGCGCTCTTCGTCTTCCGCCGCTCAACGCCGATTCGGCTACGTTGGCGCCCAGCGCCCAGAAGCCGCTTGGTCCGTTCAGCAGCTTGCCTAGCGCGCTGTTTTCAAAGCCACCGGCCCCGGAAATTCCAATACTCGGGTAGTACGCGCTCCTGGCCACGCCGATCTGCGCATTCTGCGACGCCATCTGCCGCTCTGCCTGGGCTACGTCCGGGCGCCGCTCCAGGACATCGGAAGGAACGCCCGTCGGAACTACGGGAGGCGCCAGCGTCAGCAGTTTTACCGGGATAGTGAAGCTGGATGCAGGCACGCCAACCAGTGCCGCGATCGCGTGTTCAAATTGCGCGCGCTGTTGCCGCAATAACCTGGCCTGCGTGCGCGTCGCATTCAGCAGCGTCTCCTGCTGGGCCACATCCAGTCCGGAAGCCACGCCGCCGTCGTGCCGGTTCTGCACCAGACGAAGAGATTTTTCCTGATATTCGACCGCGGCATCAAGCACGGCGATCTCCGCATCCAGTTCGCGCAGATTGAAGTAATCAGCCGCCAGTTCTGAAGTCACAACCAGGCGAACGTTTTCCAGGCTGGCTGCAGACGCCTGGTACAGAGCATTGGCCGATTCCACGCTGCGCCGCGTACCGCCGAACACGTCCGCTTCCCAGCTCAGGTTGAACGGAATAACAAAATCGTTGTTGGTACTCGGTCCGGCAAGGGGGACGCCGCTTATGGTTGGCTTGCCGGCGGAAGTGCGTGCGCGTTGTGCGGAAGCGCCGGCAGTCAGTTGCGGAAACAGCCCGGACTGCGTGATCCGCACGGACGCGCGCGCCTGCTGCAACTGGTTGCGAGCGACCTCGATTGTCTGGTTGGCATTGGTTGCTTGAACTTCATAGTGGCCCAGTTCGTCGTCGCCAAAGATTGTCCACCACGCGCCTTTGGTGATGGAGTCCTGCGGGCTGGCAACGCGCCACGGCGGTTCTTCTTTCCATGATGGAGCGACCGCCACGTCCGGCCGGCGGTAGTTCGGCCCCACGGCGCATCCGACGAAGGACAGCAGAACCAGCGCGGCCGCCGCCGTTCTTAGTCTTGCGCTGAGTCGTACTCCCTGGATCACGATTGCGGTCCGCCGGCCTTGATGTTGACTTGCTGGCCGTCTACAAGGGAGTCCGCCGGATTGACAACGATCTGGTCGGAGGGATCGAGCCCGCCCAGGATTTCAACTTTTGTTCCAAAATCACGGCCGATAATGATGGTCTTCAAATGGACCCGCTTGTCCGGTCCCACGACCGCCACGCGCGGTCCTTCCGCGCGAAAGAGCAGGGTATTTATGGGAACGGAAATACGCTCCGTCTGCACAGGAACGGCGAAATGCACCTTGGCATAAGCGCCGGGCAGCAGATGCGCGTCCTTGTTAGGTACGTCAACTTCCGTGAGCAGCGTGCGCGTGGCGGGATCAATGGCGTCCGCCGTGCGCATTACCTTGCCGGGAAATTTCTTGCCGGGATACTCGTCCAGCTCAATGAAAGCAGTCATGCCGGCGTGAACAGACGGGGAATTAGCCTGGGGCACGCTCACGTAGACGCGTAAAGGATCAACCTGGGCCAGGTTGAAAAGACCTTTGCTTTGGCCGGTGCTGCCGGAGTTGATCAGCGCGCCGGTGTCCGTATTCCGTTGCGTCAGCACGCCGGAAAACGGAGCATAAATGTGTTTGAAAGATTCCAGTTGTTCCAGTCGGCGGACGCTGGCGTCGGACGCGGCCAGGTTGGCTTTGGCCTGGTTGTAAGCGCTGATCTGCTGGTCGGCTTCCTGCTGCGAGACGGAATCGGTTTTCCGAAGATTGATCCAGCGTTCCGCCGAACTCTTGGCCAGGTCCATCTGGGCGCGTATCTGATCGCGGGTGGCCCGCGCCTGGGACAACTCCTGGTCCACTTCCGGAGTGTCTATGTCCGCGAGAAGTTCGCCTTTGCGTACCTGGCTGCCAATGTCTTTGTACCAGCGCAGCAAGTATCCATTCGTTCTGGAGTAAATAGGAGACTCCACATAGGCCTGGAGCTGGGCCGGCAGCATGAGTTCGTCACTAGAGGGTTCAGCGCTCGCTTTGACGACCGATACGGTCGGAATGGCAAGCTTTTCCGTTTCCTTGGCCAGCACTTTACTTTCGTTCAGACGGCGGACCACGGTAAAACCACCTGCCGCCAGCAGCAACAGCAGCACGATCAGAGCGGCCCGAACGGCATGCGGCTTGCGCGGCCGGCTTGCAGGTCCAACCGGCGCGCCGGAGATATCTGCCGTTCTCTCTTCCATTCTCTCTTGGGTCATCTCAGTCATTACCAATGAATCCTCTCCAGCTTACGCTGCCGGCTGGCGCGGCGTCAGCGGGCTGCCGGACTTCTTACCGTGCAAGACGGTGAAAACTACCGGAACAAAAAACAGCGTCGCCACCGTGGCAAAAAGCAGGCCTCCGATCACGGCGCGGCCCAGCGGGGCATTCTGTTCGCCGCCTTCACCCAGGCCCACCGCCATGGGTACCATGCCGATCATCATAGCTAATGCGGTCATGATGACTGGGCGCATGCGCGTCCGGCCGGCTTCCAGCGCAGCTTCGAGGGCACTGCTGCCGGCCAGCATGCGCTCGCGAGCAAACGAAATCATCAGGATGCTGTTCGCGGTGGCCACTCCCATGCACATCACCGCGCCCGTCAGGGACGGAACGTTCAATGTGGTGTGGGTGAGTAACAGCATCCAGCAAATGCCGGCCAGCGCGCCCGGGAGAGCCGTAATGATGATAAACGGGTCCAGCCAGGACTGAAAGTTCACCACGATCAGCAGGTACACCAGGACAATGGACATCACCAGGCCGATCCCCAGTCCCACGAATGACGAAGTCATGGTGCTGACCTGACCGCGCAGGACGATGTGGGTCCCGCGGGGCAGCTTGCTTTTGCCGTCTTTGTCCGGGGTTTCAAAATCCGCGAGGATCTTGCGCGTGTCCCGGGCCAGTCCGCCCAGGTCGCGCCCCTGAACACTGGCGTACACGTCCACCACCGGCTGAATGTTGTAGTGCGACAGCAAGATCGGCGACGACGACGGCAGGATGGTGGCCAGGTTCGCCAGCACCTGAGGCGCAGGCGCTCCGGGCGCGTTTACCGGCGTGTTCATCAGCGCTTGCAGCGAGTCGATCCGGTATTCGGGTGTCTGTACCGCCACACTGTAGGTGACGCCGTTCTGCGGATTCAGCCAGAAAGTCGGCGCCGTCTGGAAGCTGCCGCTCAGAGACACGAGCAGGTTTTGCGCGACATCACGCTGCTGCAGACCTACTTGTTGGGCGCGGCTGCGGTCCACGTTGAGCTTGAGAGCCGGACCGTTCATGAGCTGTTGCACATGAACGTCCACCGCCCCAGGCACCTGACGCAGACGGTTCGCTACCTGTTGCGCGATGGCATAGTCCTGATGAACGTCGCGGCCTACTACCTGAATATCAATGGGTGAAGGCAGGCCAAAATTCAGGATCTGGCTGACGATGTCCGCGGGCTGAAAGAAGAACTCCGTGCCGGGAAACTGCGCCGGAAGCTCTTCACGCAGCCGCTTAACATATTGCGCGGTGGGATGGTGATGGTCCGGGTTGAGCGACACCAGGATTTCGCCGTCCGACGTGCCGATGGTCCCGCTGGTGCTGTAGGTATTGTTGATCGAACTGAAAGCCAGACCAAGGTTGTCCAGGATCGTGACGAGTTCATCGGGAGGAATGTCCTCACGCAGGACCTGCTCCACCTGGTCGCAAAGCCGGGCGGTTTCTTCAATTCTCAGCCCAGGACGGCCGCGGACGTGCAGGCGGAACACGCCAGCGTCCACTTCCGGGAAGAAATCCTGCCCCAGAATGAAGACCAGGCCAAGGGACAGAATACAAAAGCCCAGGAAGCCTGTAATCACTCCGCGGCGGTGTTCCAGGCACAACTCCAGAGTCTGCGCGTAACTGTTACGGAGACGTTCAAACCAGGTTTCAAAACGACCTTGCAGCCGCGAAAAGAAGCCGCGCTTTCGCGGCGGCGCGTCAGGGGAATGTTCATGTACGTAGTTGCGCAGCAGGTACATCACCAGCGTTGGGATGATCGTACGCGAAAGCATGTACGAAGCAAGCATGGCGAAGACCACGGCTTCCGCAAGTGGAACGAACAGGTAGCGGGCCACGCCCGTGAGAAAGAACATGGGCACAAACACGATGCAAATGCATAACGTCGAAACAAAAGCCGGAACCGCGATCTGTTGCGCGCCGTCAAGAATCGCCGTGCGCAATTCCTTGCCCATGCGCAGGTTGCGCTCGATATTTTCGATTTCTACCGTTGCATCATCCACCAATATTCCCACTGCCAGGGCCAATCCTCCCAGGGTCATGATGTTGAAGGTTTCGCCAATGGCGCTCAACGTGATTACCGAACACAGAATCGAGAGCGGGATGGAGATAGCGATGATCAGCGTGCTGCGCCAGTTCCCCAGGAACAGGAGAATCATGGCCGCGGTCAGGCAGGCGGCCGTGAGCGCCTCCTTCAGTACGCCCTGGATGGAGGCGCGCACAAAGAGCGACTGGTCGAAGAGCGGCTTCATCACAATGTCTTCCGGCGGCACCGGGAGCGTCTCTGCGATCCGGGGCAACATGGCCTTGATGTGGTCCACAATGTCCAGCGTGGACGCGCCGCCGTTCTTCATGACGGTAAGCAGCGCGCCGCGCACTCCGTCCTGACGCACCACATTGGTCTGCGGTGAAAACCCGTCGCGCACGTTGGCCACGTCGCGGATATAGGTCGTGGTGCCATTCTGCGTCTTGACCGGAAGGTTATTGAGTTCGGCGACGGTGTCCGTGCTCTCGTTCAATTGCACGTTGTATTGCAACGTGTCGAGCTTGGCCAGGCCGGAAGGAAGAATCAGGTTTTCCGTGCTGATGGCGTTGACGACATCACTGGGTGTGAGTCCTTTGGCCTGGAGCTTGCCGGTGTCAATGTCAACTGCAATCTGCCGTTGTTTGCCGCCATAAGGGTAGGGAACAGCGGCGCCCGGGACCGTGACCATCTGTGTGCGCACAAAGTTGACGGCGAGATCGTTCAGCGCCTGCTCCGGCAGTTTCCTGCTGCTGATGCCCACCTGCATGATCGGTACGCTGGAAGCGGAATAAACAATGATCAACGGCGGTGTGGCGCCCTGCGGGAGTTGTCGCACCGCGGTCTGCGAGATGGCGGTCACCTGGGCCAGAGCTATTTCCAGATTGGCGCCGGGCTGAAAAAAGACCTTGGTGATGGCCCGGCCGTCCATGGACTGGGTTTCCACGTGCTCAATGTCGTTGACAGTCGTGGTCAGACCGCGCTCGGTGTTGCTGACGATGCGGTCGTTCATCTCCTGAGCTGAAAACCCGGTGAACTGCCAGACAATACTGATGACCGGAATGTTGATGTCCGGAAAGATATCCACCGGCGTGCGGGCGATCACGAACGGAGTAAGAATCAGGATCAGCGTGGACATCACCATGAAGGTGTAAGGGCGGTTGAGTGCTAAACGGACAATCCACATCTGTGGGGCACCTTAGAAATCCTGATTCAAGATGGCGACCATTCGAAGTCGTTTCTTTCGATTCGCGAACACCGGCGCGCAAGCCGCGCCGGAAGATTCGATAAACAGCGATTATAGTATGCGGAGAATTATTACCTTGTTAAGTTTGGCTAGGCCGCGTTTACAGTTCTTTACGAGGGCGTGCGGCGAGCCTCACCATTCGAGGTGTCGAACGACGTGACCTGGAACCGATTACGGCCCGCGGCGCCAGGGAATTCAACGTAAGCTACAAGTCTCCCGGAGCTTGATTGGTGCGGCGCTCTCTCAGCCCGCTTTGGCTGTAGCAACTGCAGGCCCCGCATTATCATCGTTCCTGGTGGGTAGGGGCAAGGCGCGAACGATCAGCACGAGTACAGCCGATAGCATCGCCAGGCCCGCGCTTCCGTAGAACACGGCGTTCCAGTTCCCGTATCTCTTAAAGATCAGGGCAGCCGTTCCTCCAGCGATGACTGCGGCGACACCTTTGGCCATGTAGAGGAATCCGTAGTTGGAAGTCGCGTTGTTGGCCCCGAAATAGTCGCCGATGATGGCCGGGAAGAGTGAGAACATGCTGCCCCAGATAAAATAGACTACCGCCAGAGTAATCGTGAAGGCCAGTCCCGATTTTCGGCCGACGGTGATCACTGCGATCAGACTGAAAGCCTGGAGTACGTACGGTACGAACATGGCCATCTCGCGGCCGACACGGTCGGAGAGCCAGCCCCAGAAGATGCGGCCCGCGCCATTGGCAAGGCGTCCGGTGGCCAGCGCCGCGGTGAGCGCAGCTGCGCTGATCTTGAAGTAGTCGGCCACCGGAGCGCTCTGGATCGTGACCATGGAGCCGCCGACGTTGATGAGCACAAAGGTGAAGAACAACAGATAGAAATGCGGCGTCATCAGCATTTGCAGGCTGTTGAACTGTGCCGTGTTGCGGCGGATACGCGGCGACACCGGGGCACGCGCGGCTTTGGAAATATGAAAGTCCGGACCGGGGTTATGGAGGAACTGTGCGGCGATGAGAATCAGAAGTCCCTGTCCAATGCCTGTGTAAAGGAAGGCCGTGCGATAACCATAATTCTTCAACGTGAAGGCGATCATTGGGATAAACAGCGCGGAGCCAGCGCCGAATCCGGCTGTGATAAATCCCGAAACAGCGCCGCGCTTGTCGGGAAACCACTTCAGCGCCGTGGCGACGGACCCGCTATAAATGAATGCCGCACCGACACCGGCGATAGCGTAAAGGACGTACAGTTGCTTTAAGGACTGAGCATACCCCATGGAAGACCAGCCGATGCCGACCAGCAATCCTCCGACAGAAAGAAAGATACGTGGTCCCAGGCGGTCAATGAGCCAGCCTTCCACCGGAGTCACCCACGTCTCAAAGACGAGGAACAGGGTCCCGGCCCATTGAATGCCGACCAGGTCCCAGTCCTTATGTCCCTGCTGCAGAGGCTTTACAAACAGGGTCCAGGCATATTGCAGATTCGCAATCATGATCATGGCCACTACGGCGCTTGTGAATTGGATCCAGCGTTTGCCCATAGTTCCTCCTCGAACCTCTCTAAACTGCCTTAACTGCTTTGGCTGCGGCCCTGCGCTCCGCCAGCAGCCTTGCGCAGGCATAGACCGAGCGCGTGTGCGGCATCGGCGTTCCCATGCGTTCTCCTAATTCGACAACGGCGCCGACGATGGCCTCCAACTCCAGCGGCCGGCCGGCTTCCAGGTCTTGCAACATGGAAGTCTTGTGCTCGCCGATCTTCGCTGCCCCGGCAATTCTTTGTTCAATGGAAACCGGCAGCTCCATGCCCAGTTGAGCTACCAGGGCCTCGACCTCCTGCATGATGTGGCGCACCAGACCGGAGACCTTCGGATCGCGAATCATCTGCCCCAGCGTAGCGCCCGTCAGCGCGCTGATAGGATTGAACGCCACATTGCCCAGCAGCTTCACCCAGATTTCCGTGCGGAGGTTGGTGGTGACGGGACAGCGCACGCCGGCTTTGATAAGTGCCTCGGCAATCTGGCGAGAGCGTTCGGAACGCGTGCCGTCGGGCTCGCCCAGCGTAATGCGGTTGCCTTCATCGTGTTTGACGACGCCCGGCTCAATGATTTCAGTGGCGAAATAGATCAGCGAACCAACTACGCGCTCGGGCGCAATGGCCGCCGAAATCGCTCCATTGGGATCAACCCGTTCGAGGCGCGTGCCCGCAAGAGGCCCGCTGTCGCGCTGGAAGTACCACCAGGGAATCCCGTTCTGCGTGCTCACCACAACCGTGTCCGGCCCAAGCACCGGAGCTAACTGCGGCGCCAGCGCGGACAGGCCATGGGCTTTCACGCATAGAAAGATGACGTCGAAGGGGCCCGCGTTCTCAAAACTGGCTATCACTTTTGGATGGACGAAAAAATCCTCACTCTCCGTGATGACGCGCACGCCGTTTTGCTGCATGGCGTTGAGATGCGCGCCCCGGGCGTGCAGAGTAACGTCAAAGTCCGCGCGCGCCAGCAGTGCGCCAATGTAGGCGCCGACCGCACCCGCGCCGACGATCAGGAATTTCATGATTTCTCGCCGCCGGAAAAAGCCGCGGCCAGGGCGCGGCGCTGGATTTTGCCGGTAGCGGTGCGAGGGATGGTTTCCACGATGTGTATCTTCTTGGGGCACTTAAAGTCCGCCAGGTGTTCGCGGCAGTAACTTAAGAGCGCAGACTCGTCCTGCGGTTCACGGAGCACGACGGCGACCGCAACTTCCTCGCCCCAGGCGGGGTGGGGCATGCCGAACGCAACCGCTTCGGAAACGCAAGGGTGACGCATCAGAACTTCATCAATCTCCAGCGGAGCAATCTTCTCGCCGCCGCGCACGATCAGTTCTTTAATGCGCGCGGTCAGATGAAGATAGCCGTCCGCGTCAATCATCCCTTGATCGCCAGTTCGGAACCACCCATCTGTGAAGGACCTGGCATTGGCTTCAGGATTATTCTCATAGCCCTTAATCACATTGGGGCCCTGGATCACAACTTCCCCAAGCTGTCCCGGAGCAACGTGCAGGCCGGCTTCGTCCATAATGCTGACTTTGACTCCGGTGCCGGGACCTACGGATCCGGCCTTGCGCGCAGCCGGCGGCAAAGGGTTGGAGCACATCTGGTGGGAAGCCTCCGTCATTCCGTAGGCTTCCAGCACCGGGACCTGGATCACGTTCTCGAGTTTCTCCATCAGCGCCGGTGACAGGGCAGAACTGCAGGACCGGACAAAGCGCAGCCGGTCCAGGCCCTCCGGCTTTTCGTTGACCCGCGCGACTGAGAGTTGGTGGATCGTAGGCACACAGGAGTACCAGGTCGCGTGACAGTCGCGGGCCGTCCGCCAGAAAGACATGGGATTAAACTTCGCCGGCACCACGACCGCGCCGCCGGAAAGAAACGTTGCCAGCGTGGATGCGACCAGTCCGTGTACATGAAAGAGCGGCATGACGCACAGGGAAACGTCTTCCGGCGACAGACCGTAGGTGGCTACCACGTTGGCGCACGATACGGCCAGGTTCTTGTGCTTGAGCGGCACGCGCTTGGGGCGTCCTGTGCTCCCACTGGTGTGAAGGACCAGCGCAATGTCCTCCCGGCCGGGATCGGATACGGACGCCCGTTTGGGAGCGTCAAGAATGCTGACGACTCCATAGGCATCCATCTGAACGGAAAACACCGGGATATTGAGTTGAGCTGCGGCGCGGCGGGCTTCGTCAGCGCCCTCCAGCGGACAGAGTAGAAGTTTGGCGGACGTGTCTTCAAGGTAGAAACAGAATTCGTCGTAGCGGTAGGCGGGATTCAACGGAGCAGCGGTCCCCGCGATGGATGCGGCCAGGAATCCAACGATAGTCGAAAGACTGTTCGGCAATACGCTGGCTACCCGGTCGCCCGGCCGAATGCCCAGTCCGGCAAGAGTCTCCGCGACTGCCAGCACCTGTTGTCGAAGGGATTGGTAGGTTATAGCGGTCTGTGTTTCCGGAATAAGTACAGCGGTAGAGCGGGGAGAAGCCGCGTCCAACAACGAGGGAAGGTTATGGGGACTCATAGCTCGGTCTTTGCTGGACTGCTTCCTTTCGAATGAATGCTTAGCGACGGCGCAAGGACGGTGAAACCATCCGGCGAAACCGCAAACGGCGTTGCCCGACCCAAAATACCTGAAGTTTATGAATTGTCAATCACTTGTTAACGACGTTCCTGTCCGGAAAGCATAAATACGCGAGAACTGAACTGCTCAACATCGTCCCGGGACGGTTGATGCCCTGTGCGCTCATAAGCAGTCGCGGTTCGCATCCCCAAATTGATTTCGGTGTTCATTTCCGAACAGCGAAATGCATTTGTGAACATACAGACTATCGTCTCAGGGTCCCTTTTGGTGGAACTGGTCTTTATTTTCAATCACTTGAGTGACTCTAAGCTTCGGCATGAAAAGTGCGAATTGATCAGCCAGTCTGGACGTCTTGTTGCGGATTATGAGGAGTCGTTATGCACGAAGCAAAAAAGGCTGGCGTAAGCCTCAGCCTGGGCTTGGCTCTGATCATATTTACTGGTTTTGGAGCCAGGGAAGTCACATCGTCGCCGAACAGGAACATTGACATAGCACGGCACATTGCCACGCTGCGGTCCGGGAAAGCGCAGCAAAAGGCGGCCGCGGCCTACTGGCTCGGCCAGCAACGTACGGCCGCAGCCGACGCCGTGGAAGCGCTCGTGGATCTTTTGGCCGACACCACCGAAGTAGACCCTTCGCAGTACCGGCGCGTGGATGCAGATCCAAAATCAACTCTGGGAGTGGAAGCGGCGGCAGCGTTAGTGAATATCGGCCATCCCTCCATTGAGCCCCTGATACGCGTGCTCAAAACCTCCCCGCAAACGGAGGCGCGCAAGAATGCGGCTTGGGCGTTGGGTGCAATCCAGCAATCCGGCGCCCTGAACTCAGTGCGCGAACCTTGGACAGAGCCGTCGGGCGTGCCAGGAAAGTCGTAACGAAAACGGGGTACTGATGGAAAGTTTATTGCAAGACGTCCGGTACGGGTTGCGGGTATTGGTCAAGAATCCGGGGTTCACCGCGGTTGCCGTGCTGACTCTCGCGCTGGGGATTGGCGCGAACACCGCCATCTTCAGTCTTATTAACGCGGTCATGCTGAGGATGCTTCCAGTCACCGAGCCTGGCCGGCTTGTGGTGGTGGGCGATCCGGAAGCGGTGCACTCTCGTTCCCTGGGCGATCCCAGCGTCAAGTTGTTTTCCTATCCCCTGTACCGCGAGCTGAGCGCCAATCAGGTCTTTTCCGGGATGCTGGCGTCAGGCGAGGTGCACAATTTGCCAGTCAGTATTGCGGGAGCGGCGGATACGCGCCTCACCGGTGTGCTGGTTAGCGGAAATTACTTTTCGGTACTTGGTGTGAGCACCACCATGGGACGAACGATAGGTCCTGACGATGACACCGGCGCCAATGCCCACCCCGTTGTGGTGTTGAGTCACACCTTGTGGAAAGAGAAGTTCGGCCAGGACCCGAACGTTGTTGGCCGGACCATCAACATTAATAAGAATCCGTTTAGCGTGATCGGAGTGGCGCCAGCGGGTTTCTTTGGTGATACCGTTGGCGACACGCAGGACTTGTGGATACCGGTCACCATGCAGACGCAGGTCATCACGGGCAGGGCATGGCTGGAGTCGTTCAACGCCTCTTGGCTGCATTGCATCGGGCGACTGAAGCCGGGGACCGGCATCGAACAAGCCCGCGCCAATCTGAATGTTCTGTTGCAGCAGTTGGCGAATGGTCCCATGGGCGCAAAGCTTCACAAGGATGATCTCGAAAACTTGAAAAAGGGAAAGATCCAGGTAAGCGCCGGCGGCGGAGGTTTTTCCGATTTGCGCGGGAGTTTTCGCGAGCCGCTGTTGCTTCTTATGTTCATTGTCGGATTGGTGCTGCTGATTGCCTGCGTGAATGTGGCCAATTTGCTTCTGGCCAGGGCCAGCTCTCGCCAAAAAGAAATGGCAGTCCGGCTGGCTATTGGCGCGTCACCGGGACGCGTTGTCCGGCAATTGCTTACGGAGAGTCTTTTGCTGTCCTTTGCAGGCGGCGCGCTGGGACTGCTGGTTGCGCAATGGGGAACGGGAGCTCTGCTGCGATTGAGTGGCGAGACCGGATTGCAGGCTCCTCCGGATGCCGGCGTGTTCTTGTTTACAGCGACGGTCTGCGTATTTACGGGGGTCTTGTTCGGACTCATTCCAGCGCTGCGGTCGGGCCGGATCTCCGTCGCACCTACTCTTAAGTCCGGCTCGCAACACGGCGGTAACGGCCGGTCGGTGTGGAGCTGGGGGAAAATGCTGGTTGCCTCCCAAGTGGCGCTTTCGCTTCTGGTCCTGTTTGCGGCGGGTCTGCTGGTACGCAGCCTGCAGAACATGCGCAATCTCGATCTGGGATACAGCCGCGAGGGTCTCACGCTGATTTCCACCGATCCGCTTGGTGCTGGATACAGCCCTGCGCAAATCGCCAATTTCGCCAATGAAATCAGTGCGCGACTGGCGAGCCTGCCGGGCGTGCGCGCTGTCTGCTCTTCCAAGAACGGTTTGTTCAGTGGCAGCGAATCCGGCGAAAGCATCAAAGTGGAAGGCTATGTCGCTGCAAAAGAGGAAGACAACACCGCTGCTTCGGACGATGTGGGCGTCAACTATTTTGCTGCCGTCGGAATCCCGCTGCTTTTGGGCCGGGACATCGGGCTACAGGATACGGCGGCCTCACCTCGAGTCGCCGTCATCAACGAAACCATGGCGAAGTTTTACTTTGGCAATACGAACCCAATTGGCAAGAAGTTCACCTTTGGACAAGAGGATGACAAACTCAGTAAGGTGCCGGTTGAGATCATTGGCGTGTCCCGTGATGCGCGCGACCATGAGATTCGCGGGACCGTGCCCCGCAGGTATTACGTTCCTATTGCACAGGCCGCCAATACCCTGGCCGTGCTTAACTTTGAAGTCCGCACGGCTGGGAACGCCACCTCTGTAGTTGAAGCCGCGCGCCAACAGATCAAGGCCTTTGATTCCAAGGTGCCGATCTATCGCGTTCGCAGCCTGAACGAATCTGTGGACCGCCAGATCAGCAACGAAATCCTCATTGCCAAATTGTCGAGTTTCTTTGCCGGCCTTGCTCTGTTGCTGGCCTGTGTGGGGCTCTACGGAGTCATGTCGTATTCGGTCACCGCCCGGACGCGGGAGATCGGCGTGCGCATGGCGCTCGGCGCGCAACGGCCGGATGTGCTTTGGTTGGTCCTCCGTGAAGCCATGAAACTGGTAGTTGTGGGCGTCATTATCGGAATACCCGCGGCCTTCCTGTCCAGCCGGCTACTTTCCTCCATGCTGTTCGGGCTGAAGGCCACTGACATGACTTCCATGCTGGCGGTGGTACTGGTGCTGGTTACGGTCGCCCTGATTGCCGGCTTTGTCCCCGCGCGCCGCGCTACGAAGGTTGACCCCATGGTGGCGTTGCGGTACGAATAAGCGGCAATCAACGCATCCTGCCCGTGGCATCGCATCCTGATACCATGGAAATACTTTAAGATAAACAAAGATGAAGGGCGCGCATTATCCACCAGGAACCAGATGATCCAACTACGCAACGTCGAAAAGACCATCAAGAGCGCGGCGGGGACCATGTGGCTGCTTCGCCGCATCAACCTGACTGTAAAAGAAGGCGAATTTGTCACCATTATGGGGCCATCGGGAGCGGGGAAGACCACGCTGCTCAGTATCGTCGGCATGCTGGACGATGGCTGGGCCGGCGAATTTGTTTTTCTGGACCAGATTGTCCACAAGCTTGACCGCAAGAAACGGTCGGAGCTGAACCGCAAGCATATCGGTTTCGTCTTCCAGAGTTACCACCTCCTGGACAATCTCACGGTGGCGGAAAATATCGATGTCCCGCTCTCGTACCGCGACATTCCGCGGGCGCAGCGGTCCGCCATGGTGGCCGACATACTGGACCGTTTTCAGATTGTCGGCAAGAAAGACCTTTTCCCCAATCAATTATCCGGCGGACAGCAGCAACTGGTGGGTGTGGCCCGCGCGGTAGCCGGCAATCCCAAATTGATCCTGGCGGACGAGCCCACCGGCAACCTTCATTCCGGGCAGGCCAAAGAAATCATGGAACTCTTCAGCAAGCTGAACCAGCAGGGAACCACCATCATTCAAGTTACGCATTCGGAAGCGAACGCGGCTTATGGCAACCGCATCATCCAGTTGAAGGACGGTTGGATCGTGGAGGATTCGAATACTTTGAAGGGCAGCGCCACAGCTTGAGTTTCGGAGAATCAAGGTGTTGACCAAAGCGGAAGAAATCGTTGCCCCCGCAGCGGCGCGCTCGGAGCCGGTGCGTGTCCTCATTGCCGACGACCAGGCGGACGTGCGTGAAGCCCTGCGGCTGCTTTTAAAGGCTGAAGGCTACGCTACCGAAGCGGTCAGCAATCCCGCGGCCGTGATTGAATCTTTGCAAACCAGCGAATTTGACCTGATGGTGATGGACCTGAATTACCATCGCGATACCACGTCCGGCCAGGAAGGCATCGACCTGCTGCTGCGCGTGCAGGCGATTGATGCCAAGCTGCCCATCGTGGTCATGACGGCGTGGGGCAGCGTGGAGCTGGCCGTGGAAGCCATGAGGCGCGGCGCACGCGACTTCATCCAGAAGCCCTGGGACAATCAGCGTTTGCTCAGCATTATTCGGACCCAGGTGGACCTGTTCCGCACCTTGCGCCGCGCGGAGCGTCTGGAGGCCGAAAACAGTCTGCTCCGTGCCCAGAACCGGCCGGTCTTTATTGCCGAATCCAAGGCCATGCAGCCGCTGCTGACACTGTTGAGCCGCATCGGCCCCAGCGATGCCAACGTGCTGATCACCGGCGAGCACGGCACGGGAAAAGAAGTAGTGGCGCAGACGTTGCATGCGCTGTCGCCACGTGCGTCACGTCCCATGATCACCGTGAACACCGGCGGGCTGCCGGAAGGCACCTTCGAAAGCGAACTCTTTGGACATGTCAAAGGAGCGTTCACCGACGCGCGCGTGGACCGTGTTGGCCGCTTCGAGCTCGCCGATCGCGGCACGCTCTTCCTGGATGAAATCGCCAATGTTCCAATGAAACAGCAGGCCAAGCTGCTGCGCGTGCTGGAAACAGGAGAGATGGAGCGTGTAGGTTCATCCAAGACGCGTAAGGTTGACGTTCGCGTTCTGTCCGCCACCAATGCCGATCTGAAACTGGAGAGCGCCGAGGGCCGTTTCCGGTCCGATCTGTTGTTCCGATTAAACACGGTTGAGCTGCCCATTCCCCCGCTGCGCGAACGCCGTGAAGATATTCCTCTGCTGGCCGCGCACTTTCTCAAACAATACGCGGACCGCTATCGCAAACCGATCAAAGGCTTTGAGCCGGCGGCGCTGCAACGCATGCTGGAACACCCGTGGCCGGGCAACGTGCGCGAACTGGACCATTCGGTGGAGCGCGCCGTATTGATGAGCACCGGAGACCATGTCCATCCCGCCGATCTCGGCCTGGAAAGCGACAAAGCCGGCTCAGCGAAGATAGAGGACATGAGCCTGGAAGATGTAGAATCCCTTCTCATTAAGAAGGCGCTGACGCGCCATTCTGGAAACATCAGTCATGCCGCGGAAGCACTGGGCCTCAGCCGCAGCGCGCTCTATCGCCGCATGCAAAAATATGGCCTCTGAGCTGGGAAGCCAATCCGCTTTCGAATTCCCGGGTTCGGGAAAACCGGGAAAGAAACGGATCAGGCTCAACTATGACAGGCATATTCTGCTGATAGCATTCCTGATCACAGTGCCCTCGGTGTTTGTGGCCGAGCTCCTGCTCTGGCTGGGTGACCATTCCTCGGAACTCAAGTGGACGGTAACACTCTTTGTGGGGATCGCATGGCTGATTGGCAGTTCCATGCTGCACGGGGCGGTCATTCGTCCCCTGCAGACGCTCTCCAACATGGTGGCAGCGATCCGCGAAGAGGATTTTTCTTTTCGCGTGCGCGGCGGCAGCCGGGAAGACTCGCTGGCCGACCTTATTCTTGAAATCAATTCTCTTGCCGGCAGGCTGCAACTGCAAAAGGTCAGCGCCCTGGAGGCGACCGCGCTGCTGAAAAAAGTGCTGATGGAAATTGATGTCGCGGTCTTTACCTTTGACCAGCAGCATCGGCTGCGCATCGTCAATCGCGCAGGAGAGCAGCTCCTGGGCAGGATCGCGCCGCGCATGCTCGGACTTACCGCGGAAGAACTGGGACTGCACGAGCTGCTGCAGGCCCGCGGTCCGCAAACGGTCCAAATGACGTTTCCGGGCAAACATGGCCGCTGGGCCGTGAGCCACACGGCATTTCGTGAGAACGGTGTTCCGCACGAGTTGCTGATCATTTCTGATTTGAGCCGCGCCTTGCGCGAGGAAGAACGCCAGGCGTGGCAACGGCTGATCCGCGTGCTGGGCCATGAGCTCAACAACTCGCTGGCGCCCATCAAATCCATTGCCGGGACGCTGGCTTCGGTCACCGCCCGGGCTGCGCTGCCGGAAGACGTCCATCAGGACGTCGCGCAAGGGCTCCGAGTGATTGAAAACCGGGTCGAGTCTCTGGGCCGTTTCATGCAGGCGTACACGCAGCTGGCCCGCATGCCTGCTCCCGCTCGCGTCCGGATTGAAGTTGGACCGCTCGCCCGGCGCGTGGCGTCTCTGGAGCAACGGCTGCTGGTGCGAGTGATCGAAGGCCCGCCCATTGCCGTAGATGCCGATCCCGACCAGTTGGAACAATTGCTGATCAATCTGGTGCGCAACGCCGCCGACGCTTCCCTTGATCCGTCGCTGCGGCAACAGGGATCAGTAGAAATGGGATGGTGCGCCAATGCGCGCAGCGTGGAAGTCTTTATTCGCGATGAAGGCCCCGGCCTGCTCAACAGCGATAATCTTTTCGTGCCGTTCTTTACCACCAAGCACGGCGGCAGCGGAATCGGGCTGATTCTAAGCCGGCAGATTGCGGAAGCCCACGGCGGCGTGCTGCAACTCGCCAACCGACGCGACCGCATGGGGTGCGAAGCTACCGTGGCCCTGCCTCTGACCTACGACCAGGTTCCCATATAGGCCCGCCGCGCGGAACGCGATATGATGTTGTTGAATTTCCATGGAACAGGACCTGCATAACCTCAGAGACGACATGGTGGC
Organism: Verrucomicrobiia bacterium; assembly: GCA_035567035.1. GTDB lineage: Bacteria > Acidobacteriota > Terriglobia > Terriglobales > Acidobacteriaceae > Angelobacter. The sequence continues at coordinate 21,658 of DATMPO010000038.1, read as the reverse complement.
TTTTATTGAGGGCCACGGCCTGCGCCGCTTCAACGCCTACGTGAGCGATGAAGTTGCCAGCGTGTTGTGGCCGGCCACGGAAGACCATCCCGATGCCTGGAAGGATTTTGTGGAACTGGCCAAAGCCTCCGGCGTGAATTTCGTGACGATGAACGATGTTTCCCTGGACAAAGAAGACGCCGACCTGCTTTTGAATCGACTTCAGGAAATCGATTACATGAATGAGGAAGACCTGGAAGAGGCCCGCTGGCTGCGAAATTTCGTGGGCAAAGTCGGTTATATTCAGATCGGATTCCCTTGTCAGGGCGTGATGTTTCTCTACCAGGTCTCCACCGACTGGTACGAGAATTTCGAACGACTGGAGAACGCGGCGGACGACTACGACGGCATCCTGATTGATGACTCTGACCAGGAAGAGGACTGAGCCCGTCCCCCGGCAACATGCGCTGGCGCTACCTTATCGCCGATCCCGCAGAAGTGGAAAAACTCCGGTCAGAGGCTGGACTGTCGCCGGTCCTTGCGCGTTTGCTGGTTTTGCGCGGCATCAAGACGGCGGCTGAGGCCGGCGGCTTTCTCCATCCTTCGCTGGACCAGCTTCACTCGCCTTATCTCATGCGCGGCATGGAGGCCGCCATCGAGCGCCTCAGCGCGGCCATCACCAACAAGGACCAAATCCTGGTTTACGGCGACTATGACGTGGACGGCACCACGGCAGTTGTAATCCTGAAGACGGCGATTGAACTGTGTGGCGGGGCGGCCGATTTCCACGTGCCGCATCGCATCAAGGAAGGCTACGGCATCAAAGACGACGTGATTGAGCGCGCTGCCGCAGCGGGAGTCAAGCTGGTGATCAGCGTGGACACCGGAATCCGCGCTTTCACGGCGGCGGAAACGGCAAAACGCGTTGGCGTGGACCTGATTGTCACCGACCATCATTTGCCGGAAGCCAGCGAGGGCGTCCCCGATGCTTTGGCTGTACTGAATCCCAACCAGTCTGGCTGTGAATATCCGTGCAAGGCGCTCTGCGGCGCGGGGGTTGCTTTCAAAGTCGCGCAGGCATTGTTTGCCAAGTTTAAAGATGCAGCCGAACAGGCCAGGCTCATCCCGTCATTTCTGAAGATGGTGGCCATCGCCACCATTGCCGACGCGGTGCCGCTGGTCGGAGAGAACCGAATCATGGCCAAACTGGGACTCGAAGGCTTGCGGCGTCCGGTTAATGGAGGGCTGAAAGCGCTGATGGATGTCAGCGGCCTCTCGGGAAGCGGCCGCGCGCTGACCGCGGGCGACGTTGGCTTCCGGCTGGGACCACGCATCAACGCTGCCGGCCGCATGGACGTGGCCCAGGACGTGATTGAATTGTTTACATCCAGGGTCCCGGAACGCTGCAAGGAAATTGCGGAAAAGCTGAACCGCCTCAACCTTGATCGCCAGCAGGAGGAAGCGCGCATCGTGGCGGCAATTGACGCTGAGTTGGCTGCCAGGCCCGAAATCACCGACAAGTTTCTCCTGGTTTTTGATGGTGACGGATGGCATCGCGGCGTCGTCGGCATCGTGGCGTCGCGGGTCGTCGAGAAGACGGGCCGGCCGGCGTTGGTTGTGGCCAAAGATGGAGACGAGGCCCACGGCTCAGGGCGCTCCATCTCCGCGTTTCATCTGCTGGAGGCGTTGGAGTCGTGCCGCGGGTTGTTTACGCGCTTCGGTGGTCACGCGCACGCAGTTGGTTTTGCTCTGCCCAGCGCCAGCCTGCCTGAACTCAAGTTGCGTCTGGATACCTTTGCCCGCACGCGCCTTTCCCTCCAGGATTTGGTCCCGGGGTTAGATATCGACGCTGAAATTACGCTCACGGAAATTACTCCAGGATTAATGAAAGACCTGCGGCAACTTGAGCCATTTGGCCAGGGCAATCCCGAACCCGTGTTTGCCGGCAAGACCGTCAACCTGCTGTTGCCGCCCAGGTTGATCAAGGAAAAACATATCAAGTTCCGCGTAAACCAGAATCAATCAAATGGCCGCGGCAGTTATAACTACGACGCCGTAGGCTGGCGCATGGCAGACCGGCTCGCGGCGGAAACGTACCAGCCCGGCGACCGGCTCGACCTGGCGTTTACCATCACGGAAAACACGCATCCTGACTTCGGCGGTCTGGAACTGGTACTGGAAGATTTCCACAAATCGGCGCCCGTGGAGATTCCTGTTTACAGTTGACCTTCTCAAAGATATAGTGCGGAGCCATGGCAGAGAACCTGGTCTTTTGTTCGCGATGCGGCGCTCAGAACGTGGGGATGTCTGGTTTTTGCCAGAAATGCGGCGCCAGTCTTTCGACCACTACGTTGGCGCCATCCGCACCAGTCCCGCCGCCGATGCGGGCGCCCGTGGCCCCTACACCCGCGATTTCGCCTTACGCCGGATTCTGGATCCGCCTGTTGGCCACGATCATCGATCGCATAATCCTGGGCGTGGTGTTTGTTCCGGTTTATATTGTGTCGGTCCTTCCGGCGCTGGCGCGAGCGGCGAATCGCGGAATGGACGACGGGCCGCCATTCGAGGTTCTTGCGGCAATGCCCGTGGTTTGGATCGCTGCACTGGTCCTTCCCTGGCTCTATGAGGCTCTGCTGACCAGTTCGTCGTGGCAGGGCACTGTCGGCAAGAAGCTCCTGGGAATGAAAGTCACGGACATCGCGGGGAACCGTATTTCGTTTGGGCGCGCAACCGCGCGTTTTTTTGCCAAGATACTGTCGTTCCTGATCTGCTATATCGGTGTCGTTATGGTGGCCTTTACCGACCGCAAGCGAGGGCTGCATGACATGATCGCCGATACGCTCGTCTATAAGAGCTGACCGGTCCATCCTGCTAAGATTGAGGGAATGCCCCTGAATCCCAGGCTGTTGCGGAGACTCTTTGCCGGTGGCGCCATCGTTGCGGCGCTCCTGGTTGCCGGGTTCTATATTCGCAACCTGCTGAAGACACCGCGGAAGGTTCCGGGGTCGTCGGAAAAGATCCCCGATACCATTATCCAGAGGACGAAGGGATTTACTTTCTCCCAGCAAGAGGGCGGCAGGACGGTCTACACCATTCAAGCGGCCAGGTTTGAGCAGTATAAAGCAGGCGGCCGCTTCGCGCTGCACGATGTGAGCATCATCGTCTATGGCCGCCAGGGCGACCGGTCCGACCAGATCTACGGCTCTGATTTTGAATACGATCCCGGCACAGGCAACGTAGTATCCAAGGGCGAGGTCCGCATTGACCTGGAGTCCGAGTCCAAGGTCCTGCCCGGGCATGACCGCGCGCCTTCGCGGGAAATGAAGAGCCTGATTCATGTAAAGACCACAGACCTTACTTTCAACAGGAAGTCCGGCCTGGCCACGACCAGCCAGAGGATTGAGTTCCGAATCCCTGAAGCCAACGGCTCGGCGGTTGGCGCCACGTACGATTCCCGCAGCAACGATCTGATGTTGAAATCAGCGGTCACGCTCGTCACCACAGGACAAAGGAAGGCCTCCATCACCAGCCAAAGCGCCGTCATCACGAAAGACCCGCGAAGGCTGATTTTGCAGTCGGCCCGGATGGAGCAGGACCAGCGCTCCACGCTCGCCGATAAAGTAACTGTCACCCTGCGGGATGACGACACGATTGACCGCATTCTTGGCGCGGGAAACATACAACTCACACAGGCCGGCCCCAAAGGATACAACCTGAGTGCCGCCGAAGCGGAAGTGGTCATGGGCCAGCGCAACCAGGCCCGCACCGGAACGCTGTTCGGTGGAGTAACTTTTGAACGCCACGGAGATTCATTGGCCAAGGGCAAAGCGGGGCGCGTCCTGCTGGATTTTGGTCCGGACAACCGGGTGAGCAAAGCGCATGGCGAGGATTCGGTCGAACTCACGCAAGGTGCGGCGGGCAAGTCCCAGCAGATACAGGCTGCGGCCATAGATCTGTTCATAGAAAACGGAAAACGACTGGAGAAAGCCGTGACCCTGGGTCCGGCGGAGATCCAGGTGACGCAGGCCCAATCGAAGACCGTCATCACCGCGGGCCAGTTTGAGGGGAAATTCGACGCCAGGAACCATTTGAAGTCGGTTTTTGGGACCCCCAACACAAAAGTGGTTTCATCCAATCCGGGCAAGCCCGACCGGACAGCAACCAGCCGGGATGTGTCCGCGGCCTTCAACGATCAGGGAGTCATCTCTTCAGTGGAGCAGACCGGAGACTTTCATTATCAGGAAGGCCCGCAGACGGCGTCGGCTGACAGGGCGCATTACACGGTGAGCGATGACAACATCACGTTGAGCGGCTCTCCCAGAGTTACCGATACCGGCGTCACCCTTACGGCGGACGAGGTCCAGCTTAATCGCAAAACCGGAAATGCAACGGCCCACGGCAACGTAAAGGCCACCTTTGCCGAATCAAAGGCCCAACCCGGCGGGGCCATGCTGGCTTCCGCCGATCCTATCCACGTGACCGGGACCAGCATGACTTCAAACCGGAGCACGGAAATTGCGACCTTCAGTAATGCCCGACTCTGGCAGTCCGCGGACATCATTGAAGGTCCGATCATCAGCTTTGATCGCGTGCATCGCAGTCTCCAGGCCCAGGGAAACCAGTCCGGCCAGGTCCATTCGGTATTTGTCCAACCGGACAAGGGCAAGTCCATACCGGTGAACGTGACTGCCGACAAACTCAGTTACGTTGATGCCGACCGGAAGGCCGTTTATACGCACAATGTTCTCGTCCACTCGGGTCAGACCACCATGAATGCCGATACGATCCAGGTTTTTCTGCGGCCGCGGGTCGACCAGGGCCCGGAAACCGCGAGCCAGCTGGACCATATTGTGGCGCTGGGAGAAATTCAGATAGACCAGAACGGTCGCAAGGCGACCGGCAATCGGGTTGTTTACACGGCGCAGGAGCAAAAATTCGTGCTTACGGCCTCGGAGGGGAAACGCCCTAGCATTTTTGATGCCGAACACGGCCAAATCTCGGGCGATTCGTTGACTTTCTTTTCTGCCGATGATAGGGTGCTCGTAGATAGCAAGGAATCATCGCACACGGTGATTCAAACCAGGATAAACGACACGAGCAAGAAGTAAATGCAGACCCTAGCCACGGACGAAGTCGCAAAATCGTACCGCGGGCGCAGGGTGGTCAGCGGCGTTAGTCTCCATATCAACCAAGCGGAAGTAGTAGGGCTCCTGGGGCCGAATGGCGCCGGCAAGACCACGACTTTTTATATGACCGTGGGCCTGGTTCCGCCGGATAGCGGCCGGATCCTGGTGGATGGTGAAGACATTACCAGCGTGCCCATGTATCTGCGGGCGCGCACATACGGGATCAGTTACCTGCCGCAGGAACCGTCGGTTTTCCGCAAGCTTACGGTGGAAGAGAACATCATGGCGGTGCTCGAGGTGCAGCCCATTTCCTGGCAGGAGCGGCGCCGCAAACGCGACCAGCTGATCGACGAACTAGGCCTGGGCCACCTCCGCAATAATATGGGGTATGCGCTTTCCGGCGGCGAACGCCGCCGCGTGGAAATTGCCAGAGCGTTGTGCATATCGCCCAAGTTCATTCTGCTGGACGAGCCGTTTTCCGGCATTGATCCCATTGCGGTGCTCGATTTGCAGAAGATTATTTTTGATTTGAAGGCCACCGGCATCGGCGTGCTGGTTACAGACCACAACGTGCGGGAAACTCTTTCCGTGACTGATCGCGCCTACATTATTAATGAAGGGCGCATTTTCCGAACGGGCACTCCGGAGCAACTGGGCAATGATCCTGAAGTAAAGCGCGTGTATTTAGGCGAGAGCTTTTCATTTGTATGATGATCGCGGTAGTCTTTTGGGGTAAACGGCCCCGGGGGTAAGAAAAAGTACGGCTGCATTCTCATGGTGTTGCTCCAGAACAAACTGAACCTCAAGGTCTCCCAGCGGCAGATACTCACGCCCGGGCTCGTCCAGATGGTGAGCGTGCTGGCGCTCAACAAGCTGGAACTCAAGGAGATGATCAACACCGAGATGGTGGAAAATCCCGTCCTGGAGGAATTCGATCCGACGGTCCCGCTGCTCGATGAAGTCGCGGGACGTGAAGAGGCCCGCGAACGCGACGACGCGCAAGAGCGTCTGGCGCAACAGGCGCCGGAAGCGCCCGCTCCCGCGGAAGAAAAGAAAGACCCGTTTGACGAGATTGATTTCGGCTCGTTCTTCCGGGACTATCTTGATCCAGGTTATCGCAACTCCGCCGATCTGGAAGAAATCGACCGGCCGTCGTTTGAGAATTTTCTCTCCCGGCCCGCCACCCTGACGGACCATCTCCTGTGGCAGCTGGGCTCGGTCAATGTTTCTCCGGAAGTCTACGCCGCCGCCGAACTGGTGATCGGGAACCTCAATGAAGACGGCTATCTGACCGCTACGGAAGACGAGCTTCTGGGTGTGGCCCAGGAGCAGAAACCGCAAGAAGACAACGGTGATGCAATTGTTCCCCAGCCGCACCTGGCCGGACAAATAACGCCGGAAGAACAACCGTCCAATCATTCGGACCCCGGCGATCTCCAACGGGTGGCCTCACCCTCACCCGCGCCTGACGCAGATGCTGACGCTCAAGTTGAAGCTGAAGAGAAGAGTGTCGCAGCGCCGCTCCCGCAATTCAGCCGTGAACTTCTCCGCGAGGCGATTGCTCTGGTGCGCCAGTTCGATCCCCCGGGCGTGGCTTCCCGCGATTTGCGCGAATGCCTGCTGGCCCAGCTGCAACACTTGCGCAAGACCCGCTACATGGACGGCAGCGAGGACCCGGAAAATGATCAGGTCATTGAAGACGCCACCAAAATCGCCGACGCCCATCTCCATTCGCTGGTCAACAAACAATACAAGGAGATTGCCAAGGCCATTACGCGGCCCCTGGAAGCGGTGATTCAGGCCCATGAGTTCATCCGCACGCTCGATCCCAAGCCGGGACTGCGCTACAACACGAGCGAGGCCAAGCTGATTGAACCGGACGTCGCATTCGTAAAGCACGGCGACGAATTTCTTGTCCTGATGAATGATGAAGACCTGCCCCAACTCCGTGTGAGCCCGACGTACCGCAAGTTATTGAACCAGGGCGCGGAAGTCGAAAAGGACGTCCGCACCTACGTGAAGGACCGTTATAAATCGGCCGTCCAGCTCATCAAGAACATCGAGCAGCGCCGCCAGACGATCCTCAAGGTTTGCCACGCCATCATTGGCCGGCAGAGGGATTTTCTGGACCACGGCATTGATCTGCTCAAGCCCATGATGATCAAGGAAGTGGCCGAAGAGATTGGCGTGCATCCTTCCACCGTGAGCCGCGCTGTTTCCAACAAGTACGTTCACACCGCCCAGGGAGTATTTGAGCTGCGTTATTTCTTCTCGGAGAGCGTGCAGGGGCCCGAGGGCGCCGGTACTTCTCTGTTGATCCTCAAGCGCCGCGTAAAGAAGCTGATTGAAGAAGAAGACACGGCGCACCCGCTCACCGATGATCAGATCACCCGCATCTTGCAGTCCCAGGGGATTGACGTCACGCGGCGTACGGTCGCCAAGTATCGGGAAGACATGAAGATTCCCAGCACGCATCAAAGAAGAGTAAAGAATGGAGGGTAAAGGACCGTTCACGCAAGCGCGGCTGCCCAGGTCAGGCGCTCTTGCCTTAAGCCGTAAAGCCGCCTGATGGAAGCCGCTCTCGCGGCGCCAAACGGGGGACTCTCAAATGCAAGCACCCAAGGAGGGAGTCAATGAACGTGGAATACACTGGCCGGCATTTTGAAATTACTCCTGCGATCCGCAAACAAGTCGAGACCGGGCTTGAAAAAATCCAAAAACTCCTCGGTAATAATTTTGACAGCCACGTGATTCTGGCCGCGAACAAACACCGCCACTGCGCGGAGATCACCGTGAGCGTCCGCAACCATCCTCCGATTGTGGGCCTGGCGGAAGCGCCGGAAATGGCCGTGGCCGTAGGCTGTGCGCTGTGCCGGATTGACCGCCAGGCCGTGAAATACAAAACCAAGGGGATCAGCAAGAAACGCTCGGCCCGCAAGAAGCTGGAGCAGAAACCCAGGGCCGAGCCTGCCGTGTCCGTGGCTGTCGGCGAGAACTTGAAAACCGCCGTCGCGGTGATGGTCCATTCCTTCCCGAATGCAGTAAGGATCACCGAGACCCACGTCGTGAAGAGCGCCGATTCGGTTTCTTACAAGCCGCTCACGCTGGAAGAGGCTGTAAAAGAAGCCGAGTTCCGCGACCGCGAAGTGTTTGTGTTCCGCGACCTCCAGGGAAGAGTGAAGGTGCTGCATCGAAAAAAAGACGGCAAAATGGAGTTGATCGAGGCGCCGTAGAGGCTCTCTTTTGAAATCCTGAATCCCCGCGTCTTTTGCGGGGTGAGGACCACTATAAATTACGAGAGTCGAAGCTCATCGCGCTTCTAGTCTGCGAAGAACGCGGGGGCCGAGATTTCAGAATGACAGATACTAGAAGCTCGTAGGGATCCCTCGCTCCGCTCGGGATTTGAAAAAAACGTATAATCTAATCTCCTCATGAGCTACCAAGTTCTGGCGCGCAAATACCGCCCGCAGAGTTTTTCCGACGTGATCGGCCAGGACCACGTTACCCGCACGCTGAAGAACGCCATTGAGCAGCAGCGCATCGCGCATGGCTATATTTTCAGCGGCCATCGCGGCATCGGCAAGACCACGATCGCGCGCATCCTGGCCATGGCGCTAAATTGCCGGGCCTTCGACCGTCCCACTCCGGAACCTTGCGGCAAATGTGACTCCTGCCTCGAGGTTCGCGCCGGAGGTTCGGTGGACGTCATTGAGATTGACGCCGCCACCAACCGTGGCATTGACGAGATCCGCGAACTGCGCGAGGCCGCGCGCTACCGTCCGGCACGCGACCGCTACAAGATCTACATCCTGGATGAAGCCCACCAGATCACCGACGCCGCCTTCAATGCCTTGTTGAAGACGCTGGAGGAACCGCCGTCGCACATGGTCTTCATGATGGCCACCACGCAGCCGGAAGATATTCCGCAGACCATCCGCTCCCGCTGCCAGCACTTCAGCTTTCATGCCGTCCGGTTTGAAGAAATCGTGGGCCAGCTCCGGGACATTGCGGGCAAAGAGGGCATCCAGGCTGATGATGAAGCCCTGGCCGTTCTGGCGGAAGCCGGAGACGGTTCCATGCGCGATGCCTTGTCCATCATGGACCAGGCGATTGCGTGCTGCGGGACCACCCTCAGCGCGGAAGTTGTCCGCGGGTTGGTCGGCGCCGTGGGTTCGGAGATTCTGGAAGAATTAATGGGTGCGGTGGAGCGCAGCTCCAGCGAAGATGCCCTGCGTCTGCTGGACAAGCTCATGACGGAAGGCCAGAACCCGGCGCACTTTGCCAAACAGCTGGTCCGCTTCCTGCGCAATGCCGTCGTGGCCAAAGTGGCGGGCAATGCTTCCGCGCTGCTGCAGATTTCCGCGGACGAGCGCGCGCGTGCCGGGCGGGTTGCGGAGAAATTTCCGGAGGAAGACCTGGCGCGCTTCATGCAAATCATGTTGCGCACCCATGACGAACTGGGATACCGGCAGGAACAGCGTTTCCACCTGGAACTGGGCGTGCTGAAGATGGTCCACGCGCAACGCATGCTGCCGCTGGAACAGATTCTGAGCCAGCTTGCTCCGGAAGGCCAGAAAGCAGCAATAGTATCCGGCAGGACAATTGCTCCGGCGCCATCGCTCGCCAGTGCTGCTGCCGCGCCTGCCTCCAGAACAGAGAGCGTCTCGCCCTTTGAAGCCGACCGCGCGCGGAAGACGCGCGCACCCGAGCCGGAAATGTCTTCGGGCTCCCAGATCAAGGTGCAGTCCTCTTCGGCCACTGCCGTGGCGGAAGAGCCGGAGACAACCGGAGATCCGGCAAAAATTCTCGGCTACGTGCTCACGGAATTGGAAGAGGCTGGACACCGAATGCTGACCGCGGTGCTCGAGACCGGAAGGGCCGTCCTTGAGGGAAATGATCTGGTGGTGACCGTCTCCAAGCCGGCATCCGTCATGGATGTCCTGATGGGACGCGAGCAAAAGCTGGTTGCCAATGCAACTGCCAGCAGGGCCGCCGGACGTCCGCTCAAGGTTGTGGTTGCGGGCGGAGGCCCAGGTCCGGAGAACGGTCCGGCCACTGTCCCCCGTCCCGCGGGCAATGGGACCAGCGCCCGCGGACGCGCGGCGGAAGACCCGGTCGTGCGGCGAATGCAGGAGAAATTTGGCGCGGAAATACGGACGGTAATCGATCACCGCGAAAAGAACTAGGAGAAGTTATGGGTGGCTTTGACGCACGCCAGTTCCAGGACATGTTGCAGCAGGCGCAAAAGCAGGCGGAGGCTCTGCAGCAGAAGATGAAGCAGACCGTGGTTGAGGCGTCGTCGGGCGGCGGCGCGGTCACCATCAAAATGAACGGGCAGAAACAAGTGGTGGAAACACACATTGACCCTGAAGCGGTCAAGTCCGGCGATGTGGAGATGCTGCAGGACCTGATTACCGCGGCCGTGAATGAGGCCGGCCGGAAGGTTGACCAGGCCATGCAGGCCAGTGTCGGCGGCATGCTTGGCGGGCTGGGACTTCCCGGAATGTAGAGGCGCGCGTGGCAAAGTTTGCCGAGCCTATGGCTCAGCTGATTGATGAGTTAAAGAAACTTCCGGGCGTGGGCAGCAAGAGCGCGCAACGGATGGCCTTCCACATTCTCCGCTCCAGTCCGGAGGACGCAGCCGGTCTGGCTTCAGCCATCCACAATCTTAAAGAAAAACTTCACCTTTGCTCCGTATGTAGCAATATTACGGATGTTGACCCCTGTACCTATTGCTCCAGCGCCACCCGCAACCAGCGTCTGGTTTGTGTGGTGGAAGAGCCAACGAACATCGCGGCCGTCGAAAAAACGCGCTCCTACAATGGCGTGTATCACGTGCTGCACGGGGCCATCTCGCCGCTGCAGGGCGTGGGCCCGGAGCAGTTGCGCATTCCGTCACTGCTCAAGCGGATCGAAACCGGCAGCGTGGATGAAGTGATTATCGCCACCAACTCGACCATCGAAGGCGAAGCTACGGCGGTCCACCTGACGCATCTCATCAAGCGCCCCGGCGTTAAAGTAACGCGGATCGCGACTGGCATCCCCGCCGGGAGCGACATTGAATATGCCGACGAAGTCACCATGCTGAAAGCCATGGAAGGCCGGCGGGAGTTGTAGAAGGGAATTGCGCGCGCCCTGAACCAACCCTACAATGTTGAGAGGCAAATACCCTGGCCAAACAATGGCTGGAGGGAACAATGGGCGCCACGACCAAGGTGAGCTTCGCAGAGTTTCAAAAGCTGCAAGACGCAGCTGCGGAAAATGCGCGTTATGAGCTGGACGAAGGAGAGCTAGTTGTGACTCCGTCCCCGACACCTGAACATAATATTGTGCGCTACCGCTTGCGTCGCGCTTTAACTGATTTTGTCCAGGCGAATAGTCTGGGTCTGGTACTCGATGAGACGGATTTTCGGCTGTCTGCGGACATAGTGCGCAAGCCTGATGTGGCCTTCCTTGCCAAACCGCTCCTTAAGAGTTTTGACCGCAACCGGACGCCGGTTGAAGGTGCGCCCACACTGGCGGTAGAAGTTATTTCCCCTGGCAATTTTGCCCAGGACGTAGCAAAGAAAGTACGCCAGTATCTTGTGGCCGGGAGTCGGACTGTTTGGTTGGTCTATCCCGCTTTGCGGCTTGTAGAGATCCACGATGCAGCTGGAGTCCGTGACGTCACCGCCCCGGAATCGCTCACCGATGAGCGTCTGTTTGCAGGAAGAAGATTTTCTTTGTCGTTGACCGATCAATTTGACGAGAATCCTGAGCGGTAACACCGGCGACGAAGTTACCGCGCTTTCTTTCGCGGACGCTTCGAATGGTTCGCCGGCTGCGGCGCTTTCTTCCGCTGCAACTTCTTTTGCCGCTTGATCTCGTCTTCGGAAAACATGGTGCCGCGGCAGTTCTTCGTCCCGCAGTAGCACGGGGCCTGCTCGCCGGGTTCGCCGTCGTAGAGGTTATAGTCGTAAGTCAGCTCTTCGCCGGCCTTGATGTTCTTGAGTGCGATGATCCAGATGTGTCCGCGAATCTCGTCGGTTTCGCAGTTGGGGTCGCACGAGTGGTTGACGAAGGCCGCTGTGCCGAAGCCGTCAATCACCGTCTTGCCGTCGTCCATGCCGAACAGGTAGGTCACTTCGGTGCCGGCGTACATGCCTTCGCACTGCTCTTTGGTGATTTTCGGGCCGGTGTACTCCAGCACGCGCTGGCCTTTTTTGATGGGCGCGGTCGAGTACACTCCGGCGCCGTGCAGAGGAGAGGATTTAACGATCAGGGCCATGCAATCCGTTGCTACTTTTGCTGGCGCCGCATGGCGCGTTGCAGTGTCTTGTCCATCGCGGATTTGGCCGCGTCGTACTCTTCCGGCGAAATCTTGCCCTGGAGGCGGTCGGTCTCCAATTGGAAAATCTCTTCCTTCATGGCTTCGAGCAGGGCGGCTGACCGGTCCGTTGGTTTGGCGGCGGCGGCGACAACGGCCGGCGCAGGCTGATTATTGAAATAGACAAAGACCGCGCCGGCGCCCAGACACAAGACCAGGATTCCCAGCAGAAGCCATTGCGCGGAATGCAGCGGTCCCGGTTGTTCATTCGGAACGCCCAGTCCGCCACCGGGACGGTTGTCGGCAGTGGGGTCCTGATTGCCGCCCGACGGCCGTGCCGCCGAATCGTCCTGCAGCATCCCAGTCCCCGATATTTCAAAGGCCAGGTCCGTTCCCGGTTTGGAAGTGTCCGCGGCATGCGTTTCTACGCCTTTGATCGTGCCGTCCACCGGCCATGCGGCCGCGGGCTGCAATGCCGATCCGCCGGCGGCGGAGAACTGCAGTTTCCTGGGTGTGACCACGTAGAACTTGTCCGGCGTCATATTCAGTTTCGGGGACACCTTGAGCGAGCCCGTGTACGGCAACGTATAGACGATCTCAAACTGCGTCTCGCCGGGACGGATCGGGTAGAGGACCTGATACCTGTTTTTTTCCGCCATGGCAATCGGAGGCGTCTTGATGGGCATGCTGCTTGACGCAACGGCGTTCCCGCTGCGCACCGTGGCGCCTTCCGGCAGGTAGAACTCAAAATCGGGCTGGGTCATCGGAGGACTGGATGTGTTGTTCAGCCGGAAGAGTTCAACCACTTGAACGGTATCGTTGCTTGCCTGGTAGACCTCGGACTGGTCCAGCAGCTTGATTTCCGGGACTTTGCTTTTGGAGTCAAACACCGTGACGCGCACGCTGGTGGAATCAGGAAGGACCGGCTCGTGGTAATTCACGTCCGCGTGGCGCACCCGGACCAGGCGCATGCCGCCGGTATTTTCCAGCTTGAAACGGAATTCGCCCCTGGCGTTGGTTTTGGTCTTCGCTTCCTCCTGCATTCCCTGGCTGAGTTTCAACAGAATCACGGTGTCCCCGGCGGCGGGTTTGTTAGTGGTGCCGTTGACGACGACTCCGGTCAGGACCTGGCCGGCGGCGGCCAGCGAGCAGGCGAATGCTAGTGCGAGAGCGGAAAGCTGCTTCAATTTAGCTCCTTCAGGCCTGGGCGGATTCCAGTTTATCGATTTCGGCGAGAATGCGCGCGGCTTCCGCTTCCATTCCCAGCCGCATGCCATCATAGTCGGCCTGGGTGAACTTACCGGACTTGAATTCGAAATTCAGGTCCCGCAGGTTCTCATAGACCACTTCCTTGCGTTCGTACAGGTAGACAACGCGGGTCTTGTCGGCGCCGGTCTCGGTGTTTCTCCCCGGGCTGAAGATATAGACCAGGACAGCGGCGGCAAACAGGCCGCAGAGGATGCGCATGGCGATATCGAATTCTGGTCCGGTCATATTTCTGTTTCCTTGCGGGCCCGGGCGCGGAAAGCCTCCAGTTTCGGATCAAGCGCCGGCCCTTCCGCTACGGCATGGGCGGGACGCAGCCGCCAGGTGCGGACGATCATCAGCACCAGGCCCAATCCCAGCGCCAGGGCCGCCGGTGGCATGATCCAGGCCAGCAGTTCGAAGCCGTGCGACGCCGGTTCCACTACGGACGTCACTCCCCAGTTGTCGCGGAAGAATTTTAGAACATCGTCGTCGTTTGACGAACGCTGCAGGTTGACTTTAAGGTCTTGCAGCATCTGGCTGGAATTAGGGCATCCGACGTGGTTGCACTTGAGCAGCATCTCCGAGCAACCGCAGGAGCACATGATCTTGCCGCCAATGGCGTTGTAGCGGTCCGTTGCGTTGTCGGCCCCCATGAGCAGGACCAGAGCGCACATCAGGACGGACACCTGGGCGAGTCGTTTCATTTGGCTGCTCCCACCGGCTGCATTTGTTTTGCCGGAACGGCGGCCGGCGCGGTGACGGGCGACGTGATAGGCGCCGCATTTGGCACCAGCGCAAAGCTGGTCCCAAGAATCATGACCATCACGCCGATCCACACCCAATTCACCAGAGGGTTGATGAACGCCTTAATGATGGGCCGCCCGTTGTCCGGGTTGTTGCCCTCGTAGACGACATACAGGTCTTCGCGCAGCGTAGAGCGATTCGCGACAATGTGGTCCGGCTGACCGTCGGGTTTGTAATACCGTATTTCTGGATTCAACTGGCCCAAATACTTATCGCCCTGATAGACGTCCAGCAAGGCGGTGTCACTTCTATAGCGGTCATCCTCGTCCTGCGTGTAGGCCTGGTTGATCAGGGTGTAATTTCCAACCTGCAGTTTGTCATGCAGGGCCATCTCCTGCTCCTGGTCGCGGGTGAATGCCAGGCCGCACAATCCGACTACGAACAGGGCCACGCCGACGTGGGCAACGTATCCGCCGTAGCGCCGCGTATTGCGCCGGCCCAGATGATAGATTCCGCCCAGCAGCCAGCCGCCGGTCTTGCCCTGCAGCACGCGTCCGCCGCGGAGAAACTCGGATGCCACCGTGACCACCATCATCACCGCCAGGCTCAGCCCGATCCAGGCAAAGAACTGGGCAAGATCGTGCAGCGGGCGAACGCCGATCACCACCAAGGCGATGGCTGTAATCAGCGACAGCCCGAACGGAATTGCAAAATTCCGCTTGATGCTGCCAAAAGAAGTGTTGCGCCACGCCAGCAGCGGCCCCATGGCCGTGAGCAGCAGAAGAAGCAGTCCGACCGGGATAAACACCTTGTTGAAGAACGGGGCCCCCACCGTCATCTTGCGGTCACGCACCCATTCCGACAGGATGGGAAAAAACGTTCCGCAGAGCACGGTAAAGCACGCGCCTACCAGCAGAAGGTTGTTGAACATGAAACTGGATTCGCGGGACACCAGCGACTCCAGCGCATTTTCCGATTTCAGATGTTTGCGGTTCAGCGCGTAGGCCACAACGCATACGACGATGACTATTGCCAGAAATATGTAAAACCACGTCCCGATGGGCGACTCCGCAAAAGCGTGGACCGAACTGATGATCCCGCTGCGGGTCATCAGCGTGCCTAGAATCGTGAGCATGAAGGTGATGAAAATGAGCCACACGTTCCATACCTTCATCATGCCGCGCTTTTCCTGCATCATCACGGAGTGCAGGAACGCGGTGCCCGTCAGCCAGGGAAACAGGGAAGCGTTTTCCACCGGGTCCCAGCCCCAGTATCCGCCCCAGCCCAGGACCGCGTAGGCCCAATGCGCTCCCAGCGTGATGCCGACGCTCAAAAACAGCCAGGTCACAATCGTCCAGCGGCGGGTGATGTGGATCCATTTTTCACCCGGATATTTCATGATCAGCGCAGCCAGCGCAAACGCGAAGGGGACGGAGAACCCCACGTATCCCAGGTACAGCATGGGCGGATGGATGACCATCTCCGCGTATTGCAGCAGGATGTTCAGGCCTTTGCCGTCCGCCATCACGCGGTCCATCAGGCCGAAAGGGTTCGCCGCGTAGTTCACCAGGAGAAGAAAGAAGATCTGTATCCCCGCGAGAATGACCGAAGCCACGGCCACCAGACGCTGGTCCACTTTGTGGCGTAATCGCAGGACAAATCCGTAACCGGAAAGCAGCCACGACCAGAAGAGCAGCGAGCCTTCCTGTCCCGACCACAGTGCCGCGACTTTGTAGGCCACGGGCAGCGCGCGGTTCGAGTGGCCGTAGATATAAGCGACGGAAAAGTCGTTGGTCACCGACGCCCATATCAGGGCCACAGCGGCGCCGGTCACGGCAAAAAACGTAGCCATGCCCGCGCGCCGCGCGGTTTCGTTCAGCCGCGCCCCAGCCGCGTCACGACGCCGCGACGCAATCGCGCCCACAACAAAACTGTAGGCGGCAAGGGCCAATGCGAAGATCAGGCAGAAATTCCCAAAGAGAGGCATACGCGGCAATGATTATATCTTTTCTCCCATAGATTTTTCAGCGGTCAGGGATAGGCAAACTGCATGGGTACAGGAACGTGGTGCGGGTCACATCGGCGCGGGCGGCGTCGTGGTGAGAGTCCGGGAAAAATTAACCGCATTGCATGTTATCGCCGCCTTCAGCGAGGTCATTCAGGCGTGTCATCCTGAGCGGAGTCCGAGCGAATGCGAGGACGCAGTCGAAGGATCCCGAAGGTGATGGCACTACCATGCCGTAGCGAGCGTTTTAACGACGGAGCTTACCTTGCACCACCGGGTCCGAGGCAATGGTTGCGGGTAGAGACACTCGTAACTTCATGGTACTGCTCCCATCCTCGGGATCCCTCGACTCCGCGCCTGTCAGCGCGGCGGAGCGAAGAATCACGCGGCGCTCCGCTCGGGATGACAGATGCCAGTGGCATGAATCGCGCATTGAATCATTTCCGTCTGCGCTCGCGAGCAATCTCAACACCGCGTTTTTGGAGGTCCCCGACATTCAGGTCGCGCGAACGGTTTTGTTATACTGGTTGCCAGGCCGCGCTCGTGGCCTGTTTTGTAGCTGACGTGGCGCTATCGTCTAGGGGTTAGGACAGGAGATTCTCAATCTTCAAACCCGGGTTCGATTCCCGGTAGCGCTACCAAACACCTTTCGCTATCTGTTGCTACTGATTGCACTTATAAGCGGGCCTCAAGATCGCGGGCTCTGCCCCGTATCGCTCGGTATCACTGCATGGGGGCAACACAGGAGCACAAAAGGGGGCACAGTCTGAGCGAAACCAACCAGAGGTGTGAGGGCCTGAGTTGCCCGGAGGAGGGCATGACCTGTGCCAAGGCGATCCCCCGAGTCTCGGCATCTCAACTCAATTTTCTACACTCCATGTCGCGTGATTTGCATTTTCTTGAGCTGTGGTAGAACATTCAGCCGTGAAAATGCTGTGGTGCTGGCGTTGCAGGATGGAAATGCCGATGCTTGATGACGACGAGTGCCGCCAAGTGTTTTCTAGAAACGAAGGGCCGAATGGACTCAATGCGGTGCTCGCGGAGTACGTGCACGTTACGGGCTACCGTGAGACTAATCCCGCTGCCATCTACCACCACGTCTTATCTCACTACGGCCCGCCTTGCCAGCACTGCGGTAAACCTCTGAGAACGCCTCAAGCCAGATTCTGCGGTAGTTGCATGACGCCAGTAACCGACCAACGCACATAAACTAGCGAAGAGAGGAAAGGAAGAAACGTTCCTAAACGCGGCTGGGGGCAGTCCGTGGAGACACAGGACCGCAGCAATCTTAAGATCAACCCTTGGTCCGTGATTGACCCGCGTAAGTAGCGTGACAACGGCCCACGGACGCGCCTGCTGGCACATTATTTACTGGAACCGCGCACGCACAACGCGCGCATGTTGGCGAAGGGATACGGCCAGCCGGTTGGGTCGTTGTCCGGTCGTCCTTCATTGAAGTCGAAATACCAGACGTAGCCGCTAGGATGCCCGCGATCATCCATCCGCTGAGTGCTGCTCCATTGATTACCCGTCAAAAATAAATTGCCTTTTACATGCCATGTAGAATCGCTACCCTTGGCGGGGCCGCCCAGGCGGGCTAGGCCGGGAGCGCTGGCGCTCTTGTCGTAGATTCCCTCCAACTCAGCGAGGGTCGCCAGCCTCCAGTCCGAGTACCCGGCCAACCGCAGATCGCGGCAGTACTTCCTAGCATTCTTCCAGCTCACGTCTTTACCGTTGTCCTTCCCAACCCACATCAGGCCCGTAGATGGATCGGTCCAGAAGCCGCTCGCTTGAGTCTCCTGCGCGCGGCCCTGGCCTTCCGGTGCTGACTGAGCGCTCGCGATGATGGCAGCGACAGAGAGCAGAACCACTGCAACGTAGCCTGACAATTCACGATACACACTCCCGACGACCGAAGGGTTGGGAAGCATCATTTTCTAGAACCCCGCACACACAGCGCGTGCTTGAACGTGGAGTAGCCCTTCTGCTCGTCATTCGGTTTGCCTTCGTTAAAGTCGAAGTAATACGCATACCCGCTAGGATGCCCACGGTCATCCGTTCTGTAATTGCTGCTCCATTCGTAAGCTGTCAGGAACAAATTCCCCTTCACATGCCACATGGTCGGCACGTCATCATGCTTGCCAGCCAACCCTGGAGCATTAGCAGTTTTGTCATAAATGCCTTGCAACTCTGCCATATTCGCCAGCCTCCAGTCAGAGTACTCAACCGACCGCAGATCGCGGCAGTACTTCATCGCCTTGTTCCAAGTCACGTCTTTACCGTTGTCTTTGCCAGCCCACATCAGGCCCGTGGATGGATCGACCCAATACCCGCGTGCCTGAGTCTCCTGCTTCAGACCTGGGTCATTCGCAGGCGATTGCGCTTCGGCGATCAACACGGCGACAGAGAGAAGAATCCGGACAACTTTTGTCAGACACTTCACGATATACGCTCCTAATGAACGAAGGGGTTGGAAGGCATCACTACTTCTAACTATTTGCGTACCATTGCAACGCGTTAACCGTGGGTTCCTTTTGACCCGCACGTAATAGGCAATTAGCGGTATGCCAAAGCTCGGCATGGATTCTCACATCTCTACTTTTCGTGACAACCGCTTTTCTTTTGGTCGCTGGTGTGGTCATCCGCTGTCCAGTATACCGCCTGTGCTACCATCAGCTTTTATCCATGCTCATCCGCACGCCGCAACCACCGGGACACCGCTATCCGCAGATTACGGATGCCCCAATTGATTACGCTGAATTTCTGAAGTTTTTCCGTGGTGGTCACACCATTGACGACAACCTAAATGCCTCGCGGATTGCCGAGACCGTGCAGGCAGGCATGTTAAAGTCGGCTATCACGAGTGGGTATCTTACGAAGACGAAGAATATGGTGATGCCGAATGAGTTTCTTCTGGACATCAGTCTGACGGAATCAGGGACGAAACTCATTCAGAACGACTTGGATCGCGAATTCTGCGAGATGGCGGTTGGGCTGGCGCGGAAGAGCATCGCTGAGAACGATGGCGAACCCCACCCGTATGTGGGAGCGGTGGTCGTAAAAAACGGCAAGGTTTTGGAAACGGGATACCGAGGCGAAACTGGCGAAGGAAGGCACGCAGAATTTTGTGCGCTCAAGAAGATCAACGACGATGCGGACAACGTTGATCTGAGCGGTTGCACCGTTTACACAACTTTGGAGCCTTGTTCCCAGCGGAAGGCGTCGAAGAAGGCTTGCGCTGACCGCCTTATCAAGGGTAATGTCGCACGGGTTGTCTTCGGTATGGCGGATAAAGATGAGTCGGTGTACGGGCATGTTTCACTAGCAGAGGCAGGTATCGAAATCGCACTCTTTCCCAAGGATTTGATTCAGGAGCTTCTGACCCTCAACAAGAAGTGGTCGGACACGCGCAGAGTTAAGCCTCTTGTTCCCGCCAATGACACCGACCCCATTGCCTATGTTTCATACTACAAAGAGGGAACCTCGATACAGGACAACATTTGGTTGTTTATTCGACCACCAAAAAATGATGGCGGTTTCTACACGGTAGAGGACGCCGCTAAAAATGTTTTGGCTTACGGCCGAACGCTTGAAGAGATTGGCGTTGAATGGCGTCGAATCGACGCTTACAAAGTGATTGTGGAAAAGCTGCGTCATCACAACCGCGCTAACCATAGCGGCAGTCAACTTCTGAACCTGGTCTAATAAATGATCGAGAAATGACTGGTCGAGGAGTTTGTAGTCTTTTGTATCTCTTTTGTCGAAAATGAGGCTCAAAATTTCCCATTGTTGATGGGAAAACGGGATACAGCGTAACCCGTTGAATTGACAGTGAGTTTGCCGTCAAAACTGGAAAAACTAAAAGTGCTTGGCAAAGCTTTCCGGTAGAGCTACCAAGTCCACTTTCTATTTAACGGCTTTCTATACAATGTGAAGGTTTATCGCGAGGGCTGCAGCGATGGAGTTGTGGACGGGAATTGCGTGCCTGGTCGCCGATCCGCATTGTCAGGAGTTCAGGAGATTCGGAGACGATGGGAAGGGCGCATACGTCAACATTGTCGCGTGGGCAAGTTGTGAGGAAGAGTTCGGAAAACGTGTCAAACATGCGACGGCAGAACTTGATTGTATCCTGTTGGAGCTTGAACACATACAACTACTCGACGAACGCTTGGAACAGCCAGAGTGCCCGGAGGAACTGATTGAGATGCGGAGCACTGCACAACGACAGCCGAGCGATATCGTATTCGGGACTTTTCACACGTGGGTGCAGAGTGACAGGAATTAACTAGTCTCTTTTGATCCAGGAGAGCTACGATGAGCAATCGTTTTGGATTCCTTGTACTGATCTTGCTTTGCGCAGGTCTTACCTTCAGTCAAACCTCGCCGGCCACCAAGAATGTAATCTCACCGGGTCCTTCGACCAGTGACCGCCCTTTCATTCCGAGAAGGCCCGTGCGGATTCCACATGACACCGGGCCGGTCCATGCCGACCAGCAGAGCGGCGCCGACATCTGCGCGAAGATCATTACCGCCATGACCCACAATCCCCGGGGTGCGGAAATCTGGGTGCCCTGCGGCGGGCCTGGAGGAATTTACAGTTGTACGCAGGCTTCCTATCAGGTGCCGAACGATGGCGCCGTGCCGCCCCAGCAGGCGTCATTCAAAGTCATGGGCTGCAGTTCTGACGCCGGGTCTGTCAACGAGCGATCACTGGGCAAGGTGCCCTCCACCGGAACCATCATCAACTTCACCGGTCCCAGCACGCCGACCGGAAGGTTTGACACGCGCGGCCAGGGAACGCTGGAGTTTTCCGGCATCACGTTCATGGACTCCGGTACCGGGTGTTCTCCGTTCATCTTCGATACCAATACGATCTTGAAGATCCACGACAACTATTTCTACGGAAGCACGCCGGCCTACATCACCAACAGAGCCACGCGCCTGCAGACCAGCGGCGGCTCTACGGCCCTGAAATATCTCATCGACCTTGGCGTGAGCAGCGGCGGCGTGACTTATCGCTATTTTGTGGAAGTCAAGAACCAGGGAAGCGCACCGGTCATCGTGGCAAACGCAACGCAGGGAACGCTGGCCACGATTCCTCCCGGAACCGTCCAGCAGGTGGGCTTTGACGGCATCGGTGACGGCGCAACCCATCTCCAGTTGCAATTCAAGACGCAGAACACCGGCGACGCGATTGACATTCTCGCCTATGCTCCCAGCGTCCAGGACCGGAGCGCAACCAACCTCATC
>DATMPO010000037.1:0-17013 GCA_035567035.1 Verrucomicrobiia bacterium | reverse complement strand
GGATAACCCATGGTGCGAAAAAAGCTCTGGATCCTGGCGCCGGCGAACGACGGGAAAAAATCCTGCAAGTCCATCCGCAAGACAATGCGCCGGCCCACGTGCGGAGCGATGAACGTCTTGATGGACCGGCCTTTGACAAATCCATGCGCCGCGGGATGCACCGGAACCTTGTTCAGGATCTGCGCCAGAATCTGTTTCTGGATCTCTTTGAGCCGCGGCTTCGGCGCTTCAATCAATCGAACACTGCCGGATAGTTTCGCCAGCGTCCGGTAGTGATAGTGCCGCAGCTTTGGGTTGCTGTTTTTATAGCCAAATGCCTTGAGATCGGCGAGCCATTGCAGTTCTTCAGGAGTAAGCCGCAGCCATTCCGCCAGAGCTCCCGCAGATTCAATCGCCGGAACGTCCCACGTTTCCGCAGCCGGTACGGGCTGCATCTGTTGCGGCCCGGTCAGCCATTGTGCGACCGGCATTTCGCGGAAGGGTTGAGAGGAAACCCGCAGAAAGCCGCGGTCATGAAGAATAAACCGGACAACATCGCGATGGCGGGGACGCGTCTGTCCAGCCACCGCTTTGACATACCGCCGCACCAGCGAGCGGAGCCAACGCGGGCTGTCACCGAGCGTCCGGCTGCCGCGAGCAACGACTTGTTCCACAGTCTGTTCGCCGGCAAGAAAAGCCCGGGCAAGCGCGCTCACGAGCGACTGGTTCGGCATGGGTAGTGATCAGTAATGGTGATACTAACGGCGGAATGCTCCAACCAGTCTCACCATGCGTGAGCATGTCTGCGCCCGAGCGCAGGGTCGAGCCCACGCGACGAAATCCCAGTCATTCACGTTCCCCTGGGGTAACCCCAGAGAGGCCCAAACGAACCCGAAGGCCCAATCCAAGCCAACTTGGAGCGCTCCGCCGTCGCGGGTATGATAGCAGGCCTCTTGGGATCGGGTAATCGGAAGATCAGATCAGTGGTAGCTGAACTGGAACACAGACTGTTTCTTGAAATCGTCGTAGAAGAGCTTGTAGCCGCCGCGGTTGTACTGATCAATGCAGAACAGCACTTCAGACTTGCCGTCATTGTCGTAGTCGCCGGCATCCACCAGCCACATGCCCTCGCCCAGATACTCGGCGGAACCTCGTGGACCAATAGCAAGCCACTGATTATCGAGGGTATCGCCCCTCTCATCATCGCAATCGTAGGCATTGATGCGTAGCTCCACCAGCGACCAACCGGTTTTTGAGGAATAGATTTTGCCGGGCTTTATTTCCTGGTCGCGATAGGGATATGGCCGCGCCCCGGATTCGGCCTTCTCGTCCAGCTGGCAAAGCTTGGGAAACTTCTTCCGGAACGCCCGCCGCACAAGAGTAAGCTGGTCCGCGGACATATGCCCAGGCTTCCACACATCCGGGTCCTGAAAGTATGGGCGCGACACAGTCACCAAAGGGCGATAGGCTTCGTCCACCAGGAAGGTACCGAAATCCTTCGACCGTTTCCCCACAGTCGGTACCGGTCCTGGGCTGGTGATCTCCTGCTGGCCTACAGATGAGTAAAGCTGGACATCCGTGGGGTTCCGGCTGGACATCTGTCCGATACGCTTTCCATCGAAGGCCAGGGTCCATGTCATCTCGGCCGGATACTGAGCCACGCCATTCTTAAGACAGGCCTGGTCCGGACAGTCGCTGGGATACGCCTGCCATTCGGCGCCCACTTTCTTGAAGGCGATGCGCACGGAACGGTATGCGCCTTCCCCATCGCCGTTACCCGGAAAATCTTCCAACACACCAAGAATGACCGCTGGCTTCGCCGAAGTCTGAGCCAGGCCGGAACCAATCAAGATCATCAAGATCAAGCAAAGCGCGGCAGCGCTTGCCCTAATCGAAGTCGAACAAGCCGGTAGACGGCTGCGGGCTGTGCTCATTGCCCCGGCTTCTCCGCCGCTTGGAGTTCCCGCGCCCGGCTGACCAGCTTCTTTAGCTTGCCCTCGATGGATGCATCGCCGATGTGTTCATCCTGCAGCACGCCATCGGCATCAATGGTAAAGGTGTGGGGAATCGCTTCCACGGAAAACATCTTTGATACCGGGCCAGTGAAGCCGCCGTCGCGGTAGTGCAGCCAGGTCATTCCATTTTTTTCGATGAAGTCCTTCCACTTCTGCTCGTCGCTGTCGAGGCTCACACTCAGGACCACCAGCGGCTGTCCCTGGAAGTTCTTGGCGATGGAACGCATATGGGGCAGGGCCTCCCGGCAGGGCCCGCACCACGTCGCCCAGAAGTCTATGAGCACGACTTTCCCTTTCAAGTCGTCGAGCGAAACACGTTGCCCGTCGATAGTCGTGACCGCAAATGCCGGCGCCATTCTGGCCCGCGCCAGTTCCGGCTGGCTGATATATCGCAGTGCGCGCTGCCGGTTTGGGTCTTCCGCAGGCATCATTTTGGCAAAGCGCTCAAACTGCGCTTTGGCCGCATCGTCCTGTTTCAGGTGAGCGAGCGCCTGGCCGTCGGCAAATATCGCGTCCGGGAAATTTGGGAATGCCGCCAGCGCCTGGGTCATCTCGTCATGCGCGCGGGTGTACAGTTCGTCCTTGTGCCTGGCCATGGCCTCGTACATCCACACGTTGCCGGACTGATAGTGCGCGAGGGCCATGTTCCTGTCGCCCTGGGCCTGCGCCACCATCTCAGCCGACGCGGTTTCCGCGGTCTTCCACTCCTGGAGCTCAAGCCCGTACTTGACCATTTTTTTCTGGCAGGCCAGGCAATGGCCGCCGTCTTGCTTGTCCGCTTTCTTGAAGTTATCCAGCGCAAAGTCGGTCCTACGCTGCTTCAGAAGCTCCAGGGCTTCCCGATATGTCTTCTGCGCCTTCTCATCTGTTGGGCCCTCTGGGTTTGTCTGCGCCAGCAATGGCGCCACAGTGAACGCGACCAGCATACAAAGCAACACAGACCGCATATCAGCCCTCCCTGACCACGGAAATCAGTCCCGGACATGATATCCGCTTTCATGGCACTGATGGGTCTGGACACCAGCGCAGTCGTCTGGTTCCTGCGACGCCCCCAACTATTGTCAGTTCGACGGACCTCGAACCGGTTTTCAAACCAGAAAAAAACGGCAAAAGAGACCATCGCGTAACCCGTTGAAAACACAGACAAATTAGCTCTTGCATTTCGCTATAGTTTCGCGGTACCATGCGCGCCGCATTGGAAGCAATTAGCAGTTAGCAAATGGCAATTAGCCAGAGAAAACCAAGAGCCGGTCCGCCCAGGCGGACCGTGGAACGATCTTTGAAAACCTAAAGCGAGCAAAACCATAGAACCTTACCACTGATGACACTGATTCTGACCGATCAAAGAACATCAGCGTTGTCAGTGTTATCAGCGGTATGGTTTTCCGATCGCGGCGATCACCGGGGTCCCCGACACGCGCGGTTTTCGCGTGTTGGGGTGGGATGACGTGCGATGACGGCGATCACGGCGATGCCTCCCCTGTTCCTCCCCTGTTCCTCCCCTGTTCCTCCCCTGTTCCTCCCCTGTTACTCCCCTGTTACGAATCGACTCCGTCCGGGAAAAAGGTTCACGAAAGGCCCGTGGAATCGAGGTTTTGCATGTCTGGAGTATCCAAGCGCTCGCGTTCTCCCCTGTTTTTTTCCCTGTTAGCAGGGGAGCGGCCGAACGGTACCCCAGAGAGTGATCGGTTAATGGGAAAAGCAAAATCATGGCGGGCGCCAAGCCGTACAAAAAAGCCAGCTTCGGCTGATTGCTGAATGCTGACTGCTGAGTGCTTCGTTTACAATCATTGGTTTCGCAATGTTTCCAATGAGTTAGGACCTGATTATGCTGCGTTATTACACTGCCGGAGAGTCCCACGGAGAAACGCTGGTGGCGTTTCTTTCCGGACTGCCTGCCGGACTGGAGATTGACCAGGCGTTTGTGGACCGCGAGTTGTGGCGGCGCCAGCAGGGGTTTGGACGCGGCGGACGCATGAAGATTGAGCGCGACACGGCCCACATTGTCTCCGGCGTGCGGCACGGAAGAACGATTGGTTCGCCCATTGCCGTGCTGCTTGAGAACCGTGACTGGAAGAACTGGCAGGAAGCGCTGCCCGTGGAAGCGGGCGATCCGGCGAAACACAAGCGCGTGGCGTCGCCGCGTCCCGGACACGCCGATCTGGCCGGAGCGCTCAAGTACAACCTGCCGGAAGCGCGGTATGTGCTGGAGCGTGCGTCGGCGCGCGAATCGGCGGCGCGTGTGGCCGTAGGCGCGATGGCCAAATTGTTTTTACACGAACTGGGGATTGAAGTGCTGAGTCATGTGATTTCCGTCGGCAAAGCGGCAATTGGTAACGCTGAAGTCGCCTGGGACAAGCTCCAGGCGCTCCACGCCAAAGAAGAAGTCCTGCTCAACTGCGCCGACGCTGAAGCCGAGCAGCGCATGAAGGCTGAAGTAGACGCGGCATTGCGCACCGGCGATTCCGTCGGCGGAGTGTTCGAAGTCGTCGCACACGGCGTTCCGCCCGGCCTGGGGACATATGCACAGTGGGACGAACGCCTGGACGGCATGCTGGCCATGGCCGTGATGTCCCTGCAAGCGGTGAAAGCAGTCGAGATTGGGACAGGAGTAGAGTCGGCGCTTTCGTTTGGCTCCGGCGTGCATGATGAGATCGGATACAGTGCGAACCAGAACAACGCCTTTACTGGATTCACGCGGAAGTCGAACCATGCCGGCGGCGTGGAAGGCGGTATTTCGAACGGAGAAGACATCCTGGTCCGCGGATATCTGAAGCCGATCTCCACCCTGCGGCGTCCGCTGGGCTCGGTAGACTTCGAAACCCGTGAGCCGGTCAAGGCCGCGTACGAACGTTCCGACGTTTGTGTGGTGCCGGCCGCCGGCGTGGCCGCGGAGGCCATGGTGGCGCTTACTCTGGCCAGATGCGCGCTGGAAAAATTCGGCGGAGACGCTATGGTTGAGACCCTGCGGAACTTTGCCGGCTATAAACAGCAGTTGAAGGAGTTCTGACGAGACAACCAGAAGCCAAGAAATTAATGATGATCTATCCAATCGTGAAATATGGCAACCCGGTGCTGGAGAAACCGGCAGCGACCATCACTGAGTTTGACGGCGAACTGAAAAAGCTTGCCGACGACATGTTTGAGTCCATGTACGCGGCGCACGGCGTCGGGCTGGCGGCGACGCAGATCGGCGTCAGCAAACGCATCGCGGTGATTGACGTCACATTCAAGGAAGACCCCAACGCCCGGCTGGTGCTGGTAAACCCGGAGATCATCAAGAAAGAAGGCCGGCAGAGCGGCAATGAAGGGTGCCTGAGTCTGCCCGATTTCCGCGAGACCGTGGTCCGCGCCAAAAAAGTCACGGTGCGCGCCCAGGACCTGACCGGCAAGTTTTTTGAAACCACCGGTGAAGACCTGCTGGCGCGCGCGCTGCTCCACGAAACCGAACACCTGCAAGGCAAGCTGTACATCAGCCACATCAGCGCGCTGAAGCGCGACCTGATGAAACGCAAAATCAAAAAGCTCATTCGCGCCGGCGAATGGGCATGAGAGAAGCAATTGGCAAATAGCAATTAGCAATTAGCAATTGGCCGGAACCAGACAGCCACAGTATGAGTGACCGCATCGTGAATGAAAAGCAGCAACACATCGAGGACATGACGTGAAGATTGTTTTTTGCGGAACGCCGCTGTTTGCGGTGGCATCGCTCAAGAAGCTGGCTGCCGCCGGCGGATTCGATATTCTGCTGGTCGTGACCCAACCGGACCGCGCGCAGGGCCGCGGCATGGAGGAGGGCGAGTCCCCGGTGAAACAGGCTGCCGCCAAGCTGGGTCTGCCGGTGACGCAGCCGGAAAAAATCAAGAAGAACGAAACGTTTCAACACGAACTGACCGTGCTGCAGCCGGATGCAATCATCGTTGTGGGATACGGAAGAATCATTCCGCCATGGATGTTGGAGTTGCCGCCGCTGGGCAACATCAACGTCCATGCTTCGCTGCTGCCGAAATACCGCGGCGCCGCACCCATTCAGTGGGCCATCGCCATGGGAGAAACCGTCACCGGCGTGACCACCATGCGCATTGACGAAGGACTGGATACCGGCGACATGCTTTTGCAAACCGAAACTGCGGTCCGTCCCCACGACACGGCGGTAACGCTGGCGCCGCGCCTCGCGGAGGCAGGAGCAGATTTATTGATCGCGACCATGCGCGGTCTGGAGCAAGGCAAACTTCAAGCCGCTCCCCAGGACCATTCCCGGGCCACGCTTGCGCCGATCTTGAAGAGAGAAGACGGACAAATAGATTTCAAACGGAAGGCGGTCGAGATTTTCAACCGGCTGCGCGGATTTCAACCGTGGCCCGGAGCTTACACGCAGTTCAAAGGGAAAAACCTGAAGGTCACTACAGCGCGCGTAGCTGGGCCTCTGCCCGGTTTAGGTCCGGGCGAACTGCGTGTTACCAATGAACGACTTCTGGCCGGCTGCGGCCAGGAAACAACGCTGGAACTATTAGAGGTCCAGCCGGAGGGAAAGAAGCCAATGTCAGGCCGCGAGTTCATCGCGGGATACCGGCCTGCCGCGCACGACCTTAAGGCGTCGTAGTTAGAGACTGCCGAAATTCGTAATTGCAATCTCGTTTAATCGTCCCTATGCACTGTCTCCAGAGAAAACGCGGGCAAGCAGATAGCGACGTATTCCGTCGCTTCGTCCGGCGTGGAATATTGCACCCACTCGCCGGGATGCGTGACCACGGCCTGTCCGGCGGCAACTTCAAGCACTCCGTTTTTGTGCCGCACATGCAGCCTTCCGCGCAGGACGATGGTGTATTCCTCAAATTCCGGCGTTTGTCCCGGCTCGGTCCAGCCCGCCGGACTGCGCATGTGCGCCACGCTGAGCCGCTCTTCCCGGTTGTTCACGCGGCCAACGTATTCGTCAATGGTCTTGGGCAGGTTCCCTGCCGGGTGAATGCGCGTGGGATTCTGGATCAGTGTAGGCAAGGGGCCGTCTCCTGGAAATGGAACAACGCCCCTGATTGTAAATATTTTCGGCGGAGTGCGAGTGCGAATTGCCGCTGCGCTGTACGGAGTTTCAAATCCAGGAGGAGAGCTTCATGAAGAGCCGGTATGTGTTGTTGGTTTTTTTGTTGGTCGGTGCCGCAGCCATTGCCCAGTCCACAATCCATGAGGCGTTGCAGGTGGACGCCACGGACGCGCCTCGCAATATTCTGCACGCTGTCGTGACCATTCCGGTGTCGACCGGCCCCGCTACGTTGGTGTATCCGAAATGGATCCCCGGGAACCATCGGCCCACGGGCCCGATCAACAACGTTATGGACCTGCACATTCGCGGCAACGGGCAGGAGATCAACTGGCAGCGCGATCTGGAAGACATGTATGCGGTCCACCTTCAGGTACCTGCCGGAATCAACGCCGTGGAAGTCTCCTTTGATACCGTGACCTACAACGGAACAAGGTCTCTGGCTTCCGGCAAAGTTCTGGACCTGCTGTGGAACCAGGTCGTCTTCTATCCTCAGGGATTTTCTTCGGACAACGTACTTGTAACTGCTTCCCTTCGTTTGCCGGAAGGCTGGAAGTTTGGCACGGCACTGGATCTTGCAGACGTCACGAGGTCGTCCCAATACACTGCATTCCAGGAAGTATCGTTGACGCGGCTGGTGGATTCACCGCTGATCGCCGGCGCAATCTATCGCCAGATTCAACTCTCAGCTCCCGGCGAAACGCCGGTCCACGTGATTGACATGGTGGGCGAAAGCGATGCCGCAATCCAAATCACGGACAAGGACGTTGCCAGTTACAAGCAACTCGTCGCCGAAGCGGGCAAGCTCTTTGGCGCGCGGCATTATGGAAAATATCACTTCCTGTACACGCTGAGCGACCAGACGAACCACCACGGTCTGGAACACCATGAGTCCAGTGACAACGGCTCGGGCGAAGAGACATTCAGCGATGAAGCCGCGCACAATCTTGAGGCCGACCTTCTCCCGCACGAGTTCACGCATTCGTGGAACGGCAAGTACCGCCGCCCAAAAGGCCTGGCCACGGCGAATTATCAGGAGCCAATGCACGGCGACCTGCTCTGGGTGTATGAAGGCCTCACCGATTATCTGGGAGATATTCTTGCGGCCCGCGTGGGCCTGCGTTCTCCGGAACAGTTTCGGGAAAACGCGGCCTATACCGCGGCCATGCTGGACCATCGCGCCGGCCGCAGCTGGCGTCCGTTGCAGGACACCGCAACTTCCGTACAAATGGTATTTGGCGGCCAAAGCGAATGGGCCAACTGGCGCCGCTCGGCTGATTATTATCCGGAAGGCTTTCTGCTCTGGCTGGAAATTGACACCATGATTCGCAACCAGACCAGGGAGCAGAAATCACTGAATGACTTTTGCCGGAGCTTCTTTGGCGGTGAGAGCGGTCCGCCCAAGATCGTACCCTATACCTTTGACGATGTAGTGGCCGCCCTCAACCAGGTTGCGCCTTACGATTGGGCCGCACACCTGCGCGAGCGCCTGGATTCCAAGTCTCCTCATGCTCCGCTGGGCGGCATGGAAAAAGGCGGCTGGAAGCTCGTTTACTCGAGCGAGAAGAATACCACCATGCAGGCCGCCGAGAAGACCGGTGACAGTCTTGATCTGAGTTTTTCCCTGGGCATGATCGTGGCAAAAGACGGCACGCTGCGGGACGTGATTCACGGCTCTCCGGCCTACGCCGCGGGCCTGGGACCGGGAATGAAACTGCTCGGCGTGAATGGACGCAAGTGGTCCAAAGAGACGATCCGCGCGGCCTTGCGCGCTGCCGTCAACAATCGCCAGCCTCTCGCGCTGATGGCAGAGAACGCCGATTATTACAACGTTTATCAAGTGGACTATCACGGCGGCGAGCAATATCCCCACCTGGTCCGCGATGAGAAGCAGCCGGACGTGCTGGGCCAGATCATCCAGCCCATGGCGGCGCGCTAGCGCAAGATTGTTAGATGGTCCCGCTTTGCACGCGGACCTTGCGGGACATGGCGGCCGTGCGCTCCAGTTTGTCCCAGGCAAAAGGTTTGCCGTCAAAAGCGCGCTTGACGGTCCGCACCAATACCGCGGAAAACAGCTGGCGGTAGGCGAAGCGCTGCAGCCACAGATGCAGCAGCAGCCCAAAGTCTTCGCCCCGGCCTTTCTCGCGGCGCTCCAGGAGAAACGCGAGGGCCGACGCAAAGAAATCGATGACCAGGAAGAGCAGAAAGAAAATGGCCAGCCGCTCAAAGCTGCCGGCGTCCTTGGTTTCGGGATGGAAGTACCGCGTGGCGAGATAGTTGAGTCCGCTGAACACAAACATCAAGTCAATGAATGGCGCAACCAGTGGCAGTAGGATTTGAAAAATAATGATATTGGGCAAGGCAATCCAGCCCAGCCGGCCGGGCTTGCGAAGGGCCTGGCGATGCTTCCAGACGGCCTGCAATATTCCGAAAGACCAGCGAAAACGCTGGCGCATGAGGCCGCGAGCGTTCGATGGCGCTTCGGTAAAAGCCAGCGCACGGTCTTCATTGACCACACGCCATCCCCGTTCCAGCAGGGACATGGTCAAGTCAGCGTCTTCGGCAACGGTGTCGGTATGGTAACCGCCGGCTTCGCGGACGGCAGCGGTCCGCCACGCGCCGATGGCCCCAGGCACTACGGTTACCGCGCCGAAAACGTTCAGCGCGCGCCGCTCAAAATTCTGGCTGGTGATATACTCCAGCGCCTGCCAGCGCGTCCAGAGGTTCACGCGATTTCCGACTTTTGCGTTGCCCGCTACCGCCGCAATGCCTTCGTCGGCAAAGTGTGGCGCAAGAAGGGAGATGGCGTTGGACGTAATGACCGTGTCGGCATCAATTCCCACGTAGATTTCATCATTCACGTGCTCCAGACCATAATTCAATGCGGATGCCTTGCCCCCATTGGGCTTGGTGAGCACAAGAAGACGGCCTGCCGCGGTCTCTGTGCTGAACTTTGTCCGGACCACTTCTTCCGTGGCGTCAGAAGAACCGTCATCCACCACGATGACTCGCAGCCGGGGATAATCCGACTGGAGCACCGAGCGGACGGTGCGTTCGATGACTTTCTCTTCATTGTAGGCGGGAACAATGACCGTGATCGGCGGTTTGAAATCCGGCGGCGCAGGCGGCGGAGGCTTGCGCAGGCGGTCAAACGTCGCCAGCGCTCCAACGCCCAGGAAACGAATTGACATCAAAACATCGCCGATGAAAAACGTCAGCGCCACAAAAGCCGTAAACCAGCTGAAAAGCGTGAACGCGGCATCGTCCATCCGGGCCAGCAGGACTTCATTCGGCGCCAGCGGCGGCATCACTTGCGCCCGCGTCTTTCCCAGCAAATCCTCGACATTTACAATCTGGAACCCGCGCGCTCGCAAACCTTCAATGATCCCCGGCAAGGCCTCTACGGTTGCGCTGCGGTCGCCGCCGCCATCGTGCAGCAGAACAATGTTGCCGCATCCCGCGGTCGTGGCCTTGCAGCCGTCCACAGCGAACCGTTCCGCCTGGTCCATGACCGCTGCCACAATCTGTTTCGGAGTGCGGCCGCGCTGCCAGTCGTCGGGATCAATCTTGGACCCCACGGTGATGTAACCCAATTGCTGCACTACTTCCAGCGGACGGACCTGGTCGGCTACGTCCGGCTCCTGATCAATGGAATATGGCGGACGGAAATAAAGCGACTTGATCCCCAGCTTGCTGGCAAACAACCGCTCGGTCAGGTTCAACTCGACCTTTTCCATGTAGGCCCGGGAAATGTCACTGATATCCGGGTGAGTAAATGTGTGATTGCCCACTCCGTTCCCTTCCGCATAAACGCGCTGCGCCAGAGCGGGATATTTCTCCACTTGCATGCCAATGAGGAAGAACGTTGCGGTGGCTTTTTCCCGTTTCAGTATGTCCAGGATCTGCGGCGTATAGACGTTGTCCGGCCCGTCATCAAACGTGAGTGCGATCTTTTTGTTCTGCCTGCCGTATTGGTTGACCTGATACGGCTCCGGCAGCTTGGTCATGGCTTCGGAATCGATGAAACGCGTGTCGTCGTCCAGTGTCACTTGCCGCGTGCCCGGGCTGGATGGGTGTCCAATGTAGAGAACATCTCCGTCGCCTTCGCGGTCAACGTCCTGGCCGGCGGGGACCGCGGTCAGTTTCTTTTCCGCGCCAGATTCATTCGGATTGTCCCAGATGGCCCACAGAGAACGGTCTTCCGATCCCAGCCGCCACAGGGCAAACGTCCGGATACCAATATCGCGCGCGGCCCTCATCTGGTTCAAGGCCGTCACCGCGTCCAGGTACCAGACCTGATGTTGCACGCCGTTTTCTTCAACGTAGGCAAAGTGAGGATTCAGCGAATCGGAGTGGAGCTCTATGTCCGATTCCGATTCTTCTGCATGGAGCCATGCCTCCTGTACGGAATTGGTATCAACGTTGACTATCTTTTTTGTCTTCGGCGAAATCGCCCAGTCGTATCCGTAGCTTCCAATGGAGCAAATAATCTTGTCTTTGGGAATGTCCTTGAGCGCTTGCCGCAGATTTGCCGTAAACCAATCCTGCGCCGCAACCGGGCCGGGATCGCTTGTGACCTGGTGCTGGTCATAGTTCATGACCACCAGGCCGTCGGAATCGGCGGCAAGCTGAGGATAGTCGTAGTCCTTGTCCGCGACCGGCACGTTGACGTACAGCTTCAGATGGCGCGCGTGCAGATCGCGGCCCAATTCGCCAATCAGCGCGCGAAATCCCGGCTGGGATTCCAGGGGAATCTCTTCGAAATCAACGGACACCCCTTTAAAGCGGTCGCTCGCGAGAAAAGCCAGAAGCTGCGTGCGGAAGTTTTGCCGGGCCGCGGGATCGTCGAGAAACTGGCCGATGTTGTCCAGCCAGATTTTCCGTACCGGATCAAAGTTGTTGACCAGCGGGAAAACGTCCACGTTGGCCTTTTCTGTTTTCAGAAAGGGCATTACTTTGTCATCCGCGGGACGCACGACGCCGTCCTGGACGACGCGAAACAGGGTATTGGTGGTGTCCGGGCTCTGCAGGTTGCCGTCCGGCGTGAGCACGTGCAGCCATTCCGGGAAAAGGATGTCTATTTGGGGATAGTACTGTTGCAGCGAAACAAAACTGGCAGCGTCCCACGTAACGTAATACGCCGCGCGGATCCCTTCATCGGCATTCAGGACAACCTGCGAAGGCGGCTTGCTGGTCTTGCGGTGCGTGCCTTTGGTGCGGGGTTTTTTTCGCTGTTCGCGTTCTTTTATGGTGCGCCAAACGCGCTTTTGCTCCGGCATAAGCAAATGCGGCCACTGCTCCGAACGCAGGAAAACGCCGACGAGAAACACCACGACCAGACCGGTAACAGCCACGCTCAGAACATCAAAGAGTCTGAGCAGCGGCCACCGCTTGCGCTGAGGATCATGAAAAACCTGCTTGGCCATGGTTGAGAAACGGAAAGAAGCTACTCTCATCCTAAGCTGCTGGTGCTTGGAGGTCAATGAGCGAGTACACACAGACGGTGGACGCTCTTCTTCACAACCGTCTAGAATTGCTGCAGTCCATGCATAAGAACCCGGTCTTTCGCGCATGAAGGAAATCATCGGCCTGGTGCGGCGCAACCTGCCGTTCTTCCTGATAACCACGCTCGCCGGGCTGGCGCTGCGGCTTTTTTTTGTCCTTCACTTCCCCCATTTTTCGGGCGATAGTCTCGTCTATGGCGAGCTTGCGACGAACTTGTTCAAGCACGGCATCCTCGGCTTTACCGATGGCCAGAGCGCGCAGCCGACAATGGTGCGCCTGCCGGGATATCCGGGCTTTCTCGCGCTCGTGTTCGCAATCTTTGGACAAGAACATTACACGGCGGCGATGATTGTCCAGGCGTTGGTGGATCTCAACACTTGCCTGGTGATCGCGGCTTTGGCTTTGACCATTTCAAATGCCCATGCGATCGTAAATGAACGACGCGCCCGAATCGCATATGTGCTGGCCGCGCTTTGTCCTTTCACGGCAAGCTATTCCGGAGCCGTGCTGGCGGAAACGCTCTCTATCTGCTGCACCGCTCATGCTCTGTACTACGGTGCGCGGGCCATCAAGGCCCTGGCAGCGGGTGAATCGAGCCTTCTGCTGTGGCTTGTCGCCGGGGCCTGGACAGGCGCCGGCGTCATGATGCGTCCCGACGGCGGCTTTGTTTTGATCGCGCTCGCCATGGCGCTGCTGGTCTTGCTATTTCGCTCTGCCCGCAAACAACGTGTTCTGCTCGCTGGTACGCTGTTCGCGCTCATCAGCCTGGCACCGCTCGTTCCCTGGACAATCAGGAACTGGCGCCAGTTTCACGTCTTCCAGCCGGTCCCCACAGCAGCGGCAACGGACCCGGGAGAATTTGTTCCTCACGGTTTTGGCCGCTGGGCAAGAACCTGGATGGTGGATTTCGTTTCAGTAGAAGAATTCGGATGGCCGGTTCCTGGCGATCCCGTAGATTTTCACCTGCTTCCCCAGCGCGCCTTTGATTCCCGGCGCGAATACGAAACAACAGAGAAGCTGATTGCCGAATACAACGCACGGCTCACTTTGGATGCTGATCTGGACGCAAAGTTTGGAGACCTGGCGCGAGAACGAATCATCCACAACCCGTTCCGCTATTACGTCTGGCTGCCCTTCCTGAGGATCTCAGACATGTGGCTGCGCCCGCGGACGGAGTTGCTGCCCATTGAATCCCGCTGGTGGGAGTTTTCCGACCATCCGGAAGAGAGCACGTTCGCGCTCGCCTGGGCAGCGCTCAATCTCTTCTACTTGATAGCGGCATTCCGCGGTTGGCTGAAACTCCGGCTGGGAACCGTTGGAGTCGCGCTGATCGGCTACATGCTGATTCGATCGGCTTATCTAGGTAACGTCGGACCGGAGCCACGCTACGTGTTGGAATGCTTTCCGATCGTGATCGTGCTGGCGGGAGCTGGGTTGGCGAGGACGAGATCTGGCGAATGAGGCCTCACGAAAAAACCCGCCGGCTTGCGCCGGCGGGCCAGATCAAACTTTCGATCTTAGTTGATGGTTAGAATGTGACCTTGCCTCCAACCCAGACCGAGCGACCATTGGCGCCGGTTTGGCTCGGATCACCAAAACCCGAACCGAAGAACTGGGTGTGGTCCAGACCGGCCTGTTCAATGGTTGGATTAACCGACCCGAAGTTGAAGTGGTTAAAGGCATTGTTCAGGGTGAGGTTCATCTGGAAGTTGACTCTCTCACCCAGCTTGATGCTCTTGTAGATGGTGGCGTTGGCCAGGTTGGATACGGCATCACGGGACGCGTTGCGCGGCGCATTGCCGAACGGCGTTCCGAAGATTACCTGGGCATCGTGGCCGTTGATGATGTAACGGACCTGAGCGTTCGTTACCTGCACCACGCTTTGCGCCAGAAGGCCCGTGGACGGGTCGGTATGGTTCAGCGCGTTGAGGCTGACCACTTGGTTGATCGGCAACCCAGCAAGGATCAACGCATTAGCCCCCGTGCAGCCGAAGGTGCTCTCGGCGCAAGCATTGTGGGCAAAAGCGCCAACGGCATTTGCCGGAGCGCTCAGGCTGCCAATGAACGGACGAGCGGTGTCCGTTCCGACAAACGCGCCAACCCAGGCGGAGTCATACACGTTGCCGAACGGCGAGCCGCCCAAGGCTTCTCCGAAGGCCTGTACCGGGGTATACGGCTGGCCCGAGGCCCAAATGTAGTCGGCCGAGAGTGTCCAACCGCCTAGAATGTGCCCCACTGCGCCCCTCTGGCTCTTAAAGAACGGCACTTGCTCTATGGCAATAATGGTGAATGCATTGGGGATGCTCAAGCCGGAGGTGGAACGCTCCGCGCCGCCAGTCTGGAACGGGTTTTGAGCGGCGAAGAGAGTATTACCCGCCGAGCCCGTGGCAAAGATTTCGCTGACGTTATCGAGCGTCTTCGACCAAGTGTAGCCGGCGCGCACAGTCAACTGCTTGAACAGGTTATTGGAACGGAACTCCAACTGCATCGCATTGTAGTCGGAGAATCCGGTATTGTTGCGCGAACGAACCACGCCCAGACCACAGGCAAGCCGGCCCAGATCAGTGCCGGCACCCGGCCCAGACTGCGCAGTGGTGGCGCAGGAAGGCGTAGATGCAGGCAACAGTCCCTTGGCTATCTGGCCCGCTGTGAACGGATTGCCATCCACTGTCTGGAACAGGTTGTATCCATGGTTACCAACATAGCGGGCCTCAAAAGCGGAGTTCTTGGTGACTTCGCGCTCGAACCCCAGGCTCCAGCTTTGTACCTTGTCCGGGCCGAAGTTCGGGGCTACCAGGGTCTCATTCTGGGTCCGCGGATCGAAGGTGTTGTGCAGCAACAACGGCGCCAATGCTGTACGTACATTGGGGCCGGTAGGATTGGCAACCAATGGATTAGCCTGCAGTTGAGCTTGTGTCGCGAGTGTGGTATTCGAAACCGTCTGCAGGAAAGTCATTGGCGCCGAGGTGGAAGTGTTAAGGAAGATGTTATAAAACGGCGGATCATACAACATGCGGTACCCGCCGCGGATCGTCGTCTTGCCGTGGCCGGTGATGAAGCCGCCCCACTGCGGACTGTACGCGAATCCGACGCTGGGGCCAAAGCTGTTGTAGACACCCGGGACCTTGGGGTCCGTGGTCACGGAAGGACCCAGCGGCAACCAGAAAGCAGTGGCCGGGTTGGCTTCACGCGCGGTCGTCAGTTGATTGAACAGGTTCGACGGTTGCCCGTAATAGGTCCAGGTCACGCCCAGGTTGAGGGTGAGGTTCTGGCCGATCTTCCAGTCGTCGCCCGCGTAGAGGAATGTATCGTACTCGCGGAAATCCAGGACCGGCTGGCCCTGCGCGATTTGAATACGGTTAGCGACGTCCGCCTGGATCGGCTGGCCGCCCGGTGCGCAGGTGGCGCAGCCCATCAAGAACTGGGCCTCGCTGAAGAACCTGAATTGGCCGTTGATGACGGGCAGGAACGTATTCGGTGAACGCTGATAGGTCCAGTTCACACCCGCTTTGAACGAATGCTTGCCCCGTACGTAGTTCCAGTTGTCCTGCACCTGCCATGTGTTGACCAGGCGAGCCTGTGGCAAGTTGGTTGCGGGTCCTAGGCCCAGGCCGGATCCGGTCTGGAACGAGAGATTAGTAAACGCGTTCAGCAAGCTCCCTGGTGGAGGTTCGAGCGGGTTGGGACCGCCGCCAAATTGCACGTTTAAGCGAGTAAACCCTACGCGGGCTTCATTCACCATGTGGGAACTGATGTTGTGCGTCCAGCTGAACAGCGTGGACTGGTTAAGATCGGGGACGTTGATGAGCCAGCCTGCGGCGCCGCTGTCATTGCTGTTGAAGGTGTTGTTGCGGTTAAACAGGTAGCGCGCAACGAAGGTGTCATTATGGAAGTTCAGGTCATTCTTCAGTACAAAGTCGAAACCATGAAACGGCGTGCCGAGCACTCGGGTCACACCGCCCACCTGCACACCCGGACAGGTTGTAGCCGCACCGTTGAACCCGGTAAAGGTCGTGGTCGTTGGGTTACGCGGACTGGGATTGCCGAAGCCGAAGGCATAGGGTCCGAAATTCTTCAATATGTTCAGGGCCGTAGCATTGACACCAGCACAACCGGACAACGTGGCCAAACCTGCCGGCGTCGGAGTGAGTGAACTGGTCGTGAAAACGTTCTGGCCGGAGAACAGGTCGCTGTCAACGCCGCCGAAAAGGAACGCCTTGTTTTTGAGGATCGGACCGCCGATGGCGCCGCCGCTGAATTCTTCATTGAACCGCGGTGGACCAGAGAATCCGTTGCAGATCACCGTTGGCGTGGCGCAGGGCGCGGAACCCGGCTTGTTGGTGTTTTTTTGGGTATTGCTCAAGGCCGCCAGGAAGTTGCTGCGGTCCTGCCCGAATACGCTGCCATGCCAGTTGTTGGTGCCTGACTTGGTGATCACGTTGACCACGGAACCGGCGTTGCGTCCGTATTCCGGAC
>DATMPO010000036.1:0-51445 GCA_035567035.1 Verrucomicrobiia bacterium | reverse complement strand
GGCGGACTATAACAGACAAGTCTTCTGCCGTCCACACAACAATCGTCTCAGCATTCTTCGGTTGCCTTTTGATGTCCCACAAGGTAGAAAATACAAGTCGAATTCAAGCGCGAGGAAACAATGGCTGAATCCCGCCTCTGGCGTAACGCTGTCTGGCACTCGGTTCTGGCAGGAAGTCTTTTAGGCAGCGTTGCCTCCGCCCAGGATGTGTCACAGCACAAAACCGGAGTTATGCCCGCCGGGAAATACGTTGGCCCGGGAACCTGCGGCTCCAGCGCGTGCCACGGTAGCATCCAGCCACGCACTCTCACTCTGGTCTTGCAAAACGAATACAGCACATGGGTCACCAAAGATGCCCATTTCAAGGCTCTTCACAGCCTCGATAATCCGGTCTCCAAACGGATGGCGCAGATTCTGGAGATCGACAATCCCGCAGCTTCTCCGAAATGCCTGGCTTGTCATGCGCTCGCAGTGTCACCGGAAGAGAAGGCCCGTGAGTTCGATGTTGAGTCAGTGAGCTGCGAGAGCTGCCACGGGCCGGCCTCGGGCTGGCTGGAATCACATATGCTCAAAGACTGGACTCCGCAGAAGTCCTTCGCTTTGGGTATGGTGGACCTTTCCGATCCGGCCAGCCGCTCTGAGACGTGCCTGAGCTGCCATTTGGGAACGACCACCAAAGACGTGGACCACAAGATGCTCGCCGCCGGACATCCTGATCTGGTGTTTGAACTGGATTCGTATAGCGCGATCCAGCCGCCGCACTGGAAGCCGTCCACGGACCCCAATCACAGCTTGCGACTGTGGGCTGTGAACCAGGCCGTCCAACTCCGCGAGTCCCTGAAAAAGCTGGCGCGACACACGCAGGGCCCAACCTGGCCGGAGTTTTCCGAATACGACTGCTTTAGCTGCCATCACAGCCTGACCAAGCCGGAAAGCAGCTGGCGGCAGGAGCGTGGGTATCAAAACCGGATCGCCGGTTCGCCTCCCTGGGAAAGCGCCCATTACACCGTCTTCCGGATTCTGGCCAAGGACGTTGACGCCCAGGCCAGCCAGCAACTGGACGCACAATTGGCGATCGTGTACAGGCTCAGCAGCAATTTGAGAAGTTCACCGAAAGAAATTACTGATAACGCCCTCGTCGCCAGCGATCTGACAGATCGCCTTGTAGCGGAGATCAACCAGGCCAATTTTGATCTGCCACGTGCGGCTCGATTGTTGCGTGCGATTTCGGACCAGGGAGACGCCATTTCCAGCCAGGACACGCGTTCAGCAGAGCAAGCCACCATGGCGCTCGACACCATCTTCGCGTGCTACGAGAAGCAGACGCGCAGCCAGCCCACGGTACGTGCGGCTATCGATGGGCTGTTTCGGGAAGTAAATAATCCTTCGAGTTATGATGCGCCTCGCTTCAGCGCGCAGATGCGCAGAGTCAGTGCGGCACTGCGCGCCGCCGGCATTGCCTCTCAATGACGGCCGCGGCCATCTTCTGGGTTTATAGCGTGGGATTGCGCGGAAACTTGAGATACGGAAGCCGCACACCACGCAAAGTGATCTGGTCGGCCCGAATCCCGGGGGGAGCGCCGAACGCTGCAGCTGCCTGGGCGGAGACGTAGTCGTCCTGCTCAACGCCATCACCGCTGATTCCCAACCCTCCCACCAGAACGCCGCCCTTGTAGATGGGAACGCTGCCGGGAAAGAAAACCACTCCGTTCTGGTTGGCGCTTGGTGGCTGCCCTCCGTTGGTGCAGGGGTTGGCAAGATCAAATTGATAAAGATTGAAAAACGGTCCGGCCGCAGTGCCGTCGATTCCGGGCGGGAATAAGGGCTGTGCGCCAAAACTGATCGTGCGATTTGTGACCGCGGTCTGGGCCGGCACGCCAGGCAGGTCTGCCGGACTCACGCCCGCGCTGCTGAAATACGCCATATTGCGGGCCTTGGCAACAGCCACATCTACACTAAAGACAGTAGCGTCCGGCATGCGGTTCAACGCGAGAATCGTGCCGTCCAGGTCGGAGATCGCAATGGCGAACCTTGCCCGCTGCCCGTCCGGCAAGCGGATGATCGCGCGCGTCTGGTTCGCGGTGGCAATCGCCTGGTTCACGATGCTCTGGACCTCAGCCAGCGTCAGTCCACCGATCAATCCCGCTTTGGCCAATATCAAGTCTCCTTCGGGAACGGGACCTGGGCTGGCAATAGGGCCCACGGCGAAGACGCCGGCGAGAGTGC
This sequence comes from Verrucomicrobiia bacterium, assembly GCA_035567035.1. GTDB lineage: Bacteria > Acidobacteriota > Terriglobia > Terriglobales > Acidobacteriaceae > Angelobacter. The sequence goes on along the minus strand of DATMPO010000036.1, from coordinate 49,219 downwards.
CTGGGTTCGATCCTGCCGGCCGCGTAGTCTGGACGACAAAAGGAAGCGCTATGCCGTCAATCACGACGACGCCTGGCGGCGCGGGGTTCGCTCCGAAGCCTGAACTTGCAGCCGCCGAGAACGCAGCGAATTCTGCCACCGGGGGCGCAGCTCCGGCAACGCCGAGTCCTCCCACCAGACGCCCGTTTCGGAACAGAGGTGCGCCGCCGGGATTGATAGCGTTCGGATCGGAGTCCGAGGTGTCCACCTTACCGGTGATAATTCCCAGCCCGAGCGAAGCGCCGCTGATCGAGCGTGAAGGATCGATTGTTTGCCCCGGCAGGAAGGTCACATTAAGCGGACAGCCGCGATTCGTGTTTTCGATCCCGTAAAGCGCGGCATTGGCAGTGTTGGTAATCCCCGGCGGGAAGTGGATACCGCTGATGAAGCGCACTGTCCGTGAAGAGAGGGGGGCCTGATCGTTGCTGAAATAAGCAGCCGTGCGCGCCAAAGCAACCGCGAGCTCAGTTGTGGCCACGCTCGCCCCAAAGTTTCCCGTAGCGGTTGCCGCAGCACCAGTCTTCTGAAAGACGGCCAGGATATGGCCTCCGCGATCAGTCACCGCAATGACCACAGGAGCGTCCACGGATGAAGCGGCATTCTCCACCACGGTTTGTACTTCGGCCGCGGTCAGACCAACCAAAGGGGGCGAGGGCGGAGCCGGGACGGTCACCCCGTTGCCGCCACCGCATCCGGTGGCCATGACAAAGAACGCCAGGCTGCAGAAACACAGGGCCGATCGAATGCGCTTCGACATGCCCAGGACCTCCTGTCCGTGACAGTTGAGCCAAGATGGTGGCTCAGCACCGGAGTAGTGTACCAACTTTTGTCTGACGTGAGCGGGAACATCCACCTTCGGGAAACGATCCGATTAAGAATGCAGGCAGGCTGGCAGGCCTGGTCTACGTTTCTCCGCCGCCGTGGCATTCGGGTACAATTCCTTTGTTCATTTGGCTTTCGGATTCTGTTGGTCCTCTTGGTCGGGTTCTCTGCGAAAGTGGCGCATAAGCGATTCGTGAAAGGGATACCTGAGATGGCGACTCACCGGCACATCATGGCTCTCGTAACCTTGGCCGTGGCAACTGCTGCCTCGCCCTGTATGGCGCAGTCGCAACCCAATCAGGCCGGAGAAATCCGCGCCTTGGTTCCCGTTGGCTCTGTTCTCCGCGGCACGGCCCGCGCTATTCCGGCGCAACGCAACGATCCACTCTACTGGCAGGATACGGTTCGCACGGAGAGCGAGGGTCGAATCCGTATCGGCTTGCTTGACGGCTCGATTCTGAATGTTGGATCGCAGTCGAGTTTGACAATCACCAAACATGACGCTGCCACCCAGCAGACACAACTTGAATTGACATACGGCCGCATCCGCGCGAAAGCGATGCGCATTACGCAGCCGGGTGGAAGCTTCAAGGTGCGCACTCCCGTGGCTGTTACGGGCGTGGTGGGAACCGGGTTTTACATCACGACAACGATCGATATGACTTTGGTCCTTTGCCTCGAGCACACAGTGCGTGTGCGCAACGTGGTAGATACCGTAGCGGGCGAAGTCACTCTCCACGCCGGCGAGTTCACGCAAGTGCGACGCGGGATGCCGCCTACTTCTCCCAGCGCCGCTTCTCCGGAGCAACTCCGCGAAAGCGATGACGCAACATCCATCCCCGTCCCGCCCGTTGATTGGACACGCGTGGAAGTCAGTTGGCCGCCGTCCAACTGTGGCCAGGAAGTCACGCTTTTCGTTCGCGCGTGGTCCAGGCACACTCAAGACGGCAAACAGATCGAAACACCAGTTGACCCGGAGATGGTTACTGGAAACCTTCACGTTGGCGATATAACCGTCGCCGTCGCAGGTGGCAACGGCACCTTCACAAACGCACTGAGAAGTGTGCCGCCGGAAGGGACGTTTGTCCCTGAAGGCAAGCAATCTCCTGTCCCTACCAAGATCTGGTCGCCGGTGAAGATTGCCGAGGGTCAGGGCTGGCGTGCGCCGCGGGCCGCGCTTGTAGGGAACGAGTTCTACGTTCTGGGGCCTATCGGCTCGACCCGGCAAGTGGCGTTCACCTTCGCTGGCCGGCCAGCGACCGTGTCGTGGGTCGGTCCGTGCGGAACCGGGCTTCTTGCTCCCGAGATTCCTGGCGGCGCTTACCCAGTTTCGTTGTCCATCGGGGGGCAAGCGGTGGCGCAGGGACAAATGAACCTAGTGCAGATCGTCTACGATGTACCCATGCCGCCGGTCCTGGTCCGCGGACAAGCGGTCAAAATTGAGATCGAACTTCGCGGCTTGGCCGGACTCGATCAGTTTGTTGAGGGCCGGCCGATTGAGGTCACTACTGTCACCAACACTACTCCGGAGATCCTCGGAGGTTTGCGCAGCCAAACGCCGGGGGCCAGCGGCCGAGGTGAAACAATTACCTTCCGTGTTGGAGCGGTCAATGTCGATCCTTCAGGGACGGCGCGACTGGATGTCACCGGACGAGGCCGCCAAAAAGGAGAGTTTGACTTGAGTGTGAAAAACAAATTGGACAAGGCCCTGGAGCTGCCAGGTAATCCGCTCACTCCGGCGCCATCAAAGCCATAAACGTGTGGGCATAATGGACAGCGTCACTCGCGGCCCGTCCACCGTTCGATACGCCTGGAATCGCCACAAGGGTGCGCTGTTCATCAGCCTCGGAGTCACTCTTGCCGCGCTGCTGATTTACGTAACAACTTTCATCGGCGAGCGCCCCACGCCACTGTTTGACTTCATCAACCGCCTGGAACTGAATACCCTGGACACGCGGTTCCGGTTGCGCGGCCGTGCTCGTCCCGACCCGCGTCTCATCATCGTTGATATCGACCAGCGCTCTCAGGAAGTCCTGGGACGCTGGCCCTTTTCCCGAGTTCACTTCGCCCGCATGCTAGACAATCTGCATGAAGACGGTGCGCGCGTCGTAGCCTTCGACATCACCTTCAGCAAGCCCGAGGAGCCATTGCGCCCGTTCATAGAGCAGCTTGTCGAACGCCGGCAACGGGGCATGCCCGTCAGCGCGCAATTGCTCGAAGAGATCGCCAGGCTCGAAAAATTGGACAACGCCGATCAGCAATTCGCGGAGAGTATTCAGCGCTTCGGCAGAGTGATCATGGGAAACTATTTCCTTTACTCCCAATCAGACCTCGAAGGTGTTTCCGATGCCACACTCGACCGCTATGCAAATCTGCTCGCTTACTTTCCCTACCCACAGGTGCGTGCCGTGGGTTCGGGTGGAAAGCAAAACTACGTGCAAATGATCCGGAATTACGAGGGCCTTGACCTGGCGCCAAAAGGCGTCGAAGCAAACACTCAATTGCTGACGACGGCTCTCGCTTCCGACACCGCCGCCACCGGCTTTTTCAACATTATGACGGACCCGGACGGCGCAGTGCGTCGCGCATTCCTGGCCCTGCCCTATGGGCGAAGCCCGGACCGCGCACAGTGGGACATGTATGCTTCGCTTGATGTCCAGACGGTCCGTCTTTACCTCGGTCTCCCGAATGACCAGACTGTGCTTGATTTCGGCCCTCTCGGAATTACCAGTCTGGAATTCGGCGCTGGCAGCGTAGTTCACCCCGACACTGTCGGCCGAATGGTCATTAATTATCAGGGCGGCGTGCGCACGTATCCCTATGTTTCGATCGCGGACGTGGTCAACAAGAACTTTCCCCGTGGCACGTTTCGAGACAAAGTAGTGCTCGTAGGCGCCTCGGCTACCGGAATCGGCGACGTGAAAACGACGCCTTTTTTCGGGCCTGATTTTCCCGGCGTTGAGGTTCATGCCAACATCATCGATAACCTCTTGCACCAGAATTTTTTGCAACGCGGTATTAAGCAAGAGCTCACCGACATGGGTTTCATCACGCTCTTTGGCATTCCGCTGGGCATCTGGCTGGCCCTGGTGCGGCCTCGCTGGCTCGCTTCCGGACTCCTGCTTTTGGTTCCTTTTACGACCCTCGTCTATTGGGCGTTCCTGCATGACTGGTGGCTGAATTTCGTCACACCATCGCTCTTCACTCTTGTGCCCAATGTGGGCCTGGTGGCGCTGTATCGCGTGCTGGTGGAAGAAAAAGAAAAACGCAAAGTGCGCGGCGCGTTCCAGCAGTACGTCAGTCCGGCGGTCATCCGCCTTCTTCTCGACAATCCCGAGCAAATAGGTCCGCGCAAGCGGACCGTCAGCGTGATGTTCACCGACATTCGCGACTTCACAACTCTCTCGGAGAACCTGGATGCCCAGGTGCTCGCCGATCTGCTCAACGATTATCTGACCGAGATGAGCAAAATCGTCTTTCGCCACCGGGGGACGCTCGACAAATACATTGGCGATGCGGTGATGGCTTTTTGGGGCGCGCCATTGGAAGATCCGGCGCATGACACGGCGTACGCCTGCAATGCAGCCTTGGAAATGATCGCGCGGCTTCATCTGCTCAACCAGAAGTGGATTTCTCAAGGCTTCCCCTCATTGGACATAGGCGTTGGGATCAACACCGGAATCGCTTCTGTCGGCAATATGGGCTCGGCGCTCCGCTACGGTTACACGGCCATGGGTGATGCCGTGAATCTGGCGTCGCGACTCGAGGCCCTGAATAAGGAATACAAAACTCGCATCATCCTGAGTCAATCTACGCGCCTGGCCCTGCCCAAGGACGCGTTCCTGCTCCGGGAGCTTGATTACATCCGCGTCAAAGGCAAAGCACAACCGGTCGAAATCTACGAACTGCTGGGCCGACGCGGCATGACGGAAGACCTGGAGGGATTGGCAGAGCGTTTCGCCGAAGGCCGCGAAGCCTACAAACTCCGCGATTGGCGACACGCGGTGCAACTATTTGACAAGGTCCTGGAACGCTGGCCCAACGATGGCCCTGCACTCATATTTCGTGACCGTGCCGTCGGCTATCTGGCTGAGCCGCCCGCATCCGATTGGGACGGCGTTCATGTGATGAAGTACAAGTAGCGACTGGCGGTAGCCGTCTAAAGGACCGGAGGCCCCGGGACACTAGTGCTGTCATCTCCTGCCATTTCAGCTCCCGCCCCCGGTACTCGATCCCGATCGATCCGGCACCGGCTAGCGCGAAGACTGGCTCCTGAACCTGCCTACTAAAAGGGCGACTGTAATCGCTATGTATCGAACCCCAGTCACCCCTTCCAGTGCCGTTACTGTGCGGGCCATTCCGCTCAGCGGCACTATATCGCCGTATCCAACGGTGGATAGCGTTACCAGACTGAAATAAAGCAGCTCGGTCTGCCTGTCGGCCTGATTTCTTATTTGGATTGAACCCGGAGAGAAAGTGTCTATCACTAAATAGAGCGCCGTCCATAGCAACCCAAGCAGCAAATAGATATTGACAGCCGTGTACAGCTGAGCCTGAGCGACGAAACGAGAATTCCTGAGATGCGAGAAAAGACCCGCGGCCGTGACTGCGAAGAACGCTGCCAGAAATCCCCATCGAATCCCGGTCAGTGTTCGACTGTCGAAGGTATTACCCGCCACTACAAAAGCCACATTGCCCAACGCCAGAAGAACAGCTGGCCATAGCCACCCCTTGAATTGCGACAACCGGACAATGGATAAGACTATTGGTATGAACGTCACGCCAGCGAGCAAGAGTCGGCTCAAATTGCCATCGTTCAACACCGGAGTCAACAGAATGGCCATTAACAAGGACAGGAGCAGCGCTAAGTCCGGTCTCGATTTAAGTTTTGTGCTCAATGAGAAAACCTCAAATGGCTTTCCTCTTTTCGTTTGACTGTGACAGCCCTTCTCCCGCTACACGCCCTGCACAATCAGACCGCTATAGATGGCTCCTTTAAGGCGGTGATGCCGGATGGCCTGATAGGCGGGGCTCGCATACCATGCCTTGGCCGCTTCGAAGCTCGGGAATTCCGCGATCACGACACCCTCGACGGGATCGCCCTCCAGAACCTCATGACGGCCGTAGTTGACGAGGACCTTAACCTGGTGGCCTGCGAAGGTTGCCCGGATCTTGTCCCAATAAATTTTCAGCTCCGCCTCATTGAGGGTTTTCTTGCGTGTAAAAATCAAGTAAACGCTCATTTCTCGTGTTCTCCTGAAGTTGTTTTATTTGAGGCCGCCGCCCGCGAAGATGATCTCTCCTGTGAGCCAGCCCGCATCATCCGAGGCAAGAAAGACGGCCACGGCGATCTGAATGTCCTCGAAATCGAATCCTCGACCGACTGCATTTAGTGCAAGTGCCTTCATCCCCGTCTCCTTTCACGCCTTGAGCGCCTCTGCCTGCCCACTGCGCTCATGACCGTCGTACCGGTTGGAACTGCCTGACCTGAAGTTGGCGAACTGCCCTATGGCTTGAGTGCGGGCTTCGCGAACTTCGGAGTCTGAACAGCCGAGAAGCAGAGCGCACTCGTGCTCCCGATAGCGCTCCAGAACGCACAGCACGAAAACGAACCGCTCAAAGTCGGCAAGCCGTGACACGGCGTCCTTGTCAAAATTGCCGTTCGGATCGGTTAACTGCACCTTGGGAAAGAAAGTAATTGGGACGCGCGCGGACGAACTGGAATGGCCCGATTGAGGGTGCAGTTCACGAATTGCGTTTTTCACGATCACGCGCTTTGCCCAGGTGCGCGCCCATTCCCTGAATACCCGGCTCTCCTTAACGCAATCCTCGAAACCGGTTACAAAGCACCGTTCTGCCCGCCAGTCATCTCCCGTAAGAAGAAAAGCGAGCTGATAAAGACCACGCAGATCGTCCTCAAAAATCCCTCGGAAATCCTCGCAGCTCGCGTACCGGGTTTCAGCGTTTTCACTGTGGGTCTGCATAGGCATTTCGTCACCTATCGAGAGCGGCATGTACGATCCCGAGCAGTACAACGTCGTCAAAAGGTTCACTCAGGCACTCGACTACACCTTCGCGCATAGCAAGAAGAGTAGAGCCGTTACCAGGCGGACACAATCAGGCCTTAGTCGCGCCAACTACCACCTAGGTGGTAGTCGATTAGGCTGTCCCCGTTTTCCCACTGCAATCTCCGTACCGCGATACGTCCACCCCCACGAGACACCATCCCGAACGCCGCGGGCTTGGCGGCGGAGGGACCTGCTCCGCTGCCGCTGCGCTTGAGCCGGGCAGGATCGCCCGCACGTCACACAAGTCCGGGAGTGCTACATTGTCAACTTTGTGAAGAGCTACCGGTGTTACACCGCGATACGTCCACCCCCACGAGACACCATCCCGAACGCCGCGGGGTTGGCGGAGGAGGAACCTGCTCCGCTGCCGCTGCGCTTGAGCCGGGCAGGATCGCCCGCACGTCACACAAGTCCGGGAGTGCTACACAGTCAAGTTTGTGAAGCGCTACTGGTGTTACATCATGTCGAACAAATCGCTGACGGCTCTACGTCGGCTTCACGGATAACATCGTGAGCCGTACTGTAGAGCTAATCCTCATACTCTCCTGGCTCACGCGAGGCCGCAGCGGAGCAGGTCCCTCACCCTGCTCGCCTCCGCTCCGCAGGGATTCGGGATGGGGTCATGTGGGGTTTTGACCTATCACGAGTTTGAACTCGGGTTGTGAAACGAGAGTTGAAGCCGTACATGAAAAGTTGGTGAGCGCGGTAGGAATCGAACCTACAACCTACTGATTAAGAGTCAGTTGCTCTGCCAGTTGAGCTACGCGCCCTTTTCTCTTGAGAGGAGTGGGACTTACTGAAGATGAATTTAGTTTAGCACAGTCCTCCGGCTCGCCTGCACGGCAGCGGCTTACCACAGACCGGCCCGGCGCGGTCTCACCGTGATATCTCCTCTCCGGTCCGGTCGTTAGTCTGGGCTGAGACAGTCCTGGGCTGAGACTCGGACTGCGACGGAGTCGGCACGTGAGGCTCATCCACGGCAGGCTCGATCTTCCAAATATCGCGCGCGTATTCGCGGACGGTGCGGTCGCTGGAAAACTTTCCCACGCGGGCAACGTTCAAGATCGCTTTGCGCGCCCAGGTCGCCCGGTCCAGATAGTCTCGTTCCGCGCGGCGGCTGGCTTCGATGTAGGGAGGCAGATCGGCCATGTGGAAGTACCGGTCACCGCGGTCCAGTATCTCGTCGACAATCCAGCGGAACAGGCCCTGCTCGTTGGGACAAAAACGGTTGCCCGACAAGCTGTCCATCACGCGGCGGAGCATCGGGGTCTGGCTGTAAAGCTCGCGCGGATTGTACGCCTGCTTTTCGCGGTACCAGCGCACTTCCTCCGGCGACAACCCGAAACTGTAGATGTTCCGCTCTCCCACCGCCTCCATAATTTCGATATTTGCTCCATCGATAGTAGCGATGGTCAAGGCGCCGTTCATGGCCAGCTTCATGTTTCCGGTCCCCGAAGCTTCCATGCCAGCGGTGGAAATCTGCTGGCTCAGGTCGGCGGCCGGAATGATGAGTTCGGCAAGCGAAACGCGATAGTCCGGCACGAACACGACCTTCATGCTGCCGTCCAATCGCGGATCGGCATTCACGATCTGCGCGACGTTGTTGATCAACTTGATGATCTGCTTGGCGGCCCAATACCCCGGCGCCGCTTTCCCGGCAAAGATATAGGTGCGCGGCGGCGCCAGCGTTGCGCCATCTTCCACCACGCTGAGGTATTCGTGGATGATCCGCATCACGTTCAGAAGCTGCCGCTTGTACTCGTGAATACGCTTGATGTGAACGTCAAACAGAGAATTGGGATCAATGCCGACGCCGGTCGTGCGCAGCACTTCTCCGGCCAGCCTTTCTTTGTTGCGGCGCTTGATTTCCAGAAACTCGGTCTGCAGCGCAGGCTCGTCGCAGTGGGCCTCAATCCGGCGGGCCTGTTCCAGATCGGTAATCCAGCCGGCGCCCGCGGTGCGAGTGATCAGCGCGGCCAGCAACGGGTTGGCTTTCAAGATCCAGGGCCGCGGGGCCACGCCGTTGGTCTTATTACTGAAGCGCTCCGGCCACAGCTCGGCAAAATCCGGCACGAGCGAACTCTTGAGCAGTTCCGTATGCAGCCGGGAAACTCCATTCACCGAATGGCTGCCCACAATGGCCAGGTGGGCCATCCTTACCTGTTTTTCCGGGCCTTCTTCAATGATGGACATACGCTGCTGCCGTTCCAGGTCCATGGGCCAGCGGCGTCCGATCTCGCGCAACAACTGGTGATTGATGGCGAAGATGATCGCCATGTGCCGGGGCAACACGCGCTCCATCAGGGAAAGCGGCCATTTTTCCAGGGCTTCCGGCAACAACGTGTGGTTGGTGTAACCCAGAGTGGCCTGCGTAATTTCGCACGCGCGGTCCCATTCGATGTGGTGTTCGTCGATCAGCAGCCGCATCAGTTCGGCGACGCACAAGCTGGGATGCGTGTCATTCATTTGCACCGCGACCTTCGCCGGAAAATCGTCAAATCCCGAATGCGCCGTCAGATACTGGCGAACGATGTCCTGCAACGAACAAGCAACCAGAAAATATTCCTGCACCAGGCGCAGTTCCCTGCCGGACATCACCGAATCCGACGGGTACAACACGCGCGAGATATTCTCCGAAGCAATCTTCTGTTCCACCGCGCGGATGTAGTCTCCACGATTGAAGATTTCGATATCAAAATCCTCCGAGGCGCGGGCCGTGAACAGCCGCAAGTAGTTGACCGTGGCGCCGCCGTAACCGGCCACCGGCATATCACTGGGCACGCCGACGACGATCTTGCAGTCCATCCAGCGCTGGCTGTAGTTCTCTTCCCGCTCGCGGACTTGTTCGAGCCTGCCGTAAAGCGGGACCATACACAATTCGTGCGGGCGCTCTATATAAAAAGACGTGCCCTGTGACTTCCACAAGTCCGGCTTCTCGCGCTGGTATCCATCGGCAATTTCCTGTTTGAACATGCCGTATTCGTAGTCAATGCCGTAACCGAATCCCGGCATGCCCAGCGTGGCCAGCGATTCCAGAAAGCACGCCGCCAGACGGCCCAGACCGCCGTTGCCCAGCCCCGCGTCCGGCTCAACTTCCAGAACGTCCTGAAGTTCCACGCCGAACTCGGCCAGCACGGCGCGACACGCATCGTTCAAACCGAGATTGCAGAGGTTGTCACTCAGCCACCTTCCCATCAGAAATTCCATGGAGAGGTAGTACAGGCGCTTGACGTCGCGGTCGCCATAGCGTTGATCGGTGGCCAGCAGGCGGTCCACCATCAAATCCCGAATGGCCAGGGAAACAGGCTTGAACAGTTCTTTCGCCGTGGGACGGGCCACGGGCCGGGCCAGCGTGTAGCGGACATGCCGCAGAATAGACTGCCGCAACGGCTCAGGATCGCAGGCTATGCTTGATGAGGTAGCGGACATTCGGGACCTAGATGGCTAGCTTGTCCTTAAAGTTCTGTATCCGTTCCAAGACGGTCAACGTGGACCAGCCCCTTAGAACACAAGAAAGAAACCGGGCCCAACGCAATCCGGAATCCTAGCATGGCACAGTCCCTCCACCTATTACACTCAAGTTTACCACCCAAGTTCCGGCTGAGCTTCACTCAAGTCAATTTGGGGCGCTTAGTGTGCCACTGCGTCTGGCGCTGAAACAGTCGCGCAACCTGGACGAGTCTGGCGTCGTCGAGTGCGCGGCCAATCAACTGGAGTCCGACGGGCAGGCCATCGTCGGCAAAACCGCAAGGCACGCTGATCGCCGGCAGGCCGCAGATGTTTCCAATCCCGCCAATGGGATCGGCAAAACTCAGCGTGTCATCGAGGTTGGCCTCAATCCTGCTCGCCGTCACCGGCAGAGTGGCGGCGGCCAGGACATCAACCTGGTTGAACAATTCATCCATCTTTTTTTGCAGGATGTGGCGGATGCGGTCGGCGTTGATGAAATCCGACGCGCTGATTTCCTCATTCATGTAGCCGCCAATCCTGCCCAGGGGATCGTTCAAATCAGCCACACGCCCGGATTGAATCAAGTCGCGAAACGCGGCTGCGCCTTCCACTGAAATGACCACTCCCGCGGCAGCTTCCCATGGGCCCTCGGGCAGCGCAGCGGTAGTCATGGCGAGCGTGGGAGTTTTCCGCAGGACTTCCTGCGCGGCGGCGATGGCGGCATTCACGCCGGGAGAAATCTTCGTCCACTGGTTCGTCAGCCAGCCTACGCGGATTGTTTCCCTCGGCTCCGGCGCGCCGGCGTACCTGGCGTCAGACTCGGGCAGTGAGCCGGCGTCACCCGGATCGTGGCCGGAAATAGCTCTCAGTACCAGGTCACAGTCGTCCGCGCTGCGGGCGATGGGACCGATCTTGTCCATGGAATACGAGAGGGCCATGGCTCCGTAACGGCCGACGCGGCCAAACGTCGGCCGCAGTCCGCTGAGACCAACAAAACTCGAAGGACAGAGAATGGACCCCCAGGTTTCCGTGCCAATGGCAAATGCCGCCAGTCCGGCGCCGGCCACTGCCGCCGAGCCGCTGGACGATCCACACGTCCAGCAACTTTCATTCCAGGGATTCTTCGCCGCGCCGCTCGCTGACGCCGCGGCATACCGGTATCCCATGCCGCCTGCCAGTTCGATCATGGCCGCTTTGCCCAGCAACACCGCGCCCACGTCATCGAGTTTGCGGATGACGGTGGCATCAAAATCGAATTTCTGGCCGGCGTAGGGACGCGCACCCCAGCCGGTCGGATATCCTTTCACCGCCAGCAGGTCCTTGGCCGCATAAGGAATGCCGTGCAGAAAACCGCGGTACCGTCCGGCTGCTATTTCTTTTTCCGCATCACGCGCCTGCTGCAAGGCCAGGTCCGGCATAAGCGTGGCGTAGGCGTTCAGCCGTGGACCGAGGTCGCGGCTTCTTTCCAGATAGCTTTCCGTCAGTTCCACCGGAGAAAGCTGCCGCTGGCGCACGCGCCGGGAGAGTTCCGTCACCGGGAGAAAAAGAATTTCTTCGCTCACCATTATTTCTTTCCTTTTCTCCGGGACGTCCCGGAATCCGCGCTGGCTTCGCGATAGGCGTGAAAGACGCTTGCCGGCTGGTCTCCGTTCTGCAGCAGGAAGGCGCGCATCTTGTCCAGTCCGGGTTGCGATTCCGCCATGACTCGCAGGACATCGGTCTTTTGTTCGTCGCTGAGGCGGTCGCCGTACTTGCGGATAATCTCCGCGACCTTCATTTCCACCTCAGCACGCGATTGCGCCGTGAGTTTGTACAGGGCCGCCTGGGCCTTTTGCGCCAGCGGCGTATCCGGTTTGGGCGGAGAACTTTGCGTCAGGGCTTCCGCGGGATTTATCAATGCCGCGGTCGCCGCCGCGGCGGCCGTTTTGGCGAAGCTGCGGCGAGTCATGGAAAATCCGGACATAGGGCCTCCTTCAACGTGACAGGTTTAAATGCGCGAGACTACATGAACGGGCATTGGGACGTCAAACTTAGAATCGTGAAACCTGGAAACTCAGCCGGGGCACAAAGCTTGACATTCCAGGCAGAATGCTACGGGCAAAACGGGGAAACCCCGTTTCTCTTATCAGGACGCGAACCAGTCGCTAAGCTTTACCGGCGACCAGATTCGAACGGCGACAACAGAAGTTGGCACACTGGTCACGGTGACCATTCTCATGAGAGTGGATTCTGCATCACCCTAATTCACGCTTCTGGTGCCGCATGTGAACCTTACGGAACCAGGAATCAATGCGCAGATTCAGACGATCGGAATCACGAAGGCCCACCAGCTTGCCCTGCTGCGGATCGGCAGCAAGGGCCAGACCCAACTGTACACGGAGACGCAGCTTTCCGGCACAGCTTCATTTGTGTATTTCTAGAAAGATTAAAACGTGAAAGCCAGGCCGCCGCGCAGCGTGCGGGCTGATTGCACCAGATAGACGGTGTGACCATCCTGTCCCATAATGGGAACATAGCCCTGGGCCAGGAGGTTGCGCATGTCAATCAGCGCTTCCATCTTGCCCGGCACAAAGGACGTGCCCGGAATTGGCTGGCGGATGAAGACCCCGAAATACGGATCCATTTGCCCCGGGGACGCATTGAATGAGTCCACCGACAAGAGCGCGTTGCCGCTGGTCCACTTGTAGGACGCGACCCAGTGGGTCTTGGTCATCGGAATGTAACCGGCAAATTTCCCGCCCAGGGAGTGCTGGCGGTCCGTGGTCAGCATTTCAGGCAGGTCCTGCCACGTGCCTTCGCCGGCCCGGGCGCTGACAACTCCGCCGGTGGAATAGTCCGCGGTCGCGGTGAAATCGTCTGAAATCCTGCGTTCCACCACCACGCGCGCACCTGTGGTGCTCAGGCCGGGGTAGGCGTAGGAAAAAGTACCCGAGTACAGATCAGAAAGCACGTTGTCGGAATAGCTGGAGGGATCGCCAGCGCCGGTCAGCACGGCATCGTGAAGCAAGTCAGCGTAGTAGGCGACCTGAACATTTGTCCTGCCCATGCGGCGGGAAACTGAGATTTCCTGATGACGGGCGCGCTCGATTTCAGGCACGCCGCCCGAAAGGGCCATCCTGGGACCGGATTCGCTCAGGTCCGCGGGGGCCGTGTCATATCCTTTGGCAGCGCGGGTGTTGGGCGCCGAGGTGGCATAGCGATACTCCACTACCATGTCGGGCGAAAGGTGGACCGCAACCGAACCGAAAGGACGGAAGGCGGACACGCGCCGGGCAAATTCCAGGGACTCCAGATCGGCGCCGTAGTCCAGGTCAATAAATCCGGCGATGGCCGTGCGGTTGGAAGTCGTGGCGGCTATGGCGGTGTACGGCGAATTTTGCGCCGCCGACCCGGGTACAGCAAAGTGCCGGTAGGTAACAGTCAGGGTTGGATGGCTGTTTTCCAGGTTGTGTACGTACGTGGCCCGCAGTACACCTGCCGGACCGCCGCTTGCCTGGCCAATGTTGCCATCAAAGGAAACCGTGCCTGCGGAAAACAGCGATCTTTCGAGCCCGAACGCCGTGGTCATGTCCGACGAACTGCCAAAGCCTTCCGCTTCCGACCCGGCAATGAACGCGAGGCGTCCCTTGACTTCGTGGCCGCCGCCTTTTTCCGCTTTGGACACCACCATAGGTGTGCCATCAAAGATGCGGAGGATCGGGCGGTTCGCGGGCGAACGCAGGGTCCAGTGCCAGTCATCGGGCTCGGAGCCTCCGGTGCGGCGCGCGGGCAGCAATTTGAGGGCATCGGCAAGAGTGTTCAAGGTCAGGTTAACCAGTACGTGCGCTCCGGAGCGCACGCTGATGTCTTCGCGCAGCGTAGGCAGAAAAAGGGCCGCGGTCACTTTGACCTGATAGACGCCCGCAGGCAGGTTCTCCGCGGAATAGTAGCCGCGCATGTCAGTGAAAACGAAGGTCCCCAGCTTGGCGGCGGAGGTAAAGATTTCAACCGTTGCGCCCATCTGCGGATCACCGGCGCTGTTCTTCACGTAGCCTGAAATGGCCCCGGTGGCCGCCGCAAATGCGGGCGGGCCGGCCAGGAGGACCGCAAACAACCAGCCAAGTTTTCGGGCCATATCCACCACCTCGTAACGACCGTGGGAGTCCCTACTGCACCGTGAATTTTGCCGTGGGCGAAATCGTCTGCTGGGAAACCAAGTCGTCCACCCGGACCGTAACTTGATAAACACCTGGACCAAGCTTGCTCAGCGGAAGGCTTTTTTTAAGGGTCACCTGCCCGCTGACATTGCCCGTTGGCTGGGGCGGTTCCGTGAAGTTTACCACTAATTCGCCGGTAGCCGTATTAACAATTTCATAGCGCACCGTGGCCGACGGCCCGCCGGCCGCTTCAGCCGCGCTTAGATTGTAAACCTGCATCCAGAGGTTCAGTTTCCGCTCTTTCCTGAAGCTGATTGGCTGCCCGTCGGATGGAGGCACGGACGGCAGCACCCGGTCTTCACCCAGCGCAAAATTTCCGGCGCCGACTTCCTGCCGGGACAGTGGCTCCAACACGTCCGCCAGGATCAGGGAGGAAGAAGCCAGCACGTTATCGCTGTAGTCAGGCGCAGTGCAACTGCGGCTGAATACCCCGACCTTCTCTCCGTTGTCGTCTTTCACCACAATGTCCAGCCGGTATCGTCCAGGTCGGACAGGAAGCGCCTTCCAATAGAGCGCGGCACTATTCAGTTCTCTTTCCAGCAATTCCGCCGGAATATCCTTTCGCACGGTATCTTCAAATGTCATCACCGTTGTTCCCGATAGCTTCCTCAATCGTCCGGTGATGGTGACGGTCCCGCGTTGCACACCATCTTTATTAAGGAAGGTAAGCTCGCGCAACGGCACCTGCACGGTGATGGGCATCAGCACGCTGTCGCCGACCTTCAGAAAGTCCATGCGGACGTCAAAAGGCAGATAGCGATGGGGGGAGACAATGGTTATCTCCCCGTTCGCCTGCAGGCCAGGGGAATTGACCGCCGGCGGACGGCTGTTCACGACTGCAAGAGTTCTCAGCTTTTCGAATTGATCACCATTGCCGTTCCCAAACAGACTCCGACCTCCGCCGGCGACGCGGCGTGCCTTGGTATCTACTCCTGACAGTTCAGCGTCTGTCGGGCCCACGCCCGGCACATGCAAGCCGGTGTCTTTCTCGTTCGAATCGATGGTCATGTGATACTCGCCGCAACTGCAGGTATCCACGAACTCAATTTCCACTTCCTGCCCCACATCATCGAGATTGCGGTAGCGCCATATTTCGAACGGATACGTGATTGTCTGTCCGCCGCCTTCCTGGGCCGTCCGCAGATAGGCGCCGCCGGCGGGATGGGCATCGATGGAATCCGGCTTGCCGTACTTCAGGTACACGCGCCCGCGGTCCGTGCGCGCACCCGGGACGCCGGCAGCATAATGCTCATTCGCGTAGGCTATCCGGCGGTAATACTCTTCCTTGAAGTCGTTGGCTTCCGAGTCCGGATGAGGATTGCGACGGCCCCAGAAATCCTCAATGAACTGGGCCCGCTCCGCGTTGGTCCCGAGTGTCTTGAAGGCCTGCAGTTCCTCCTCGGAGATAATGGGGTCCACATCTCTCAAGAATTGCCGCTGAGGTTTGGATAGTCTTTCGCGTTTCGCGGCATCTTCCTGCTTCTGCGTCCGCGGCCGCGTCAGTGGATCATTATTATTATTCTGCTGAACAGAGGTAGATGAAGGCTTTCGCGAAGCGGCGGACTCCTGTGCGAAATCCTGCGCCGGGGCAAAGGTTCCCCCAAGAATTACCAGAACGACAGTCCTAAGACAGTAATGAAGGCACAACTTATATAAAGCCACCCTACGACTCCATCTCCATGGTTTCCGCCGCGGTGGCATTCCGGCGGCGGGCCACGGCCCGTTCCTGCTTACTGCACTTTAAATTTCTCCGTAGCCGATGAGACTGTCTGATTGGAAACCAGATCGTTGATCTTGATGGTGACCTGGTAATTGCCCGGATCAAGCTTGCTCAGTGGAAGGCTCTTTTCCAGGGTCAGTTGCTCGCCGACGTTGCCCATCTGCTGGGTGGTCTCTGTAAAATCCACTACCGGCTGATTGTTGGCTATATTCACAACCTGGTATTGCACGGTGGCTGAAGGCTTCTTGGTCTTATCGTCCATGGTCAGGTTGTAGACCTGCATCCAGAAGTTCAGCTTCTGCTCGCGCTTGAAGCTTGACGGTGACCCGTCCGAAGGCGGGACGCGCGGTACCACGCGGTTGGTGCCGATCACAAACGTGCCCGTGCCAACTTCCCGCGACGGCACCGGCTCCGCCAGATCGGCCAAAATGAGGGACGACGTGGACAGCTTGTCATCGCCGTACTCGGGCACCACGTAGCTCCGGCTGAAGGTCCCGACCTTGTCGCCGTTTACGTCCTTGATGGCAATATAAAGCTTGTAGCGCCCGGGACGCAGAGGCAGCGCTTTCCAGTACAGGGCTGATTTACTGAGCTCTTTTTCGAGCAACTCCGCCGGTATGTCCTTATGGATCACGTCTTCAAACGTCTGCACGGTCTGTCCCGTGATCTTGCTCAGCCGCGCGAGAACATTGAGGGTCCCGCGTTGTACTCCATCCTTATTGACCCAGGTGATCTCGCGAAACGGTATCTGCAGGGTAATGGGGACCAGCACCGTATCTGCGGTGATCTTGGCGAAGTCCACGCGAACGTCAAAATGCAAGAGGTTGTAGCGGATCTTGGTGGTGACTTCTTCGGTAAGCTCTTTGAACTTGATGGCCGGCGCCCGGTTCAGCGCGGCAAATTGCTCCAGCCGGTCAAACTGTTTGGTTTGGTTGTTCTGGTTAAAGAAGCCCTGGCCCAACTGCTCAAAATTGCGGGAGCGGTCGGCCTTGTTGGCCATGCCCATGGATTCCATGTCGGTGAGGCCGGCGTTAGGAACATTCTTCAGGGCGTCTTTTTCAGAACGGTCCATCGTCATGTGATATTCGCCGCAACTGCAGGTGTCCACGAACTCGATCTCTACTTCCTGGCCAAGGCCCTGGCCTTCCAGGTAGCGATAGCGCCATACCTCAAAAGGATAAGTGGAAGTCGAGCCGCCGCCTTCGTCCTGCGTGCGCTGGTAGGGCCCTCCGGCGGGGTGGGCATCAATGCTGTCCGGCTTGCCGTACATGATGTACATGCGGCCGCGGTCCGTTCTCCAGCCGGGTACGCCAGCGGCGAAATGCTCATTCGCATAGGCGATGCGCCGGTAGTGCTCTTCCTTGTATTCGTTTTCCTCGGTGTCGGGAGTGGGGTCGCGCCGCTGCCAGAAGCCTTCGATGAACTGGTCTCTTTCTGCGTTGGTGCCCAGCTTCTTGAAGACGGACAGTTCGTCATCGGTGATGATCCAGCGAACATCCTGGTCCAGCCACCTCTTGTAGACCCCTTCTAATTTCTCTTTATGGGCGCTCTGGTCCTGCTTCTTGGTGCGCTCCCGCTTGAGCGGGTCCTGGTCCTGCTGAGACTGCGACTGGGTGTCGGTAGCTGTTGGGGCCTTGGGTTCCTGACCTGTGTTCTGGCCGTGGAGCAAAATTCCGCCAAAAACTACGCTGACGGCACTGAGGATAAAGAAGCGATGAAAACGAAAATTGTAGGAAAGCACCGGAAAACTCCTTAACCAGAGAGTACGGGTAACCTAATTCTATGTGCTGACCGGACCGGAAGCAAGGCGCGGAGCACTCATTTTCAGAACGTTTATGCCTGTTTTTCTTGCAAAGTTTATTTTACGGACCCTTGGCGGCCTCATTCTGCTCCCGTGCGTCATCTTTTCCCGTACGAACCGCTGGTTCTGGAGCGCTAATCCCGCTATAATTTCCAGAGAGACCCGTATTTCCATCGAATTTGTCCTGCGCACGGATTCCAAAATAGGGAACTTTTCCGCCTTACAGGCGTATATCAGTGTGCATTGGCACAATTGTGAAGAGGATTCATGAAGGCAAAGAAGATTGTCATCATTGTTGCGATCGTCCTCGTGCTGGGCGTGGCTATTGTCGGGTTTACCGTCAACACGCAGAAGAACGTAATCTCTGTGCAGACCGGCAAGGTGGTGCGGCAGGACATCGCGTCCACCGTGACCGCTTCGGGCGAAGTCAAACCGAAGACTTTTGTGAACGTCGGCGCCAACGCCCAGGGGAGAATCACTCACCTTTTCGTGGCGGAAGGCCAAAAGGTCAAAAAGGGACAAATTCTGGCGCAATTGGATAACATCCAGCCGTCCGCCGGTCTTTCTGCCATGCAAGCCGCTCTGTCCAGCAGCCAGACGGACGCGGTTTCCTCCGAAGCCGCTTTCAAAACAGCGCAGGCCCAGCTCAACAGCAGCCGCGCGGATTGTGCCAACAAGAAACTGACCTATGACCGCCAGGACGGACTGTACAAAGCACAGTTGATTTCCAAGGCCGACTACGACGCCGCGAAGGCCGCCTATGAAGTGTCTACAGCCGCGGTCGCCCACGACGAAGCGGTGGTCGCGCAGGCCAAAGCCAACGTTGACTCCGCGCATGGTCACATCACGCAGGCCCACGCGAATATGGCCACGGCCAGCGATGTGTTGAGCAAGACCACCTATCCCGCGCCGTTTGACGGCGTCGTAACTTATGTTCCGGTGCATGAAGGCGAGACCGTGGTCCAGGGCATTCAGAACTCTCCCGGCAGCACTTTGATGACGGTCGCCGACATGTCCGTGATCACCGCCGAAGTGCGGGTGGACGAAACCGACATTGTCAATGTCGCCATGGGGCAGTCCGCGGAAGTCACGATTGACGCCATCCCGGGCAAGACCTTTCACGGCCAGATCACCGAGATCGGCGACAACGCCATCGTCCGCTCGACCGGGCTGGCTACCACGCAAAGCACCGCCAGCAGCCAGGAAGCCAAAGACTTCAAGGTCGTCATAACTTTGAGTGATCCACCGGCCAACGTGCGGCCCGGACTTTCCGCCACGGCAAAGATAACTACCGGAACCTCGAAACAGACCTTGAGTATTCCGATCCAGGCGCTGACCATTCGCGATAAAGACGACCTGGAGGCCCAGACCAAGAAAGGCCCCGCGCCGGCAGCGTCCACAACCCCCACGACGCCAGCGAAGAAAGAAAAAGTAGAGCTGCAGGGCGTGTTCGTCATCCGCAACAAGAAAGCCGAATTCCAGGTGGTCAAGACCGGCCTGACCGGCACCACGGAAATTGAAGTCAAAGACGGACTTAAAGACGGCGATGAAATCATCACCGGCAGCTACAAAGTCCTGCGCACGTTGCGCAACGGCGCCAGCGTGAAGGTGGACAATTCCGTCGCCGCCAAGACTGAATCGTAAGGTTGTACGCAACGGCCGGCGGGTTTTAGCGTCTAAGACTTTAAGATAAAGACAAGGACCATCGGCGGACCGAGCAGCAGGAGAAATTCATGGCAACGCAAGTCGCGGACATCTCGCAGAACGCGCTCCGGACCGGCCCTCCGGCCAACTCCATGATCTGCACCGAAGATCTGTGGAAAACCTATGAAATGGGCGCCGAGCAGGTGCACGCGCTTCGTGGTGTCACGCTGAACATTGAACGCGGCGAATACGTTGCCATCATGGGCCCGTCCGGCTCCGGTAAGTCCACGTTGATGAACCTGATCGGTTGTCTCGACACGCCCACCAAAGGCCGCTACTGGCTGAACGGCAACCTGGTCAGCGAGCTCGACGACGACGAACTGGCCCGCATCCGCAACAAAGAGATTGGCTTCGTCTTCCAGACTTTCAATCTGCTGGCCCGGGCCACCGCCCTGCACAACGTGGAACTGCCCTTGATCTACAGCGGCACGCCCGCGGATGAAAGAATCGCGCGCGCCAAGGGCGCGCTGAAGTCGGTGGACCTGGAATCGCGCATGAACCACAAGCCCAACGAACTCTCCGGCGGACAGCGCCAGCGCGTGGCCATTGCCCGCGCCCTGGTCAATGCGCCGTCCATCATCCTCGCCGACGAACCCACCGGCAACCTGGATTCCCAGACCGGGAACGAAATCATGGCCCTGTTTGCGGAACTCCACCGGAAGGGCAACACCATCGTGCTGGTAACGCACGAACCGGACGTCGCCGAAAACGCCGACCGCGTGATCCACATCAAAGACGGCGTGATTGACAGCGACGTGCGCAAGCAGAAGTAGACCGCGCGTCCCCGCTGACTCGTCAAGAATTCTAGGCCGCGTCGGCCGCCGATGGCTCCCCTATCGGTAGCTGGACATGCGACTCGAGCGTTCCACTTGCCTTCAGCGGCTCCCGTTTTCTGGCATACGTGAAATGAAGCGCCAGGCCGGTAAACAGCGCGCCGGAAAGTATGTTCCCCAATGTGACCGGAATCTGGTTCCAGAGCCACCACTGTTTCAGCGACACCGGCGCTCCCATCATCATGCCGGCAGGCAAAAGGAACATGTTGACAATCGAATGCTCGTAGCCGAGGGCAAAGAAAGTCATGATCGGCAGCCACATGGCGGCAATCTTGCCGACCGTCGAACGCGAAGCCAGGGCCAGCATCGCGCCCAGAGTCACCATCCAGTTACAGAGGATGGCTTTGACAAACGCCGTGGCCCACCCGCCGCCGCCCGTGGCCATGTAACCAAGGGTTTTCTTCTGTGCGATCAGCCGGAGCTGGTCTCCGACCGCGCCGCCGTTCGACGCGCCAAAGTTGGTGATCGCCAGATAAAACAAAAGCGCATAAAAGACACTGCCGATCAGATTGCCCAGATAGACCCATCCCCAATTCCGCAACAACCGGCCGAAAGTCACTTGACCGGCCGCAACCGCCGGCGGCAGCAACGCGAAATTTCCCGTTGCCAGCTCAAAACCCAGCAAGACCAGGATGACAAATCCCACGGGAAACAGCGCCGCTCCCACAATCGGGGGCAAGCCCTGGGAAAGCACCATCAGGACGAGCGACGTCGCGAAACCGAGCATCGCTCCGGCAAGAACGCCGCGCAGCAGCAGGTCGCTCACGGAAAGACCCGCCTTGCGTTTCGCCAGTTCCAAAGCATCGGTCATGATTTCAGCAGGACTCACAGCATCCATTTACGCACCTCCTATTTCAAATGGCAGTCTTGGAGCAGCCGCGCCGCTGGATGGATTCGGAGGCTGGATTTCCAGACCATTCGCGTGGCGCCGGCTGTCGGCGGCCAGTGGCTCGATGGATACGAGTTCAACCGGCGCCGCCTCGATCAGTGCGCCATCATGTTTTTCCCGGCCACCCGACCGCAAGTTCGCGACCAGGCCGGCCACCACGTCCACGAGCGAATCGTCACAGGGCACGGCGTCTAAAATCTGTTCTCCGGCAACGGCGTCCCGGCCAGTCCTGCCTCCAACGTAGATAGCCACCGCGTCTACAAGTTGGCCGCCGACATTGATCTTCTGTCCCCGGAACCCGATGTCCGCCGCCTGGTGGTTGCCGCAACCCGCGGTGCAGCCGGACCAATGCATCGTCACGGGCGCGCCTTCCTTGCCCAGCCGCTGTTCCAGCGCCTGGGAAAGCTGGGCACCGAGCTGCTTGGTTTCAATCTGGGCCAGGTTGCAGAAGTCCGTCCCGGTGCAGGCGACCAGCCCGCGCATGAACGGAGAGGGTCTGGGAGAGAATTTCCGCAACAACGGTTCCAGCATCAGCCGTTCGACGCTGGCTTCCGGCACGTTGGGAAGAATTGCATTCTGATTGATCGTCAGGCGGACCTGGCCGTCGCCGTAATGGTCGGCCAAATGGGCCAGCTCTTCCATCTCGCCCGGTTCCAGTCTTCCGGTTGCAACGCTCAGCCCCACCGCCGCCAGGCCAGGTTGCTTTTGCCGCGTAACGCCCACGTGGTCCGAATGCGCGGGCGAGCGCGCGTCGGTTCCGGCCGGCTCCAGTTCCCGGCCAAGCCTGGACTCCAGTTCCGAGCGCAGCCGCGGCAGCCCCCACTCCTCAATCAGAAACGACAGTCGGCACCTAGCGCGGGCGTCGCGCGGCCCGTGATCACGATAGATCAGGACCAGTTCGCGCGTGGTCACGGCCGCGTGCTCCGGTTCGATGAAAACATCGAGCGGCGAGGCAATGGTAAATCCTCCGGATCCCATCTTGCCGCCCACCAGCATGTTGAATCCGATGCGGCCGCCCTTGCTCGCGGGGACCAGCGCAATGTCCTGGGACTCGGCGTGCGTGCAGTTCCCAAGGCATCCGGTGATGACGATGTTGAACTTGCGCGGCAGGTTGGTGAATTCCGGATTGCCGTCGGCGCCCACAATGGCCCGGTCCAGTTCAAACACCACGGGCGATGCGTCCAGGAGCTCGCTGGGTTCCATTCCGGCCAGAGCGCAGCCGTTGATGTTGCGCACGTTGTCCATGCCCGTCTGCAGCGTGTGGAGATTCACGCCGCGGAGCTTTTCCCATATCTCCGGGACGCTCTCAATGGTGAAGCCGCGCAGCTCGATCTGCTGCCGCGTCGTGATATCGAGTAGGCAGTTGCCCAGCCGCCGCGATACATCGGCGATGGCCCGCAGTTGTTCGCTGTTGGCGAAGCCATTGGGCATGCGGATGCGCATCATGAACTTGCCCGGCGTGGGATTGCGGAAAAATACTCCGACCCATTTCAGCAGGTCCTTGTCGGCCTTGCTCAACGACTCCCAACCCTCCTGGACAAACCGCGGCAGGTCCTCACGGATGCGCAGTCCGTCTCCGCCTTTTGACGCCTTGTACATTTCCGCAGCACTGGCGCCCGGCTTCACTGCTGCGCTTGGATTCGCTGGCTGCATTCGCAACTCCAGTCCTGAAATGGCCGTTACCGGAGCAAGTGGCGGCATGCCCGGAAAAGACCTGGAACTTGATGTGGTTTTGCCGAAGGCTACAGCGAGGTAGCGGAGAACTGTCTGGCGTTACGCTGCCCGGAAATAGAAAGGACGTCAGGGTCCCTGATGGCAGCATGATTGACCCGCCGCGCGGGAAAGTCCAATTAGAATTTCCTATCGCGGCCAAAGCTTCTCTGGATGCCGGACCGCAACACTTGCGCGGCAACCTGCTTAACAGCAAGTCGCCAAGGCCCGGCCGCGCAAATGGACCATATAAAAACAATCAATTGGACACCGCTTTCGCGGCGTGACTATCATGCTCCAATGGGTGATTGTGTAGTAGATCTTCTCCATGAGATCGGCAGCCGGATGGCGGCTGCCGATCCGCTGCATGAAGTCCTGCAGCGGATCATCGCCCTGGTCTTGAGTGAAGTAGACGGCGACTCCTGCCTGATCTATATCCGGGAAAACGACGAACTGGTCCTGCGCGCGTCCAAAAACCCGCACCCGGACATCGTGGACCGGCTCAAGATCCGCGTAGGCCAGGGCATCACCGGCTGGACCGCGCTGCACCACCAACCAGTCGCGCTTTCCAGCAACGCCTACAAAGACCCGCGCTTCACGTTCTTCAGCGAGCTTCCGGAAGACCGCTATGAAGCGTTCCTCTCCGTGCCCATCCTGTGCCGAGGCCGTGTCGTGGGCGTAATCAACCTGCAGCACCGCGAGCCATATTTCCACACTCAGCCGGAAGTCAAACTGATCAGCACGATTGGCTTTCTGGTGGGCGGTGAAATCGAAATGGCCCGCCTGGAAGGCCAGGTCTCGCAACTCTCCGAGCGCCTGGATTCCCGAAAACTCATCGAAAAAGCCAAAGGGATCCTCCAGCGCGAACTGGGCGTAAGCGAAGACATCGCCCAGAAAACCCTCCAGCGCCAAAGCAAACAACTGGGAAAGCCCATCCGGGAACTGGCCGAAGCCATCGTGGTCTGCGAAGAAGTCAAGCGCGCCTAGACCGTTTTTTATGGCGCCAGCTTGTTGTTTCCATTAGTACTCCGCCAACGCGTGTTTGACGACATCTACAACCGCCAGAAGTGCCAGCAGAGTATTCGGAACAAAAACCAGCCAAAATGTCCCTCTAATCTCACGCCGACGTCGCAACACAACCGGTATCGCCACCAGCACCCAGAGAATGTCAAGTGAGACAGCTGCGCTGAGTGCGCCGTGGCCAGCACCTCTTTGGCCGCTATCGAAGGGTGCTGTAACAATTAGTTCGCGGCTTGCGAGAAAAGCAAGGAAAATGGTAAGTCCCGCTGTCGTGAAAACTTTGAGAAACCGCGATGAACTTGACATGGCTTTGCCACAGGATTGTAGCTGGCTCAAAGCAGACTTTGCCACGCGACTATGTCACACGAAATCTTGGTGTTACGGTTGCGGCGCTGTGGTAGCCACGACTGGCTGCTGATGCATCACTTCACTGCTCGTCGGGGTTGCAGGCACGTCGAAGAATTTGTGGTCATACAGTTCGCGGTAGAAGCGACCGGTGATTTCGGCGGCTTTGGGACCGTAGGTGGGGCGTCCGCCTTGCAGGAAGACTATGGCTACGATATGGCCGGCCGGGGTGTTGGAATACGACGCAAACCATCCGAAGCGCGTGCCGTCTTTGGAACATGTCCCGGTCTTGCCCAGAACCTGTTCTTCACTGAAGTTCAGACGCAGGCTGCGGGCAGTGCCGTATTCAACGGCCCCCATCATGCCCTGGGCGATCTCCGGGACCAGCGCGCTGATTTCGAGCTGGCGTTTAATGCGCGGCTGGAGGTCGAGTACTTCCTCCGGGGTCGTAGGATGCTGCAGGTAGTAAAGCGTTCCACCGTTGGCGATCGCGGAAACCAGAGCGCCGAGCTGGAGCGGAGTCATGGAAATACTCTCGCCGTAGGAACACATCTTGCCCACGCCGCCGAGCTTGGAATCGAGGACGCGTTCGGGAAACACTCCCAGATGCTCGCCCGGAATGTTGAAGCCCGAAAGCTCGCCCAGTCCGAACTGGTGCGCGTAGTAGCTGACCCGCTGGAAGCCCAGACGGCGGCCTACGGCTTCAAAAAAGGCGTTGTTCGATTTCGCCAGCGCTTCGGTAAGGTTCACCTGGGTGCGGCGGCCGAGCCTGATTTCCGTGTCGGGAGCAATGACGTGTTCACTCAGCGCGGCCAAGGCCACGGCAACTTTGATGGTCGAACAGGGCTGCGCGCCTTCCGACAGCGCGAGCTTCTGGTTCACCATGGCGAGAATGCGTCCGCTGGTGGGATCAATGGCCACCACGGTGCCGTTCATGTTGCCGAGCGCATCCACAGCCGCTTGACGCACGACAGGATCTTCACCCACGGTGATGTCGCCCTGGGTAATGTCGTCAGAAAACGAACTGGTGGTAAAGACTTCGTAGTAGCGATGACGCCGATGCAGCCGCAAACCAGCCCGCCGCACGCGGCCGTGACGCAAGCCGGCTGGGCGCTTAGGCGCACTGCTTGACGCTTTGGTAGTAAGGGAGCGCGCGAATGCGCTGGTGGAAACCAGCAAAGTGGCGAGCGCGAAAAGAAAGACCAATATCCCTGGCCGGAAAAGCGATCTGCTATGGGTCACCGCAACCTGCTGACTTCGGGGGAAAATTTAAAAAATCGTCTATCTTTCTTTTATCTTCTATCTTCGATCTGTCGCCGAATGCCGGCGTCCCGCCGGAAGCCGCAGAATCTAGCGCACTCTTTAAATAATACGGGAGTTGGCGAATCCGGCGCAATCCAAAAACGAACACTTAAGTGCCATTACCTCACGTAATCAGCATAAAACCCGACCTGTACGGTACTCAGTTCGCTTCTCCGCGCTTGCGAATAAAGGCCGGCACGTCCAGGTCGTCATACTCAACGTTGCCCTTGACCGCGTCTTTCACCGCTGCCAGGCTTGGCGTCTCTCTGGTGGGCGCGGGCGGGCGGGTCGGCGCTGTACTGTGTATCGCCCCGTTGCCTCCGTTGGGGCGCGCTGCCTGCGATTGCTGCTCCGGCGCGGGATGGGCAGAACCCGGGCGAGCCGCCATCGCGGCTTGCGCCAGCGATTTGCTCCGGTCCTGGCGCTGTGTACGGTCCGTCTTTTGGAACCCGGTGGCGATGACCGTGATTTTTACTTCGTCGCGCATCTTTTCGTCGAGGACGGCGCCGAAGATGATATTCGCGTCTTCATGGGCCGCCGCCTGCACGATGGTCGAGGCTTCGTTCACTTCCGCGAGTTTGAGCGAACTGGAGCCGGTAATGTTGATGAGAATGCCGCGTGCGCCGTCAATCGCGCCGGCTTCCAGCAGCGGCGAAGAGATGGCGGCCTGGGCTGCGTCCATGGTGCGGCGGTCGCCTTTGCCGGTAGCGGTCCCCATGACGGCGTGTCCCATGCCCGCCATGATGGTTTTTACGTCGGCGAAATCGCGGTTGATGATGCCGGGAATCGTGATGATGTCGGAGATTCCCTGCACGCCCTGGCGAAGGATATCGTCGGCGATGCGGAACGACTCGAAGAACCCGGCGTCCTGCGCGACCGAAAGCAGCCGCTCATTGGGGATGACGATCATGGTGTCCACGCTGTCTACCAGTTCCGCGAGCCCGCGTTCGGCCTGCGACAGCCGCCGTTTGCCTTCGAACGCAAATGGTTTGGTTACTACCGCCACGGTCAGCGCGCCCATTTCGCTGGCCAGAGACGCGATGATCGGCGCCGCTCCGGTGCCGGTGCCGCCGCCGAGTCCCGCAGTGACGAACACCATGTCCGAGCCTTCGAGCGCTTCGATGATTTTTTCGCAGTCCTCGAGCGCGCCGCGGCGTCCGATTTCCGGGTTCGCGCCTGCGCCGAGCCCGTTCGTCAGCTTGGTGCCCAACTGGATCTTCACCGGCGCGCGCGACATCTGCAGCGCCTGCAGGTCCGTGTTGGCGACCACAAACTCCACGCCTTCGACGCCTGCGGCAATCATGCGGTTTACGGCATTGCCTCCGCCGCCGCCCACGCCGATCACTTTGATCTTCGCGTTGGTGCGCGGATCTTCGTTGAACTGAATGCGAATGTCGCTTTCGTTGGTTTTCTTTTTGTCTTCACTCATGCCAACACCTCGCTCAAAAAATTTTCGTTCTCCGCAGCTACGCTCCCACTTGTCAAGCACCCAGGCGCGTCCAGAGGGAGCGCAACCTGGACCCAAGTCCGTGTTCCGGCGACAATCTGGCCATCGCGTTGCGATGCGCGTACATGGCCAGTCCGATCAAAGTTGCGAATTCCGGCTGGTTCAGTTCGACCGGCGCTTTGGCCATCGTGACCGGCGGCGCCACGCGCACCGGACGCTTCATTACGCGCTCGCACAACTCCGCCAGGTCCTCCAGGCGGGCGCCACCGCCGGTCAGCACCATGCCCGCCGGACAAGCATCCAGCATTCCGGCGTGGCGCAGATGGTCGCGCAGAAGCTCGCACAGTTCCGTCGCGCGCGGCTCAAGAATCTCCGCCACAAAGCTCTGCGGCAGCAAACGCGATGGACGGTCCCCCACGGCCGGCGCTTCAACCTCATTGTTCGGCGGGACTTTGCTGCGCATGGCGTGGCCGAAATTCTTCTTGATCTGTTCCGCGGCGGCCAGCGGGGTCCGCAGTCCCACCGAAACGTCGTTCGTAAAGTGGTCTCCGCCCACCGGCACCGTGCCGCTGTGCGCCACCATGCCTTCGCAATACACAATCATGCTGGTGGAACCGGCGCCAATGTCCGCCAGGCACACGCCCATTTCTTTTTCGTCGGAGCGCAGAGTGCTGTCGGCGGACATCATGCCTTCATACACCACGTTGTCCACATGTAGGCCCGCGCGGTTCGCCGCCGTGACCGCGTTTTGTATGGCGCTCGCCGCCGCTGTAATAATATGGAGGTTCACCGCCAGCCGGCTCCCCATCATGCCAGCGGGATCCCGCACACCCGCCTCGTCGTCGAGAATAAATTCCTGCGGCAGCAGGTGCAGCACGTCCCGGTCCGGCGGCAGATGCACCGACCGCGCTTTCTCCACCGCTTCACGAATGTCTTCCCGCGCGACTTCCCGCGGCCTCGATCCCAGCGTGATTCCTCCGCGGCTGGTGATCCCTTTCACATGCGTGCCGCCGACGGCAATCACCGCGTTGCCCACCGAACACTCAGCAACTTTCTCGGCTTCTTCCACGGCTTTTTGTATGCTCTGGACCGCCTTGTCCAACTCCGTGATGATTCCCTTGCGCGACCCGCGCGACTCGGCAATGCCATGTCCCCGATACCGCAGCCCCGCGTCGGTGGTCTCGCAGATCAACGCGGCAACCTTGGCGCTGCCAATATCAAGGACGGTAATTGTTTTGTTCCCAGCGTTTTCCATTCTGTCCGCTTCTAGCTCCTGGCTGTTAGCCGGATCAAGCAATTAGCAAATGGCAATTAGCCAAAGCAAATCTCGCCGTTTCTCTCTTACTACCTTCTTTTCGCCGCGTCCGGGTTCACAATGATCTGCCCCTCGTAGCGCATGTCCACGGACTGCAAATTCGGGTACTGCTGCCGCCACTCCGCGACGTGCGTCAGATACGCCTTGTAGCGCGCCAGAAAATCCGCCGCGCCCAGGTGGATCACCACCGTCCCGGCTGCATCGTTGGCCGTGACTTTCACATCTTCCGGATCGGACAGGTCTACTTCGCTCAAGTCTCTGGAATGGTGCACGGTGATTCCCGCGGCCGACGGCCCGCCGTCACCGAAGGGCGCAACCGTGTCGGAATCCAATTCCTGAATCATCCGGTTATAAATCTTCATGGCGGCGGCGCGGGACGAGAGCGGTTCGTTGTCCGCAATTCCTTGGATCACCGGAAAGGAATAATGGGTTTGCTTGCCGGTGGAAGCTTTGCCGGGTAAACCCATGACCGCTCCGTTGGCGTCAATCAGGCTGATCTTCGGACCCATCCGGACAAACGCCACCGGCGTGCGCTCATGCACGCTGATCGCCAGGCGGTTGGGCAGCAGCCGCATCACCGTGGCTGATTCCACCCAGGGAATCTCTTCCAGTTTCCGTTTGCGCTCTTCCAGAGCAACCGAGAAGATGTTGCGGCTGATATCGTCGCCGAAGACATCTATCACTTCCTTGCGCGCCGTATTCTGCAGCCCGCTGATCTCAATGTTGTCGCTCGACTCCAGCCTGAACCGCCACGACTGCAAGCCATACTCCTTGGTCATCCAGGCCGCCACACCCAGGAGCATCACCACCACAGCAAGGACGACTGCCTTCTTGACGCGATTGGCCGTCTTCTTCGGCAGCGGACTCCGCCGGACAGTAACGCGCTTCTCCGTCCGCAGAAACTGCTCGTCTTCATCAATGTCCAGGTCTTCAAAATGGATGGCCGGTTCGGCCTGCGTCGCGCGGCCGTTTTCGGTCGTCGAGCGCTGCAATGTCCAGGCAGGCGACGATGGCGAGCCATTGGCAAGCGAGCAATTAGCAATTGGAAATTGGAAATCAGCAAAACCCGGAACAGGCCCTTCAAGTCCTTCTGGATCAGCGCAAATCCCGGCGCGTCGGTGGCCGGCTGCCTCTCCCGGATTGGCTAATTGCCATTTGCTAATTGCTAATTGCTTGTTTTCCATATGCTTGCGGAGCACACTACCGTCCAATATACCTGTTTCTTCCCGGTTTTAAGAGAAGTTTTACGCTATTAGACGATTTTTAAGGTAGAGAACCGGCTAGCGCCGCCAGATTCGGCAAGCCGGGGAACGTTGATGTTTCGATCCTAAGCGCGGAGACCCGCGCGCGGGAAGTGGCTGCGCTGGTTCCAAGGTAAAAGGGCCCGAGGTGAAAGGTTCCGATGTGAAAAATGTACTCTCCCTAGACCGCAACCTCTTTTCGCGACGCCCGGCTGTGGAGAAGCTGACCCAGGCGCTCCAGTCCTTTCGGAAAACGGTCTTCAGCGGCGCCAAAGCCCAGCCGGAAATACGATGGCATGCCGAAGCAGTCGCCGGGCGCCAGAAGGATGCCGCGTTTTACCGCCGCTTCGCAGAACGGGCGCGTATCTTCGCCGCTGGTCAGCCATGGGAAGGCAGTCATGCCGCCTTGCGGACGCACCCACGCGAGTGCGTCGCTGTGCTCGTCCATAAAACGATCGAGCAAGTCCAGATTGCGGCTGGCTGCCTGGCGGGTCCGCTTCAAGACCACGTCGTGGTTGCGCATGGCAATGGTTGCCAGGATCTCCGTCGCAGAAGCGTTCGAGACCGTGAAATACGCGCGCGCCGTCCAATACTGCTCTCGCCGGCGCGGATTGTGTTCAATCATCCAGCCCACGCGCAGGCCGGGGAGCGGAAACGCTTTGGAAAGATCGTGAATGACCGTGGCCTGCGGCAGGCGCGCGGCGGACCTGGTTTCGCGGCCATGGTACACGGGATGATAGACTTCGTCGCTCACCAGCTGTACGCCGCGGTCCGACGTAAAAGCATGCAACTCGTTGAATTCCTCGTCGGTCAGAGTTGCGCCTGTCGGATTATGAGGATTGTTGACCAGGACCAGCTTCGTGTGTGCGTCCACCAGCTTCTTGATTTCCTGGATGTCGATGCGGAACTTGTTTTCCCGTCGCAGGTGGTAGAAGCGCGTCTCGATGCCCAGCGCCTCCGGCAGCGCAGAGAATGTGGTAAAGCCCGGGTCAGGGAGCACGACGTTCGCGCCCGGCTCCGCCGCCAGCCACATCAGGACCAGTAAGGCTTCCGACGCGCCGGTCACGATTTGCACGCATTCGGGGTCAACGCCCTGCATCTGAGCGATGGCCGCGCGCAGGTTTTCGTCGCCCGCGGGACGTCCGTAGCTGAGGCGATGCCGCGCGAAGCGGTCCCGCTCTTCTTCGCTGCCGAGCGCTAGCAACTGGTCCAGGGTCCAGCTGGGGCCGGTGCTTGCCGCCAGGTTGTATTCGATGTCAGGCTCGTGGCTGTCGAGCCACATGTCGAGGAGAAAGGGTTTGAACTGCATGGGTCCTCCATTCGCTGCGCGGTCCCCGGATTCTTAGAAATTACCCGGCTGAGGCCGTGCTAGGCAAGTTGATGACAAAACTGTTATGCCCGCGTCTAAAAAGACTGTCACGTAGTATTGCTTTCCCATAGGAGCTGGGTTATCTTTTATGGGTAACCAATAGGAGACGCCATGAACCACAAGCCGGACGTCCGGCAGGGCACGCTGGCCCTGATGGTCCTTAAGACGCTGGAAACCCTGGGGCCGCTGCACGGATACGGGATCGCCCGCCGCATTGAGCAGACCAGCGGCGACCTGCTGCAGGTCAACTACGGGACGCTGTATCCGTCCCTGCTGAAGCTGGAGCAGGAAGGGTACATCGCGTCGGAGTGGGGCGTCTCCGATAACAACCGCAGGGCCAAGTATTACAAGCTCACGCGCGCCGGCCGCAGGCAAATTGCCAAAGAGGCCCGCGACTGGGAGCAGACCACCGCGATCCTTGCACGGTTCCTGTCTGCGGGAAAGGAACCGGCATGAGACAGGTACGCGCGTGGTGGTTACGACTCGGCGGACTCTTCCACCGGCGCCAGCACCGGTCTTCAGCTGGATTGATTCCGTTCTGCTTCAGCTAAGCGCTGAACACTTCGGCCAGAGAAAGAGAGACCTTCTTGATATTTGTCGCTGTGCTCATGTCCTGCTCCGCTGCTAAACGCTTCGGCGGTGTCAATACTTGGGCATCTTGGGATCAATTCTGTCGGACCACGCCAGCACGCCGCCCACCAGGTTCCTGGCCTTCGTGAACCCTGCCTGTTGGAGAAACGCCACGGCTTTGGCGCTGCGGCCTCCAGAACGGCAATGGACAACCATTTCTTTGTCTTTGTTCGAATCCAGCTCATGCACGCGCTTCGGCAGATCATTCAAAGGAATCAGATGGCCATTCAGATGGCAGATCTTGTATTCGTGCGGCTCGCGCACGTCCAGGATGAACAGGTCTTCCTTCGCGTCGAGACGTTGTTTCAGTTCTTCCACGCTGATTTCAGGCACACCGCCGGTGGTCACAGGTTTTTCTTGTCCTCGCAATCCACAGAATTCTTCGTAGTCAATGAGTTTAGTTACAGTCGGGTGGGTTCCGCAAACCACGCAATCGGGGTTCTTGCGCAGCTTGAGCTCGCGAAACTTCATGCCCAGCGCGTCCACCAGAAGAAGCCGTCCGATCAAAGGCTGGCCGGCGCCCAGAATCAGCTTGATGGCTTCGGTCGCCTGGATCAGGCCAACCAGTCCGGGCAGGATGCCAAGCACTCCTCCTTCCGCGCAAGACGGCACCAGCCCCGGTGGCGGGGGCTCCGGATACAGGCAGCGATAGCACGGACCGTCTTTCGCGGCAAAGACGCTGGCCTGTCCTTCAAAGCGGAAGATCGAACCATAGACGTTGGGCTTGCCGGTGAAAACGCATGCGTCGTTCACCAGGAAGCGCGTGGGAAAGTTATCCGTGCCGTCCACAATGATGTCGAAGCCGGCGAAAATCTTCAGAGCGTTGTCGCTGGTCAGGCGCGTCTCAAACGGGACCACCTTCACGAAAGGATTGATGGCCGCAATTTTCTCCTGGGCCGATTGCAGTTTGGGACGGCCAACGTCGCTGGTATGGTGAATGATCTGGCGCTGCAGGTTGGTGAAGTCCACCACGTCAAAATCCACCAGTCCGAGAGTGCCTACTCCGGCCGCGGCCAGATACAACGCCAGCGGCGAGCCCAGCCCTCCGGTCCCAATGCACAGCACGCGTGCGGCTTTCAGCTTTTGCTGCCCTTCCATGCCCACTTCCGGCATGATCAGGTGACGCGAATAACGCAGCACTTCTTCATTGTTCAGCGCGGGCGCTTCGTGCGGCAGAGTGATGGTTGCCATGGTTCCCTTTCGACTCGGTGCTTGTTCTCATTATTATTATATTGCGTTCGGTGCGTTCGCCGGCCGGATTTGGATCTCTTCCGGCTCAAAGCGCTTGCTGTCTTCGGAGCCAGCCAGCAAGAACGATTGCGTGGGCCCCGCTCTTCCCTGCTCTACGCCAACAATCACGTAGGAACAGTCAAACCAGTGGGCTTCGGCCAAGTCGGTCGCCGAGTAACGCGCCGGATGGTCGGGATGCGAGTGGTAAAACCCGACGATGTTCTCCCCGCGGCTACGGCCGAGTTTCATAGCGTCGATGATCTGCCGCGGATCAATGCTGTATCGGCGCTCCGGCGCGTCGGATCGTGTGTTGTCGCACGGGACAACCAGACTCACTGCGCGACGCTCACCGGAAGCACTTCCTACAAGAATTCCGCAGCACTCATGGGGATAGCTCCGTTCGGCCTCCCGGCGAATCAGGTCGTGGTCGGATTGGCTTATTCTCAGCACGAGCTTTCCACTAACTGGCCGCGGCCTTTCTGGGCGGCTACCGCGGGGCCCTTCGGACTGAAGGGCCAGGGCTTTCACTTCTGATCTTCATCCGGCTTCTTGTCTTCATCCGGTTTTTTATCTTCAGCTTTGTCTGGAGAAGGACGTTTCAAGCTCCATTTCTGCGGCTTTAACACCGGAAGCAGGCTGTTGTAATCGTCGGTCCAGAGGCGCAAGCCCGGCTTGGTGGGAATCTCCTTACTTCCTTCCGCGATTTCTTTAGCAGACAGAAAGTCTTTGTTGGCCGTCACCAGCACCCAGTCCGACCCGAATTCCCCGGGGTCATCGTCCACGGTAGGAATCAGGACCGCCTGGAGTCCCGCATCGTCCGCCTGCTGTTTCACGACCATGGCCAGGTTCAGGTACTGATTGGAAACGTGGAACGCCAGAATTCCTCCGGTGCGTAAATGGCCCTGATAGAGCTTGATGGCCTGCGCAGTCAGCAGATGGACGGGTATGGCGTCACCGGAGAAAGCGTCCACGACAATGACGTCATAGTTCTGGGGCGGCTCCTGGGCCATGGACAAGCGGGCGTCACCGGGCACGATTTCCACCCGGGCCGCGGATTCGCGGACATAAGCAAACAGGTTGCGCGCGATCCGTTCCACCTGGGGATTGATCTCGTAGAAGCGGAACACATCGCCGCTGGCCCCATAGGCGGCCACCGTTCCCACGCCCAGTCCGATAACGCCGACGCGCCTCGGCCGCCCGGAACAACAATAATTCAAGGCCAGTCCCACGCCTGAGTCTTCGGCATAGTATGTGGTGGGCTTTTTGCGCCACTCGTCAGAAAAGAATTGCTCGCCGTGCACAATCGTCCCGTTGTAGAGCGTGCGGTCCACGCCCCACGGCGGGGCCATGGTGGCTTCGGTGACGCGCAATGCGCCATAGAAGCTGCGCACCTGGACAATGGCCTCATTTCTGTAGGCCCGCGCCTGCGTAAAAACCAACACTACCGATCCCACGATCGCGGCCAACCAGCCGAGACGCCATGGAACGCCGAGCTTCCAGGTAACGACCAGCGCCAGAGCACTGGTGAAAATCAGGCCACAGACAAATTCGTAATTCGCCGGAAAAAGCAAAGGCGCCGCAATGCCGACGAAAATGGCCCCGAGCGCGCCCCCGGCGGCAATCGACAGGTAGAACGATGTTAAGTACCGCGGAGCGGGACGCAGCCGGTGTAACTCGCCATGGCAAAAAACGCAAATGATCAAAAGCGCGACGCAAAAGAATGTGACCGCGATCTGTATAGGCAAGCTCCACTGGACGTCATAGAGCTCGTATCCCAGCGACCCAAGCGTTACGGCGAGCAGCCCCAGCACGATCTGCCGCGGATAAAAGTTCCCTTGAAACACCAGCACAAAGCTGAGCAGGTACGCAACCAGGGGAAGTATCCAAAGCAGGGGAATTGCAGCCACATTCTGGCTCAGGTAGCTGGTGGTCGCGCACAGCAGCACGGACCCGCAGGCCGCCAGCAACAACCAAAGAAGCCGGTCGGTCAGGCTGGGCGACGGCTCGGCGCTTTCACAAGGGGCGCGTGTCGCGCTGCTCACGGCGCCGGCCCCGGGCAAATTAGCGCCATACAAGAGGACCGCGCTGCCCGCTAACGCGAAGACGGCATAGCCACTCGTCCAAACCATGGTCTGCACGTGCAAATCAAAACGTGGTTCGATCAGCCAGGGATAAAGGACTAGCGCCAGCAACGATCCGAAATTAGAGAGCGCAAACAGACGGTACGGCGGGACCAGCCGTTGCGCGCCTCTCAAGCTGGTCCCCGCATTGAAGCTGCGAGCGTACCAGGCCTGGAGCAAGGGTCCAGCGGCGGAAAGCAGCAGGAAAGGCAGCCCAACGAGCATGGTCAGGACCCGAAAAACGCTGATCACCGGGTGCAACGTGTTGGCGTGGAGGTCAGGGCGCGTGTTCAGACTGAGCAGCAACAATCCCGCGGCGAGCAGCGTTGCGTAGGTGATCGCTTGCTCACGCGGCCGCAAGTACGCAACCAGCAAGTGCGCCAGAAGATAGCCGAGCAGAAGCGCTGTCTGGAAGAAAACCAGACACGTGGTCCATACGGCAGACGAACCGCCGAGAAGAGGCAGCAACCGTTTGGCCACCATTGGTTCCACCAGAAAAAGCAGGCAGCTGGAAAGAAAAATCGCGACCGCGCAGACCCGCGTGAGAAATGTCATAAAAAGAGAGCACTAAGAATAGCGGAAACCCGGCGGCCTGTCCCCGCAAAAGGGAGGTCCCTATCAGGGCATACTTCGCCAACAATCCATGGTTGTGGCAGTAACGGGCATCTGGTCCGGGGGCCATCACGATCACTGCCCAAAGAGTCGGGCAACACAAGGACTGATCCAGCCTGAGAAACCCGAAAGCTTCCGGTTCGCCGTTTCTTCACTGCGCCATGAAATACAGCAGCGCTCCGCGGCCGTAAGGAGCCCCATCTTCCACAGCGATGAAGTTCCCCGCCTGGCAGATTTGTGCTTCTCGCAATTGCAGCGGTTCGACTGTGCCATTCTCAAACGGGTCTGTTTGCACCAACCCGATATCGCCTGGATTGCTTACCTGTACGGTCCAGGCGATGGGTACACCGTTTCCTTGTGCGTCAGCGGAACGGACCTCGGCGAAGGGGCCGGGCCGGTTGATCGGAAAGATGCGCGCAGGGATTTAGGTATACTCGGCGCATGCAGCGACGCGGCACGCTTGCCAAGTTGGTCTTGACACTCGTTGTCTGCGGCGCCCTGTTCTACGGGGTGGTTATTGCGTTGGACCCGTGGGCTCTTCATATCGGCGGGCGCTGGACGCCGCTGCTGATATGGCAGGGGTCCGGTAAGCTGATTACAAAAGGCGGGGTTGAGTATCCGCTATGGGTTCAGTTCTACCCGTCTTCACATTTTTCCCAGCTACACATGGATGGACTGCGTCCCACCGGCGGCCTGCAAGGAACGGCCTCGCTGTGTACTTCCCCCGGCGTGATCCAGCGCATGACGCTGAGCGGCACGATTTATGGCTCCTGGTGCACCACGGAAGACAGCCTGATGACGTTTCGCCTGCTCGAACCAAAGATATTCGATGTTGGGCAGCGACAGGGCTTCTTCGACCTTGTAGGCAGGTGGCACGGACCGGAACTGGTGATGGATGACCGGGGCAACGTTGGCAGCACCTTCCGCTCCGGCCTGAAGATCGAACACGCGTCCGTGACGCTGGACTGGGGCAGTTACTCCGACTTCAAGGCTGTATGCGCGAGCGCGATGAATCTGCCCACGCGCCGGTGAGCGGCCCTGCTGGGCCGGACGTAAATCGATTCTCGACACCGATATAGATTGCGCCCCGCATTTGCAACTTCCCCGGCCGAATGGCAGAATATCTAGTGCTTTAACCGGGCCCTTTATTGTGAGTCGGATCCCGGCTTGGAGCATCAAAAAAGAGTAAGGCTGTGGGCTTCAACAACCCCGCAGGTCGGGAGTACGCGGACCTGCTGGAGCCTGCGGATGCTTTCAACATCCCCGTTCCCAACGCTCAACGTTGCGGAGCTGAAGGCGGAAAAGAACATGGCGACGGTACTTGCTCCAATATCCGAGCGAACAGAAATCTGCTCGCTCGAAAACTATCTCGTTCTCCCCGATCACACCATGGATGCGCGCATTGCCGCGGCCCGGCGGGCCCTCGGCTCCAGCACGGTGGTCCTGGGCCATCATTACCAGCGCGATGAAGTCATCCGTTTTGCGGACTTTCGCGGTGACTCTTACAAGCTCTCGCAGGAAGCGGCGCGTACGCAAGCGGACTTCATCGTCTTCTGCGGCGTACACTTCATGGCGGAAAGCGCGGACGTGCTCGGCCACGAAGGGCAACAGGTCATCCTGCCCGACCTGAACGCAGGCTGTTCCATGGCCGACATGGCGGAGATCGGCCAGGTTGAAAGCTGCTGGGACCAACTGGCCGCCATGGGCCTGACCGACGACCAGGGTCGCGGCATCACTCCGCTGACCTACATGAATTCCACCGCGGCGATTAAAGCCTTCTGCGGCGAGCGCGGCGGGCTGGTCTGCACTTCGTCCAACGCCCCGGCCGCGTTCCGCTGGGCCTTCGAGCGCAACCAGAAACTTCTTTTCCTGCCCGACCAGCACCTGGGACGCAACACCGCGTTCGCCATGGGCATCCCCCTGGACCAGTGCGTGGTGTGGGACCCCTTCATGATTTCCGGCGGCGTCACTCCGGAGCGGCTCCGCAAAGCGCGCGTAATTCTGTGGAAGGGACATTGCTCCGTCCATCAGCGGTTTCTGCCCGAACACGTGGACAATGTCCGCGCCAGGTATCCGGGCATTCGCGTGATCGTCCATCCGGAATGCCGTTTCGAAGTCTGCCAGAAGGCCGATGGCGTCGGGTCCACGGAAGGATTGATCAAGATGATCAAAGACGCTCCCGCGGGCACAAAGTTTGCCGTGGGGACGGAAATCCATCTGGTGAACCGCATGGGCAAAGAGTTTGCCGGCGAGAACAAGATGGTCATTACGCTGGACGACTCCGGATGCCTCTGCACCACCATGTTTCGCATTTCGCCGCAGCACCTCTGCTGGGCGCTGGAAAACCTGGTCGAAGGCAACGTTGTCAACCGGATCAAAGTACCCGAAGAAGTAAAGCACTGGGCGCACGTGGCGCTGGACCGCATGTTGGAGATCCAGTAGCGCCAGTAAGAGTAAGATTGATGTATGTCCGAGATTAAGACGTTCACGCTCGAAGAGGCCGAAACCCTGCTGCCTGTCCTGAAGTCCTTGCTTAAATGTTGCATGGACGGCAAGCAGTTGATCGAAAAGGTCGAAAAAGAGTTTCGGGACTTAAGCCACAAGATCATGCTGAGCGGCGGCCTGCTGGTGAATGTTCCGGCAGCGGCGCGCCGCCGCGCCGAACGCGACAAGGCCCTCCAGGACACGAAAGACGCCATGGCGGAAATTGACGCCATCGGCGTCCAGGTCAAAGACCTGGACATTGGACTGCTCGACTTCCCCTGCATCGTAGACGACGAGATTGTCCTGCTCTGCTGGAAATACGGCGAAGACAAAATCGAATACTGGCACGGCCTGGAAGAAGGCTTCGTCGGACGGAAACCGGTGGATGAACGGATCCTGCGGGGAAAGCGGCCGAACTAAAACCTTTGAAACACAGAGGAACTGAGTAAACAGAGGAGGAAAGAGTCGGGCGTTTCCGCCCGACAGATACTTTCAGTGGTCACTACTTGCCACTTAGATTTCCTCTGGTGCAGACCATCGTGAATGCTTATTGTTCAATATGCGTTTTATCCCTTCGCGCATGTGAACCACTTTAAAGTTAAGCAACAGCCCCAAAGGCTTATCCGCGATGCGCAGGTACGTCAGGAGTTGCGCCTTGTGGATGGGCAGCAGGAGATCTGCGCATTTCAGTTCCACGATTACACAGTTTTCGACCAGCATGTCGATCCTAAACTTGGCATCGAGCAGCAAGCCGTCATACGTCACCGGGATTGCCACTTCTCTGTGCACTACCAATCCGGCCTTCTCAAGCTCGTGTTGTAAACAGGTTTGATAAACACTCTCGAGCAACCCAGGCCCAAGCGCAGTATGCACCTTCATAGCGGCGGAAATAATCAGGCCTGTTATCTCATTGATCTCCATCCCTACTCTGTTTCCTCCTTTCTGCCGGAATTAAAACCTTTGAAACACAGAGGAACAGAGTAAACAGAGGAGAGTAATAGCCAAAACCCTAAAGCCGCCAGGATTTCAAATTGCTCGATTACCCTTGGTTTGGGAAATTGCTGATCCCCTCTGTTTCCTCCTTTCCTCTGTGTTTCAAAGGTTTTGGGGTTTAAGGTTTCTTCCCCTCCACCCACTCCGGCTTGAACTCCGAATTCGCCAGCCATTCGACCGGCCGGACCATCGATTGAATCGCCTGTTCCATGTGTTGGAAATCAATATGGGCCAGGTCGTCGCTGGGCTGGTGGTAGTCCTTGTGCAGGCCGAAGCTGGAGACGGTGTGGGCGATGATGCCTCTTTTGGCGAGAGCGAAGTTATCTGAGCGGCGGAAGAACTGCTGCTCCGGATGAGGATCGGCCACGAGCTTGGCGCCGTGTCTTGCCAGTTCCGGGCCGAGATTGCTGCGTTCAAAGCCGGTGAGCCAGAGTTCGTCGGGATTGACGGCGGAGTCCGGCCGGCCGATCATTTCAAATTCCAGGTTGGCCACAATGCTCTCGAGCGGCACGGGAGGATGCTCCAGAAAAAACTGATTGCCCTGTCCGCCGGTTTCTTCGCTGCCAAAGAACGCGAACACCACTGTGCGCCTGGGCCGCCGTCCCGTGGCCAGCGCGCGCGCCAGTTGCAGGACGGCCACGCAGCCGGACGCGTCGTCATCGGCGCCGTTGTAGATTTCATCGCCGTTGACCGGCGTCCGGATCCCCAGATGATCAAGATGCGCCGTGAGCAAGACAACCTGGCCTTTCAGTCTGGCGTCGCGGCCGCCAAGGGTCCCAATCACGTTGCGTGTGTGCCATTCCTTCGGGCCGCTGCGAAAGTTGAATGTGCCGGTGACATCCTGTATGTAGCCGCCGCTGTCGCCGGCAGGAGCAATGCCGATTTGCTGCAGCTCGGACGCAATGTAAGTCGCCGCCAGCAGTTCGTCATGCGTGCCGCTGCCGCGTCCTTGCATGGCGTCGCTGGCCAGGAAGCCCAGCTCGCCCGCAATGTGCTTGTCCAGCGTATCTTGACTGGCCTGGCGATGCGGAACGCTCTTGCGTTGCTGGGCCGGAGCCAGCAATGACAGACAGATGAGGGCAGACGAAATCAGCTTCGCTCGGACCACTCGTCCTCCTTTGGGGAATGAGCAGTATACGCTGCGGCCCGGAGGACTGAGCCAGGTGTGGTTTATGTGCGGTGGGTTTATGCGTGGTGGGTTTATGCGTGATGGGTAAACGCAGGACGGTCCTTCTCGAAGCTGGCTATCTCGGCGTCATGTTTGAGAGTCATGCCGATCTCGTCAAGCCCTTCCAGCAGACACATTCTCCGGAAGGGTTCGAGTTGAAACGATGCCGAGAATCCGCCGTCCGCCGACACTTTGCCCTGCTCCAGATCAACGGTCAGCGTGAGCGGCGTATCAAGCCGCGCGCGTGATGTCAGGTTCGCGATCTCCGCCGGACTTAAGACCACGGGCAGCAACCCGTTTCGGACGCAGTTGTTGACAAAGATGTCGGCAAAAGAAACTCCCAGCACCGCGCGGAAGCCATAATCGCGCAGCGCCCACACGGCGTGCTCGCGCGACGAGCCGCAGCCGAAGTTCTTCCCGGTGATCAGGAAGCTGGCGCCCGAGTACTGCGGCGCATTCAAGGCAAAAGCCGGATTGGCAAGGCCTTCCGGGTCATAGCGCCAGTCGAAGAACAGGACATCGCCGTAACCGGTGCGCTCGATCCGCTTGAGGAATTGTTTCGGGATGATCTGGTCGGTGTCCACGTTGTCGCGCGCCAGCAGGGCGGACGTTCCGGTATGTCTGGTGAAGCTCTGCATGTCAATCTCTATATTCCCAGCCGCGGATATCCACAAAATGTCCCGCGACCGCGGCGGCGGCGGCCATCGCGGGGCTGACCAGATGCGTGCGTCCGCCCGCGCCCTGGCGGCCTTCAAAGTTGCGGTTGCTGGTGGAAGCGCAGCGCTGTCCCGGACCCAGCTTGTCCGCGTTCATGCCTAAACACATCGAGCAGCCTGATTCGCGCCACTCGAATCCGGCAGCGACAAAAACTTTGTCCAGGCCTTCGCGTTCGGCTTCGCGCTTTACGTTCTGCGATCCCGGCACCACCATGCCCTGGACACGATCGGAAATCTTGTACCCGCGGATGACCCGTGCCGCGGCGCGAATGTCCTCCAGACGGGCGTTGGTGCAGGAACCAATAAACACGCGGTCCACGGCGATGTCTTCAATCCGCGTCCGCGGACGCAAGCCCATGTATTCCAGCGCGCGAATCATGCCGTTCCGTTCGGATTCGTCGGCCGCCTGCGCGGGATCGGGCACCGCGGCAGTGACCGGCGCGGACATTCCGGGATTCGTGCCCCAGGTCACAAACGGCGCGAGTTGTGCCGCGCTGATTTCAACGGTCGCATCGAACTTTGCCCCGGAATCTGTTGAAAGGCCGCGCCAGTATTCCTCCGCCTGGTCCCATGCGGCGCCTTGCGGCGCGAAACGCCGGCCGCGGAGATAGGTAAAAGTTGTTTCGTCCGGCGCGATCATGCCCGCGCGCGCGCCCGCTTCAATGCTCATGTTGCAGATGGTCATGCGCGCTTCCATGGAAAGCGCGCGCACCGCTTCGCCGGCGTATTCCACCACGTGGCCGGTCGCGCCATCAGTGCCGATCTGCGCAATCAGTCCAAGAATCATGTCTTTGGACGTAACGCCGTTCCCCAGCGCGCCGGCAAAATGCACGAGCATCGTCTTGGGTTTTTTCTGGACCAGGCATTGCGTCGCCAGAACATGCTCGACTTCCGATGTCCCAATACCGAACGCCAGTGCTCCAAACGCTCCATGCGTGCTGGTGTGGCTGTCACCGCAGACAATCGTCAGGCCGGGCTGGGTGAGCGCCAGTTCCGGACCAATCACGTGGACGATTCCCTGCTCCGGCGAATCCAGATCAAACAACCGGACGCCGAACTCCCGGCAGTTGTGCCGCAGGGTTTCCACTTGCGTACGCGCCAGCGCGTCTTCGATCACGAAACGGTTGCCGGTAGTGGGGATGTTGTGGTCGAGCGTGGCCACAGTCAGCTCCGGCCTGCGGACGTTGCGTCCCGCCACGCGCAGGCCTTCAAACGCCTGCGGCGAAGTTACTTCATGGACCAGATGCAGGTCTATATAGAGGATGCGGGAGTCTTGCGGCCCGGAACAGACCACGTGACTGTCCCAGATTTTTTCGAATAGAGTGCGTTGCGGCATCAGACTCGCTCAAACAGCATGATACGCGAACCGGCGTTCCAGCATCGCGGAGAAGGCCTGCTCAACCAGCGTACCCATTTCCACGGTGCCGACCATATGTTTTGCGCCCTGCCCGGCAATATCGGCGGTGCGGTGGCCCGCTTCGAGAACCTGATGGATCGCGGCCTCCAGGTCGGCAGCCTCATGAAGCATGCCTACCGAGTGCCGCAGCAACATGGCCACGGACGCAATCGCGCCCAGCGGATTGGCGGTCCCTTTGCCGGCGATGTCCGGCGCGGAACCGTGGACCGGCTCGTAAAGGTTGACGTCGCCGCCGATGGTGGCCGAAGCCAGCATGCCCAGCGAACCGGTGATGACCGCGGCTTCGTCGGAAAGAATGTCGCCAAACAGGTTCTCGGTCAGTATGACGTCAAAGCGCGTCGGCGTGGTGATCAGGTGCATGGCGCATGCGTCCACGTACATGTGATCGAGCTTCACGTCGGGATACCGGCGCGCGACTTCATTTACTGTGCGGCGCCACAGTTGCGACGTCTCAAGAACGTTCGCCTTGTCCACCGACGTCAGTTTCTTGCGGCGGGTCCGCGCCAGATCGAAGGCGATGACCGCAACCCGTTCGACTTCCTCCGTGGAGTAACGCATGGTGTTGAACGCGGACTGGCCGTCCGCGGTAAACCCGCGCGGCTCGCCAAAATAAAGACCGCCCAGCAACTCGCGGACAAACAGGATGTCGGCGCCTTCCACTATCTGTTTGCGCAGCGGTGAACAGTCGGCGATGGCGCGAAAAGAAGCCGCCGGACGGAGATTGGCGAATCCGCCTAGCGCCGTCCGGATGGCGAGCAAGCCGGTTTCCGGCTTTTTCGGGCCGGGCAGATGATCGTATTCCGGCGCGCCTACAGCGCCGAGCAGAACTGCATCGCTCTCCAGGCAGGCCTGCACCGTGTCTTCCGGCAGTGGAGAACCCGTGGCCTTGATGGCCGCTCCACCAATCAGCTTTTCCTGGATCTGAAAATCGGTATTGTAGAAAGCGCTCAGGGTCTTCAGGACGCGCAGCGCTTCGCGGCAAACCTCCGGCCCAACGCCATCGCCGGGAAGAACCGTCAGTTTGAAACGGTTCTGCGCAAACTTTATTTCCGGCTGCAGCGAGGGTTCGCTGACATACAGTGCTCCATGTGTAGACTTCGCCATAACCTTATCTTTTCCATCGGCAGGGGAGGGACCCTCGCAGGGCCACTGCCTTCTCCATCACGATAACCTTTACGCGCAACGCGGGGCCACAGAAAAGAGCTGACTAGCTCGCGGCGCGTGCCGTTGCTCCTCGCGTCAATGAAGACGCCATGGAGAGCAGGTCCTGATCGTATATCCGCTTCTTGTTTTCCGCCAGGTTCATGAACTGGACGTAGAGGAATTCCAGCTCGGGAGCGCTGGCCGGATAGCCAAGCTCCTTCAACCGCTTGGCCAGCGCAGTGCGTCCGGAATGCTTGCCCAGCACAAGATCGTTGCCGGAAACCCCGACCGACTCCGGCGTCATGATCTCGTAGCACAAAGGATTGCTGATGACTCCGTGCTGATGAATGCCGGCTTCGTGGGCAAACGCATTGCGGCCGACAATCGCCTTGTTGGGCTGCGGTCCAAATCCGATGATCTCCGCCAGCAGGCAGCTGGTGGGATAAATCTGTTCCGTGGCAATCGCCGTCCGATACGGCAATTGCGCCTGGCGCACCGAGAGCAGCATCACAATCTCTTCCAGGGACGCGTTACCCGCGCGTTCGCCAATGCCGTTGATGGTGCATTCCACCTGCCGCGCTCCCGCGCCCAGAGCGGCCAGCGTGTTGGCCACCGCCATGCCCAGATCGTTGTGGCAGTGCACCGAGATGGTCACGTTCTCGATTCCCTTGACCCGCTCGCGGATGGTCCGGATCATGCGCGCGAATTCCTCCGGAATGGCGTAGCCGACCGTGTCCGGAATGTTGAGCACGGTGGCTCCCGCGTCCACGGCGGCGTCCAGGACCTGGACCAGATAATCAATGTCCGAGCGCGTGGCATCTTCGGGAGAGAACTCCACGTCGTCACACAGCGATTTGGCGTAACTCACCGCTTCATGCACCTGGGTCAGCGCCTGCTCGCGCGTGATCTTGAGTTTGCATTGCAGATGCAGATCGGAAGTGGCCAGGAAA
Source organism: Verrucomicrobiia bacterium (assembly GCA_035567035.1). Taxonomy (GTDB): domain Bacteria; phylum Acidobacteriota; class Terriglobia; order Terriglobales; family Acidobacteriaceae; genus Angelobacter. The sequence continues at coordinate 4,485 of DATMPO010000036.1, read as the reverse complement.
GTATGAATGCGCGGGCGCTTTGCCCCTTGCAAAGCGCCCCAGGCCCGCTCGATATCAGTAATGTTCGCGCGGGAAAGTCCGGCAATGATCGGCCGTTGCACCTCACTGGCAATGCGGCGGACCGCCCGGAACTCTTCGTCGGAAGCAACAGGAAAGCCGGCTTCAATAATGTCCACGCCGAGCCGGTCCAGCTGCTGGGCCATGCGCAGCTTGTCCCTGGTCCCCATGCTGCAGCCGGGCGCCTGTTCGCCGTCGCGCAACGTGGTGTCAAAGATGGTGATGTGCGTCCGCTCGGTTGGGTCCATAGGATTTGGCCTCCTGCCGTGACCGCCAGCCGCTGATTCCGGCCGTTACCACTCTATGTTCCGCTCCGCAGGCATAATAAGTCAAAGTTATAATTCTTCTGATAGTATAATTATTTCTTATTGTATAAGCCGGGCTGTCATCTGGCTTTTGGAGGGCAAACCGATGGATTTCTTCCAATTGGAAACGTTTCTGGCGGTGGTGCAGACCGGCAGTTTTTCCGGTGCGGCCCAGGTGGTCCACCGCACCCAGCCGGCCATCAGCCAGCTGGTCCGCCGGCTGGAAGACGAAGTGGGCGAACCGCTGTTTGACCGCTCGTCCCGCGACGGCATGCTGACCGACGCCGGCCGCGTCCTCCAGGAATACGCGCACAAAATGCTGAACCTGCGCCGCGAAGCCCGCGCTTCGCTCGAAGAACTGAAGCAATTCCAGCGCGGCACGCTGGTGCTGGCCGCCAACGAATTCACGTCGCTCTACCTGCTCCGCGTGCTCGCCGACTTCCGCCGCTTTTGCCCGATGATCAAGATCGCCGTCCAGCGCTCGCTGGCCAGCTCCATTAGCGAACAGATCCTGGATCACACCGCCGAAATCGGCGTACTGTCCTTCCGTCCGGAAAACACGTCGCTGACCTCCATCGTGGTATTTCGCGACGAACTGGTCTTCGTGGTGCCACAGGGCCATCCTCTGGCCAAAGCCAAGTCCGTAAACATACGCCAGCTGGGCGCCGAGTCGTTCATCGCCCACAACGTTGTGTCGCCGTACAGGCTGAAAGTGCTGGAAGCTTTCAAACGCCACAAAACCCCGCTGAATATCGGAGTGGAGATGCCCACCATCGAAGCCATCAAACGCTTCGTAGCCGCCGGCAACGGCGTAGCCCTGGTCCCAGGCATAGCAGTAGAAACCGAACTGGCCCGCGGCGAACTCATTGCGATTCCCGTCCAGGACCTGAAACTGGAAAGAAAACTAAGACTCGTTTACCGCAAAGGCGGACAGCTGTCTCATGCAGCCAGGGCGTTTTTGAAAGTTGCAGAGTCTGTGGGCTCGAAGAGCAAGGGGCCTTATTTGTTTCAGCCGGAGAAGTAAAATCGCCCGGTTTCTCTTCGCGGCCGTTGCGTTCTTTGCGGTTTAACGCCCGGCCGTCAGATTTTCATGCAAGCTGCGCAACCAGGCTCAGCCTCGCCTGTTCAACGGCTGCGACCGCAGCTTCACGCGTAATGGTCGGATACTGTTCAAGAAAGTCATCCAGGGAGTCGCCGCCTTCCAGGTAGTCGGTCAAAATCTTGAACGGAACACGCGTCCCGCGAAACACTGGCTCCCCGCCCAGAATCCCCGGGTTTTTGATAATGACCTTATCCATAGTGGTCCTCCTGCGCGTGCAGTCTATATCTTAAACCGGCTGGCCGTGAGGAGCGGCAACGACAAAGCTATTCTTGGAAACCGATTACAAGGTTGGCAAGACTATTCGAATCGCCACGCTCCAATCCCGCGCCAGCGGGAGTGTGATCGTCTACGGAGCCGGCACCCGCGAAGGTCCCGGGGCCTATTCGTTCCCCTGCAGGCGTCCCATCATGATTTCTTTTACGCGTTCTGGAGCTATGCCATGGTGGTACTCCTGGGAGAGAGGATGGTCCGTCGGTTCCAATCGAAAATTCGGCCGCAAGCCTGGTTCCTGAATGTGGGCGTACATTTTCAGGTTCAAGGTGTCCGGATAATCGAGAATCCGATTGCTCAGCCAGGAAAACATCGGCGGCAGTTCAACGCGCTTCGGGTCGTCATCCATCTTCCGCAGCCTGTCGAAATTCTCGCGGCTGAGAGACCCCCATACGCCCCAGCGAAACGTCTCTGCCGCTCCGAGAATCGGCAGGTGAATGAGGCCGCGGACATAGAAACCATTGCCGTCAATCGCACAGAAGTCTTCGTCCAGAAAGGTCTTGGCACGCTTCTTGCTCCAAGTTGGCAACAGGCCCGCCTTCTCATGCTCCTTCTGCCAGTAGTGGGGCGCATCGTAGCCAAAATCAAGACAGGGGCCCGTGTGCCACTCCTCGCAGCTGCAGCACTTCCAGCGCAGGCCGGCCAGATCGTCCAAAGTGATGGAAGGCCGCATGTTGCGTATACGGGCACGCTCATAACATCCGGAACAGAGCAATACGATCTTTACCAGCTTCTCGGATTCTTCATTCCAGCCGTCGTGGGCCGCACGGATGAGTTCGCAATTGTCACATCAGGCGTCGGGAAAGGGTTTCTCTTCGACAGGCTCGTTTCGGTTGAATCCGAGACCCGCGCTCTCCCCAGGAAGATGCGAACAAACGAACGTCTGCTGACACTCGCCATGCGTCGCGCATTCGATCGTGCCGGTCATCGTTCACACTATGCTGGCGGGAGAATGAAATTGTGTCAAATGATGCAGTGCCTCAAGCCCTGGCCCCCTCCAGGAGCAATCCACTCTTCCGCCGTTCTTCTACTAAAAGCCGGATAAACACGCTGGCAGCAGGTGCCACAACCCCATCCCCGGTGGTATGCTTCCGTGGTGCGCCGGCTCCCTGGCCCGGCGCATGGCAGGGGGAGAGAAAGCGGGGCAGCATGGCCGACGCCTGGACTGAGTGGAATGGCCACGTTATCAACGGTGAGTTTGAACTCAAGAAGTGCCTGAGCGGTTCGGAGCTCAGTGCGGTTTTTCTCACGGAAGACCATGGGCAGGAGCCCCAGCCGGCCGCGATCAAGCTGATTGCGGCGAATCCGGCGGACGCGGAGCTGCAGCTCACGCGCTGGGGGCTGGCGCAAAAAGTGCCGCATCCTCACCTGCTCCGGATCCTGCACACCGGACGCCGCCGGCTCACCATCGACTCCCACGAGCTGGTCTTCGCGGTGATGGAGTACGCCGAAGAGAACCTCGCCGAAATTCTTGCCCTGCGGCCGCTCACGCCGCAAGAGACCCGCGAGATGCTTGAACCCACGCTGGACGCGCTTTCCTGGCTCCACAGCCGGGGCTTTGTACACGGCCACCTCAAGCCGGCGAACGTACTCGCGGAACACGACCAGCTGAAACTTGCGAGCGACGGCATATGCCGCGCCGGCGAGACCGTTTGGGGCATGGAAAAATCGGGCCCGTACGACGCGCCGGAGTTGGCCGTCGGCGGAGTGAGGTCACCGGCGTCAGATGTATGGTCGCTGGGCATGCTGCTGGCCGAGGCCCTGACCCAGCAACTGCCTGCATCACACCAGGACGACAAAGGCGATCCCGTACTGCCTGAGAAGCTGCCCGCGCCGTTCCGGGGTATTGTGCGCGGCTGTCTGCGGCGCGATCCCCAGCGCCGGTTGACGATTGCCGATATCGCCGAGCGGCTGCAGTCGACCGGCTTGACGACGTCAACCGGCATGGACGTATACCTGGATGAAGCTGAGTTAGAAGAGTCAATTGGCGATGACTCAACCGATGTGGATGGCCAGCCGGCGCGAGTGGCCCAGCCTGTGCCAGAAGATCGGCCAGCCGGCATTGCTCACGTCTTTTCTCGGGTTGGGGCCCAGGTCGCTCGGGTTGGGGCACAGATCAGTAGGACAAGCACCCAGATCGTCACTCAGATTGGTGCTTGGACCGATTCCCTCAAGCGGCTCACGGTCCGGATGTTGGCTGTACGCCAGTTGGCTATACTCCTTGGGGTTGCGGTCCTGACGGTTGCGGTTTTGGTAGCGGGTTTCGGACTATTGCTCCGCCGCACAGGTACCAAGCCTGCCGAGATAAAACCGGAGCAGCCGAAGGTGCAAAAGCCGGACGCCGGCCACTCCCCGTCCCGGGCCCGCGCGGCCAAGGCCGTCTCGTCGAAAACAAGCGCGTCTAAAACCCTCTCGCCGACTACACCGCCGAAGGCTGACCAGCAGCCGGGTGCGGGCAGCGATCGTCAGTCTCTCTCTCCAGCGCCAGTGACTGCGCCGGCGACTGCGCCAGCGAAACCGCAGGCGGCTGTTCGGTCCGATGCGCAGACTCCTCCTGCGCTCAACGTCAGTCCTGCCGGCGGTCCTGCTGCCCGGCCCTTTGACAGGCCTGCGGACAGCGCAGTCGTACAGCAAGTCCTACCAGACGTTCCGCAGAGTGCCAGCGACACCATCCACGGGACTTTGCGGGTCTCCGTGCGGGTCAAGGTTGATCCCTCAGGCAGCGTGGTGGAAGCGGGGCTCTATTCACCC
>DATMPO010000035.1:0-23242 GCA_035567035.1 Verrucomicrobiia bacterium | reverse complement strand
ACTCACCGCGCCCGTCGTATTGGTCACCGTTCCCGACTGCGTCCCTGTCACATTCACCACGACCGTACACGTCGCGCCCGGCGTGGCAATGCTTCCGCCCGTCAGGCTGATGCTGGTCGAGTTCGCCGCCGCCGTCACCGTGCCGCCGCAGGTGTTGCTTACCCCCGGCGTGGATGCCACCTGCAGTCCATTGGTCAGCGTGTCACTGAATGCGATCCCGTTCTCCGCACTAGTGTTGCTGGCCGGATTGGTGATCGTGAACGTTACGGTCGTGGTTCCATTCAGCGTGATGTTCGCCGCTCCGAACGCCTTGCTGATCGTCGGCGGCGCCACCACGTTCAAGGTTGCCGTGTTGCTCGTCGTCCCCGTTCCGCCCTCGGTCGAGCTGATCGCACCCGTCGTGTTGTTGCCATCACCTTCCACCGTGCCCGTCACGTTTACGCTCACCGTGCAGCTTGAGTTGTGGGCCACGCTCGCGCCCGAGAGGCTGATCACTCCTGTTCCTGCTGTCGCAGTTACGGTGCCACCGCAGGTATTGCTTACACTCGGCGTGGCTGCTACCGCGAGAGTCGCGCTCCCCGGTCCGCTCGAAACCGGTAGCGTGTCACTGAATGCCACCCCGGTGAGGTCGCCATTGGCCGGTGTGCCCGGATTGTTCGGGTTGCTGATGGTGAACGTCACCGTGCTCGTCCCGTTCCTGGCAACGCTCGTCGGGTTGAAGGCCTTGCTGATCGTAGGCGGTGCTACGACAGTGACGGTCGCGCTCGCACCCGTGCTCGCTCCGCCTTCGGTTGAACTCACCACCACATTGTTGATCTTGTCGCCGGCCGTGGTGCCCTGCACGTTCACCGAAACTGCACACGATGCGCTCGAAGCCACGGTCCCGCCCGACAGAGTTACCGAACTGGAGCCTCCCGTCGCCGTCGCTGTCCCGCCGCAGGTGTTGTTCAGGTTCGGCGTTGAGGCCACCACCAGACCCGCCGGCAGACTGTCAGTGAAGGACAGCCCAGTCAGTGACACCGTGCTGTTGGGGTTGGTGATGTTGATGGTCAACAACGTCGTCCCGTTCAACGGGATCTTGGTCGGGGCAAACGTCTTGATAACGGTCGCCGGAGCAACCACGAGCAGAGTCGCCGTGTTGCTGGTGGCGCCAGTCCCGCCATTGGTCGAGCTGACTGCTCCTGTGGTATTTGACACACTTCCAGCGACTGTTCCCGTCACATTCACCACGATCGTGCAAGTCGTACCTGGCGTGCCGATGCTGCCGCCTGACAGACTGATGCTCGTGCTATTCGCCGTTGCTGTGACCGTGCCGTTGCAGGTATTGCTTACCCCGGGCGTCGATGCCACCTGCAATCCGTTGGTCAGCGTGTCGCTGAATGCGATCCCGCTCTCGGCGCTGGTATTGCTGGCTGGATTGGCGATCGTAAACGTTACCGTCGTCGTCCCGTTCAGCGGGATACTGGCAGCGCCGAATGCTTTGCTAATGGTTGGCGGCGCAACCACCTTCAGAAGTGCCGTGTTGCTGGTTGTACCGGTGCCGCCTTCAGTTGACGTGATGGCGCCGGTTGTGTTGTTGCCATCGCCTTCGACTGTTCCTTTGACGTCCACACTCAAGGTACAGGAGGCGTTGTGGGCCACACTGGCCCCGGAAAGGCTGATGACCCCCGTTCCCGCTGTTGCTGTCACAGTACCGCCGCAGGTGTTGCTTACGTTCGGCGTGCTCGATACCACCAGCGTCGCGCTACCAGAACCGCTGCTCAACGGCAGCGTGTCACTAAAAGCAACTCCCGTCAGGTCTGCCGCAGCGGTGGTATTCGGGTTATTAATGGTGAAGGTCAGCGTGGAAGTTCCGTTCAGAGGAATGCTGGTGGGATTGAACGCTTTGCTAATGGTCGGCGGCGCTACCACGGTCAGTGAAGTGCTAGAGGTATTACCGGTGCCGGCGATCGTGTCGCTTACTGTGACGCTGTTGCTCTTGAGTCCCGCGGTCGTGCCCTGGACGTTGACTGAAATGGTGCAACTTGCGCCAGGAGCCAGGCTTGCGCCGGTCAATGAGACCGTGCCCGAACCAGCTACAGCGGTTGGTGTAGTACTGCAAGTATTCGTCAAACCATTGGGTGTGGCCACAACCAAGCCCGAGGGCAGACTGTCCGTAAAGCCAATCCCGCTCAGCGTCTGGTTCTGGTTGGAACTGCTAATCGTGAATGTAAGGCTAGTGGTCCCGTTCAGCGGAATCGTAGCCGCGCCAAACACCTTGTTAATCGTCGGCGGATTGATGACCGTCAGGTTTGCCGAGGAAGTGGATGCCGCGCCCGTGCCCGCCGCCGTGGAATTGATGGTCACGCTGTTGCTGTAAATGTTGTCAACCGCGCTTGTGACATTCACGCTTATAGCGCAACTTCCCACCCCCAGGGTGCCGTTGGTGAAGGTCAGGCTGGTATCGCCGGCTGCCGGCGCAAAGGTGCCTCCGCAGGTATTGGTCGTGCCGGGCGGATTGGCCACCACCAGGTTCGCGGGGAGAGTGTCGGTGAAACTCGAATCCACCGCGATTACGTTCGGGTTGGTAACGCTGAACGTCAGCGTGGAGGAAGTATTAGTGGCAACCGGGGTCGGGTTGAAGCTCTTGGTGATGTGGAGCGGCTCCAGGATGAGGATGCCGACATTGGCCAAACCTCCACTGGAAGCGCCCAGCCCCGCGGTGGTGGTGTAATTGAAAGTTGTTGGGGTGGTAGCGGTAATTGCGAATGTGCCGTTATAGCCGCCGACACCTACGCCCGAAATGACCACCGTTTCGCCCACTGCGAAATTATGCGTACCCACGGTGGTGATGGTCACGGTTGTGGTGGATTCGGTCGCGCTGGCAATCAGATTGGAGTTGGCCGAGATGATCGCCTGGTCCACGGTCGCATGCGCTGATCCCCGGCCTGACACGCCTCCCGCGTTGAAAGTGGCGGTGGCCTGGGCGTTGGCATCCAAATTTTCGGGCTGGGCGTCCGGGATGGTTCCTAATACGGGAGCGTCAAAGGTAATGGGCCGACCGAGAATTCGATTCAGATTGGTCAGGACGAGCGCAGTTCCATGATTGTCCTGGCTCATGTCGCCGGTCAGCGTGGTGCTTTGATTAATCCTGATGATTGCAGGACTGGCGCTGTGCGTCAGGACGATAAAGGGATCGAAGCATATCTGACCAGCGAGAGGAGTCGGGCAGTTGACCGTGGCCCCACCCCCGATGGTGCTGGCGGCCGCGTTCGTTCCCCACCAGTTATTGGTGGCGGTCACGGCGGCGCCGGGACTCGTGGAAAACAAGTTGCTGCCACCAAGAGCCGAGGTGTTACCGGCAAGCCGGCTGAAACTCATTACAAAGAAATTGCCGCTGGCGCTGTTGTCGACTTTAATGCCGCCGCCACCGCCGATTCCGGGGGTGGGTAGCGTACCGTTCCCGGTAGCGTTGTTGCCGGTGATGGCGACCTTGTTGAGCGTGGTCGTCTCGCCCGCTGGGAATGGAACTGAAGTCCCCAGATTGCTCCACACCCCGGCGCCCTCTCCAGCCGTGTTGCCGCTAATGATTGTTCCCTGGTCAATGGTGATACCGGCACTCGAGCGGACTCCGCCGCCCCGTGTGATTGCGCTGTTCCCGGAGATCGTACCGCCATGAATGACGGAAATAGGCGTGGTGCCGGGATTGAAAGCGAAGATGCCGCCGCCTTCGCTGTTGCCGTTGATCGCCTGGTTGTTGTCGATGTGGGTATTAGTGATCGTGAACCGGGTTGCGCTACCGAAGAATATGCCGCCGCCGGAGCCCGAGTTAGTGCCGGTTCGGGAGGCGACATTGTTGGCAACGGTGCTGTTGCTCATCGTGAACTGGCCCGTGCCACCGCCGGTGTTGGTTGCCGTAATGCCTGCGCCACGTCCGTCGTGAATGCGATTATCGTGAATATTGCAGCTGGTCACCGTCATGGTGCCTGTTTTGCTGGCTTCCCAGTCAAAGCCGCCGCCGAAACCGTCTCCAGCAAAAGTGCCAGGATTAAATCCAAACCGGATTTCGAGGTTGGTAAACGCCGTGTCAAAGGCTTTGGTGAAGCCCGGATTGACCGAAAAGGGCTTTTCGATGATGCCGGTGCCGCCGCAAGTGGCGAACGGTGTGGTGGCGATTGGGGTCGGGAGCACGCTGCACGCCTGAATGATGGAGACGGGATTGCCGCTTCCGTCTAAAAAGCCAACTATGTTCACGCCATCGGTAATGCTCAGTTCGCCGGTGGTGGCGTCATGTTTGTCCGTGCCGCCGTCGGCGATAGTAAGCGTGTAAGTACCAGCAGGGACCATAATGGTGTCCACGCCCGGGGTGGCGTTGGCTTCAATGATGGCTTCGCGCAAGCTGCAACTGCCCACGATTGGCGCCGCTGGGTTGCACGCGTTGGCGACCACAACGTCGTTGGTTGTGTCCACGTTAAACGTCGGATCGGGCAGCGGCGTCAGCGCCTGCGGCACCGTCTCGCCCTGATGCAGGGCGATCACGCCGGGCCGGCCGTCAATATTGTTCCGCAAAGGAATCGCCGCTACCGGCTTGGCGTTGTAAGGACGGACCGAAACCTGTCCCGGAAGAAAAGTCGTGGCGCCTGCGGCGAGATTGGGATGGGAGATGAGCGTCAGCTCGCCGGCAGACGCGTTCAGCACCATCACATCGTCCGCGGCGTTGCCCGAGATGCGCGTGCGGAAAAACACCGGGACCTGCCCGGAATAAATCGAGGCCGAGGGCACGGTTTCCACGATCTTCCATCCCTCATTGGCCGGCGAAGCGGGGACCAGAGGGTTCGGCAGCCCATTCACCGTCGCCTGCCGCATGATTTGCCATTCATCCTGGGTGAAAGGACGAGGATCGAAACTGTTGTGGGCGGCAATATAGACCGACCCATCGGACGCCAGCAGGGCCAGTTGCACGCGGGGGTCGCGATCGTTAATGAAATCGCCCACCGTCAGGGCCGTGGCGGAAACCGGCAACTGAAGTGTTTCCAGTTCCATCCGCGACGAATGCAGCAGGACCGTCTGCCCGCCGGCCAGGAACGCCGCGTCCGGACCCGAGCCGAAATCACCAAACACAATGTTGGAGGCCGGCCCATCCAGCGCCAGGACCTTCAACGGGGTCAGCCCCTGCTCCGACCCGTGCATGACCACAAGATCACTCTGCTGGCCGGGAATGGAGATACCCGCCACCAGAGCAGTGAATACTCCCGAACCTCCGAGATGGCCCGCGGCCAAAACAGTGAGGCCTCCCGGCAAGGCAACCATTTCCGGGGCCGCAAAGTTTCCTTTTCCATCGCCGGCCAGGACGTACAGCGTGGTCCCGCCATTCGCTCCGATCACCAGGTCCTGATGTCCGTTGACGGTGAATTTGCCCGTAGCGATGAAGTCGGGCCGGACCGGCACGGAGAATACCTGCGCGTCCGGCAGGAAGGATGGAGGAAAGTTACCGTGGGCAATGGCCTGAAACGATGCGTCACTCTGTGGAGCAAAAGCGTCAATGTTGCCGCGATGAATGGCGACAATCCCGCCACCGGCTGACGCGTAGCCCACGGCGAGGTCTGCATAACCGTCTTCATTAAAATCGCCGGAGACCAGCGCAAGAGGAGTGGCCTGTCCGGAAGACAGTATCTGGTGCGGAAGAGCCCCGCCCGGACCGGGGTTTCCACCAAGCGTGAGCGCGCGGCCGGAAGTCCCGGACTGGGCCGGCGCGTTGGCGCCAACATAGTTCGTGGACAGTGGCTTTGCCGCGCCCAGCCAGATTCGGGGACCCGGCGCCGCGGCCTGCGGCATCGGCGCCGGAGCAACAGCTCGTGGAGAGGCAGCGGTCCTGACCGGCGGGCCGGTCTTGACTGCAGGCGCGGCGGCGCGGGCCGAAGATGGACTGGCGATCAACAAAGCAACAAAGGCGACGAGCGACAGAAATCGGGAAGCGCTCGCGCAGGAACGCGCATAATTCGGCCAGCCACTTGGTTTCAAAAGACTCTCCTCACGCACCTAAGGGACGAAATAAGTCAATGAATCCACGCTTCCAGGGTCAAGGGGGAGTTAAGCCGTGGGAGCGGGAATGAGCACTGTTTGGGGGACTATGGTACTTTGAGTGCAGTTGCCCTTTTTGTCAAGGGCAAACTGATGGATTTCCTGACAAACCAATTGTAAAGTAGCTGTCTGGCAGGCAGGTTCTGTGCCATTTGTTGGCATGGGGCTACCGTGGCCGCCGCTTCAACCCGGCTGGAGCTCGTTTGTCCTTTAAATCCTCAAAGATTGGCATCTCGAAACGCCTGCAAATTCCCCTTGATATTCTCCGCAAATGAGACTAGGTTAGGTAATCCCCTGAAATACGTTTCCCCCCCAGGAAACGACGCAGCAACGTGTAGATGCAGCAGGTAAGAAAAACCAGGCAAGAACCAAAACAAGAAGAGGGGACTATGTCCGTTTCAAGGCGGGATTTTCTGCATAAGAGCGTTTTATTGGCAGCCGGCGCAGCCCTGCCAACTGCCTTTTTTGGGGCCAACCAGAGGAGAGCAACTAACGATCCGGTAAACGGCGCCGTCACCAGCAAGGCAGGCGTGGCCTCCGGCGCGAGCCTTCCCCAGTGGAACAAAGGGTCTTTCCTGAGCTGCGTGGGCTCGGAGTTTTCCGTGCAGATCCCCGGGGGGCAAACCAGCTGGCTGGTGCTGGACCAGGTCATCGACTTCCCAGCGCCCGCAGCGGTGAATCCGGCGAGCTTCGCGGTGCCTCCGCCTAAGTTGTTGACGGCGCCGCCGGCGACCGAGAGCTACCTGCTGGTCTTTCGCGGGACTCCAAACCCGTCCCTGCCACAGGGCACGTACGTGTTTGACCATCACAAACTGGGGCAGTTTTCCTTATTGATCGTCCCGGGCGGCCCTCAGATGTACTCTGCGGTGATCAACCGTCTGACTGCCGGCCCGCTTCCCAGCCCGCACGTGGTAGGTCCGCCCGTGAGCGATGGCGGCGGCTTCACTCCTGGTACCAGCTCAGGACCCAGTTCCGGTGGAAGTTCCAGTCCGAGTCCGGCATCTGGTCCGGCATCCGGTTCAGGACCTGATTCCGGCGTCGCTCCGAAGCCTGAAGGCGTGCGAACTCAGCGACTGGCTCAGCCGGACTGAAGCAGGTAGCTGAACCCTTCGACGCCGGATTGCCGGAAACCGAAGCGCTCAAACAGGCGTAGCGATGGATTGAAGCTCTCCACGTAGATGGTGGCGGGCCTGCCGGCCCGTTGCGCCTCGTCCAGGATCCGGCGCAGTACGCAGGATCCTATCCCGGAGTTGCGCTCTTCGGGCAGTACGGTGACATCCAGTATGTGAAACACATCGGCCTGCCGGGCAAGATACAAGCGGCCCACAGGCTTCCCCTTCCAGCAGATGATGTCGTGGTGCGCGGACGGATACGCGGCGCTATAGTGCCGTTTCTGCGCGGCAAACTGCATTTCGAGAAACGCATCCTTTTGTTCCTGGCTCCACGGCAGCAGAGCAAGCTCCGCTGCCCGGGTGCTGGCGTAGAGACGCCGGAGCAGATCGTCGTCGTCTGCGTCATGGTCTTGTACGGGCCTAAGCGTGACCTCTGCGTCGTTTACCGGGCTCATGGATTCAGGTCTGGGGTTTGCGAAAGCGGTTGAAGACCGTCTCGTACGTGAAGCCGTTCTCGTCCCTGGCAACCGGCGTCAGGAAGACTTCCATCTCACCCAACACCGCGTGCACGAGTTTCTTCATTCCCTGCTGCATTTGCGGCGAACCCGGGCCGCGGAAGAAGAGGGAAAAACACTCGACCCGGGGAGACGGGTTGTGTTCCACAACTTCCGCGAGCTCCAGTTCGAGCGCGCCCGCGGCGCCCAGATCGGCCTTAAACCTGGTGTGCAGGTGTTCCGCAAAAATTGCGGCGTTGAGTGTAGCCAGTGGATCGGTCATTAGTTTTATAGGTTGCCCGTTGCAGTTTAAACCGGCGGCCTTTCCATTTCACAATAAATCTGATTTTCGCCTGTTGCGCGGAACCCCAGGCGCTCATAGAGACGCCGCGCGCCAACGTTGGTGGTCTGGACCTGCAGTCGGACGGGTACGCGCTGACGGTCGGATTCTTCCGTGAGCCGCCGCAACAGCATGGTGCCGATGCCCTGACCGCGGTGTTCGGCCAGCAGCGCAATGTCCACCAGGTGGAGTCCGCCGGAAGCGCGTTCCACTAGAATCCGGCCGATGGGTTGGGCGCCGGCGCAGACGATCTGATGTTCCGCATCGGGATACGTCGCCGCATATCCGCCCTGCTGCGCTTTGAACTGCATCCGCAGGAAAGCGTCCTGCTGCGCGGCGGGCCATCCCCAGGCGGCAACCTCTTCCCGCCGCGTGCTGGCGTAGATGGCGAAAAGGACTTCCTGGTCTTCGGGACGAAATGGCCGCAGTGAAATCTCCATGGCGGATTATTCGCGGAAGAAGCGGCCCATGCGTTCGGTAAGGGTACGCAGCGTCTGGTGCAATTCCACCAGGCCGGGAGTCTCGAAGTCTATGTCGCCGCTTTCGACATCATGTGTCACATCTTTCAGCAACTGGGTCACGATCCGCATTCTTTCGGTCATCACTTTGGGAAGCAGTTGAAAAGGATCGCCGCCGGTTTTTTCCTGTTCTTCCAGCCAATGCTGCATGGCGGCTGTTGCCTTGCGCGCGTTCTCAATCGCCTGCCGAAACTCCATCAGAATCTTGACGTTGACCATCCCGGTCTTGACCGAGTGTTGCAGTTCCTTCAATTCCGCGTCCGACTTCTTCAGACGGGAGGTAATTTCGGGATTATCTGAGGGCTTGTCCGGCATGATGGAAAACCTCTTTGTGTTCCAGTGTATAGAGCCACGAAAAGTGGAACAAGGATTTCGCCCCTCTGCAAGGTTACCGCCGTAATTGTAGTGGAGGGCGAGAAGGACAACTGCAGCTTGTCCCGTCGTCCCACGGCCGGTCCATGTGCTGTGCGAGAATTTCTCGAGAGGCGTCCGCACCGTCTGCCGAACAGACGGTTGACTTTTCCAGAACACGGGAGTCTGACATAGGGCGCGGCTTGGAAACCGGAAAGCGAGGAGTCTTCTTCTTATGCGTCTGCATGACCTGCAGTTTGCCCTGCGCACTCTTCGGCGCAGCCCGGGCTTCACTACAGTAGCAGTCCTGATTCTGGCGGTGGGCATCGGCGCCAACACTGCCATGTTCACCGTGGTCGACGGTGTTCTGCTCAAGCCGTTGCGCTACCCGGACGCCAGTCGGATTGTCGCCATCAATACTCACTGGAAGAACACAGGAAAAGAGACTCCGCGCACCACCGGCGGCGACCTGATGGACTTGCGCCACGAGACCCAGCCCTTCGAGGCCTTCAGTTACTACCACGGCGGCGAGATCGGCGTGCAACTGCCCACTACTGCGGAGTTCGTCGGGACGTACGAGGTTGATCCTGAGTTCTTTCGCGTATTCAATATCAGACCGGTGGCCGGCCGGCTGTTTAACCCTGACGACTCCGGGCGCTCCGCCGCTATCGCGACCGCGTTTGCAGAGCGCAATTTTGGTTCCGCGCAAGGCGCGTTGGGCCAGATGCTGCGGATTGAAGGCGCGCCTTATCAGATCGTCGCCGTCATGCCTTCCTGGTTTTCTTTTCCGCGCACCGCGCAGGTCTGGGCCGCCGTTTCGCCTGCTCCGTCCAATCAGAACCGCAGCGGCTATAACTACTATTCCGTGGCCAAGCTGCGGCCTGGCGTATCTTTAGATGCCGCAAATGCCGGCCTCTCCACCCTGGCCGCGCGCCTGGAAGCGGCATTCCCTCGCGATAACCGGCAGAAGACATTTGTGGTCTCACCCATTCAGGACCAGTTGGTGTCGCCGGTAAAGACAACGCTGTACATCCTGATGGGCGCGGTGGGACTCGTCCTGCTGATTGCCTGCGCCAATGTTGCCAACCTCATGCTGGCCCGGGCCACGGCCCGCGGCCGCGAACTGGCAGTCCGCGCCGCCCTGGGGGCGCCCCGTCGCCGGCTGATCATGCAACTGCTCGCGGAGAGCGTGGTTCTGGCGATGCTGGCGTGCGCGCTGGGATTGCTTTTGGCTGATTGGGGCACGCGAGGCATCCTCCGCGTCAGCGCCCGCTTCCTTCCGCCCGTCCGCCTGGGCGATATCCACCTTGACTGGCGCGTGCTCGCGTTTGCCGCTCTGGCTGCGCTCGCCACCAGCCTTATCTTCGGGCTCGCGCCGGCGTGGCAGGCCTCGCGCGTCGACCTGCACTATGCGCTCAAGCAGGGTGGCGGCCGTGGACTGCTGGGCGGTGGCGCCTCGCGTCTGCGCAGCGTGTTGGTGGTTGCACAGATTGCGCTGTCGCTCGTCCTGGCCGTGGGGGCCGGGTTGCTCTTTCGCACTTTTCTCTCACTCAACACCGCGGAACTCGGCTACCGCACTGAGGGCGTGCTGGTCACTTACGCTCACGCGCCGGCCAATGGCACACCGGAACTCATCCGCGCAGGTCAATTTTTTGACGACCTTCTTGCCCGCCTGCGCACCCTTCCAGGAGTAAGTTCGGCCGCAGGCGCCATGGGTCTTCCCGCCGGCCAATATGACTCCAACGGTTCGTTCGCCATTGAAGGGAAGCAGAGTTTCAACGACGACTGGCACAAGCTGCCTTACGCCGGCTTCCGCCTTTCCAGTCCCGGATATTTTTCCACCATGGGCATCCCTCTGACGCGTGGCCGCGATTTCAACGATGGCGACGTTTACGACCGCCCGCCTGTCGTCATCATCAGCCAGGAACTGGCCAAACAAAACTTTCCCGGGGAAGACCCCATTGGCCATCGGATCGTCTGCGGTCTTGATCTGGACACCATGAAGGGGATGACGGTGGTGGGGGTGGTGGGCGACGTGCGCCAGTACTCGCCGGCGTCGACGCCCGCGCCGGAACTCTACATGCCGCTGCGCCAGCATCCCGGGCCAGGCAATGAAGTAGAGGTCGTCACGCGTACGTCCGGCGATCCGGCCGCGCTCATTCCCGCCGTCCAGAGCACTATTCGTGCGATGAACCCCGAAGTAGCCATGAAGTTCACCACCATGAACGATCTGGTCAGCGATTCGGTTTCCGCGCCACGCTTTCGCACCGTGCTGGCGATCAGTTTTGCCGGTCTGGCTCTGTTGCTGGCACTCTCCGGCATGTATGCGGTCATGAGCTATGTCACCGCCCGCCGTATTCCCGAATTCGGACTGCGGGTGGCATTGGGCGCGACTCCGGGAAACATTGTTGGCCTGGTGCTGGGCCGGGCGGTGCGCCTGGCCCTGGCCGGCGCGCTGACCGGACTGGCGCTTTCACTGGCCGCCAGCCGCGTGCTCTCGAGCGTCCTCTTTGGCCTGAAGAGTACTGACGCTTCAACCTACGTGCTGGTGCTGCTGGCGGTTTTTCCAGTGATCGTGCTGGCGGCAGTGGCTCCCGCAATGCGAGCCGCACGAGTCAACCCCATGGTGGCCTTGCACGACGAATAACACCAGCAAAAAACCAACGGAAAATGGGGGCGGACATGCCGCCCCCTCTCCTTCTGACTTTCGTTCTTACTGATCGTCGCTGTCGTCACCGCCGATGCGTTCGCCGGTGATGGGATCAAGGAACAACCGGCCATTGTGGCCGCGGAAGTCGAACAGGTTGAAGAGCGAGCCGGCCTGTTTATCCAGAGAATTCCCGCCGAGCCGGGCGCCGCCAAGCCAGTTGTCTTCAATGAAACGCGTCACGGAAGAAAGGTCAGTGATGGAGTGGTCCACAAAATTGGACTTCGCGAAAGGCGAAATCACCAGCAAGGGCTGGCGTGGCCCGAAGCCGCATCTTCCCTGCACCGGGTTGGCAGCGGCATTGGGTCCGCCGCACAAGCCAGGGCCGTTGAGCGCGTCAAAAGCGGTCGCCGACTGGCTGACGATGGGCGACATCTGGTGGTCATACCAGCCGTCAGAGTCGTCATAGAGAATGATGACCGCGGTGTCATTCCATTCGCTGGAACCTTGCAGGTGGTTGATGATGTCCACCACGAATTGCTGTTCCGCCAGCGGGTCAGAATATCCGGCGTGCCCGTCCTGGAACCCGGGAGCTTTCAGGAAACTGACTTCAGGAAGATTGTCGGCATTAAAGGCCGCCCAGAAGTCGGCGATGTCGTACTGGTGGTTCGCCTGGTCCGCGGCATGCCCAATCAAGCCAACCGAAGTCGGCGGCAAATGGTTGGGATTCGACGTGGACGTGTAGTACTGGAACGGCTCGTGGTGGGGAATGTAGTCACCTTTGGGCTTGCCATCGCTGCCGATGTGGCTCGCCTTGCAATCGCGGAAACCACCCTGGAACCAGCCCCAGGTAATGCCCCTGGCGTTCATCAGGTCGCCGATGTTTTTCCCGGTCATCTGGACGGTTTCGCGAGTGGAGCATTTGTCGAAAGCAGGCTGTGCGTCGCCGACGAGTGAACCCGCGGAAACGTCAAAGGCCGCAACCACGGCCGGCAGGTTCTTCGCTACCGCGCCGGTGGTGTCGCCGGAAATCAGGTTGATGGCGCCGGGCGAGGAAGGACCAAACGTGGTGGAGAAGGAATTGTCGCTCATGGCAAAGTGCTGGGCGTAATTCCAGAAGCCGGTGACGGTGTTGCCGTCGAAATAGCCCATCACGTCGGTCTTCGCGCAGGTCAGGGTCCCGTCGGTGCCGGGGCCGTTGCCCACCGTCTGGACGAACAGGTCCATGTTGCCGCCGTCAAAGGCGCGCTGCTCATCTTTGTAGTTGTGGTCCTGGTCGCAGGTGGCGGCGTGCGCGCGGGCGAAGCGGAACGGATTGATCTGGTTCGGGTTGTTGGTCAGCAATCCCGCGGCGTTGAGTCCGTTCACGGTCGGCGTGCCGGGCCGGGCCACGAATTGCGGCTCACCCACGGGGTTCGCGGCAAACGGGTAGGTCCCGAAATAGTGGTCGAACGATACGTTTTCCTGGAAGATGACGACTACGTGTTTGATGGGTGTGGCGGTCTTGTGCTCCTTCTCTTGCGCACGGACAGGCAAGCCTGCAGCGAGAAGAAAACAAACGAAAATGGCGGCAATGATCCTGGCGATCGCGGCCTTACGTCTAACTGGGAACAGCATGAAGCCCTCCTTGGCGGAAATGAATCCGATCCTCGAAAGACTCTAGAGAGTGAATGTTTAGGAATTGTTAGCGGCAGGTTAAAAGTATCTGAATCCGCCGGACCCCGAAACCAGTTACGCGGCGCGATGGTTTCATACTCTTTTAACATTCGCTGTGTAAGCTGGTTTTGGATTCGCAACGTTTGAGGCGGCTGAATTGCAGGGACAGACAATGGCATCGGGAGAACGTCAGGAAATTGTCGCTGATCTGAGCGCGGGTCTCAGCCAGAAAATCTTCGTGGTCGAGGACGATCTGGATATTGCCCGGCTGGTCCGCCATCATCTTGAAGCCGCGGGATATCGCGTGCGTAATTTCGTAACCACCACCAGCGTCCTGCCCGATGCGCAAAGAGAACGGCCGTCGCTCCTGCTCCTGGACATCATGGTGCCGGGCGGTGATGGACTGGAATTGTGCCGGCAGGTACGGCAATCGGGCGCTCCACTCTCCGGTACGCCCATCGTGTTTTTGACGGCCAAGACCGCCGAGGTGGACCGCATTGTCGGCCTGGAGATGGGCGCGGACGACTACATCACCAAGCCCTTCAGCCCGCGAGAACTGGTCGCCCGCGTCAAGGCGGTGTTGCGCCGTTGTGAAGCGCCGTTGCCGGCAGCGGTCATCAGCGCGGGAGAACTGGAAATTGACACGTCTGCCATGGTCCTCAGCGTGCGCGGCAATCCCGTGACCACGACCGCCACCGAGTTCCGCCTGCTGCACTATCTGGCCCAGCATGCCGGACGCGTGTTCACCCGGGACCAGATTCTGGACGCGGTGTGGCGCGAAACCACCTTCGTGAGTCCACGCTCCGTGGACGTTTATGTAAGAAAGCTGCGCGAGAAAATCGAACACGATCCGGAACAACCGCGTTATCTAAAGACCGTGCGCGGCACCGGTTACCGCTTTGAAGTGCCCCGATAGAAGAAGATATAAAGACATAACAGGCCGCCCTTCCGCCGATATCGGCTAGAATCAAAGCCGCGCCTGGCAGGGGTGACACTTGAAATTGTTTGACAAGAAAACCGCGCAAGTCCTCATGACCGCGCTGGTCTTTGCCCTCTTCCTTCTTTTCCTGTATGCCGCCTGGCGGGCGATCATCGCTTTTCTGTTCGCAGTGTTTTTTGCCTACGTGCTGGATGCTCCGGTGAACCGGCTGCAAAAGTGGCTTCGCGGATCGCGCATGGCGGCCATCGCCGTGGTCTATCTTTTGCTGCTGATCGGATTGACCGGCGCTATTGCCCTGGTCGGGCCTGCGGTTGCTCAGGAGGCCCAGACGCTGATGCAAAAGGCGCCAGAATGGACCGGCGAAATCAGTTCGGGGCAGATTGCTCACCAGGTCGGCGGTCAGCGGGGCTGGAGCACGCAGACACAGGAGCGCGTCGAAGGCTTTTTGTCGAAGAATCGCCCGGAATTGATCATCGCGACCCAGACCCTGGTGGTGGGCGCCGCCAAAACCCTCCAGAACGTGTGGTGGCTGTTTCTGGTGCCTATCCTCGCGATTTTCTTCCTCAAAGACGGCAGCGAGTTCGGACAGATGATCATTCATTCCGTACGCAGCAAGAAGAACCAGGAAATTATGGCCGCCACGGTGGAACAAATGAATTCCATGCTGGGCGGTTTTATCAGGTCCCAGTTGTTTCTGGCGGGGATGGCCATGGTAGTTGTCACGTTCACGCTCTGGGCCATGGGAGTGCCTTATGCTTTTGCCGTTGGACCGGCCGCCGGCATTCTGGAGTTCATCCCGGTTGTGGGACCAATCGTTGGTGGAGCGCTTGTCCTCGGAGTTGGGCTGTTTGCCGGTTACCATCATCTGGTTTGGGTGCTGGTGTTCCTGGTGGTGTGGCGGTGCATCCAGGACTACGTGACTTCGCCAAGGATCATGGGCCGCACATTGGCCTTGCATCCGCTGGCCGTGCTTTTTGGAGTGTTCGCGGGCGGAGAAGTAGCCGGAGTGATCGGAGTGTTTCTATCTATTCCCGTACTGGCAACGTTGAGGATCCTGTGGCACACCATGGATCTTGAGCGCAGGTCGCCCGGCCACGTTGCCACGCAGCAGGTTGCTGCGCCCCATGAACACGAACCCACAGCGTGACCAGACGTTCTGCCATCCTTATTAATATCAATTAGCAATTTGCTCCGGCTTTGCTGGCGCGCTCTGATTTGGAAGATGCTCAAAAAGGTGAGGGGAGCCCCGGATCGTGGAAGTAGAAGCTCCCCTCTTTGAGCTGTGAGGTATTCAAATGAGTGAGTCCGTTATACATGCCGGACCCATTCCAGATCATTAAAATGGCGTTAATTTAGATTGAAAAATCATCGAAATAACTGCGAAACAGAGGACCTGCGCGTCCTTGGTCTTCTATTGACAGCTCATGGCTGTGGCTGCCGGGCCTGGTCCACAAGAAGCACTGGAATGCCGTCCAGCACGGGATAGACGAGTTTGCAGCCGGTACATTGCAGCGACTTTTCGTCGGCCGCCAGCGTCAGCGGCTTTCGGCACTCCGCCACGGGACAGACAATAATTTCCAGCAGTTTCTTGAGCATCATGGCCGTATTGTACTGCGAATTGCTGCTGTGACGCCGGGTTCCGCGCGATCGCCAAACTGCCCGATTCCCAATTTAAGATTTTCCAATTTAAGATAAGAGCGGACATGGCAGCCACCATCCTCGACGGCAATCAGATCTCCCGCCAGATACTCTCCGAACTGGTGGCAGAAGTGCGCGCGCTTACTGCGTCCGGCCATCGTCCCGGGCTCGCCGTGATACTCGCCGGCCACAATCCGGCTTCAGAGATCTATGTGCGCAACAAGGTAAAGGCCTGCGAACAGCTCGGCATTCACAGCGAAAAGTTGACGCCGCCGGATTCGGTGACCACAGAAGATCTGCTGGTCATGGTGCGGCAGCTCAATGCGCGCGACGAAATTGACGGCATCCTGGTGCAGCTTCCTCTTCCCCCGCAGGTTGATTCCAAGAAGGTCCTGCTCGCGGTGGCGCCGGAGAAAGACGTAGACGGCTTTCATCCCGTAAACGTCGGCAATCTTTCCACCCAGCGCCCGGGCCTGGTGCCGTGTACGCCCAGCGGCGTGATTGAGATCCTGCGCCGCAGCAATATTCCTATTGCGGGACAAAACGCCGTGGTGGTCGGCCGTAGTGATATTGTCGGTAAACCCGTAGCCATGCTCCTGCTTAACCACAACGCCACCGTGACCGTCTGCCATTCGAAGACGCGCAATCTCCCGGAAGTCTGCCGCCAGGGCGACATTCTGGTTGCGGCCATCGGCAAGGCCGGATTTGTCACCAGGGATTTCATCAGGCCCGGCGCGGCGGTGATTGACGTCGGCATCAACAAGATCACCGACCGGAAGGAGTTTGACAAGTTCTTCGCGGGCGACGCAGCCCGCGAAAAGTCGTTTGCCGAAAAAGGCTCCACTCTCGTCGGCGACGTTGACCCACATGCCGCGGAAATTGCCGGGGCGATAACTCCGGTGCCCGGCGGCGTGGGCCCGCTGACCATCGCCATGCTGATGACCAACACAATCAAAGCGTCCAAGCAGCGACGCGGGTCGAGGTAGCCGGGTGCTGCGCGCCGGTCTTACCGGTGGCATGGCCTGTGGGAAATCCACGGTGGCCAAAATGTTTTCGGATTTGGGCGTCCATGTGCTCGATGCGGACACCCTGGCCCATGACCTTTACCAGCCCGGCCAGCCAGTCTATCTGGAACTGGTGAAACGGTTTGGCCAGGAGATCGTCCAACCAGATGGTGCGATCGACCGGGCGCGGCTGGCGGCGCTGGCATTTGACGGCGGCCGGGTGGAAGAGCTGAACCGCATCGTCCATCCCGCGGTTTTTCGCCGGCAGGAACAGTGGGCGCACGAAATCCGCCAGAGAGATCCCCATGCCGTCACCATGGTGGAGGCCGCGTTGATCTTTGAAGCCGGGGGAGGAAAGCGCTTCGACAAGGTCATCGTCGTGACGTGCCGCCCGGAACAGAAGATTGCCAGGCTGGCCCAGCGGGCCGGCACGGACCAGGCCTCCGCCCAGGCCGAGATGGAACGCCGGACAAAAGCGCAGATTCCCGACGAAGAAAAAGTCCGGCGGGCCGATTACGTGGTGGACAATTCCGGCCCGCTCGATCGGACGCGCCAGCAAGTGGCGCGAATATTTGCGGAGCTGAAAACGCTGGCGATGAGGAAAGACGGTTTTTAGTGGTCTGGCTTTAGAGGTCGCGGAAAATGAAAACATTACGTCCCTTGCTTTTAGGCATCCTTCTCTGTGCCGCTTTTTATGCCCTGACAACTCACTCCTGGCGGACATTGGCCCCTGCTTCCGTCACGCGGCCATCGCAAATCGAAATAACACACGCGGCGGGTACGCAGTCCTTTGACTCGGAAGAGCAGGACAACATCTCGGTCTACAAGAAGGCCCTGCCTTCGGTGGTCAACATTACCTCGACCGCCGTGGCGTTTGATTTCTTCTACGGACAGGTGCCGCAGCAAGGACAAGGCTCGGGCTTTGTGCTGGACAAAGAAGGCCACATCCTGACGAACTTCCACGTGGTGGAAGGAGCACGCCAGCTGGAGATCACCACCAGTGACAAGAAGAGGTATAAGGCGACGATCGTCGGCACCGATCCGCAAAACGATCTGGCGGTGATCCAGGTGACCGGCAGCACGCTGGCGCCGGCCATTCTGGGCGACTCGAAAGGCCTGGTCGTGGGACAAAAGGTATTTGCCATCGGCAATCCCTTCGGCCTGAGCGGGACCATGACGCGCGGGATCATCAGCTCCATCCGCTCGGTGCGTGGCGAACGCGGCTTCATTGACGAAGCCATACAGACCGACGCGGCCATTAATCCCGGCAACTCCGGCGGGCCGCTGCTGAATTCCCGCGGTGAAGTCATCGGGATCAATTCCATGATCTTCACCGGGGGCGCCGAACAAAGCGCGGGCATCGGCTTTGCCATTCCTATCAATACCGCCAAAGCGGTGCTCAACGACCTGGTCACGCTGGGCCGTGTGCGCCGGCCATCGCTCGGCATTGCGCCACTGCCGATTGGCCCGGAATTGGCGGAGCAGATGGGCCTGGCTGCGGACTCCGGGCTGCTGATTGTCCGAATCACGCCGGGTAGTTCGGCCGACCATGCCGGACTACACGCCGGGACCGAACGCGCCTATATCGGCAACGTTCCTATCACCCTGGGCGGAGACTTGATCGTGTCCGTGGACGGCGAAGACGTGCGTGACCAGATGGACTTGTCTCACATCATGCAGAAACACCGCACCGGAGACACCATTCTGATGACCATCTACCGCGGCAAGAAGCGCATGGACATCAAAGTGACTCTGAGCGAAGCCCGGAACACGACGTAAATGCGCCCGTTCAAGCCAGGAAGCTGGTGTACTCCCTCTGTCAGTAAACCGGTTGGGTACTGGAATTCGTAGGAAGTAGCGAAAGTTTTCTTCCCTTTTTGGTCAAGTCAGGCTAAGCTGTAGCGCAACAAGCTCATCGGAAATCCAGACTCGAAGGAGATATAAAGATATGGCTTCTGCGCCAACACCAACGCCCGCGGCAAGCTCAGGCATGCAAGATAACGTCGCCGGTGCACTGTCGTACATTACGATTGTGGGGATCATTTTCTTGCTCATCGAGCCGTTCAATAAGAGCAAATTCGTGCGGTTCCACGCTTTTCAGTCCATCTTCTTTGCGGTGGGTTGGTTTGTGTTCTGGTTCGCGTGGTGGATTGTGCAAATGATTCTGGGCATGATCACGCACGGAGTATCGTTCTTTCTCACTGGCCCTCTCACCTTGCTGATCATGTTGGGGCTCTTCGTTGTGTGGATCATCCTGATCGTTAAGGCCTACGGCAATCAGCAATGGAAGCTTCCCTTCATCGGCGACCTGGCTGCCAAGCAGGCGGGATAATACAAGCCACCGGACCGGAAGCATTTTTCCGGGCAGCTCTCGGGGGGCCGGCCACTGTAATCCAGTGGAAGGCCCTCTTCGCTCATAGCGCAAATTCCAGCCGTCCCCTTATAACTCTCCGATTTGACGCGCATTCACGCCGTGGGCTAGCCTCATAAATTGGCTGGCTTGTTTGCAAGCATTACGTTGCTAGCATCACCTGGTTGGCCTGCCTCTTTCAGACACATGAAACTCCTTCGCAAAATACTGGTTTCACAGCTCGTTATCTCGCTTGCCTGCCTTCTGCAGCCGGCCTGGGCGAGCGGTTTGCGGCCAACCCACGCCAAGCACGCCATAGTGACCAGCGTCCATGAAGAAGCCTCCTGGGTAGGAGCAGATATTCTGCGGAGAGGCGGCAACGCGGTGGACGCCGCCGTGGCCACCGGTTTTGCGCTCGCCGTCGTCCATCCGGCGGCAGGCAACATCGGCGGCGGCGGCTTCATGCTGGTGCGCTTCGCGAGCGGAGAAACCCATTTCCTGGACTATCGCGAGAAAGCTCCCAAAGCCGCGAGCCGGGACATGTATCTGGATTCCAAAGGCGACGTGGTCCCCGATGCGAGCCTGGTTGGATACAAGGCTGTCGCGGTGCCGGGATCGGTGGCGGGACTGGTGTACGCGCAAGCGCATTGGGGCAAACTGCCGCTGAAGACGGTGATGGAACCGGCGGTCCGGCTGGCGCGTGACGGCGTGACGCTGACCTACGAAGAAGCGCAGAGTTTGCACAACAAGGAACTCGCGCAGTTTCCGGACTCCAGGCGCATCTTCCAGCGCGACGGCAACCTCTACGAAACGGGAGAAACCTTCAAGCAACCCGAGCTGGCGCGGACGCTCGAGCGCATTGCCGCCAATCCCGATGATTTCTACAAAGGCGACATGGCCCGCGAACTGGCCGCGGAAATGAAAGCCGGCGGCGGACTCGTCACCGCCGAAGACCTGGCCGCATATGAAGCCAAAGAGCGCCAGCCGGTCCGCGGGACGTATCGCGGATACGAAATCATCAGCGCCCCTCCACCGAGTTCAGGCGGCGCGACCTTGCTCGAGGCCCTGAACATTCTTGAAGGCTACGACCTGGCCAGCCTGGGCAACCGCTCGGCGGATTCCATCCACTTGACGGCGGAGGCTTTCCGGCGCGCGTTTTACGATCGCGCGGAGTTTCTGGGCGACCCGGATTTCACCCAGCTTCCCATTCCGCAACTCATTGACAAGCGCTACGGGGCGGCGTGGCGTTCCTCGCTCGATCCCGCGCGCGCCAGCTCCAGCAAAGAACTGCGCCGTCCGGCGGGATTCGGCGAGTTGGACCGCCAGGCCGCGCTGCACGGTCCCTACGCGGCTCCGGAGCCGGAGAACACGACGCACTATTCCGTTGTGGACGCTGACGGCAACGCGGTGGCCGTGACCACCACGCTGAATGACAGCTTCGGCTCGCGCGTGACCGCCGGCAAGCTCGGCTTCCTGCTCAACGACGAAATGGACGACTTTACTTCCAAGCCCGGCGTTCCCAACGGCTATGACCTGATCCAGGGCGAAGCCAACGCGATTGCGCCGGGCAAGCGTCCCTTGAGCGCCATGGCGCCAACCATCGTGCTCAAGGACGGCAAGCTGTTTCTGGTGCTCGGCTCGCCCGGCGGACCGCGCATCATCTCGACCGTCGCCAACATTCTGATGGGCGTGGTGGATTACGGGCTCGACATCCAGCAGGCGGTGAATGCGCCGCGCTTTCATCACCAGTGGGAGCCGGACCAGATCATGATCGAGTACGGCGGGCTTTCTCCGGACACCATCAAGCTGCTGGAAGCGCGCGGGCACAAACTGAAGTTCGAAAGCTATTGGAGTGACGGCGAGTGCATCGCCGTTGATCCCAGAACGGGCGAACGCCTGGGCGCTCCCGATGGACGCGGCGGCGGAAAGGCAGTTGGTTACTGATGCTCCGCGCCGTATCCACATACGTTCATATCGGCAAACGCCTGCATCCCGGCCTGCTGGAGACGTTGAAGCGCGGAGGCGCGCAGGCGGTGGAGGTCTTTGCCGCGCGCGGTCATTTTGATTATCACGAGAAAGACCACGTGCGCGAACTGGCCTCCTGGTTCAAGTCCGAGGGCGTGGCGTTTCATTCCATGCACTCGCCTATTTATCTGAGTAACGACTTCCGCTCCGGCTCGCAGCCGCTGAACATTGTCGATCCGGAAAAGCGGTTCCGCATTGACGCCATGGACGAGATCAAACGCGCGATTGAAGTCGCGGAGCACGCGCCATTTCGCTTCCTGGTGCAGCACATTGGCCAGAGCAACGAGTTCGAGGACGACCGCAAGTTCGATTCGGCCCTCAGTTCCATTGAGCATCTGCGGGCCTTTGCCCGGCCCCTGGGCGTGACCCTGCTGGTGGAAAACACGCCGAACGACCTGTCCACGCCGGAGAAACTGCGGGACCTGCTGAAGGCCCTGCGCTATCCCGACCTGGGCGTTTGTTTCGACACCGGCCATGCTCACCTGGAGAGCTCCGTGCAACGGGGGTTCGACGTTCTTGCCGACCGGATACAGTCCACCCACGTGCATGACAATCAGCGCGACCGCGACTCGCATCTCTGGCCGGGGGCCGGCACGATTGACTGGGACCAGACCATGGAATCGCTGCGGTCGGCCGCCCACGCTCCCGCGTTGCTGCTGGAGATTGAAGGAGGGGAAGGCGTGGACGTTTCCGCCAAAATAGCGGAAGCGTTCAAGAAGCTGGAAAGCGCCGGCGCAAAAGCCGCGTAAACCGCGCCAACAAGTTTCAGGGACCACATCATGGACACCAAAGCGCAACCAACTGTCACCACCATCACGCAGCTCAGCCGGCATGACGGCGAAACCGTCACCATCCGAGGCTGGCTTTACAACAAGCGCGAAAGCGGCAAGCTGATCTTCCCCATCTTCCGCGACGGCACCGGCGTGGTCCAGGGCGTGGTCCCCAAGAACCAGGTTTCACCGGAAACGTTTGACACGCTCAAGAACCTTACGGATGAGTCGAGCGTAATTGTCACCGGCAAAGTCCGGGCGGACAAGCGCGCCCCCGGCGGCTATGAACTCGACGTCACAGACGTGAAAGTCGTCCAGCGGGTGCCGGAGGACGATCCGTTTCCCATCGCGCGCAAAGAGCACGGTATTGATTTTCTGATGGAAAACCGTCATCTCTGGGTGCGCACGCCCCGGCAGTGCGCGATCCTCCGCGTGCGGGCGGAGATCATCCGCGCGGCCCGCAATTTTTTTGACGAACGCGGCTTCACGCTGACCGATCCTCCGATCCTTACTCCGGCCGCGTGCGAAGGCACCAGCACGCTCTTCTCCGTTGACTACTTCGACGAAGAAGCGTTCCTCACGCAGTCCGGCCAGCTGTACATTGAAGCCACGGCCATGGCGCTGGGCAAGGTCTATTCTTTTGGTCCAACGTTCCGCGCGGAAAAGTCCAAGACCCGCCGCCATCTCACCGAGTTCTGGATGGTGGAGCCGGAAATCGCTTATGCGGAACTGGACGACTTGATGGAGCTTGCGGAAAATTTCGTCAGCCACCTGGTGCAGCATGCGCTTGCCCAACGGCGCGTGGACCTGGAAACCATTGGCCGGGACGTCGTGAAGCTCGAAAACATCAAACCGCCGTTTCCGCGCATTACCTACGATGAGGCGGTCGAGATACTGCATGACGGCCACGCCCATGGCAAAGTCGAGGCAAAATTTGAGTACGGCGGCGATTTCGGTTCGCCTGACGAAACCTACATCTCGTCACAATTTGACAAGCCGGTCATGGTGCACCGCTACCCGGCAAAGGTGAAGGCGTTTTACATGGAGCCCGACCCGCGGCGTCCGGAGCTCGCCCTGTGCGTGGACGTGCTGGCGCCGGAAGGCTACGGCGAGATCATCGGCGGCTCGCAGCGCATTGGCGACTACAATCTACTGGTACAGCGCATTCGCGAGCACGGGCTGCCCGAGGACGCCTTCAAGTGGTATCTTGACCTGCGCAAATACGGCGGAGTTCCTCACAGCGGTTTTGGCATGGGCATTGAGCGCGCAGTCGCATGGATCTGCGGCCTGGAACACGTCCGCGAGACGATTCCTTTTGCCCGCACGCTCACACGCAT
>DATMPO010000034.1:0-51966 GCA_035567035.1 Verrucomicrobiia bacterium | reverse complement strand
AAGAGCACCGGGGGACAAAGTGATCGGCGGAACGATCAATCAGACGGGTGGATTTGTAATGCGCGCCGAAAAGCTTGGCTCGCAGACGTTACTGGCGCAGATTGTGCGCATGGTGGCGGAAGCCCAGCGCAGCCGCGCTCCGATCCAATCGCTCGCGGACAAGGTCTCGGGATACTTCGTTCCCGCTGTGGTCCTGGTGGCCATCGTGACACTCGTCGTCTGGGGCCTCTGGGGACCGGACCCGCGCCTGGCCCACGCTGTGGTAAACGCCGTGGCAGTGCTGATCATCGCGTGCCCGTGCGCGCTGGGGCTGGCGACTCCCATGGCCATCATGGTAGGCACGGGACGCGGCGCCAGCGCCGGCGTACTGGTGAAAAATGCGGCAGCCATCGAGATGATGGAAAAAGTGGACACCCTGGTCATGGACAAGACCGGAACGCTTACGGAAGGCAAGCCGAGGTTGATGCAGGTGATCGCTACCGGCGATCTGGCCGAGAATGACTTGCTGCAACTGGTCGCCGCTCTCGAGCGTTCGAGCGAACATCCCCTGGCGACCGCCATCGTGAGAGAGGCCGAAGCGCGAGGCTTGCCGCCAGCAGACGTTTTGAATTTCCAATCCATCACAGGGAAGGGAGTTGTAGGACGAATTAACGGACACGACGTCGCAGTCGGTAATCCAGCGCTGTTTGCCGCCAGGCAGATAGAAGCAGGAAATCTCATTCAGCGTGCGGACGAGTTACGCGCTCTGGGACAAACCGTGATGCTGGTGGCCGTGGACAACAAGCCTGCCGGGCTCCTTGCAGTTGCTGATCCTATTAAGTCGTCTTCCCCGGAAGCTGTTCACGCTCTGCGTTTGAGCGGGCTGCGTCTGGTCATGCTTACGGGCGACAGCAGAATTACAGCGCGGGCAATCGCCGGCGAGTTAGGCATAGACGAGTTTGAAGCCGAAGTCCTGCCGCAGCAAAAACTGGAAGTCATCAAGAAACTGCAGGCGCAGGGCCGCATCGTGGCAATGGCCGGCGATGGCGTCAACGATGCGCCGGCGCTGGCCCAGGCCAATGTCGGCATAGCGATGGGCACTGGCACAGACGTTGCGATGGAGAGCGGTGACATTACGCTGGTAAAAGGCGACCTTCGGGCCATCGTCCGCGCGCGCAACCTGAGCCGCGCCACTATGCGCAATATCCGGCAGAATCTGTTCTTTGCGTTTATCTACAACCTGCTGGGCGTGCCGATTGCCGCGGGTGTTCTATATCCGTTCTTTGGACTGCTGCTACAACCGGTGTTTGGGGCAGCGGCCATGAGCTTTAGTTCCGTGTCGGTGATCGCAAATGCCCTTCGGCTGCGACGAGTCCGTCTTTAGATCTCCAAGCTCGGCGAGAGAACCCTTTGAACGGAGCGCTCCGAGGCTAGAATGGCACTCACGTGGTACACAATTAGGTAACTGTTTTGCGTAATTTAACCTTGATAATGAGACAATCTGGCTGAATTAAAGTGGTAAGTCGAGACCGCTCTGCAGGAGGACCATGCCCCTAGCAAAAGAGAACAACTCCGCAAGCATACAAGAGCTCCAGGCAGGCATGGAACGGCTGGAACGCCGGGAGTGGTGGCGATGGGCAGCGGCACTGTTGATTATGCTCTTGTTGACTCTGGGAGTGGTTTCTCTTTCTCTTTCTCTTCCGGGGTTGGGAAAAGACGGCTTAAACCAGGAACAATTGAGCCTTTCTGTCCGCGGATTGTTTGCGTTAGTTCTGGTCTTCGACATTTTTGCCATTTACCAGCAGGTCCTGATCTCGCGTCTGCGCCGGCAAATGGCTGCACAGATCGGCATGCTCGCCACCCTGGAGGTACTCAAGCCGGCTTCTCCCGAAGAGCAAGCTGGAAGGAAGGAGCGCCGCCGGTCCCCGCGTCATATCTTTGACCAGCGGCTCAAAGTTACGGCGAAGGTGCGCGGGAAGGAGACCACCTTATACGCGCGCGTCTGCGACATCAGCGAATCTGGACTGGGTGCGGTAATTTCGGGCTCCCTGGAGCGAGGCGATAACGTGTTGCTCGAATTTAATACCGAAGCGGGAGACCTGAGGCTGACGGCCGTGATTCGCTTTGTCCACGGGTTCCGTCACGGGTTCGAGTTCGCCGGCATGAGCGCCGAGCAATCACAAAAACTTAAACAGGCTTGCCTGGCGGCGGTTGCGACCATCGCCGGTCGAAAATGACCGCGGGTAATTCGGCTTATCACACTACCGTACGTTTCCATCTTCCCAACCGGAAGACGTAAATGGAGATGAGCGCCAGTAGAGTCTCCGTCACAAGAACTGCAAAATAGATGCCATTGGGTCCAAGGCCCATGCGGCGCCCAAGGAGAAATGCCAGCGGGAGCTGCACTACCCAGTAACAGAACAGATTGATCATCGACGGCGTGAAAGTATCTCCGGCGCCGTTGAAGGCCTGCACCACAATCAGTCCGTACGCATAAAGTCCGTAACACAGGCTGATGATTCGCAGACAGTTGGCACCGTAGCGGACCACCACGGGATCATGGCTGAAGATTCCCACCAGCTGCGGGGCAAAAGCCAGGAAGACCAGAGAGAGTCCGCCCAGGAAGATCATGTTAAAGAAAC
This sequence comes from Verrucomicrobiia bacterium, assembly GCA_035567035.1. GTDB lineage: Bacteria > Acidobacteriota > Terriglobia > Terriglobales > Acidobacteriaceae > Angelobacter. Next base: position 49,345 of record DATMPO010000034.1, on the reverse strand, counting down.
CGGCGCGCCAGACGGATTGCTCAGCGCGATCGGGTTGTTTGGCGCCCAGGTTCTGTCCCACCAGGGTCGCGGCAGCCGTGCTCAGCCCCCAGGAAGGGAGAATCGAAAAGATCACGATGCGAATGGCCACGGTATAGCCCGCCGTTGCGGCGCTGCCGAAGGACTGTACCAGGCGCACCATCAGCACCCAGCTTGCGGTAGCAATCAGAAACTGGAACACGCCGTTGCCTGCGACTTTTATGATGTTGCGCATCACCGCAAATTGCAGACGCAGGTGCCGGCGCGCGATCGCCATGCGTTCCGTGCCTCTCCACAGCAGATAAAGCTGGAAGAGGAAGCCAACGCTGCGTCCGATGGTGGTTGAGACCGCCGCGCCTGTCACACCCAATTTCGGGAACGGCCCCAGTCCGAGGATGAGACAAGGATCGAGGCAGATGTTAATGACGTTCGCCACCCAAAGCACGCGCATCGCCACCGCTGCGTCGCCAGCGCCACGGAAAATGCCATTGATCAGGAACAGCATCAGGATGGTTCCGGACGCGCTCATCATGATCCGGCTATAGGTTGATCCGACGTGAAGGATCGCCGGCCCTGCTCCCATGAGTGCCAGCAGCTTGGGCGCAAAAGGCAGACAGAAGGAAAAGACCACAACTGACGTCAGCAATCCGAGAAGGATCGCCTGCACCGCGGCCTGCGCTGCGCCGTCTTTGTCATGCTCTCCGGTGCGGCGGGCGACCACTGCCGTCGCGCCCATGCTCAGGCCCACGGCGAAGGCCATCACGATCACCAGCATGCCTTCCGTGATGCCGACGGTCGCCGTGGCATCCGCGCCAAGATGGGCGACAAAAAAGATGTCCACGATTCCGAAAAGCGATTCCATGGCCATCTCCAGGACCATCGGAACGGCCAGGAGAATGATCGCGCGGTCAATCGAAATGGCAGTAAAGTCCTGCCGCGAGCCGCGCACAGCCTCTTTGATCAGCGCAATCCAACTGGAGGCTCTGGACTGCGAGGGTGTTTGTGTAAGGGAACTCAAGCGTCTCTCCATGAAGCACTTGCCGGTCTGGAAAACAGGCAAGCAGAAACAGATTGCGAGTGGGATGGCATCACCGGCATGGATGCCGGTCAGCAACGCGAGCGGGTTGGCTACAGAATGCTCATAGGCGTGAGTTATTTTGTATCACACGTTGATGCGCTAAAGCAAAGCGGTAGCCAGCAGCGATCAAGGTTTTCTATAATCCTCGAAGCTCGGGAACTGCACCCGCGCAGTGAGGGCTCAGGCATGAATCGTTCCGTTGGTGTGACGGTAATCGCTGTTTTGTCGCTCCTGGGTTCCGCCCTGGCATTGGCGATGGGGATTCTCGTGGCGGTGGGTATGGCCATGGCTTTCTCTTCTTCCGCGACGCCACAGACGGAAGTCCCGATTCCACCTGTGTTTTTCAAGGCGATCATGTTGATAGTGCCCTTGTTCTACATCCTGCCCGCTGTGTGGGGAATTTTCACCGGCATTGGATTGCTTCGGCTTAAGAACTGGGCACGCATCTCGATCATTGTGTTCTCGGCCCTGCTGATCGTGTTCGGCGTATTTGGTGTGATGAGCTCATTGATTTTCGCGGTGATGCCAATGCCTAACATGCCTAACGACGATGTGGGCCAGTCCGTGATGACCGTGGTCCGTATCGTTATGGTGGCATTCGCCCTTGCGCAAGTCGGCGTCGGCATCTGGTGGCTTGTGTTCTTCAATCGCGCAAAAGTAAAGGCGCAGTTCGTGTCGCCGCAGGCCTTGTTTCCCGCGGCTATTCAGTATCAGGCTGCCGACGCCACACAACCTCCGCCTCTTCCACAGTCGCTTCCAGGCGCTGCGCGGTCAACGCCGAGCGGTCCGGTGCGGCCCGTGAGTATCACGATCATCGGCTGGTACTTGCTGATCGCTTCCTTGTTTGTTCCGCTGACTCTTGTGCTGCGTGCTCCTGCGGCGTTCTTTACACTCCTGCTGACCGGCTGGCAGGCGGTCGTGTATATGCTGGCGGTGACTGCGGTGCTGGTTTACGTTGGAATAGGATTGCTGCGCCTGAAACCGGCCGCACGGCTCGTAGGAATTGGATATTGCATCTACTCCGCTCTCAACAGTGGGGTCTTCTTTCTGGCCCCGGGCGCCAAGGGACGAATGGGGAAAATCCTTGAATTTCAGCAGTCCATGTTCCCTTGGATGAAAAGCTGGCAAGAGGCTTACCCCATACAATTCGATCTGACGCCATTTATGATTATCGGCGCCGTGGGCGGTATGGTCCTGCTCCTGGTATTGATGTATTTCCTTGTCACGGCGAGGCAGGCGTTTCAACGACCTGCTGGCGCCTCGCCGGCCTGATTGCACCTTTTCTACTGTTCTATAATCCTGCGCGAGGAATACCCGCATGAGAACCGCTGTCGCCGTGGTTTTTCTTTCGACGCTTGCCTGCGCGCAAGAGCAGGGAAGAGTTGTCCGCTATTCGCCCAAGCCCAACGATCTCAAGTACACCTATTCCGCGTCGTACACTCCGGTCGCGCGGCTGAAGTCTGGTGACATTCTTGAAACCAATACGGTGGACTGCTTCGGTAACGCCATTAAGAAGCCGGGAGATACGCTCAGCATGGCTCCTGGAGACAATCCTCTCACCGGACCTTTCTATATTGAGGGCGCCGAGCCGGGAGACACGCTGGCGGTGAAGATTCTGGACATTCAAGTGGACGGCGACCAGGGCATCGGCGCGCTGGCCCCGGGATTTGGCGCGATCAACTCCACAAATTACACGCCCATGATCAATCCGCCGATCCCGGAAAAGATATGGTTCTATCCCATTGATCACGTGACGAACACGGCCACTTTTCAAGCTCTCGATTCCAAATTCACCGTGAAGATCCCCCTGCATCCCTTTTTTGGCTGCATTGGAGTGGCGCCGGCCGGAGGTGAGGCCCGCAGTTCCATCGTGCCGGAAGCCTTTGGCGGCAATATGGATTCTCCTGAAGCCAGCGTGGGCAACACGGTCTACTTCCCGGTAAATGCTCCTGGCGCGATGCTGTTCCTGGGCGACGGCCATGCCGCGATGGGCGACGGCGAAGTTGCAGGAACCGCGATTGAGGTGCCGTTGCGCAGCCGGGTCCAGCTCCACGTGATCAAAGGCCGAAAGATCAACTGGCCGCGATTTGAGAACGATGACTACATCATGACGGTAGGTGCCTACCGTCCTCTGGATGACGCTCTGCGGATCGCATTCACTGAGCTGGTTGGATGGATCCACACGGACTACGGTCTGTCCGAACTCGACGCGTATGAACTGCTTTCTAAAGTCGCCGAGATCCATCTGAACGAAATGGTCGACCCGAACTACGTGGTGGTGGCCAAGATCAATAAGAAGTTTCTTCCCGCCAAGAAAAGCACGCGTTGACAGGTGATTCGGGCATATACTGTTTTCCTCTCTCACAATATCTGGCTGGAGGAAAAAATCATGATGCGAGAGAAAGAATGGGCCGTGGCCTTTGCGCGCCAACTGGCGTCCGAGTTGCCGGAGGCCGTGCGTGATGTTCCGGAGTTGAAGCTGACCAACCGGCAGATCGCCGAGTTGCGGCTCGCTTTTGAGAACCGGTTGATTCAAAGCATGGGCGAAGACGCGGACGAGACACCCGCCTCGATTGCCACGCGAACCGCAAACAAAGGCTGAGAAACTTGCAACTGTTCGTCAAGGAAGGAGGCCGTTATGCCTTATGGAAGAGAAAAAGCCTGGGCAGTCGCTCTAGCCCGTGACGTAGCGTCTGACATTCCGGCAGCCGTCGAAAGCGTGCGGGGATTGAGGCTGACCGCGGAACAGGTGACCGCTCTGCAAACGGCGTTTGAGGTCCGCCTGATTCGGACCATGGGCGAAGATGCTGACGAGACGCCGCGTGCCGCGGCTGCACGGAACAAGCCAAACGATTAACAGCGTCACGCGCTGGGCGTTGTGCTTGCCCGCTGTGTTTGTTGTCAACGCGTGTGCGTTTGGTAGTGTGCCATGAGAGTTTGCCTGGTCGGCGTTCCCACAGCCAACGAATTCGATGACCGCTCCATGGACGAAGCCAACGCGCTTCGGACCATTGCGGAGCATGCCCCGCTCGGCGTGCTCAGTCTCGCGGCCGTTCTGGAAGAGCGCGGTTTGCGTCCGGAAGTTGTGGACCTCAACCGCTTGTATTACAACTTCCGCCACATGAATGGACAGAACGAAAACGACTTCAGCCGCTTCGCTGCGTCTTATTTTCCCGAGCATCAATTTGATTTCGTAGGCTTCGGCAGTGTCTGCAGCAGCTATCCTCTAACGCTCCGCATTGCGTGTGAGGTCAAACGGCGATTGCCGGAGTCGGTTGTTGCTTTCGGCGGACCACAGGCTTCCGCGGTGGATGTCGCCACGTTGCAAGCGTATCCACGGATTGATCTGGTGCTGCGGGGCGAGGCGGAACAGACGCTTCCGCAACTTCTGCAAGCTATAGATCAGGGCGGTCCGCTGGACGAGGTCCCTGGTTTGACCTTTCGCCGCGGCGGGAAGATTCTGCGCAATCCTGATGCCGCGGGAATTACCGACCTGGACAGCCTGCCGTTTCCTGCGTTTCATCTCCTGCCGGACATGGAAACTTGCCGTTTCATGCCGCTCGAGTTGGGGCGCGGGTGTCCGTTCGCCTGCACTTTCTGCTCTACCAACGATTTCTTCCGCCGCCGCTTCCGGCTGAAGAGCCCGGCACGCATGCTTGAGGACATGCGCAGAGTGAAAGCGACTTACGGAATTGACACTTTTGAACTCGTGCACGATATGTTCACGGTGGACCGCAAGCGCGTGGCCGCCTTCTGCGAAGCGTTGCTGGCCTCGCCCGACAAATTCTACTGGGGCTGCAGCGCGCGGACCGACTGCATTGACGAGGAACTGATCGAATTGATGGCGAGCGCCGGCTGTCGCGGAGTCTTCTTCGGCATTGAGACTGGATCCGCTCGCATGCAAAAGATTATTGACAAGCGCCTGGACCTCACGGACTCCGTGGCGCGCGTCCGTGCCTGCGACAAAGCAAAAATCAAGACTGCCGTGTCATTGATCGTTGGCTTCCCAGAGGAAACCAGGGAGGACCTCCGCTCCACCGTTGGTTTCTTCCTGGACTCGCTTCAGTACGATCACGCCGATCCTCAGCTTGTCATTCTGGCTCCGCTGGCGGGGACGCCGATCCATCAGCAGCACAAAGAGAACCTGTATCTGGAAGGTGAGGATTCGGATATGGCATACCGGGGCTGGGACCAGGGGCCCGAAGAACGGACGATGATTGCTGAGCATCAGGACATTTTCCCCAATTTCTATTCCGTTCCCACGCCGCACCTCGACCAGGAGTTCGTCAAAGAGCTGCGCGATTTCCTGCTCAACGGCATCAGGGTCATGAGGCGGCTGCTGGTGGACCTGCATCAGGGCACAGGCAAAGTCTTCGAGGTGTTCATGGAGTGGCGCAAATGGCGTACCAACCGCAAAGGACCGTTTTCCAGGGATGATCGAGCGGCCTACTACGCAAGTGGTTCATTTCCGCGTGACTTCCTGGAGTTTCTTGAAGCGCAGATCACTCCTGCGGACTGCGAGGCGCCCGGTGCTGGCGCTGCACCCGAAGGAAATGACGGCGCACTGACTTACTCTTAGAGTCTGGCGAAGAACCAGGCGCTGCGTTGGCGCCCTAGAGCGTCTTCAGGTACTCAAGCATTTCCGGGCTCGTCCAGTCTACTGGGCCTACGAGTTTGCGGCGGAGGATTCCCGAAGAATCTATGATGAAAGATTCCGGCTGTCCGGTCGTGCCGTAGAGGTCCGCGCTCTTGTCCTGAGCATCGCGGACCGTCAGGAAATCAACGTGGTACTTCACCAGAAACTTGTGATATCCCTCATCGGTGTCCCGGATGTCCACTCCCAGCAGCACCACCTTTGTGCCCATCAGCTTTTGCATCTGGATGAGAGACGGCGTTTCCTCGATACATGGCTCACACCAACTGGCCCAGAAGTTGAGCACGACCGGCTTTCCGCGAAACTGATGGAGCGATACTGCGCGGTCGGAGTCCCGGATCGTGAAATCCGGCGCTGGAGAGCCGATCATCCGGGGATGCGAACCGCGGTCGCAGCCGGCGAGCAAGCCGCACAGAGCAAGAGCAATGCTGAGACGCTTCACACTCGTATAATAAACTGAGAACCATGGAAGCCGTCCAGCCAGCTCCAGATGTGCAGATCATCGTGCCTGCCCGCAACGAGCAGGCCTGCGTCGGCCGCTGCCTGGAATCGCTGGCCGGCCAGCAGGGAATTCGCTTCGCGATCACGCTGGTGGATGACGCCTCGACGGACCGTACCCGCGCAATCGCGGAAGCTGTTTCTGGAGTGCGCGTGATCGCCGCGGGCGAACCGCCTCAGGGCACTATGGGCAAGTGCAACGCTCTTATAGTCGGCGCACGCGGGGCCACGGCCAAGTGGCTGCTGTTCACCGACGCCGATACATTCCACTGTCCCGGATCACTTGCGGCCGCGATACAAGAGGCGGAAGATCGCGGCGTGGATTTGCTCTCCTACTCGCCCGCGCAGGAAACCGGATCATTTGCCGAGATGGCGCTCATGCCAGTTGTCTTTGGCGATTTGGCGCAGACGTATCCGCCCGACCGGGTGAATGATCCCGCGGACCCCGTGGTCGCCGCAAACGGACAATACCTGCTGGTTCGCCGCGGAGTCTACGAACGCCTGGGCGGACACGCCGCCGTTGCCGGCAAAATATTGGAAGACGTGGAACTGGCGCGTCTCTTCAAGGGTGCTGGGCGCAAGATATGGTTTCGTCATGGCGCTGGAGCCGTGCAAACAAGGATGTACCGCGATTTCGTGTCCCTGCGAGACGGCTGGACCAAGAATCTGGCCTTGCTCTTCCATCATCCGCTGCGCCTGGCTTTGGTTCGCGGACTGGAATTTATTGCCTTGCTGGGAAGCCTGGTTGCAGCCGTGGTGCTTCTGGCAGACCATCGTTACGCCATGGCCGTAGTCTTTATGGGATTCTGGACGCTGCGGTACTGGCTCTTCCTGGCACGCATCGCCAAAGCGCATTTTCCGGTGAAGGCGAACGCCGTGGCATTTTTCGGTCTGCCTCTGTTCAGTTGGCTCTTGTGCCGGTCCTGGGTCCATGCCCACGTGCGCCAAGCGGTCACCTGGAAAGGCCGAACGTACTCACAATCCGAACCTTCCGCGCCTTTGGAATCATCTATTCGAAAGGAAAGCCTCACGTAAGCGGCAAACGAATGGTCTATCTGACGAGAAAAGCCGAGTTTTCCGCTTCACACTTTTATCACTCTCCGGACTTTACTGCGGAAGAGAACAAACGTATTTTCGGCAAGTGCAACAATCCCCACGGCCACGGACATAATTACACTCTGGAAGTGACGGTGAAGGGCCAGGTGGACAAGCGCTCCGGGTTTGTCGTGGACTTGAAGCAGCTGAAAGACATCATGAACCGCGAAGTGATCGAAGCCATGGACCATCGCTTTCTGAACAAGGAAGTGCCGGAGTTCCAGGAACTCATTCCCACCACGGAAAACGTCGCGATCAGCATCTGGAACCGGCTAAAGCCAAAACTCAAAGTGGCAGACCTGCACCGCGTCCGCGTTTACGAAACGCCCGACCTTTTTGTGGATTACTACGGAGAAGCATGAAGGCCCATCTCACGCGGCGGTACTGGTTCTCGGCGTCACACCGGCTGCATAGCGAGTCCATGTCAGCCGAAGAGAACATTGCCGTGTATGGCAAATGCAACAACCCTCACGGTCACGGGCACAACTACGCGCTGGAGGTCACGATGTCCGGCCCGGTGGATGCCAGGACAGGGATGGTGTGCAATCTGGCTGATCTGGACGTATTCGTGAAGGACAAGATTCTGGGGCGTTTCGGCCATGAAAACCTTAATACGCTCGCCGAGTTCAACGCCGCTGTCCCGACAACCGAGAATTTATGCATTGCGATCTATGATGTACTCGCAGCAGGATTTCATCACGCGCAGATAGAGAAAGTACGCATGGAGGAAACCATGCTGAATTCGTTCGAATACGCGGGAGGAAGGGAAGTCCGCGGCTAAGGGTTCAGCTGCCGCAAACACGACATGAAGCATTTGGATCAACAACTGACATTGACCTCGGCCAGCACTGCGGAGTTGGTCCGCGAATTGCTGGTCCGCCTGGGCGAAGACCCTCAGCGCGACGGACTCCTCAAGACCCCGGAACGGGTACAGAAGGCGCTGGCTTACCTGACCAAGGGCTACCACGAGGACCCTGATGCCATCCTTACCGGCGCGCTTTTTGACGTGACCTATGACGAGATGGTCATTGTGAAAGATATTGAAATGTTCAGTTTGTGTGAGCATCACATGCTGCCGTTCTTCGGCAAAGTGAACGTGGCTTATATCCCGAACGGCAAAGTGATTGGTCTCAGCAAAATTGCGCGCCTGGTGGACGTTTTCGCCCGCCGGCTCCAGGTGCAGGAACGGCTGACGGTCCAGATAGCCGACACTATTCAGAAAGCCATCCAGCCGCAAGGCGTAGGCGTGGTGATTGAAGCACGGCACCTTTGCGTCATGATGCGCGGTGTGGAAAAGCAACACTCTTCCGCGGTGACGTCACACATGCTCGGCAGTTTCCGGAGCTCAGATAAGACGCGCAAGGAATTTCTCTCACTGATCCGCAACGGAAAGAACGGAAACTCGTTCTGAGAAGGGCCCGACCGGTCGGTCCTCCTAGCTTTCGTACGAATAATACTGCCGCCGGGCAGGCAGCAGCTTGATCAGCGCCAGACCGCAGATGAATCCACCCACATGAGCCCACACGGCAATTCCACCCGATTGTGGGACAGCGCTGAGGAGACCTGCGGCTCCGCTTAAGAACTGGAGAACAAACCAATAGCCGAGGACCAGCCAGGCAGGCAGCCAGAAAACGAAAAAGACAAACCAGGTCAGCACCCGCGCGGAAGGGAAGAGAAGGAAATACGCGCCCGCTACTCCGGCAATGGCTCCGCTCGCTCCGACGGCTGGAACGGGAGAATGGAGGTTGAAAATAAAATGCGTGAGGTTGGCGACCAGACCTGTCGCCAGATAGAACAGCAAATACCGGAAATGCCCGAGGTGATCCTCAACATTGTCGCCAAAAATCGCCAGCCACCACATGTTAAAAATCAGGTGCCACACGTCGGCGTGAAGAAACATGGAGCTGAAAAAAGGAACGAGCGCCGGGGCAGCGGGTGCGCCGGAGAGCCAAGCGTCCACGCGAGCGGGAACAAGCCCAAACGTTACATCAAAGCTCGCCAGGGCGCGGCCGGTCAGGGACAACTGAAACAGAAACACCAGCACATTCAGCGCTATCAAGAAGTAATTGACAAACGGCGTCGTGGAACGGGGTGCGTCGTCGCGTATGGGGATCATTTACTTTTCTTGCTGCGCTCTTCAGTATGATGCTTGATAAGGCGGAATACCTCAAGTGGATGGCGTGTTGATTGTCAACAAACCGGCGGGAATGACGTCACATGACGTCGTCGCTAAAGTACGCCGTTTGACCGGCGAGAAGTCAGTTGGCCATCTGGGTACGCTCGATCCCATGGCCACAGGTGTGTTGCCGCTGGTCTTGGGTCGCTTTACCCGTCTGGCGCAGTTTTATACTGAAGCCGACAAACGTTACGAAGGCGCGATCCGGTTCGGCTGGGCAACCGACACCTATGATGCCGAGGGCAACGTCTGCGGTCCGGAACAGCCTGCAAATCTCTCTCTTGAGCAGATTCGAGACGCAGCAAAGCTTTTCGTAGGAAAACTAGATCAGACGCCGCCGCCGTTTTCCGCCAAGAAGATCGACGGCGTGCCAGCTTACAAATTGGCGCGAAAAAAATTGCCGGTGGAACTTCCGCCCAAGCAGGTTGAGGTCAGGGAGTTTGAGATTACAGAATGGGACGGCAATGCCGCTCGGTTCACCGCGTGGGTCAGCTCCGGGACGTACATTCGGTCCATCGCACACGAGTTGGGCCAAGCCTTGGGGACGGGCGCCCACCTGGCTGAGCTTGCCAGGACGTCGGTTCGTGAGTTTGCTACTGCCGAGTCCCACAGCCTGGATGAGGTGGCAGGTGCTGTAGCCGACGGCGCGCTGCAAGACATCTTGCTTCATCCGCGGCTCGTCCTGCCGGAGTTTCCAGCGGTGACAGCACCACCGGAGGCGGTCGCCAAGATTCGCCATGGAAGTGCCGTGAATCTGCCCGAGTTCAGTAAAGCTGGGATGATTCGAGTGTTTAGCGGTCAGCGGGATCTGTTGGCCATCGCCAGGCGAGTTGCAGGAACACTGTTTCAGCCGAAAGTGGTGCTGGTAGTAGATGTATAGCTTCCCATGGATGCAACGTCCGATAATGAGTATTATGTTGAATTACATGCAGACGGTCGCCTTAGCTCTTCCGCTTTCCGGGTATTTCGGCAGTTTTCGTCACTGAAATGACACTTTTTGGCGCTTTCGCCTGATTTGGAGTCTGGCATCCAACAAACGGTTGCTTTCCTCTAAGTGTTTGATTTACAAAGGGGTATGGTCAATACCCTGGACTTTCCCGCAAGCTTTAAGCTTGGCCCTCTAACTGCCCCTTAATGGGACAAGTGATCGCTTTCAAGGGAAACCTGTGGGTGTTTGAGTCGCACACGCAAGGGCTGGCGTGAAAGAACTCACACATGGGGGAAATGAAAATGCACAAACAGAAGGGATTCTCGCTGATCGAATTGCTGATTGTGGTGGCGATCATCCTGATCATCGCCGCGATTGCAGTTCCCAGCCTGCTGAAAGCGAAAGCGTCGGCCAACGAGTCGGCCGCGGCGGCAACCATTCGGACCATCAATACTTCCGAGGCCACTTACAACACAACGTATCCGGGAAACTTTGGAAGTCTGGCGCAACTCGGACCGGGTCCCAACGCTTGCCCGGCATCGAATTCTGCAGGCGCGTGCCTGATTGACAGCATATTAGGTTGCAGTGGCGGCACCACCGGAGCGTTTTGTACGAAAGACAACTACAAATTCACGGTCACCCTTGCCACGAGCGCCGACTACATTGGTTTCGGTACCGCACTGACCCCTACGTATGGATCCAAGGATTTTTGTTCCTATGGTGATTTGGTGGTGCGCTACTCGCTTGACAACGCGGCTCCTGGCAGTGCCACTGGAACCGATGCCCTCTGCGCCAGTTATACGCCGATCTAAAAGTAAACAGCCGGCTCTGATGTAAAGAAAAGATAAGCCTGATCCTGATGTCTCACCCGTTTGGCCAAAGACTCGTGTCAGTTTTCGTCACTCTGAGTGACAGTTTCTGTCGCTTTCCGACGCATTTTTCTCCATTTTCTCCAGCATAACTTCAGCATCATTTCCGACTCATTTTGCCCTAAAAGTTTGATTTACAAGGCCATGTCTACCGGTAATCTCGACTGCCGCATGGGAAGGCTCTAACATTGGCCCCCGAAGTGCATTCCTGCTGTAGAAGTCCGCTCCCCAGGGGACCAACTGTGAACAATTGTAAAGAGCACATGAGGAAAAAAAAGATGCGTAGACAGAAGGGATTTTCACTGATCGAATTGCTGATTGTGGTGGCGATCATCCTGATCATCGCCGCAATTGCAGTTCCCAGCCTGCTGAAAGCAAAATCATCGGCCAACGAGTCAGCGGCAGCGGCAACGGTTCGTACCATCAATACTTCCGAGGCCACTTACAACACAACGTATCCTGGACTCTACGGCACTCTGGCACAACTCGGACCCGGGCCCAACGCTTGCCCGGCAGCGACTTCGAACGGTGCATGCTTGCTCGATGCCATATTAGGTTGCAGCGCGGGCGCCAGCGGGACGTTTTGCACGAAGGACAATTACGAATTCACGGTCACGCTTGTTTCGAGCGCTGACTTCATTAGTTTCGGTACGGCACTCAGCCCGACTAACGGAGGCAAAGATTTTTGCTCGTACGGTGATTTCGTAGTGCGCTACTCGCTCGACAACGCACCTCCGGCCGGCGCCACTGGAACGGATGCTCTTTGCGCGAGTTATACGGCGCTCTGATACGAACGTGGGCCTGTACCACCGAGGGTATGGGCCCGAAGGAACGGTGTGAACTTTCAGTAACCAGGAAAGAGCGCACGTCACCATTTGGTCCCTAGATGTCTTTTACTGCTTCCCTCTGCAAGATCGCCGTCAGGTCCGTTTTGAAGCGTTCCAGGATCGCAATCCTCTCGGGGGTTGCTTCGAGCGCTTCTTGCTTGTGAATGAACACTTTGTGGCCGCTACGCTCTATGAGTGGACCCAGACTTTCGCCCATGCGCCAGCCAACATTGCCCAGGATTTGGAGTCCGCCTGGTCCTGGTACCAGAAATGCCAGACAGTTGTCGCGCAGCACGCCTATAGCTTTGGGAAACCGCTCGAAGGTCTGGAGATCAAAGCCGGCGGCGTAGAGCTTTTGTAGCTGTTCGGCGGGATCGGGCATGGAGGAAGATTCTGATAATTGGGGTAAATTGCCTGGGCGCTTGTTTTCAAGTTACACAATTCCCAATTGCCCAATCACTTTACATTTTATATCTGCCCATGTCCTCGTCGTTCAGGCCTTCCAGCCACTTGCGCAGATCTTCGGACGATACCCGGTCAGCTGAAGTACTGGCCTGTTTGGAATTCTTGAGGACCTCTTCTTCAACGTAAATCGGGCAGTCCAGGCGAAGGGCCAGGGCCAGCGCGTCCGACGGACGCGAATCGATGCTGATCACTTTGCCGTCACGCTCCATCCAGATTACGGCGAAAAACGTGTCATCGCGCAATTCATTCACCACGATCTTGTGGACGTGGGTGTCCAGACCGAGCAACAGGTTCTTCATCAGGTCGTGGGTCATCGGTCGGGGCGTGGTTACTTTCTCGATCTCCAGAGCAATGGCGTTCGCTTCGTAGACGCCCACCCAGATCGGCAGCACAGTGTCTGACGCGGTGTCCTTCAGGACCACGATAGGCATATTGGTGACTGGGTCCATCATGAGTCCACGAATCTTCATCTCTACTTCCATTGGCCCCTCCTACTGCACCATCTCTCCCACCAGACTGTTTGGAAAACTCCTGGTTACGAGCACGTTAGCATAACTCCCGATCTTCGGCGCCGTCCCGGAGACACTAAAATTCAGCGTGATGTTCTGCGATGTCCGGCCTATGATCTGTCCCCGTGCTTCGTTATTGCCTTCAACCATTACTTCCAGTATTTCGCCTACCCGCTTTGCGTAGTTGATCCTTTGTATCTCCCTCTGCCGGTCCTGCAGGATCAAAAGTCGCGCGGACTTCTGCTGGTCGGCAATACTGTCAATCATCCCCACCGCAGGAGTGTTTGGCCGTGGCGAGTACTTGAAGCTGAAAACGCCATCATATTGACATTCTTCGAGCAGCGTGACGGTTTCCTCAAATTCGGCGTCGGTTTCGCCGGGGAAGCCGACAATCACGTCTGTGGTCGTGGCAATCTGCCGTTTGGCGGATTTGATCCAGGCGATTTTCTCCAGGTACATCTCGCGTGTGTATTCCCTGTTCATGGTTTTGAGGACGCGCGAAGAACCACTTTGTACCGGGAGATGGACGTGATCGCAAAGCGTCGGCAGGCTGACAATAGCGTCGACGATATCCTTACTAAAGTGGCGCGGATGCGAAGTGGTAAAGCGCACGCGCCGGATGCCCGGAATCTCTCCCCCAGCGTAAAGCAGTTCCGCGAAACTCTTCCGGCCCAGAGGATCGCGATACGCGTTCACGTTCTGGCCCAGCAATTGGATATCGGTATAGCCCAGGTCGGCCATCTGCCGCGCTTCCGCCAGCACAGAATCAGAAGTCCGGCTGCGTTCTTTGCCGCGGGTGTACGGGACAATGCAGTAGGCGCAGAACTTGTCGCATCCTTCGATAATCGTAATGTAGCCGCGGTGAGGATTGCTGCGGGCCGTGAAGTCGGTTTCGAAAGCCCGGTCGGTCTGGCGGTCATCGAGCCCGGTAACGCGATTGTTCCCTGCCTCCAGTTGCACCAGCATCTCCGGCAGGTTGCGGTAGGAAGCGGAACCCGCCACCAGCGACACGTAGGGCGCCTTCTCAAAAATCTTTTCGCCCTCCTGCTGGGCCACGCAGCCGATTACCGCGAATTTCTTGCCTTGGGCATGGAGCTTTTTGTAATCATTGAGCCGATGGAAGACTTTTTGCTCGGCTTTGTCGCGGATGGAGCAGGTGTTGTATAAGACCAGATCGGCAGCTTCCACGGTTTCCACCTGTTGATATCCCTGGTGCAGGAGCGTGCCGATGACTTTCTCCGAGTCATGCACATTCATCTGACAGCCGAAGGTCTCGATGTAGAACGTCTTTTGCCGCAGGTCCGTCACTCATGCTAAGTATAGCGCAGTGAAAGTGCAGCTTCGCCGGTTATATGAACACAAACGAGAAGGCCCGCTGGAACCAGAAATACGCCGAGGAGCCGGAAAAATGGCAGGCCCCGGACCCATTTCTGGTGGCCGCCTATGCTGAGTACCTTTCCGACGCAAAGCCAGGCAGAGCCCTGGATGTTGCTGGTGGCGCTGGGCGTCACGCAATATGGCTCGCGCGAAAGGGATGGCAGATCAGATTGGTTGATATTTCCGACGTCGCTACCGGGCTGACACGGGAAAAGGCCGCACTATTGCCGCGTGCAGTGGCTGGTTCCGTAGCAACAGAAACAGTGGACCTGAACCTCATCAACAATTTTGGTGCTGAACAGTATGAACTGATTGTGGTTTTCTTTTTTCTCCGCAGGGAACTCTTCCCTGCTCTGGTTCAGGCCCTCAAACCCGGCGGAGTGCTGATCTACAAGACGTACAGCATCGAACGGGCGAAAATGCCGAACGGACCTGGCGACGTGAGTTATCTGCTGCAGCCGAATGAACTCTTGCGCGCGTTCTCGTCGCCTGGCCTGCGCGTGTTGCACTATCACGAAAGCCTCCGGGGAAAGGCCGCAGCCGAACTGGTCGCCCGCCGGACATGAAGCCCGGAGGCTTCCGGCCAAGGATGATAAAATCACGCTTCACTCATGACAAACAAGAAGGCAGCCCACGGACACGCGATCCACGCCCAACACAAGACCATGAGGAACCATTGTTTCGTGTGCGGGCCGGACAACGCAGCGGGCATGCATTTGAAGTTCTATCTCGACGAGTCCGCGCGCCGTGCGATCTGCAAATTCAAGCTGACACAACGCTACCAGGGTCCGCCGGGACACGCCCACGGCGGCATCATCGCCGCAATCCTGGACGAAGCCATGGGGAAAGTAAACAAGCTCAGCAGCGTAATTGCCCTGACCAAGAGAATGGACATTGAGTATCTGAAGCCGGTGCCGCTGCGAAAGCCGCTGATCGTTACCGGACACGCGCAAGGCGTGGAAGGCCGGAAGCACACCAACATTGCTGAAATCACGGACGAGCAAGGAGCAGTCCTGGCCCGCGGCAGCGGGATCTTCATTGCGATTGACCCCTCGCAGATGTTTGCGAAGTTTGTGAAGGCGCAAAAGCCATAGCCCGCGGCTCTTCCGATCCGCCATCACAGTTTCCTCTGAGGCAACCCCAACAGTTTGTGGGCCGCTAAGGGCACGGAAGTCGCGTTGGAAGCGTTAGAATAGCGAATGGGCAACACCGAAGCAGAGGAGTTCTGTTATGTCTGAGCTAAACGGCAACACGGGCCTGCGTCTTAAGACCGGATTGGCGGAGATGCTGAAAGGTGGCGTCATCATGGACGTTACCAACGCCGCGCAGGCTGCGATTGCGGAGAAGGCGGGAGCCGTGGCCGTCATGGCGCTGGAGCGCGTTCCGGCCCAGATCCGTGCCGAGCGCGGGGTGGCGCGGATGGCATCGCCCAAGATCATCCGCGAGATTATGGCCACCGTGACCATTCCGGTAATGGCCAAGTGCCGCATTGGACACTTTGCCGAGGCCCAGATCCTGCAGGAGCTTGGAGTGGACTACGTGGACGAATCCGAAGTCCTCACGCCCGCCGATGAAGCCCATCACGTGAACAAGCACGGCTTTACAGTCCCCTTCGTGTGCGGAGCGCGCAACCTGGGCGAGGCGCTACGCCGGATCGCCGAAGGCGCGGCCATGATCCGCACGAAAGGCGAAGCCGGCACCGGGGACGTCGTCCACGCCGTCAAGCACCTGCGCGCCATTACGCAAGAGATGCGTGTGCTCACGGTGCTAGGCGACGAAGAATTGTACTCCCGCGCCAAGGAACTTCAAGCGCCTTATGAACTGGTACGCATGGTGGCCAAGACTGGCAAACTGCCTGTGCCAAACTTTTCTGCCGGCGGTATTGCCACGCCAGCCGACGCTGCACTCGTGCGCCAGCTTGGCGCTGAAGCGGTGTTTGTGGGATCCGGGATTTTCATGGCTGACTCGGTCAATTTCTGCGAACCGGCCGAAGCGGAGAAACGGGCGCGGGCGATCGTCCGCGCCTGCACGCACTATGATGATCCTAAAGTGCTACTTGAAGTCAGCGAACACCTGGTGGGCGCGATGAAGGGCCTGGCCGTGGCCGCCATGTCCGAAGCGGACATGATGCAGACGCGCGGCTGGTGAGTTTTTTCCCACATCCCGAGCGGAGCGAGGGGGCCCTATTGCAACGAATATCGAAGAGCCAGCAATGGTTGCCTTCAGGGCCTCTAAGTTCATAGGGGTCCCTCACTCCGTTCGGGACAAGAAAAACGACAAGAGAAAAATGACCATCGGCGTACTCGCAATCCAGGGTGACTATGAAGCCCACAAGGCTCGTCTCGAGCAATTGGGCGCTCCGGTCACGCTGGTCCGCAAACCAGAACAACTGGACTCGATTGATGCCATTGTGATTCCGGGGGGCGAATCCAGCACATTCCTGAATTTTCTTGCCGAACGCGGATTTCTGGAAAAGCTCCGCGACTTTGTCCTGACTAAGCCCACGTTTGGCACCTGCGCCGGCGCGATACTGCTGGCGAAGAGTGTCGAAAATCCATCCCAGCAGTCGCTGGGCGTTCTTGATATCCGGATCCGGCGCAACGCTTTCGGCCGGCAGATTGACAGTTCCATCCGCCAGGCCATCACCAAACTGGGCGAGCAGCCGCTGGAGATGGTTTTTATTCGCGCACCTCGGATCATGGCCATCGGTAAAGGCGTAGAGGTCCTCGCCGCTGACACCGGAGATCCTGTGCTGGTGCGTCAGGGAAAGATCATGGCCGCGACATTTCACCCCGAACTCTCCAGCGACACGCGAGTTCACCAGGAGTTTCTCAGACTGGTGCAGAACGGTCACCAGCAAAAGTGAAGGCCATTACGCTGGTGCTTGCGATTCTTCTGGTTGTCGCGGCCTGCGCCTATCTGTTGCTGGCCCATCCCTGGTGGTTCCCCGTCGGAGTCTCTGCCCACTCCGCCTCTGTTGATCACCAGTTTTCGGTTGCATTTTGGTTGCTGGGATGCCTCTTCGTGGCAGGCCATGTTCTGCTTGCGACTTCCCTGCTGCGCTCCCACGGCAAGGCGCGTCACCCCTCCGGCGACTGGCGACTGGAACTGTTTTGGACCCTGGCAATCGCCGCAGTGTTCTTCGGCTTCAACATCGCAGGCATTCGTCTTTGGTCACAAATGAAATTCCAGCAGCCCGAAGCCGGCGCTATACAGGTTGAGGTCACCGGCGCTCAGTTCAAGTGGTATTTCCGCTACGCCGGACCGGACGGTGCGCTCGGCCGAACGGACGCCCAGCGCTATGCCCGTCCTAACGAAGGCAATCCGCTGGGAATTGATCCCGGCGATCCTGCCGGTCAGGATGACATCATCTCGAACGCGCTGGTGCTGCCCGTGGGGCGGGACGTGGACCTTACCCTCCGTTCCCAGGACGTGATCCACAGCTTGTTCATTCCGGCCATGCGCTTCAAGCAGGACGCAGTCCCGGGCATGAACATTCACGCCCATTTTCGCCCGATCCAGACGGGCACCTATGAAATCTCCTGCGCGGAACTCTGCGGCTTGGGACACTACAGGATGAGGGCGGAGGTCCGCGTTCTGACTCAACAAGATTTCAAGTATTGGTTAAAGTATCAAGAGCTACCTAAGTAAGCGTCGCCTGGACCTATGGAAGAGCGTTCCTTTATCGTCACGGCTGCACCGGTTCCTGGGTTTTTGCGCCGCTACGTTTTCAGCGCCGACCACAAGATCATCGGTCTGCAGTACTTCTTCCTGTCTTTGGCTGCGGTGCTGATTGGGACCTTCCTTTCACTATTGATGCGGATTCATCTGGTCTGGCCCAACATCTCTCTTCCCTTTTTCGGGCAAATCAAGCCGGAGAATTATCTGGCGTACCTGACCATGCACGGCACGCTGATGGTGTTCTTTGTGCTCTCCACTGTGCCGCAAAGCGGATTTGGGAATTATTTCCTGCCATTGCAGTTGGGCGTTTCCGAGATGGCGTTTCCCAAACTCAATGCCGCCGGTTTCTGGACTACCTTCCTAGCCTTCCTGGTTTTGATCGCGGCATTTGTCGTTCCGGGAGGGGCCTCGGGAGCCGGCTGGACGCAATACCCGCCATTGAGCGCGCTGGCCAGCGCCGGGCCAGGCCAGGCGCTGGGGACTGACCTTTGGCTGGTGAGTATCGGTTTGTTCTGTTGCGCGTCCGTCATGGGGGCGATCAACTTCATTACCACGACGCTAAAGCTGCGCGCTCCCGGCATGGACCTGATGCGCATGCCTTTGACGTGCTGGACCTGGTTTGTCACGGCCGTTCTTACTCTTCTGGCGTTCAGCGTGCTGTTGGCGGCGGTCCTACTGCTGCTTCTGGACCGCAACGCCGGCACCGACTTCTTTTTACCCGCCGGCCTGATCGTCAGCGGCGCGGCCGTGCGGAATGGCGGAGGGTCTCCGTTGCTTTGGCAGCATCTGTTCTGGTTCTTCGGACACCCCGAGGTCTACATCGCCATACTGCCGGGCATGGGTGTGACGTCACATTTGCTGTCTGTCTTTTCGCGCAAACCGGTCTTTGGATACCGGGCCATGGTCGGGGCGATTGTCGCTATTGGATTCCTGGGCTTCCTGGTCTGGGGACATCACATGTTTGTCAGCGGCATGAACCCGTATGCGGCATTTGCCTTCTCGACGTTGACCACAGCCATTGCCATCCCCTCCGCGATCAAGACATTTAACTGGCTTGCGACGCTGTGGGGCGGGAGGATCCGGTTTACTACTCCTCTGCTCTTTTCCGTTGGCTTTGTCTCGCTGTTCATCACCGGCGGCCTGACCGGACCGTTGCTGGCGCAGCCCGCGCTGGACATCTACCTGCACGATACCTATTTCGTGGTCGCCCACTTTCATCTGATCATGGCCATGGCCGGTCTTTTTGCCGTGTTTGCCGCGACCCATTTCTGGTTCCCCAAAATGTTTGGACGCATGATGAATGAACGCCTCGGGGCGTCGCATTTCTGGATTACCTTCCTGGGTGCGTACGCCATTTTTGCGCCCATGCATTTGCTGGGGATCGCCGGACATCCGCGCCGCTACTCCGAACTCTCCGGCGTGCAGTACGTCGCCGCGATGGCGCCGCTGCAGAAGTTCATCACGGTAGCAGCCATCGTCACCATTTCCGGACAGGTCATCTTTCTTGTGAACTTTTTCTGGAGTATGTTTAAGGGGCCAGCGGCGCCGGACAATCCCTGGGAATGCACCACGCTGGAGTGGACCCTGCCGTCTCCCAGTCCGCAACAGGGGTTTGGCGAGCAAGATCCGGTGGTGAATCACGGGCCGTACGAGTACCGCGGACCCGGGCTCGAAAAGGATTACGTCATGCAAAACGCGCCCAGCCCGTGAGAAGAAACTCGCATCAGAAGTATGTATGCCGACGATTAGTCATGTAACGGAAAGAAAGCCAACGCTAGGCGATGGCGGCGGCCCAGGCAAGACCCCGCGTCGTCGGGGCTATGGTGGCGATGACGGAGACCACGGGCAGCCGGAAGAATTTCTGCCCGGCCAGCGCCGCTTGCGCCGCTACCGCGTCGGAGTTGCCGTCTTTTCCATGTGCGTGACCATTCTGTTCGCCGGCCTGGCCAGCGCGTACATCGTCCGCCAACAAATGGGTGGATTGTGGGACTCCGATCATGGAACGCTAGTCAGCAACTGGCGTCCCTTAACACTTCCCTACCGTCAGTTATGGATTAATTCTCTGCTTCTGATCGCCAGCAGTCTGACGCTGGAACTTGCGCGGCGCGGCCAGCTCAAGAAAGCTGAGTTTGCCGCCATGGGCATCTTGGCGCCGCGGCTGCAGCGGGAGTTGCCCTGGCTTGGAATCACGCTCCTGCTGGCATGCGGATTTCTCGCCGGGCAATTGCTGGTGTGGAGCAATCTGCGCCATCAGGGCGTTTATCTGAGCGGCAGCCCGAGCGGATCGTTCTTCTATCTGCTGACCGGACTGCATGCCGTGCACCTCGCCGGAGGTATGGTCGTGCTCTTATATGCCCTGATGGGCGGCTCGATGAAGCGCAAGTTTGAATCGCAACGGATCGCCGTAGATGCAACCGGATGGTACTGGCACTTTATGGCAGTCCTGTGGTTCTGCATTTTTGCTCTGTTACACTTCGGCAAAGGCTAAGATGGAAAATAGGAACGCATCGATGAAATCGGCTCTGTTCAGACTGCTGCTGTTGGCTGTGTCATTGCCCTGCGTCCCCCTCCTGGGACAAGGGTGCGTGCAATGCGCGACGTCTGCCCACGGAGCGGGCCCGCAAGGCGAGCGCGCTCTGTTCAAGGGAATGTTGGTTTTGCTGGCGCCAAGCCTGGCAATGTTGAGCGGCATTGCCATCGTCACTTACAGAAACAGAAAGTAAGCCCTACTTGACGGCAGTCAACAACCTAAGTGCGCGTTTCAAAGGCGCGCTCCTTCCACTTCCCAATGCGTTGAGGCATTTCGTGGGAGAGCCCAATCCATTCATCGAAGCGCAGAAAGCCGCATTCATTCTGCCCGTCACGAATAAATCCCCGGCGCCTCGTGCCCGAGTTTTTGCACATACTCAATGTACGACCCGGGATAAACGTTGGGATTTCGGTCCATGCCGCTCTCTCCTCCCAGTTCCAGCACCCGCGAGCCGAGGCCGCGCAGGAACATGCGGTCATGTGACACGAAGATCATGGTGCCTTCGAACTCTCTGAGAGCTTCCACCAGCATTTCTTTTGTCGCCAGATCCAGGTGGTTCGTGGGCTCGTCGAGCACCAGGAAGTTCGGCGGGTTGTAGAGCATCCGCGCTATGGCCAGCCGCGATTTCTCGCCGCCGGACAGTGCGCGGATCTTCTTGTCCACATCATCTCCCGAGAACTGAAACGCTCCGGCCAGTGTACGTAGCGACCCTAGGCCGTCCTGCGGGAAGTCCTGCTGCAACTGTTCGATGATGGTCAGATCAGGATCGAGCACGTCCAGCGATTGCTGCGCGAAGTATCCCATATACAGGCTGGCGCCCAGGCGAACGCTTCCCGCATCGGGAGCCAGCGCGCCGGCGATCATTTTGAGCAGCGTGGTCTTGCCCGCTCCGTTCCTTCCCATTACGGCCCATCGCTCGCCGCGGCGAATGGTCAAATTGAATCCTTCGTAGATCACGCGCGGGCCGTAACTCTTGTGCAGATTTTCAACGACTGCCACCTGTTCGCCGGAGCGCGGCGCGGGCCGAAACTCAAACTTCACGACCTGGCGTCTCTTCGGCAGCTCGATCTTCTCGATCTTGTCCAGCGCTTTAATGCGGCTCTGCACCTGGGCCGCCTTGGCCGCATGTGTCCTGAAGCGATCAATAAAACGCTGCTCCTTGGCCAGCATTGACTGCTGGCGGGCGAACGCCGCCTGCTGGTTGCTTTCGCGAATGACCCGCTCGCGCTCGTAGAAATCGTAGTTGCCGGAATAGCTGATGATCTCGCCGCTGTCAATCTCCGCGATCTTCGAAACCAGACGGTTCATGAATTCGCGGTCGTGCGAGGTCATCAGCAGCGCGCCCGGGAATGCCTTGAGAAACTGCTCGAGCCAGATGATGGATTCGATGTCCAAGTGGTTGGTGGGTTCGTCCATGAGCAGGACGTCGGGCCGTCCGAGCAGGACGCGCGCCAGCGCGACGCGCATTTTCCAGCCGCCCGAGAGTGCGCCCACGTCGCCGTCAATCTGGTCGTCCTTGAATCCCAGACCGTGCAACACTTCGCGCGCTTGCGACTCGAGCGCATACCCGCCCAGATGCTCGTACTCCTCCTGCACGTGACCGAAGCGGTCGATAATGCGGTCCATGTCGCCAGCCCGCTCGGGATCAGCCATGCCCCGCTGCAGGTCCTCCAGTTCGTGGTGCAGATCGCCAACGCGTCCGCTGCCGGCGATGGCTTCATCCAGCACCGAGCGGCCCTGCATTTCCTCCACGTCCTGGCGAAAATAACCGATGGTCAGCTTCCTGGGGACCGAGACCTCGCCCTCATCCGGCGTTTCCTCGCCCACCACCATGCGGAAGAGCGTCGTCTTTCCGGCGCCGTTGGGGCCAACCAGTCCGACCTTTTCTCCGGGATTCAACTGAAAAGAAGCATCAACGAAAATCAACTGCTTGCCATACTGCTTATTGATGTTTGAGAAGGAGATCATCCAGAAGACCAAGCTAACAGATTCCGGCTTGGTTGGGAGTGAGAACCGGGTATGGCTGGATGTTATCGACCGGCATTTCATCGCACCTTTTGCTTGTCCCGCCCGGCTTCGCCCTGTGTATAATGCCATCCAATCGCCCGGTAATTCTTCGAAAGCAGACAACTTCACAAGAGGAGAGCATATATGTCCACTACTCCAACGCCCAATCCAGCGCCGGGAGCGGCCCCGGCCGGAACACCGCCCAAGAAATCCAACGTGCTTTGGTGGATATTGGGCATCATTGGCGGCTTGATACTGGTGTTCATCCTGGCGATTGTCGGCATCGGCTTCTTCTTCGTTCACAAGGTCAATCAAATGGGCGACCTGGCGAAAAAGAACCCCGGGCTGGCTGCCGCCAAAGTGATGGTCACCATGAATCCAGACGCGGAGATCGTTTCCAGTGACGACGACGCCGGTACGATCGTGGTCCGTAACAAAAAAGACGGTAAGACGGTGACCATGAAGTTTGATCCGCAAAAGAAGTCCATGGTGATTCTCGACGACAAGGGCAAAGAATCCTCCATAAAGATATCAGGCGAGGGGAACGCCGGAAACATCGAGATCAGCAGTGACAAGGGTTCCATGAAGATGGGAACGGGCGCGGACGCGGCGCCTCCATGGGTTCCGGTGTACCCGGGTGTCAAGGTGCAAAACACCCTGTCCGTGACCGAAAACGGGAAACAGAGTGGCCAATACGTCTTTACGACCTCGGACAGCGCGGACAAGGTAATCAGCTACTACTCGGACGCGATGAAATCCGCGGGGCTCACTGTTTCAACGACAACCGGTAACACCGACGGCAAGATTAGCGGGGTGGTAAGTGGCACCGACAAGGACCAAAACCGTACCGTGGCTGTGGTCCTGGGCGCGGAGAGTGACGGCACGCACGTCGGAGTTACGTACTCGGAAAAGAAACAGGGGATTTAGCTTGGCGGGCAAGACCGTTGATAGGCCAGAGGCGCCCACCAGGGCGGGTCGTTTTGCTGGGCGCAAAAACAAGGCGCCCTTGCGGGCGCCTTGTTCAACCAATTCCAACCAGGAGATTACCAGCCTTATCGGCTTGGTAGGTTGAACCCGGAGGCACCACAATAGTTGCACTGTATTCTGTAATGACTGCAGGACCGCGGTAGCGGCGTCCCGGCTGCAGAGTTTCCCGCGGTACGACTTTTGTTTTCAATGGCTTCCCCGCAAACATCACTCTTGCGACCGAGGCCTCGAGTTTGCCGGCGGGGGTCTCAATCCCCATGGTCGAAAGCGTTTCCGGAGAGGCCACGCGTCCCCGCAACCGCAGCGTGACGATCTCGATGTCCCGCCCACGGCTGCTGTAACCATAGCGCCGTTCGTGCTCGGCATGAAAGCGCACCAACAGGTCATTCCCAAAAGGCAGGCTGAGTTCGTATCCCTGGCCGCGATACCGGAGGTCGCAACTGCGTTCGAAAACCACCTTTCCCTTCCAATCTTCCTTCTTCAGTTCTGAGTCGATGTCGGTTTGCAATTCGGCAAAGATAGCGGCCAGCTGTCCGGCCGGAAGCTCGCGCACGCGTAAGAGCACCGTGCGCGAGTGATCTTTCACCACGTCACTGATCAGGATTCCCAGCGCAGAGAGAGCGCCGGGAAAGGCCGGTACAATCACCCGCGGAATGCGCAAAGCCTGGGCGAGATCGCAGGCGTGCATGGCCCCGGCGCCACCGAATGCAACCAGGGCGAACTCGCGGGGATCATGTCCGCGTTCAATCGAAACGACGCGGATGGCCTTTTCCATATTGGCGTTCACGACGCGTACGACGCCGGCGGCGAATTCCTCCAGGGAGAGCCGGCTGTGATTGTCCTTGAGCCATTGCCCTACGATCTTCTGCGTGCGCGTCAAGTCCAATGTAAATTCGCCCCCAAGAAACTGGTCGGCGGGCAAACGTCCGAGAAGGAGATTGGCGTCCGTGACCGTCGGCCGTTCGCCTTTGCCGTAGCAGATCGGTCCCGGATCGGCGCCCGCGGATTCCGGTCCTACGCGCAGTGCGCCGCCCGCGTCAAAACGCGCCAGTGATCCCCCACCTGCGCCTACGGTGTGAATGTCCAGGACGGGCACGCGTACCGGAAGGCCGGCAACTTCGGCTTCATTTGTGGCTGTGGGTTGTCCGTCAACCAACGCAACGTCCGTGGAGGTGCCGCCCATATCGAGCGTGATGATGCGCTCTGCTCCGCTGCGTCTGGCCATTGCCGACGCTCCCACCACTCCGCCCGCTGGTCCGGAAAGTACCGTGCGCACCGGTTGCTGCGACGCGGTGGCCAACGCGGTAAGGCCTCCACTGGACTGCATTACGAAAATGGAAGGCCGGTTGCTCGTTCCCGCGCGCTCTTGCAGTCGGTGCAGATAGTTCTGCATCACCGGCTGTAGATACGCGTTGACCAAGACGGTGCTGGCGCGTTCATACTCGCGGAATTCCGGAAGGATCTGGTGCGAGACGGAAACCGGCACGCCCAGCCCGCTCAGCGCCAGCGCCACCGTGCGCTCGTTTTCTGGATTCGCGAAGGAGAACAGCAGAGACAATGCGACTGCATCGGGCTTCTGCGCCTTGATTCGCCAGACCAGCGAGGCTAGCGCGGCGCTCTCCGGATAGCGCAAAACTGTGCCCTCGGCGGACGTCCGCTCTTCGACGCCAAAGCGCATTTCCGGCGGAGCCAGCGGGGGGTCTTTTTCAAAGAAAAAGTCATACAGACTCGGTCGGTGCTGTCGGCCAATCTCGATCGAATCTTCAAACCCCGCGGTAGTCACGAAGGCCACTCGCGCGCCTTTGCGTTGCAGCAGCGTATTTGTACCCACGGTGGTCCCGTGCAAGAGCACAACTTCCTGGCCCGCAGGCGCAATCTTGCCTACAGCCTCTGCAATGGCTTGCGAGGGATCAGAGGGTGTGGAAAAAAGTTTGAGAACGCGAAGCACCGAGCGATCCAGCCATACGCAGTCGGTGAACGTGCCACCGCTATCGATGGCGATCCGGAGAGAGACGGGTATGGGCATGAGGAAGCGAGACCCGCGATTCTAACATGCTGGTGCGACTGGAACTCGCAGGGCAATTGCCGGCATTTATTTGCCCGTGTAACTTACGCGCCAGATCGACTTGGAGCCGTCATCGCTGACAAAGAGTGATCCGTCGCGGCCCACGGCCACGCCAACAGGGCGGCCCCAGACTTTGCCTTCGTCCGTCGTGAAGCCGGTCAGAAAGTCTTCGTATTCACCCGTGGCGTGGCCGTTCTTGAGAGGCACCCGGATAACCTCGTAGCCAGCACGTTTCTTGCGATTCCAGGAGCCGTGCTCAGAGGCAAAGACATCGCCACGATATTCGGCAGGAAACTGGGTGCCGTCGTAGAAAGTCATCTCCAGGGAAGCAAAATGCGGTTGCAACAGAACGTCGGGCGTGATGACTTTGTCTTTGAGTTCAGGATGCTTGCCTTTATGTCGCGGGTCCCATGTGCCGCCCATGTAAAACCACGGCCAGCCATAAAATCCGCCTTCCTGGATGTGGGTAATGTAGTCCGGAGGCAGATCGTCGCCCAATTCGTCGCGCTCGTTGACCGAGCCCCAAAGTTCTCCGGTTAGCGGGTTGATCGCGATTCCAACAGCATTACGAATGCCGTAGGCGTAAACGCGAAGCCCTGATCCATCGGGATTGAACTCGAGAACGTCCGCCCGATGGTCTTCCCGCGGGTTGTTGTCCGTGTCGTCGACGTTCGAGTGTGACCCTACGGAAACGTACATTTTCTTACCGTCGCGGGAGAAAGCGATGTCCCGCGTCCAGTGCCCGCCGCCGGTCAGACGGCCACCTCCCGGCAGGTCGGGAACAATCATTTGTTGCGCACCGCCAGCCTTCATATTCCCATTCTTGTAAGGAAAACGCACAACCGAATCGGTGTTGCCGACATAGACCCATTGCGGCTCCGGTCCTGGCGGATAGAAGGCAATACCAAAGGGCTCCTTAAGACCGCAGGCGAAGAGCTCGACTTGGGCCGCTTTGCCGTTGTTGTCTATTCCACGGAGGACCTTTATGTTTCCGGGAGCACTCTCGGCAAGAAAGATGTCGCCATTAGGAGCCGTGCGAATCAACCGCGGATTCTTCAAGCCCGAAGCGTACAAATCCACCTTGAAGCCCGGAAGCGCCTTGGGCCAGGCGCCAGCAGGACGATCAATCACCCAAGCCATATTGATTGCCGACCCCGTGGAAAATGGCGGCGGAAGGTCCGCGACCGTGATCTTATGAAAGGTGCCGGGCTTCTCTGTGCTGTAGTCGGTAAATGCCGCTTTGCCGATGAGCACTGCGCCATTTTGATCGCTGGCAGATCCAGAACCTGTACCAAATGCATGGATTCCCGCCCAAAGGCCGGCCACGGAAGCAACCACGATAACACCGAAACCAAGCAATTTCATTGCCCCAATCGCCCCTTCCATGGATAACGCAGGTATTTTACGTTAGTCTCTTGCCCATCAGAAAGCCGTCTATCGAATCCAGATAGTAGCGGGGCAAGGTTTTCAGTACTGTGTATCCATGTTTCTTGTAAAACTCGAGCGCCGGATCGTTATCTACCGCCACTTCCAGCCAGACGTGATCGCAGCCCGCGGCCTTCAATTCGTCTTCCACCGTGGACAGGAGTTGGCTGCCCAGTCCGGTGCGACGGGCCTCCTGCGCAACGTCAATGGTAATAATGTGACCGATCCATGAGCCGGCGCGCCGCGAGCGAAAGCGGTTAGTAATGACGAAACCATTTATCTCGCCCGCCTCTTCACCAACCAACGCAACGCCCAAGGGCCGTTCCAGGAAATATGCCAATTCCTCATCCGTATAAGCAATGCCAGAAACGAAACAGCTGTGGTCGATTTCCAGCAAGCGTTGGAAGTCCTGCGGCCGATACTTGCGCAAACTCTGCACCCTGGAGATTCTACGGGCCAACTGCGGCCTTTTTACCATGGAGGACACAGAGAAGATTCGCCAATCGGAGCAAAGCGTTCAAAGGGTTCCCAGGGTTCTCTTTGTGATTTTCTTTCGGCAATCTTCACAAATTCCATAAATCTGGAAGTTGTGGCGCGTGGCATCAAAGTGATACTTGCGACCGATCTCTTCCTCCAGCTTGCTTACTTCCGGGGAAAAGAATTCAACCGACGCTCCGCACTCCGTGCACACCATGTGGTGGTGGCTGCGGCGGTTAAATTGGTGTTCGTAGCGTGCCATGCCGTCAGGGAACGGGACGGTGCTGGCTAGACCGCATTCCGCCAGCAGCTTGAGGGTCCGATATACGGTTGTGAAGCCGATTTTGGCGTCTTTCTTACGCACCAGACGGAAGAGTTCATCGGTGGAAAGGTGGTCGCGTGTCTCCAGGAAGGTCCGGAGAATCGTGTCACGCTGCTCAGTATGCTTGAGGCCTACACGCTTGAGGTGTTTAAAGAAAATGTCCTGAGCTTCGCGCATGGCCTCGCGCGTTGGCGGTGCGTGATCGTCAATGCGTCGCTGCAACATGGAAAAATGGAAATGAAAATGAATTTCATTTTCCAATATCATCCTACCATGCGACGCCGACTCTCCAGCCCACTGTAGCGGGTTTGTGCTCTGCCTCAGCATCCCTTAGAATCCCACACTTATGGCTACGCTGGCTCCCGCTACTTCTGCCCGACGTCCGCGCAAAAAGCGCCTGGTGCGCAAGACCCTGCTCGGCCTACTGCTGGTGGTTGTCCTTGCCGCAGCCGGAATCCTTGGCTGGTTTTATCAAGCGGCGCGGTCTTCCCTGCCCCAGCTCGATGGCACAATCTCCGTCCCGGGACTCCACGTGCCAGTCTCTGTCGCGCGGGACACACATGGTGTGCCCCACCTGACTGCTGGCAATCTCGAAGACCTGTTCCTGGCGCAGGGATACGTCACCGCCCAGGACCGGCTCTGGCAAATGGACATGACGCGACGCTACGCAGGAGGCGAACTGGCGGAGATTCTTCCCGCGACGAAAGCGCCGGCCCCACGAACGTCCCGATTCACCGGACATACCCGGCCCAGCCCGACGTGGCTGGACATGGACAAGCGTCAGCGAATTCTTCGCTTGCGCTCCGTGTCCGAGCGAGTGGCCGCGCAGCTTCCGGCGAGGGAGCGCAGATACTTTGAAGCTTATGGGCGTGGCGTGAATAGTTACATCGAGCAGCATCGCGACAAACTTCCGGTTGAGTTCCGCATATTGGGTTACAAGCCCAGGCCATGGACCGTCGCGGACTCCGTGCTGGTAGGCGTAAGCATGAGCCAGTTGCTCAATCCGCAGTACGACATGGAGTACTGGCGGGAAAAAATTGGAGCGAAACTAACGCCGGAGTTGATGCAGGACCTGTATCCCGCTGGCTCCTGGCGCGACCGGCCACCCGGCAGCGGCGCCCAGGACCCTAAGCGCGACGCGGATGTCGCGCAGGGCGGAAGGACGGTTACTCGCGATTCCGGCGCCAGCCAAAGCACCAGTGATGCCACACTTGATGCCTGTGAAGCTTGCCTGCCAGGGTCGAACAACTGGGTGGTCTCCGGGGAGCACACGGTGACGGGAAAGCCTCTGCTCTCCAATGACATGCACCTTCCCCACCAGCTTCCGGGTACGTGGTACGAAGTTCATCTCCATGCCGGAGAGTTCAACGTGGAAGGATTCAGCCTTCCCGGCCTGCCGTTTGTGGTGGTTGGGCACAACCAGCACATCGCGTGGGGCTACACGAATCTGAACCCGGATGTGCAGGATCTGATGATTGAAAATTTCAACGGCTCCGGGGAATATGAGACGCCCCAAGGCTGGCGGAAAGCTGAAGTAGTGCATGAAATTATCCATGTAAAGGACAGTCCTGATGTTGGATTAGATGTCGTCATCACGCGCCATGGACCGATCATCAGCGACCTTTTGCCCGGTGAAACGCGCAAGATCGCGCTGCAATGGTTGGTGTATGACACGCAGAGCATCAGTATTCCTGTATTCGACCTGGATTCAGCCCGTAACTGGACGGAATTCCGGAAGGCGCTTTCCACGTTCGCCACGCCGTCACAAAACGTTGTATATGCCGATGTAGACGGTCACATCGGCTACCAGGCCATGGGATTCGTTCCAATGCGGGCATCGGGCGATGGTACGGTCCCTGTCTCCGGCGCTGATGGCAAACACGATTGGACCGGCTATCTGCCCTTCGACAAGATGCCCAACGTGTATGATCCGCCTTCCGGAATAATCGCCACCGCAAATTCGCGCATTACGCCGGACGGATATCCGTATCTCCTTGCGACGCAATGGTATCCACCGTACCGCGCTGAACGGATTTACCACGTTTTGGAGTCGGGGAAGAAGTTCGCTCCGGCTGACATGCTTGCTCTGCAGACGGACGTCACGTCCGAGTACGACCGGTTTTTCGCGGACCATTTTGTTTATGCCATTGACCACAGTCCCAAGGCCACCGACCGGACACGCAAAGCCGCGGATGTAATGCGCGGTTTTGATGGACGCATGGCTGCTGACTCCGCCGCTCCTACGATTGCAGTCAAGGCCCGGAGTGCGCTCTGGCAGTTGCTGCTTGAGCCCAAGCTTGGTGACGAATGGGAAAACTACGAGTGGTCAGAATCTTCAGTAGCCTTGGAGACGATTGTGCAGACTCAGCCGGCGCGCTGGCTGCCGTCAGGTTACGCCACGTTTGACGATCTGCTGACAAAAGCGGTGGACCAGGCGATTGCCGAGGGGCCCGCCGATTTGGCGTCATGGAAGTATGGGCAGGAATATCCGGTGGAGATCAATCATCCGGTTCTGGGCGCGATTCCGGTAGTCAAATACTGGAGCGGCCCGGGCCGTCACCCGCAGTCCGGTGGAACCTATACGGTCAAGCAAGTGGGAAGACGCTTTGGTCCGTCCGAGCGCATGACCGTGGATTTTTCAGATCTTGATAACTCAACATTCAACATTGTGATCGGCGAATCCGGACAAATCTTCAGCCCGCACTATATGGACCATTGGGACGCGTGGTACGGCAACACGACATTCACGCTGGCCTATTCAGACGCCGCGGTACAACGCGCCACAACCCACGACTTGATGCTCAATCCGGGACAATGACCCGCGCGGCGGCTAGAGGCTCCTAGGGATCAATAAGCGTAACGTCTATCGCTTTGCCAATGATGTCAATCGGAGGACTGGGCTGGACGGCCACGTCTGTAGTAGTGTCGTAGATGTCGAGTTCGCCGCCCTGGCAGACATAGACGACCGTGCGGCCGGAAATGGGCTGGATTCCGGTGGCGTCGAAATTCTGGCGGAACGGAGAAACTTCAGGAATCACGACCGCATTGCTGCTGGTATTGACAATGGTCAGACAGCCCTTCATCAGGCCGGTGCTGTTGTCCAGAGTAGCGGTGCACCCCGAGGCGCCAATATAAAGACGGTTGTTGCTGGCCATGACCATTTTCAGGTGGTGGCCGTTGGTGATGGTAAGTGCGGCTGAAGCCGTCAGGCTACCGGTGTTGATGGTCTGCACGCTCCCTGTGCTGCCGGCGCCGGGTGAGCCGGCAACAAACAAACTCGATCCGCTGAGGACGCCGACCGTGGCCGCTGAAACCGGGATGGGCGCACTAAAGGTTGGAACGAGCGGGTTGCTGAAATTTACTTTTATCACGCTGGCGGTCGTTCCGCCGCATTCCGGGCCACAGTTCAGGATGAAAGCCGTGGTGTCATTGCTGTCACCGGGGTCGAAAACTGCGGAGTAGGGCTGGTCCAGTTGCGGTGCGCTGATGGGAGTGAAATTATTCGTGGCCGTATCTATGACGTAGAACGTGTTGCCGCCAATTGGATTGTCGGTGAATACGAGCATCTTGTGCTCGTTGGTCCCTTCCACCAGCCTGGTCACCAGGGGTATTCCCGTAATGCTGGAAAGATTGCCGTTCGTGGTGTTAAAGATCGCAATCTCGCCAACGTTGCGCTCGGCGGCGTAAGCGGTCTTGCCATCATTACTGATCGCAACGTCAAAGACCTGGTCGCGAAGGCTTAACTGAACGGGCGTTGTTTCAGTTACATTATTGATGACCGTAATGACGGTGGTGCCTTGCTGCATCACAACGGTGTTCCCCGAAGCAGTCACCAGTTTGGACGCGCCGGAAGCGGAGAAACTCCTGGCAGACACCTGATCCTTGGCGGCGTCGAAAATCGTTACGGCGCCCGACGCCTGGTTGGAAACCAGAACACGTTTCTTTAATCCTGTGAGCTTGGTGGTGGAACTGCTGCTTGAATTGGAAGAGCCACCACAAGCAGCCAGAAGGGCCGCCGCAGAAGCGCATGCAAGCAAGACGTAAGTCTTCAGCCGTTTGTCTATAAATGCCATGAGAATGAAGCCCCGATTATAGCAGAGCCAGATGCGGCAACTCCTGGCCGATGGCCAGCCAGGGCCGTGCTGCGGTATTCTGGATGAAATGTCCACGCCACAAGATCTGCTAACCCGGCTGAAGCAAGGCCCCGTGCTCTGCGACGGCGCCGTGGGAACGCTCCTGTACGCCAAGGGAGTGTTCATCAACAAGTGCTACGACGAGTTGAATCTGACCCAGCCTGACCTGGTGCGCAACATCCATCAGGAATACCTGACTGCCGGGGCCGAGGTGATTGAGACCAATACGTTCGGCGGTAATTCCTTCCGCCTGGCCCGCTACGGACTGGCCGACAAGGTGCATGAGATCAACCTGCGAGGTGCCCAACTGGCTCGCGAAGCCGCCGACGCGTTCAACCTGAAAATAGCGGCTGCGGCCCTGGTGGCAGGGTCGGTGGGGCCGCTGGGCATTCGCATTGAGCCACTGGGTAAGACTTCGCGGGAGGAAGCGCGGGCTTCATTCCGCCAACAGATCGCCGCGTTGATCGAAGGCGGCGTGGACTTGCTGATTCTGGAGACATTTGGGTATCTCGAAGAACTCCATCAGGCCATTCTCGCGGCGCGGGACGTAGCTCCGCACACTCAACTTGTCGCCCAGGTAACGATTGACGAAGAGGGCAACTGCCTGGACGGCGCCAGCCCGGAAACCTTCGTCTCGAAGCTCGTTGAGTGGGGTCCGGACGTGATTGGCTGCAACTGCAGTGTAGGCCCGGTCGCCATGCTGGAAGTGATTGAGCGCATCCGCCGTCTCACCGATCTGCCGCTGGCGGCGCAACCCAACGCCGGCATCCCGCGTAATGTGGAAGGCCGGAACATCTACTTATGTTCACCGGAATACATGGCGAGCTACGCCCGTAAGTTTGTTGACGCAGGAGTAGGTCTGGTGGGCGGCTGTTGCGGTACCACGCCCGAGCATACTAAAGCCATGAAGGCTTCCCTGCGCAGCGCCAACATCAAGAGCGAGGCCTCCGGCTTTCAGGTCCTGACGGAGCGCAAACGCGAATCAGGGGTGGTTCCGCCACCCTTGGCCCAGCGTTCCAGCATCGGCAGAAAACTGGCGGGCGGCGAGTTCGTGACTCTGGTTGAGATCGTTCCGCCCAAAGGGATAGATTTCCGCAAGGAGCTTGAAGGAGCCAAGTACCTCAAGGCTGCGGGCATTGACGCCATCAACATCCCGGATAGCCCGCGCGCGTCGGCCAGGATGAGCAATCTGGCGCTCTGTATTCTGATTCAGCAACAGGCCGGCTTGGAGACGGTGTTGCATTTCACTTGCCGCGACCGCAACGTTCTCAGTATGCAATCGGAGTTGCTGGGCGCCTACAGCACCGGCATCCACAATCTGATTTGCATCACCGGCGATCCTCCAAAACTGGGCAACTACCCCGACGCTACTGCGGTCTTCGATGTAGACGCGATTGGCCTGGTCAACATCGTGCACAACCTGAATTTCGGGCTGGATCTAGGCGGCAATCCCATCGGTGCCGGCACCAGGTTCCTGATCGGCGTTGGCGCAAATCCCGGCATTGGCAACATTGACGAAGAAATCCGACGCTTCGAGTACAAAGTGGAAGCGGGCGCGGATTTTGCCGTAACGCAGCCGGTCTTTGACATTACGCTGCTGGAGACTTTCCTTCGCCGCATTGAACATTGCCGCATCCCGGTACTGGCGGGAATCTGGCCCCTGGTGAGCGTGCGCAACGCCGAATTCATGAAGAATGAATTGCGGGTGTCGGTGCCGGATTCGATTGTCGAACGCATGGGCCGCGCGCCCAATGCGGACGCCGCTCGCGCCGAAGGCGTACAGATTGCCCGAGAGATGCTACACCAGGTCCGGGGAATTGTTCAGGGCGCGCAAGTAGCCGCCCCGCTGGGGCGTTACTCGGCCGCTCTCGACGTGCTCGATGGCATTCGCCCTGTGTCCGTCGCCGCAAATTAGTGTTTCCTAATTGCCGACGGCTCGGAGGCACTCAAATAAATTCAAAACATCTTCCACTTGCGGGAGTAAAATGTGCCATGGAGTTTTGGCCCAGTGCCTCAATTTGAAGACGGTCTCCAGCGCCTGGAACAAATCGTTGATGACCTTGAAAAAGGAAACGTACCGCTTGAAAAGGCGTTGAAGCTCTTCGAAGAAGGCGTGAAGCTGTCTTCGGCATGCCGCAAGGAATTGGAGGAAGCGGAAGGCAAGGTCGAGATTCTTTTGAAACAAAATGGCAAGCTACAGCCGGCGGCGTACGAATCTTCAGCGGACAAGCCGCATGCTGCGGTAAAAAAATAACGCCCCCAGGCCTGCGGAGTTTCTCCGCAGTTCCAATACTTTCTGGACAAGCAAGTGCTTCGCCCGAGCCGAGAAGGGATGGATGCCTGATGAAACCGCTTAGTGTAGTGATTGCCAACGGCAATATCCACAATGCCGAATTTCTGCTCAGATCCCTCAACAACCATTTTCGCGTGGTGAGCGTTGCTCACGACCTGGTAGACCTGCGTCACGCCATTCCACGGCATAAGGCGGAAGTGGCCATAGTGGACCTGGAACTGGCAAAATTCGATGACGTGCAGCAGCTCACACGCGAGTTCGCGGACACGGTGATCGTGTGCACCCATCGTCTGGCGGACGATGGAATGTGGACCAACGCTCTGGCGGCTGGGGCCGCCGACTGTTGCTCCAGTTCCGACGTGAGGTCGATCGTGCTCGCCGCGAGCCAGACTAAACCTGTGGCGCATACCCACGCAGCGTAACGCGTGGGCTCGCTCCCGCGGATCATTCCAGTCGCGGAGCCTCGCCGGGCCACTCGTGCTTTATACTCTTTTGCTTATGCTGAAAGAGGTCATGGAGCAGGGACAGCACCTGATTGACCAGGCCCTGGAAAGACTATTGCCACCGGCAACGCAAAGGCCGGAGTCCATTCATCAGGCCATGCGCCACAGCGTGTTCGCCGGTGGCAAGCGGCTGCGTCCCATACTCTGCATGGAGGCGGCGCGGATGATCGCCTCCAGCCTTCCCGAAGGAGTCGAAGACCTGGGCAGCGCCCTGGAAATGCTGCACACGTACTCGCTAATCCATGACGACCTCCCAGCCCTGGACAATGACGATCTTCGGCGCGGCAAACCAACCTGCCATGTGGTCTTCGGAGAGGCCCTGGCCATTCTTGCAGGCGACGCGCTTCAGACACAGTCGTATGAAGTGCTCGCCCGGCTGAAGTGTCCAGCGGAAGCTCGCGTCCGGATCATTGAAGAAATCGCCCGGGGCACGGGGACCGTGGACGGCATGATCGGCGGACAAGTCAAAGACCTGGAAGCTGAGCGCCAGCCTTCGGACGCTGAGACACTGGAATACATCCATCGCTCCAAGACTGGAGCATTGATAACCGCCAGCCTTGTCAGTGGCGCCATTTACGCGGGAGCGTCCAGCACTGAAGTCCAGCGTTTGCGCGATTTTGGTCGGGCTATCGGTCTGGCCTTTCAGATCGTGGACGACGTGCTCGACGTCACTCAGTCTTCAGAACAATTGGGCAAAACAGCCGGGAAAGACACTGCCTCGGAGAAAACAACCTACCCTGCGCTATTTGGCATCCAGGAATCATTGCGCCAGGCGGACGTGTTGGTGACCACCGGTTGCAACTCATTGGACTCTTTTGGGGGCCGGGCAGCGACGCTGAAGGACCTGGCCTTCTTCCTCGTCCAGCGAACAAAATAACAATCCGTTGGCTCTGGGTACTGCACTTGTGTTAGCATTTTGCCGCTTGATCGCTACTATCGCCAAATGCAGAAAAAGCTGCCGGTTGCTTGTATCGGGCCTGGCGGGATGTGAAAAATTCACGCGGTCCAGTTGTCACCAATCCAGGTCCCGTGAATCTACGTACCTGAATCATAACCGAGAGGAATAGTAGTGCAGGGAAAGTCAGGCGGTATACCGATCAGGAACTCTCGGTCACTAAAAAGCAAATAAGGAGACTCCGAAATGACGAAATCAATGCGTGCATTGGTAATTGGTGCGGCCCTGTCCGGGTTTGCTGCCGGCTCAAGTGCTGCCATGGCTCAAGACACCGGTGGCGACAAAGCCGCAGACAGCGGCAAGAAAGCCACGAAGGTCAAGAAAGAAAAACATGCCTGTAAAGGGCAAAACTCCTGCAAAGGCAAAGGCGGCTGCGGGTCCACCAAGGGCAAGAATGACTGCAAAGGCAAGGGCGACTGCCGGACGGACGGCAAGCCCATGGACAAGCACTAACTGGGATGTCTTTCGTTGTTTGGGGGACCGGCAGAACAACATCCGGTCCTCCACTTTTTAACCTTTGATTGTTTTTTACACCTCAGCATTCTCTTATGCCTGCTAATCGTTTCAACGGGTTTACCGACTATGGAGTTGGTATCGGGCTTCGAATCCCCCACTATCACCACATTTTCGAAAAAAAGCCGGTCGTTGACTGGTTCGAAATCATCTCTGAAAACTTCATGGTGGATGGCGGGCGGCCGCTCAAGGTCCTCGACCAGATCCTGGACCAGTATCGAGTGGTGCAACACGGTGTTTCTATGTACTTTGGTTCCGCCGAGCCGCTGAGCCGCGAGCATTTACGACGGTTGAAGACCCTGGTCAAGCGCACCAAAACTCCCTGGCTGACCGACCACCTGTGCTGGGGGAGTGTGGACGGCCGCTACTCGCACGATCTTCTGCCCATGCCATACACATTTGAGGCCGCGAAGAAGACGGCGCAGAAGATCCGCGAAGTTCGCGATTTTGTGGAAGTGCCCATTGCAGTGGAAAACGTCAGCAGCTACGCTGAGTATCACGTGTCCGAAATGACCGAGTGGGAATTTCTCAACGAGGTCGTGGAAGATGCTGACTGCGGCATTTTGCTGGACGTGAACAATATCTACGTCTCATCACAGAACCACAGCTTTGACCCCTTCGACTATTTGAACAGCGTGCCGCCGGAGCGGGTGGCGCAGATCCATATCGCCGGACACTCCAAGTACGAAAAATACATCCTCGACACCCATGATCACGCAGTGATCGACCCGGTATGGCAGCTTTACGCCCGGGCCATCGAACGCGCGGGTCCCACGGCCACTTTGCTCGAATGGGACGACCGTATTCCGTCCTTTGAAGAAGTGCACGACGAAGCGCTGAAAGCCAAAAAGTTCCATCCCGCCCATACCTCTTCTAAAAACGTGGAGGCTGCAATTCGTCCTTATTCAAGCCCGACGAGAACGGTCTCTGAGAAGGCAGGAATGTGATGGACCTGGAACAACTCCAGCGTATTGTGCTCGGCGTGATTCAGCAGCCGCTCACCGCGTCCGAGGGAATGCGGAAGCGCACGCGCGACGGCAAGTCAGTCACGGACATTGTGGCTTCGGTCATCAAACCGAATGACCGGCTGACGTCGTTCGAACGAATTGAAATCTACAACCGCGTTTACTGGTTTCGGATTCTTTCGTCTCTCGCGGAAGACTTTCCCGGCCTGCGCGCCGTCGTCGGACAGAAGAACTTTGACAAGCTGCTGGTGGCGTATCTGACCGACTGCCCATCGGAGTCCTTCACTCTGAGGAACCTGGGCTCGCGGTTGGAAGCGTGGCTGAGCAAGCACCCCAAGTTCGCTGCGACCAAGCAGCGCATGGCCCTGGATATGGTGCGGCTGGAATGGACCGATATTGACGTCTTCGATAGTGAAGAACTGCCCAAATTGACGGAACCAGACTTAAGCAATCTCGGCGATGACCCTGCCTTTCACCTGCAGCCCTATCTGCGCCTGCTGGACCTTGCTTATCCGGTTGATGAGTTCCTTCTCAAGGTCCGCGACCAGTTTGATCAGGACGAGCAGGAGAATGACATCGCCAGCAACGTGGTGCTGGAACGTGAGCACCATCGCGCAGGGAAGCGCCTGTCGCTGCCCAAACCGAAGAAGATCTATCTGGCTGTCCATCGTCAGGACAATGTGAATTATTTCAAACGGCTGGAGCCGGAAGGCTTTGCTCTGTTGCGCTCGCTGCAAGAGGGCAAATCGCTTTCTCAAGCCATTGAAGCTTCCGTGAAATGGACCAACCGTCCGGTAAGTC
The DNA here is from genome assembly GCA_035567035.1 of Verrucomicrobiia bacterium. Taxonomy (GTDB): domain Bacteria; phylum Acidobacteriota; class Terriglobia; order Terriglobales; family Acidobacteriaceae; genus Angelobacter. The sequence continues at coordinate 11,194 of DATMPO010000034.1, read as the reverse complement.
ACGTCACCGGACAGGTGCACGGCTGGTTCACCAACTGGTCCGCCCTCGGGTGGTTCTGCAAATCAGAGAGGCAAGATAGATGAAGGCCATAGATAAGCTGTATGCTTTGTTCCTGCGCGCAGCTAACGCAATGCAGTCTCCATTGTTACTGGCCATTCGCTTGTTTTGGGGTTGGCAATTCATTACAGCGGGCAGGGCAAAACTGGCAGATCTTCCCTCTTTTGCGGAGCGTTTCGCGGCCTGGCACGTTCCAGCCCCCGCCTTCACCGTGCACGCCATAGCGCTGTTGGAAGTTGGCGGCGGGATTCTTCTTATCCTGGGACTGGCTTCGCGCTTGATCGCTCTGCCGCTGGTGATCAATATGATTATGGCCTATGTCATTGCGGACACTGAAGCCCTGAAGTCCATCATCTCCGATGGCGACAAGTTCATTAATGCAGCACCGTGCACATTCCTGGTTGCTTCGCTGGTAATACTGGCTTTTGGCCCCGGACTCTTTTCCCTGGATTCGCTGATCGGTCACTTTCGCCGTAAGGCGGCAGCGACGTAGCCTTCCGGCAGGTACAATAAATATTGCTTGAACACCCCATGGGCGCAGAACGGCCGCAAATGCATCGCGTCTGCGTTGCTGCTCATTCTGCTTGGTTCCGCGCGTGCTGGTGAAGACGCGCAAAGCGCGCTCCTCACGGTCCCGGGCGGAGAGATTGATGTAACGCTTCCCCAAGAACCATTGACGGTCTCGCGCGAGGATTTGCTCCACTGGACTACCGCGGCCGCAACAGCCGTGGACGTCTACTACGGCCGCTTCCCTGTCCCCCGGCTTACGCTGCGCATTCGCGCCGACTCTGGCTCTGGAGTCCATCATGGTGTGACCTATCCTAAAGGCGGCGGCTTGATCCTGGTTACGGTGGGCCGCGGCGCAGCAGTTGCCGATCTGGCAGACGACTGGGTGCTGACCCACGAGATGATCCATCTCGCTTTTCCCTCTCTGGAAGACAACCACCACTGGCTCGAAGAAGGGATATCCACTTACGTTGAACCTGTGGCCCGGGCACAGGTAGGCAATATGCCCGTGCCAGAGATGTGGCGCCAGGTCATTCTGGGTATGCCGAAAGGCGAGCCGGGCTCGGGCGACCAAGGTCTCGACAAGACGCCAACCTGGGGGCGCACCTACTGGGGCGGCGCCATGTTTTGTCTGCTGGCTGACGTTCGCATTCGCGAACGCACGCATAATCGCAAAGGACTGCAGGATGCCCTGCGTGGAATCCTCAACGGCGGGGGCAATATCACCCAAAATTGGGACATTACCAAGGCCTTGTCCCTGGGGGATCGGGCGACCGGAACCACGGTGCTGATGGAACTCTACAATGAAATGCGCGACAAGCCCGCCGCCGTCGACCTGGGGCAACTATGGCAGAGGCTGGGACTGTCCTTGAAAGACGGCAAAGTTTCTTTCGATGACCAGGCTCCTGAAGCAGCGATCAGGAAAGCCATCACCTCGCGCCGGAACTGACATTGCGCGCGGGCTAAGGCTTCTTTGTCGCTGTAGATTTCGGCGCTGCCCCAAATTTGACTTCGACGGCTTCGAGTTTTTCTCCTGACTCCTTGGCATGTATAGCCACGAGGTCGCCGGCCTTCAGTTCGCGCAGGCTGGAAGGGCTTCCGCTCCTGATGAACTTCGTCTGGCTCGTTATCTGTATCGTTTGCGTTTCGTGCGTTGTGGTTTCTACAGTAATGGACACCGCGCTCAAGCTCTTGACCGTACCCTTAACGTGTTTCTGGTCTCCGTGAGCATATAGCATCCCGGAAAGGGCCAGGCTGATAAGACAGATAAGAATCCAGTAAGATATGTTATTTTTTTGCCGGTTTGCCATTGAGAAAATCCTCCTCTTCACGTTGTTCTTCCCGATCGGCCTGGCTTTGTGGATTGAATTTCTCCATCTCTCGCACTTCTTCCGGCGATAGCTTCGGTAGATGTCGGATGAAATACACCAGCGCCCAGCTCTCATGATCGTGGTCGCGATCCCCTTCCGCTCCCCATGCCGGCATGCCGCTCAGACGTATGCCGTTGTGGATGATGAAGTAAATCTCCCCATCGGAAAGCGCCTGCGTGGGTGATTGCCTCATGTCCGGCGCTTTAGGGTACAAGTTCTGCCCCATCTCGGCGCTGCCGCTGCCATCATTAGCATGGCACATAGCGCAATGATCAGCGAAATGTCGTCTCGCTTCTGTCATGATCTCGGGCGTAAGAGAAACGGGATTGCGCAGCTCTTTTGCTTCGACGGGCATGGCCATCATCCGAGCATTGCGCGCCACCATGGCTTCAACCGCACTCGGCTCTTGCCTCGCGCTGAACCCCGCGGCGTTCCTGAGCCACCAGCAGCCAACCGCGGCCAAAAACAGCACAACGAGGACGGACCAAACCAAAACCCTGAGTTTCTTACGCATGATCCCGGCTCCAACGGTACTGCATCCATCATAGAACAGGTCATGGGTTTGCCGTCCCGGTTCCGCCTATTTGCGAGTCTTCGAACCGTAATGGAACCGATAACGAAATTCGCCGTAGATTTCGCGCGGGCTATTGTAATGGAAACCGCCGAACGTGAGACTGTTGTCCATAAGCAAGTGACGGTTGGCGGCATTCAGCGCCGTCACGGAAATGGAGACATCTTCACCGAATGCTTTTCCCGCCGAGACATCAAACGTGGTGTGCCCCGGCAAATGACTCGGTGGCGGTGATCCGTTGGAAAACCCGGAGCCGTAATACACGTTGGTTGACGCAAAGATGCGCCACGGCAGGTTCGCATTGAAGCCGGCGTTCAGCGTGTTCCTTTGATCATGGTCGAGAGTGAAGAAACCCGCCGGAGGGTGAAAATCCGTGAGACCTCCGCTGATGGCTCCGCGTCCCAACGCAACCTGGTTGGAGTATGCGAGATGGGCGCGGCCGAACCGCCCTAATTGTGGCGAGCGGAGTGTAAGCTCCCAACCGCGAATAAGGGCCCCGTCAATGGTGAGTGGGAAAAATGCATTGGAGTTTCCAATCGGATTATGGTCAAAAAAGTTTTTAACGTGGGTCCGGAATTGATCCGCGTCGAGGCTCCAGCCGTGGAATGGGACAGTCACGCCGAACTGGTGTTCCTCATCGCGTTCACCACGGAGCGGAATAAAACCCAGATTATTGTCATTGACGAAGGCCAGCAGCGGCCCAGAGGCAGTGATCAGCGGCGGCGGCTGGTAGAAATCGCCATAGAAACCACGAAACACCCAATTCAGCCGCGGAACCTGCACCGCTATGCCGATCCGTGGACTGGTCACGTTCTCGACGACACCGCCGGAAAAATGAGTCTGGCGAACGCCTGCGATGACCGTCAGCCACGGTGCTACTTTGAATTTGTCCTGGATGAAGACAGCCTGAACACTCCCGGTTGCCGGCTCGCGATCATGAATGTCTTGCACGTTGGGATCGTGAAAGAGAATCCCTAACACGTGATTATCACGCTGTTGAAAACCGTAGTAGCCGACTTGTGCATCATTCCGGGGCAGCGTCAAGCTCAACGTTCCCTGCCCGCCGGCGAATCGCGAGGCCCGGTGGTCGGTAGTGCTGGTAGGAAGATCGTTGGCGGCGCCATCAAGATTCGCGCTGTTGTAGTGATAGAAAGGCGAGACCATCAAAACGGTCTTGGCGTTGAATGTGTGCAGCCAGGAAAGAGTGGCAAACACATCGGTTTCATGTTGCCCGTCGGCCGCCTGGTCACCAGGGCTGTTAGGAATCTGATAGTAGTCCCGCCGGGCGGACGCGACAAAACGCACCTGGTTCTGGGAATCGGGGTTGTAGATCAAAGACGTAAAGCCGCCGTAGCCATTTTCCGCATCGTGAATGACTTGTCCTACGGGCGTTTGGATTCCGAGATTGCTGCGGTTGCCGTTGACGCTGGCATAATAGGCAAAACGCTCTGTGTGGCTGCCGAAGTTGAACTGGTCGTTGGTTTGATAGAAATTTCCGGCGCTCACGACAAATTCGGCTTGGTTGTTGCGCTCGAACCCGGTCCGCGGAACGACATTGAAAACTCCATAAGTCCGATCGCCTTCATCCGCGGCATAGCTGCCGCGCTGGACTTCAAGATAATCAATGTCCTTGGGGTCAAACTGCGGTCCCAGGTTGCTGGCGATGTTGGTGTTGGGAATCTCCACGCCGTCCAACAGCCAGCTCGTCTGGTGGCCTCCGCGCACGTGCAATTGGTCGTGCGTCACATAAGCGCCAGGGACAAAGTCGGTAATGATGCCCAGGCTGTTGGTGCGATCGGCTCCGGGCGTGAGGGCAATGTCTTCGCGCGCCACAAGAGTTGTCGGCGTGGCGGTGTCTGGATTGATCGCCTCCTCCTCGGACGAAACTGTCACCGTCTGGCTGACCGGCGCAATCTTGAGCTGGAAGTGAACCACAGGAGAAGAACCAGACACAACCGTCACCGTCTGGTCGGTGCCGGCAAAACCAGATTGCGTCACTTTGACTTGATAAACACCTACCGGCACTGTCATGAAAGCGATCTCGCCGTCCTGGTTTGTTTGCCCGGTTTGCGACCAATCCGAGGTTGCCGACTTCAGTATCACGGTTGCGCCCGCAACCGGACGGTGCTGCGGATCATGCACCACCGTCCTAACTGTTCCAAAGCTTGAAGCACGCAACGCCAGAGGGCACAGCATTGCCAGCAGCGCAAGACCCCTTGCTAACTTCCGGTACATAAAGCTCCCTTTATCCATTCCCCGCTGCCCATCCCTGCAGGGATTGTTCTTTGGCGGATGACTGGAAACGGCCGGAGGACCGCACCATGACGGGCGCCAACTACGCCTGGAATCCTAGGAGTCTCCGACGTAGAACCAAAAATGCATGTCCCCTCGCAGAGCAAAGGGCATAAAGATGATTCCTGGGCTCTTAGTTGTTCAGGAAAGGAGGACCGCGGTCCGTGTGGGAAGAAAAACCGTTGCTCTGAAAAACAACAGTGTGATTAAAAACCTGGGCCTGGCCGAGCGATGTGGCGGCAATTCCTGCCCGAGGAATGATTCCAGGGCTCTTGCCTTCTCTTGCCTGCACGCAGCAACAGCAACTCATTGGGCATTGGTGTGGCCCCTTGGTACCGCCAACAGAAGTTCGCGACGTTTCACCAGCAGGTGCGCTCTCCTGCTCTTCCATCCCCTCGCAATGATGTTTGTGGGCATGCGTCTGGGCGACGGGCTGGCGATGGCACGTCATAGGCCGGCCGCCATCTGCAGTGGACATTGGCACGGCAGGAAGCAGACAGGCCGCAACTAGAGATGCCATGGTCACGATGGAAGTAAATCGCCGCATCGGAACGGCACACTATAAACCGAAAGGGCCAAACAAGGCAAGCTCCCTCGATTCAAAGTCGCGTCTGAGGCCATCACGCTTGGCTATGACTGGCATCAGTTTAATCAGCAGCAAGTTTTCCGTTTAATGGCTACTTACCGCGTGCCCTTTCGTCATATAGAAGAACACCGCCGGCGTGACGATGAGGGACAACACCATGGAGATGAGAATACCGCCAATCACGGCAACCGCCAGCGGTTGCAGCATCTGCGAACCAGCGCCCAGTCCGAGCGCCAGCGGAAACATTCCCGCAACCGTCGCCAGCGCTGTCATGACAATCGGACGCAAGCGGCGGCGTCCCGCCTGGATCATGGCTTCCTCCGGCGCAAAGCCGGCGGCCGTAAACTTCTGGTTGGCGTCAAGCAGCAAGATCCCGTTCTTCGCTACGATGCCAATCACCATGATCATGCCCATGATCGAAGCCAGATTTATGGTCATCGTGGTGACCAGACTGGTAGCCAGTAACGTCAGAAACACGCCTGAGAGCGAGAGCAAAGCGGAACTCAAAATGGCAATAGGAGCGGAGAAGCTCCGGAACTCAAACAACAGGACGACGAACACCAGCACGATCGCCAGCACCAGGACTACGACCATATCGTGAAAATCGCTCTGCTGCTGGGCGTAGAGACCGCCATACGTCACACGGATGGAAGAAGGCAAATGCAGACCGGCAACGACTTTTTGAACCTTGGCGACGCCGCTGCCCAGGCTCTCGCCTTCAAGACGTGCCGTGACCTCGACAACGCGCTGCAAGTTCTCACGGATGATCTCTGTTTGCCCGGGAAGCTCGTTCGCCTGTGCCAGCGCGCCGAGCGTGGCTGTCTTCCCCGTTGCACTGGTAAGCAAAGTACCGCTCATCGCTTGAAGCGATACCCGATTCTGGTCTGGAAAACGGACGCGAATGGTATAAGCACGATTGTTCGCAACCAGAGGAGTGTCCGAGGGCACCCCCTGCAACAGCGCCGTAGCGTCCGTGGACACCTCCTCGGCGGTGAAGCCGGCCCTGGCGGCCACCGTGGGGTTGACCCTGAACTCCTGCGCTGGACCGCTCATCGTGTTCTCGATGCCATTCTTCAGGTCCACAACCGGGCCGTGATTTACCTGGTCTTTTCCGCTTTTGTCCTTTCCCGTGCGCTCGCCGATTTTCTCAATGGCATCAGCGACGCCGGGCGCGGTTTTTGCCAGCAGGTCCGCGTCCTCAGAAAAGAGCTTGATCACCACCGGCTCCGGCGCTCCCGTCAGATCGCCGATCATGTCCTGCAGCATTTGCGGGAAATCGACATCAACTGACGGCTCTTCCCTCTTGATCGTGTCACGCAACTCGGCGATCACTTCATCAACGCTGCGACTCCTTTTGGCTTTCAGCTTTACTGTAAGGTCGCCGCGGTTTGCCTCGGTCACCGCGGCAAGTCCCAACTGCAGCCCTGTACGGCGCGACGTGCTTTCCACTTCCGGGACCTTATGTACGATCCGTTCGATATGCGACACCACGCGGTCGGTCTCCTGCAAAGAACTGCCCGGTGGCGTGAGGTAGTCGAGAATAAAGCCGCCTTCATCCATTTGAGGCAGCAGGTCCGAGCCGAGCAGCTTGTAACAACCAAAAGACACCACAACCAGTACTATGGCCCCCGCAAGCAGCCAGCGTGGATGTTCCAGCGCCCACCGTAGCCACCGCTCATAAAAATGGATGACGCGCCGGAAAAACCCCTTCATCGAAGCTTCCTCGGCAGCCATCAGCCGGTGCAGCTCCTGGTCAGCGTCGCCCGTGACATCGCCTGGCTGGGGCTCTTCCACACCTGGATGCCGCAGCAGGTAGAGACTCAGCGTTGGCGTCCAGCTCAACGCAAGTATCAAAGAGGTCAGCAGCGCCGCGCACATAGTGACCGCCAAAGCGCGGAAAAATGTGCCGTTTACTCCGGTCATGGAAATCAATGGCAGGAACACCACGATAGGAGTCAGCGTTGAACCAATCAGCGGTACTGTGATCTCCGACAAGGCACTCCGTATGGATTCGACTCGTCCGCCGCCCGCGTCCCGATGCAGGACGATGTTCTCCACCACTACGATCGCGTCATCGATGACCAACCCGACCGCGGCCGCCAGACCACCCAGCGTCATAAGATTGAAGCTCTGCCCCAGCAACTTGAGCACGATGAAGGTCACCATGATAGTGACCGGGATTACCAGTCCAGCCACAACTGAAGTCCGCCAGTCGTGGAGGAAAACCACCAGCACAACCGCGGAAAGGACAAGACCGAGCAGGATGGCATCGCGCACGCTTCCGATTGAATCCTGCACAATCCCGGACTGGTCGTAAAACGGCGCTAGCTTGACTCCCGGAGGCAAGGTGGCGCGAATACGATCCACTTCAGCGTGCACTTCATTGGCGACGGACACTGTATTGCTGTCCGGCTGGCGGTTGATATTCAGAAGCACAGCGGGCTTTCCGTCAGCGCGCACGATGGTGTAGAGCGGCCTGACGGACGGCCAGACCGTGCCAATGTCGCCGATACGGACCGGGACACCCGCCGGTGTATTCTTGACGACCGTTTTTGCCAGATCTTCCGCGCTTCGCGCCTGGCCGTTCACCAGCCCGAGCACCAGTTGATGGTTCTTATCAAACAATCCAGGTGAGTCAATCAGGTTGGTGGCCTTGACTGCATTCAGGATGTCGGTGACCGTTACAGAAGCTTGCAGCAGCTTCGCTGGGTCGGGAGTAATCTGAAATTCCGGCTCCTGTCCGCCCTGCACGACCACCGTGGCCACACCGCTCATGCGATTCAATCGCGGAGCGATGTCGTAGGTGGCCATCTCCCAAAGTTGCGTTTGGGACACCTTGTCCGAAGTCAGACTGTACCCCAGGATCGGGAATGATGCGAAGGTGAGTCGGTGGCTCTGGATCTTTGTCCCCGGCGGCAGCTCGGTCTGCACCTTGGACAAAGCCGCGTCCACCAGTTGCAGCGTCTGGAACATGTCGACCTGCCAATTGAAGAAGAGATCTACTTCAGCACTGCCACGGCTGGTGATGGAGCGGACCGTCTCCAAACCTTGCACGCTGTTGACCGCTTGCTCTACGGGACGCGTAATGGTGACCATCATCTGGTCAATCGGCATCACGCCGTTATCAATGCCAATCACGATCCGGGGAAAATCCGTGGAGGGAAAGACCGCCACCGGAATCGTCATTGCCTGGTAAGCGCCGACGAGCGCCACCGCCACGATCACAAAAATTACCGTCTTGGAATTGTCGGAGAGCCAGGAGACAACCGCGGATTCGCCCGCACCCCTCTTGGACGCCTCGGCCATGCGGTCAGTCCTTGTCCTTTTCCTTGCTGTCTTTGCCGGCTTCGGTTGCAGGGGCCGGTTTCTCCACTTTGACTTTTGTTTTGTCCGGCAGACCGTAAGCTCCCTCGGTCACGACTTGTTCCCCGGCCTTGAGTCCGGACACGATCTGCGCCTCGCCAGCAGACTGGATTCCAATCTTGATGTCACGGCTCTGGGCGGTGCCTGTAGAATCAATCACCATGACCTGCGCGCCGTCGCCGTTTGCGTTCAGCAACGCAGCGGACGGCACAACCAAGGCGTCATGCGCGGTCTGTGCTGTGATGGAAATCCTGGCAGTCGTGCCTGGACGCAGTTGCTGCTTAGGATTCTTGGCCTGTATCCAGATTTCAACCGTCGTGCTGTTGGGATCGAGCGCCGGGCTGACCACCGTTACCGATCCAGACACCGTGTCCAGGCCTGGCACATCAAGGGTGGCTTTGTCGCCTTTGTGAAGAAGCCGCGCGTCAGCCTCCGGGATGTGCGCCTTGGCGATGATGCCGCTCAAGTCCATGACCGTTAATAGTGGCGCTGCGGTCGAGGCCATTTCTCCCGGATAAAGGGGACGGTCGGTGATCACGCCGTCAATCGGGCTGTGAATCTGGGTGTAGCTAAGCTGTGCTTGCGCTCCCAGATACTTGCCTTGTGCTGAAGTGAACTGGCCGCCGGCCGCTTTCAAGGCTTGCTCTTTCACCAGCGCATTCAGATGCTCAAGATGTTTCTTCGCTGCTTCGAACTGGCTCTGCGCCTGGACCAGAGAGACCCGCGCCTGGTCCAGATCTTTGCGCGGCAAAGCGCCCTGTTTGTATAGATTCTCGCGGCTGTCGTATAGCTTCTGTTCCGCGTCCAGCGCTTGTTGCGCTGTCCGGAAGTCCGCGTCGGCCTTTTGCGCGTCTTCCGGAAGGGTCGCGCCTTTGCTGATCTGGTAGTTTGCCTGCGCCTGCTCAAACGTCCCTTTGTTGTCCATAGCCGCGGCGGCGAGATCGCGATTCTCCAGCACAGCCAGCAACTGGCCCTTGTGAACGCGCTGTCCGCGAACAACGTAGAACTTGCTCACGGGAGCGCTGACCTTGGGGGTAATGACCGATTGGGCCAGCGGAAAGATGGTGGCTTCGGCTGTCACCACGCGGGAGATGTCGGCCCTCTGTGCAGCGGCCGCCTGTACGGAGACAACCACTTCCGCTGCCGTCTCACCGCGCTTGCATCCGGTGTCCAGCAGCAGAAGCGTGGTTATTGCCAGGCTGGTTGCGAGCCAGCATATCCGTTTTAGTTTTGATGTCATAAATCAAATGGACGCTACATTGTACCTGTAAGGGTCTGCAGACTGGCCAGTGCGGTCCGGTACCGCACCACACCATCATCATAGATATTGCGAGCCTGGGTCAAAGTGTTTTGGGCATCCACCACTTCCAGAACAGTTGATTCCCCACCCTGATAGCGCAACGTCGTTAGCTTCAGGCTCTCCGCTGCAAGCTCGGCTGAGCTTTTCAGTAGGTCGAGCTCGGAGCGGGATGCATCGGCCTCCGCATACGCATTGTGGATGTCCGCCAACACCTTGCGTTGAGTAAAAGAGAGTTCCCGCTGAGCTTGCTTGCGCTTAAGGCCCGCTTGGACAACTTTACTGTGAGTCGCCCCCCAATTCCAGACGGGAACGTTCACACTAGCAACCACCGCGTAACCCAGATTGTTAATGCGGAGAGCACTGGGAGGGGGTGCAGGATTCTGGATGTTCTCATGCGTGGCGAAATGGGCAGCGTCAATACCGTAAAAATAATCCAGGCTGAAGCTGGGAAGATACGCGGCCCGCGCGGAAAGGAGATCGTATCGCGCGGCCTTCAGGAAGGCGGCCGAGGTTTGCAAGTCAGGGTTCCTGGTTTGTGCGGCCCGGGCGACCTCGTCGAAACTCTGCAAGGGTGGAGCAAGATCCAGATCGTCTACCACGACAAAATTCTCATTGAAGTTGGGGAACAACAGCACCGCCAGATCCAGCCGCATTTTGTCCATGGCGAGCCGCGCCTCCCTCAGATCGCGCTGGCGGTCCTGAGTTTGGATCTGGGCCTTGATGACGTCAGAATGAGCGACTTCTCCGCCATGCTCAAGTTTTCGGCTGAGTTCAAGAAAACGCTGCGCTTCGGCGGCCGCCTGCTGGGCGTTGGCATATTTGCGTTGTGAGGCAAGCAGTCCATAGTAATTTTGTACAACAGTCAGCACGAGCCCACGGGCCGCGATTTCCGCCTTTGCCTTGGCCACTGCTTCCAACGCTCCGGCACGCATTAAGTCGCTTAAACCTGAAAACGCCAGCGCCTCGTGCACGTCGCCCTGGCTCAGGTATTCATGGGTCCCGTTATTGGCCAGAAAGATTTGCGGATTCGGGCTCGCCGCACTGCTCGCGCCCTGGGTAAGAGTGACCGTTGTGTTATACGCCACACTCGGCAACAACGCGGCCCTTGCCTGGACCTTGTCCTGGTGAGCCAGGCCATGGTCGGTAAG
>DATMPO010000033.1:0-4777 GCA_035567035.1 Verrucomicrobiia bacterium | reverse complement strand
ATGAAAAACTATTGGATCGCTGTTTTGACTGTGGGGCTCGCATTTGGCGTGAACGCGCAGACTGGGGCCGGGGCAGGAGCATCGGCTTCAGGGAGTGCATCAGCGTCGGCGGGAAAGAACGGTGCAAGTGCTAACACTGGTGCAAACGCCGATGTGTCGGCCCGGGGGTCGGCTTCCGGAAAGAGTGGAGACAACCGCGGTGGCGGCAGCGGCAACGGCAAGGGAAGTAGCTCGACCAGCGCATCGGGCAACGCAGCAGCTGGTCTCAGCAGCGGTACCCAGGTGCAAGCCGAACTGACGAAACCGCTGGACGTGAAAAAGGCCAGGCCTGGAGATGAAGTCACTGCCAAGGTGACACAAGATGTGAAAGCCGACGGGCACGTCGTTGTTCACAAAGGATCGAAGCTGGTCGGCCACGTGACGGAAGCCAAGACGCGTACCAAGGAAGATTCAGAGTCCCGGCTGGGGATTGCCTTCGACCGCGCAATTCTGAAAGACGGCCAGGAAGTGTCTCTGGGCGCGATGGTGCAAGCACTGGCGCCGCCGGCAAACCTGGCGGCCTCTGCCGTAAACGATGATTCCGCGAGCGTCGGCGGGACTGGTGGCGGCGGGCGCGGAGGTAGCCGCGCAGGCGGCGGAGGCGGTTTGGGTGGAGTCGCCGGCGGTGTGACTTCGAACGTGGGAGCGACTACGGGAGCAGTGGGAGGTGTCGGAAATACGGTGGGTTCCGTTGCAGGTTCCACGACTGGCGCAGTAGGCGGCGCGGTCAATGGGGCAGGCCGGGTGGCGCTCGACTCAACCAGCCGGGGTGTTGTTGGGCTTCAGGGCCTGACACTGAACTCGGCGGCTTCCAGCACAACCCAGGCTTCGGTCATCAGCTCGACGACCCAGAACGTGAAGCTCGACAGCGGCACGCAGATGCTGCTGAACGTCCGGTAGTCCCACTTTGGAACCAACCATTCTCGACAACAGGCCAGTGGACCACTGGCCTGTTTATCTTTGCCCCCGATTAGTGACACAATGGGTGTTGGCGGCATGCCTATACCGGTCTTTGCGGGGTGCAACCATGAAGAACCATCAACTTGTTTGTCTGCCTGCGTTGTTTATGAGTTTTGCGATGTGCGGCGCCTGGGTGGCCGGAGGGCAAACCGTCAACCACCCTGCAACCAGCAGCACCAGCGCGCTGGATAACGGCACACTCCTGGTCGCCGAGCTCACCTGGGGATTAAATTCAAAAAAAGCGAAACCGGGTGACACCATAAAAGCCAAGATCACCCAGGATGCAATTGCCCACGGCCGGATCGTGGTCCGTAGAGATTCAAAACTGATCGGCCACGTCACAGAAGTCAAGTCCGGCAACAAGGCTGATCACGAGTCGTCTTTGGGAATCGTTTTTGACAAGGTTATTTTGAAGGGCGGAGGCGAAGCTGCGTTTCAAGGACTGATTGAAGCGTTAGCTGCGCCAATTCCCATGCCGTCCCGCGTGGACCAGCCCGATCAAATGCTGCCTCCGGCCATGATGGTCCCCAACACCGGTGGCAATAGCCCGCAGCCGATCAGCGGCGCAGGAGCCGGGCGGGGAAATTCCAGTCAAAGCGGCACCATGGGGTCCTCCTCTCAAAGGGGTTCCAACGCACCTGGGGTGCAGCCGCCTGTAACGCCGGGGACGCAGGCCCCTACCAACTCCGCGGGAGGCTTGAGCGTCGGCGCTCACGGAGTTATCGGGATGCGGGGCATCACCCTGAATACCGGAGCAACCGGCACCACAAAGGGGTCGCTGGTTACAGCGACGAAGGACCAACTGAAGCTGGAGATGGGCACTCAGATGGTCGTTCAGGTCCATGCCCAGGTCAACATAGCAAGCAAGCCCTAAAGCAGCCGGCAATCAAGGGCATTCCACTGTTAACTGACTAACTACTAACTAACGTGGTCTTAGGTAACTTGTTGCCGCCAAAGCAGCGTGGCAATCTCGTTTAGAACAGTAAGGAGAGCCTTAGCGTTTATGCGCCTGGGAGCCACAATCCGCTGTCTGATTTCCGCCTTGCTTCTGGCCTTTTTGGCGGACGGAGCGATGGCCCAACTGTGGCCGGCTGTAGGCCCTGATGGCGGCGATGTCCGCAGCCTGGCGCTCGATCCCCGCAATCCGGACAGAGTTTTCCTTGGCACCAGCGCCGGACGTTTGTATCTCTCGACCGATGGCGGCGCCAGTTGGGTGCGCTACGCTCACCTGGGTCCGTCCACCGGGATGGCGCTCGACCACATTATTGTTGATCCCACCGACTCCCGGACGATGTACGTGGCCGCCTGGAGTGTGGATTCTCCTCACAGTGATGGAGACATCTTTCGCAGCCGCGACGCCGGACAGACCTGGGAGACGCTTCCCGACATGCATGGCCAATCGGTTCGCGCCCTCACGCTGGCTCCTTCCAGTCCCCGGATGCTGGTCGCCGGGACCCTGGAGGGCGTGTTCCGCAGCCGCGATGGCGGAGACCACTGGGAGCGCATTTCTCCGGAACACCACCGGGAAATCCGGAACGTGGAATCTGTGGCCGTCGATCCGGAGAACGCCAATGTCATCTATGCCGGGACCTGGCACTTGCCGTGGAAAACAGAAGACGGAGGCAAGACCTGGCACAGCATCAAGGCCGGCGTCATTGACGATTCCGACGTGTTTTCCGTCGTGGTTGATCCGGTGAACTCCTCGGTTGTGTATATCAGCGCATGTTCCGGGATATACAAGAGCATTACAGCCGGACAAACATTCAGCAAGATACAGGGCATTCCATACTCCGCCAGGCGCACGCGCGCCCTGGTCATGGATCCCGCTGACTCCAGTGTCCTTTACGCCGGCACTACGGAAGGCCTATGGAAATCGGCCGACGGTGGTACGAGCTGGAAGCGCATGACAGCTACCAATGTCATTATTAACGCGGTGATCGTGGATCCGCGACGCTCATCGCGCGTGCTGCTGGCCACCGACCGCGGCGGCGTACTCACCAGTGACGATGGCGGGTCAACCTTCGCCGCTTCCAATCACGGCTTCGCGCACCGCCAGGCGTCCGCGCTCCTGATCGACCGCAATGACTCCTCCGTAATATACGTTGGTCTGCTCAACGACAAGGAGTTCGGGGGAGTGTTCGTCTCCCGCGACGGCGGCCGGCAATGGGCGCAAATCAGCGACGGCCTTGGCGGCCGAGATGTCTTTGTGCTGCGCCAGGCAGAAGATGGCTCGGTGGTTGCCGGCACGAACCGCGGTATTTTCGAATTGCAGCCGCACGCTGCGCAATGGACACCTCTCAATGTGGTGCAGACCGAGACAGGCAGAGGAAAAGCCAAGGCCGAATCGCTCAGCTTTACGGAACTGGGCGCGCCGATCACCGGGCTGGCGTTGGTCGGCGGCAAATGGTACGCAGCCACCTCCGCGGGCTTGCTGGTCAGCACGGACGCAGGCCGAATCTGGCAGAAAGCGGTCCCCAACGCGGTCAAGGACCTGGTGAGCATAAGCTCCCAGGGAAACATAGTGGTCGCGGCCAGTCATCATGCGGTCATCGTCTCCACCGACGGCGGTGAGAGCTGGTTTGCTCCGGGCTTCCCGCAATCCATCGTAGTCATCAACTCCGTATCGATCGACACCAAGGGCGCCATCTGGCTGGCGGCGCGCGAAGGCGCATTCCGCAGCCTCGATCTTGGCGATTCCTGGCAGCGGGTCACTGCGCTGCCGCTGGTCAACGTTGCTGCAATCCGCTTTGATCCGGAAAACCGCCGTATTCTCGCCAGCGGCCCCAACTCCAGCGACATCTTTGAAAGCTCGAACAACGGGCATTCCTGGCGCAGCATCGGTTGCGGATGGACAGTACGCGATCTCCACGCCAATCACGGCAGATTGGTGGCCATTACCGAATTTGACGGCGTGGTGATGCAACCGGCGTCACAAAGCGCGACTGAGATTTCCCGGACGGGTAACCGGTAATCCTGGAAACAGCGCATTCAACAGGCACAGGCGACATTTTCGGCCGCCCAGGGAATTGCTAACCCCTTGCAACGCGTGATATTTTAAGAACACAATCAATTGGCTGTCCGCCCCGCGGATAGCCCGTTGTTCACTCCTCAGTAGCTCAATGGCAGAGCATCCGGCTGTTAACCGGAGGGTTGTAGGTTCGAGTCCTACCTGAGGAGCCATTTCTTTGGTTGCATCATCGTGAGAGAGGTCCCTCCGCTTCGCGTTCGGGATTTCGGCTGGCGGCTCGGACGCCGCCAAAGCGCCTCAAGTTCGAGTCCTACCTGAGGAGCCATTTCTTTTCCACCGGATCGCCGTGATCGCCGTCATCGCGCGTGATCGCCGTGATCTGAAAGACCAGAGCCGGGATGGTTGCTCACATCCCTCACACTTCCCGCTATCTAAGGAAACCGAGAGGAGTTTTGCCTCTCCGATGACGGCGATGACCGGGGTCCCCGACACGCACGGTTTTCGCGTGTTGGGGTGGGATGACGGCGATGAACCGATCACGGCGATCTTCCTGCCGCTTCCCTGCTAACAGGGAAAAAAACAGGGGAGAAAGCGAGCGCTTGGATACTCCAGACATGCAAAACCTCGATTCCACGGGCCTTTCGTGAACCTTTTTCCCGGACGGAGTCAATTCGTAACAGGGGAGGAACAGGGGCGTAACAGGGGAGGAACAGGGGGGATCGCGCGTGATCGCCGTCATCGCACGTCATCCCACCCCAACACGCGAAAACCGCGCGTGTCGGGGACCCCGGTGATCGCCGCGATCGGAAA
>DATMPO010000032.1:0-37331 GCA_035567035.1 Verrucomicrobiia bacterium | reverse complement strand
ACATGATGTAGACATAGAATTTCCACTCGCGGCGCAAAGCAGATTCCTCACTCCGTTCGGAATGACAAGAACTTAAACATTTTTTCACTATTTCGAAAATAACAGTCCCCGGGATACGGTATCTTCGGTCTCCAAAAATGGTAAACACGCACAGTTTGGCAAAACACCTCGTATCGGCATGGGCTAGGACGCATCCTCGGGATTTCTCGACTCCGCGCCTGCGGGCCTCGTAGAGCAAACATTTTGGCGGCGCTCCGCTCGAAATGACAAGGCCTGGAGGGTCTCGATGGACCACGATTCTGAGTGACCGAAGCAAAACCCGGTGACACGATACCGAAACTTCACCACTACCTGACACTCTACCGCGTCTCAATTCCGCTCGTAGGGTAGACTGGCTCATGCCAAAACGTAAGAAATCGCGTCCTGCTAAGTCCGTAAAGACAACGCAAAGCCGTTTCGCCGACGTAAAGGGCGTGCGGCTGCATTATCTGATGGCCGGCCAGGGCGAGCCGGTGGTGCTGCTGCACGGTTTTGCCGAAACCAGCCACATGTGGCGGCCGCTGATTACGGAACTCGCAGGCACGCACACCGTAATAGCCCCGGACCTGCGCGGGGCCGGTCAATCGTCCACTCCGGACGAGGGCTACACCAAGGCCGCGATGGCCCGGGACATCCACGCGCTGGTGCACAAACTTGGTTTCGAACACGTCCGGATTGTCGGGCACGACATTGGGTTAATGGTTGCGTACGCTTATGCGGCGCAGTATCCGGGCGAGGTCGACCGGATTGCGTTGATGGACGCCTTCCTGCCCGGCGTTGGCAGCTGGCGCGACGTTTGGCTGATGCGCGACCTCTGGCACTTTCATTTTTACGGCAAGACGCCGCTGGCGCTGGTCCACGGCCGCGAGCGCATCTATTTCGAACACTTCTGGAACGACTTTGCCGCCGACCCCAGACATTCCGTCCCGGAACGCGACCGCCGGATTTACGCCAAAGCCTACGCCCGGCCGGGCGGCATGCGCGCCGGCTTCGAATACTTTCGCGCGTTTGAGAAGGACGCCGAAGAGTTCGCCCGCTTCGCCAAAACGCCCTTGACCATGCCCATGCTGGTCCTGACCGGCGAAAAGGCCTCGGGCGATTTCCTGATCCAGCAGGGCCGGCTGGTGGCCGGCAACGTTGAAGGCGTGGTCGTGCGCAAGTCCGGGCACTGGCTCATGGAAGAAGCGCCGGACCAGGTCATTCCTAAACTCGTGGATTTTCTCAACCGCTAAGCCGGATCGAAATTTCACCACAGATTCACACAGACGGCACAGATTTCTTGCAGCCGGGTAGTGGTGCAGTTTGAAAGTTCGGCGAATAACCCTTACCAACTGTCATCCTGAGCGCCTCCGAAGGCCTTGTTTAAGTTCTTGTCATTCCGAACGGAGTGAGGAATCTGCTTTGCGCCGCGAGTGGAAATTCTATGTCTACATCATGTCCGGCAAATCACGCCGAATTTGTCCATGGGAAGAGTTTCCGGGACAGTCCCTCGTGAAAACTCCCTGAGTCAGCATGGTAGTGCGCGCATCCTCGGGATTTCTCGACTCCGCGCCTGCGGGCCTCGTAGAGCAAACATTTTGGCGGCGCTGCGCTCGAAATGACAAGGCCTGGATGGGTCTCGATGGACCACGATTCTGAGTGACCGAAGCAAAACCCGGAAACCGCGCTGGAACGCAAATGCAAACGGGCTTGTGACACGATGCTGAAACCGCACCACTACCTGCAGTCGCAGATCAGTGCCATCTGTGTTGATCAGTGGTAGTCCTGGGTTCCGCGCTCGCCTTCCGCCGACATCGCCGTCATCGGATCGAAATTCCACCACAGATTCACACAGATGACACAGATTTCTTGCAGATCCGTGCCATCTGTGTTGATCAGTGGTAGTTTTGGGTTCCGAAGGAAGCGTCAGGCTGCTTGTGAACCTTGCTTGGCTTTCCCCAGAAACTCCAGCAGCGCGGCATTGACCTGCTCCGCGTGGGTCCAGGTTATGCAGTGCGGTCCGCCCTCTATCGTCACCAGACGGGCCCCCTTGATCAGCTTCGCGGTGCGGGCTCCCGAGGCGCCGATGGGCAGAATCCTGTCCGCATCGCCGTGCATGACCAGCGTAGGCACGTCAATGTGTGTCAGGTCGTTGCGGAAATCCTCATGCCATGTCGGCACACAGGCCAGGCTGGCCGTGGCCGAGGCGCCGGCCGCAAGGTTCCAACTGGCCCGCACCGCCTGTTCGCTGACGCGCTTACCGAGCAGGACGTCGGTGTTGTAGAAGTTCTTGAAGAACTCGGTAAAGAACGCATAGCGGTCCGCGGCCACCGCTTTCTGGATTCCTTCAAAAACGCTGCCGTCCACTCCCTCCGGGTTGTCCGGCGTCTTCAGCAGAAAGGGCGGGACCCCCGAGAGGATGACGGCCTTGCTCACGCCCTTCGATCCGTATTTCCCGAAGTAGCGCGCCACTTCGCCGCCACCCATGGAGAAACCGACCAGCGTGGCATCCTGCAGTTTGAGCTCGGTAATCAGCGTGTGCAGGTCCGCGGCAAAAGTGTCGTAGTTGTAGCCCGTGGTTGGCTGGCTGGACTTGCCGAACCCTCGGCGGTCATAGGTGATAACACGGTGGCCGGCGTCCAGAAGAACAGGTACTTGCTTCTCCCAGGAAGCGCCGCTGAGGGGATATCCGTGGATAAGGACAACGGGCTTGCCCGCGCCGTGGTCCTCATAATACAGGTCAATGTTGCCGGAGTTTTCCTTGCCGACATTAATATAGGGCATTGCGATTCTCCTTATTCTTTTGCGATTAATGGTTGCTGGTTGCTGGTTATCGATTGCTGGCTATGATTTGATGGTTATTGGGTAAGAAAGTGACGACGAAGAAAGTGGCGACGCGCCTGGGTCATCAGGCAGCCTCCCGTCGGCTCGAAATGCGAATGCCGCCCCGGCAGCTTTGAGGTCGTTTCAGGAACATTTGCGCTGATGTTTGACAGTCCGCGCACGTACCTGCGGGTTGATATCAGGGATACGAGCTTGTTTGAGGGAGCGGGTGTCCTGGTGACGACGCCCAAATCCTCAAGTGAAATTTTACTCGCTGCGCGGCCACAAAAACCGGTAAGACAAAAAGATTCTTGCATCTCTGCACCCAGCCGAGCGCGGCTGGGCCACACGAATCTCGCTTCCCATTTTTGCATCGTGTGGCACCGGCGCGCTTTTTACAATTTTGTCGGAATTCCATAAAACGTTTCGCTGCACTCCGGCAATGGAGGCGGGGATTACGGATCACGTTTGGAGTTTGAGCGAATTAATGGGATTATAAAAGAGTCAGCAAAATGGGCCTTCGCGTTGACAAGGCTCTTGTGTTGCTGAATAATCACTGCGAAAAGGAACTGCATCGCTCATGCCAGAAGCTGTGGCCCCACCTCGCGAGGCATATTTTGTTGTCGTGAGTGGCTCAATGAACCCTGCGATTCATAGTCCGCAGTGGTACCGCACGATCGGCGCGATTGATGAGGCCGAACTGCAAGCGGCTCTCAAAGTTCCCTCTCTCAGCACAACGCCGTTATCTTCCCATCTTGAATTCGGTTCACCACCTCTCACTGTTGCTTGCCAAACCGAGCAGTGGTGGATTCAATCGGCTGTTATTGGTTCATGGCCCCGAATGATTGACGTCACTTCGCTTGTCTTTTCCAAGTTAAAGGAAACGCCCTTGGAGTCCTTTGGACTAGTGGCGCACCGGCACATAGACACTGACGGCGCTGACATAAAATCTGTTCTGGCTGCAGCTCTTGGTGAACTTAGTCTCGGACTCCCGATTTCCGGTAAGAGCACTCGCAGCAACATATCCCTGTCTGTTGTGGAGCAAGACTACGAGGCTACCACATCAATACAGCCATCGTATCTTAGTGAGCGTTCCGTTTTTATACTGTACCGACGCGAATACGAAGTACCAAAGGCTCCCAGCGGATATGTTGATTTGGGAGCCGTCTTAAAGGTACGATCTGAGCAATTTCTCTCAGGTTCCTCGGAAATCTTTACTAGTATCGTTGCCGCCGTGAACGCTCGCCTTGCAAAAGGAACAACCAATGAATGATATTACGTCGCAGGCACCACAGTATCTTCCTCCCGCAGGGACTACCCAGTCATTTGAGCAGGCATTGGTTTTTCAGCCGGTGCCTGACAGGCAGACAGGGCTCTACTGGAACAGGGGAGGATTTTGGGGCAACGAATTTTTGGAGGCTCCTCTACAGGGAGGTAATCCGCTAGTGTCAGGGGTGATGCTGACAATGCATAGAATCGTTGTGGAGTCCCAGCGACGGCAGTTACGATGGAATTCGACTGTCTTCGCGATGCGGGAAAATATCCGCATACTAACCAGCGAAGTGACAATGCTGAAGTGTGAGATTCAGAGATTGCACCAACAGCGAACTTATGTCGTTGGGTTGACGACCCTCACGCCCGAACCCTTTAAAATGATCCAGCAAATTCCGGTGACGATTGAAGGAGACGGCGAGGACTTCACGGCTACCTTTGTGGAAGCGAATGTCAGTGCATCTGGGGAAACAGAAGCTGACGCAATCGCCAATTTCAAGGAATCGCTAGTGTCCAGTTACGAACTTTTAGAAGACGTGCCAGCGGGCCAGATGGGGCCACTTCCCGCCCGTCAATGGGGAATTCTGAAGAGCGTAGTCAGAAGGGTTTCCAAAAAGGCGAAGTGAAAGCATGGCGCGAATCATCACAAAAGAACTTGCCCTTAAGATACGCGACAAACTGGAAGCGCAGAATATAACGCCGAAACACGCAGCGCATGACAAGTACGGGGTTTACCACAATGGGCAACTTGTCGGCACTTTCGGTATTCGCCGCGCCTCTGAGAAGGATAAGGGACATGACCATGTGCAGAAAAACCTCAACATAAGAACCGCATTCGCCAAACAGCTCGCCATTTGCACGAAGAGCCGGGAAGATTATCTCCGCGAGATCGGCCAAATTCCAGCCTTGCCGGAATCGCCCACCGCCCCCGAATTGCCCGAATCATCGGAACCTCAAGAATAACGACGCACTCTTGGGACACCACCGAACGATTGGTGCTGATCTAATTCCGTGTTGCCGAGGTTGACCACGGCTCCCCGGTTTTCTCGCTTTTCCTGAAAAACTCCTCGCTCTTCAATCCGAACTTTCAAAGCCAGGATTTTCGCCTCTGCCTGGATGATAGCCGCCTTCCAGCTCGCGCCATTATTAACTCTATTGGAGGTTAGTTATAGCCTTGACTTATTAACTGTAATAATGGTTAAATAAACTCCGTGAAAGACTCGGAAATTAAACGGATGTTGGTCAAACTCCAATCGGAGACGCGGGAGCTTGCCAAGCAACGAGAAGTGCGCGCAAAAGAAATCACTCGCATTGATAAACGATTCTTGCAACTCACTCAGTCGGTTGACGCCCTGAGCGCCCTGCTCAAAAAGGACGAGGAATCTGACCTAGACATCTCCATCGTAAAACCTGCCGACATTGACCCGAGCAAAGGGATCACCGAAGCAATCCGGAAGTTGTATGAGAACAACGCAGTGCTCAGCCCCACACTTATTCGTGGCTTGCTGACGAATGCTGGCTTTGAAGACACCGACAACTTCCTTGTAGTAATTCACAACACTCTCAAGCGCATGGCTGACAACGGAGAATTGCGGCCCGTGGAGATGGAAGGTAAGACAGCTTATGAATGGGTTGGGCCGACGGAGCGGTTTGCTAACACGATGGCGATATTTGGCGCGTTGGGCGACCCGGGCGCACATGACAGATTGAGTCTCATTCTCGACCAACCGCGCCAGCGAACGAGGCCGCGTAAGTCCCACGGCCGGCGCATTGCTGAAAACCGAAAGGCGGGGTCGGGAGATATCGTGGGCGATAACTCCGATCCGACACAGGACGACCCCACGATCAGGCAAAAATGACTTTAGGAGTCCAATCCGCGAAGAAAAGGAGAGCGCTATGAGAGACCCACCAACGAATGACTGACAGCAGGGCATTGTTAGGCGCGAACCTTTCAATGCCCCGCTCCTGTGGCCCCGCCCATTCGCATGTGGTCACCCGTTTCTGAAACGGGCTGATTGAGGGTTGGAATCCCTCCGGGGTCATCAATTTAAAACCCTGCTGCCAGCGCGAACTGCCACACAGGGCAATCAACAGTCGCGGGGTGAGCCGCAATGCCGATCCACGCAAATGTTACGGCTTTGCCTCCGGGAAAGCAAATAAACAAAGTCTGGCCTGCCGGTAAGATGGCATCAGGGCACTCTTCAGACGATACCGCTACGGCCACGGCCCAGCATAGGGACAAGATCCGCAATACACTAACGTCATGCGGAAGAGATGGGCGAGAGTTTTGTCTATGACAGTTGAATCTTGGAAAACGGTGTTTGATATAGGGACTCTTGTCCTGTTGTTTGTGACTGCTGCATTTGCCACTGGAATATTTTTGACGGGCGATATCATCAACAAGCGACAAGGGGAACAATTGCGCCAATTCGACAAAGATTTAACGGAAGCTAAAACGAATTTAGGCAAACAACAAGAAAGAGCTGCGGCTGCGGAAACAGCATTGCAAGGAGTGGCGACGAAGACGGAGGGGTTCCGTCTTGCAATTGCCAAAGCAAACGAGCGGGCTAGCAAAGCCCAAGAAAGCCTTGCCCTTGCTGAGCAGCACTCAGCAGAAGCGAACGCAAAAGCCGAAGGGTTCCGCCGTGATATAGCCCAAGCTAACGAGCGAGCAGCAGAAGCAAATCGCATTGCCGAGCAGGAGCGATTAGCGCGGTTACAAATTGAAGCGCGCTTAGCAGATCGGATTATCTCTCCGTTCCAAGAACAGAAAATACAGGAAGCCTTTGCTCCGCTCAAAGGAAAAACCGTGGAGATCGCCGTCTTGGGAGATACGATGGAAATCGCGCAATTCGCCAACAAGATAATCGAGCCGATTAGAAGGGCAGGAGTGCTCATTAATCTCAGCCGTCCGCTTGGAGGGGCAACGGCGCGAGGCGTATTAGTGGGAATAAAAGCAGATGCGCCGCCGGAGTTAAAACAAGCTGCAAATACGCTCATCGCCATTCTCCAACAAACGGTACCTGGTGGCGTTGCCCCATGGGAATTCGACAAGCTCGCGACGGTTGGGGCTGCGATGGTCTCACATGACGAAGGAGCGCAGCCAAATTCTCCTCTGCGCATATGGATTGGTAGCAAGTAAGGCAAATTAGGACACCACCGTTTTTCAGGTACTGATCTAATTTCGTGTTGCTGATTCTTTGGTGACACCGCATCGACTGACTAGGAATAAAAATATGTCCTCACCAGGAACTGGCGCAGACATCACCCGGCAGGACGCTAATGACATCCTGCACAAGTGGGTAACTGAATCCGTAAAAGTACAAGCCGCATTCGTCTCTGGAGCCAAGGTGAACGTATTTATCATCGGCTTGATCCGAACCGTGCCCGATGGAAGGCTTGCCGTGGTCGAGCGTGATGAGGTGGGCGGCCCAGCGATCCTCTTCGATCCTTCTTTGGCCTCAGGGATAAAATACGGAGACAATCGCGCATTTAGTTCAACTCCCCGAGACCTACTGGCGCACGGAGCACCCGACATGGTAGCCGCTCTTGTCTTCACTCTTGTGGACGGCTCACAAATCGCTTTATTTGAGATTGCCGAAACGCCTTGATTCCGCTTAGCTTGTCTCATTTCCCCTCTCAACACGGTTTCCACTCAGTACCGTTTTTCAATTTCCCTTGACTTTCGCCTAAAATTCGCGTATACTGCATTTAGCTGGCGCAAGATTTCTCCGGGCGGAGAAAGGTACAAACGGCTTGCAGGGAGCTTCCTAAGTCCCTCGCCACCCAACCCAACGCCTAAAACCTTCAAAATCAAAGACTTGCCCTGCTATTTGTGTCTTTCCGCAGGGCTGTTCCGGGTGAACCCCAAAAATGAGACATCCATGCAGGCTGTCGGAGATAGAATTTCTTGCTTCACAAAAGCTTCTCTCCGACAGGCTCTCAGGCTTTCCAGTTTGTCTCACTGCAATTTCCCTGGCGCGATACGTCCACCCCCACGAGACACCATCCCGAACGCCGCGGGGTTGGCGGCGGAGGGACCTGCTCCGCTGCCGCTCTGCGTGAGCCAAACAGGACCGCTCGCACGTCACACAAGTCCGGGAGTGAGGGAGGAAATCGCCGTGATCGCCGTCATCGCGCGTCATCGCCGTGATCGGAAAACCAACACCCCTTTACCCCTGAGAACACAGAGGTAAACCAGACACAAAGACCGGCCGCCCAGGCGGCCTGCGGAACGATCTTTGACAACTTAAAGCGAGGAAGCATTTAGCAGTCAGGGGTACCCTCCGAGCGTGCGATGCCGGCGATCACGTGCGATGACGGCGATGACCGGGGTCCCCGACACGCGCGGTTTTCGCGTGTTGGGGTGGGATGACGGCGATCACGGCGATTCCTCCCCTGTTCTTCCCCTGTTCGCTCCCTGTTACTCCCCTGTTACGAATTGACTCCGTCCGGGAAAAAGGTCCGCGAAAGGCCCGTGGAATCGAGGTTTTGCATGTCTGGAGTATCCAAGCGCTCGCGTTCTCCCCTGTATTTTTCCCTGTTAGCAGGGAAACAGTTCTTAACGCTGCCTCGGGCGCATTATGCCTGCAAACCATTTTTAGAGCTTTATAATGTCCGATAGCCCAGTTAACCGAGCAGTAACCTAAAGAGAAGAATCGAGCTGAGATCCCGTGCCGCCGCTAAAACCAGGACCGCGCAAAAGTTCGTCACCCATCAGCCAGCGGAAAGCCATGCTGATACCGCTGGCCCTGGGGATTTTTGTTCTCTTTGGCGTGGTCTTTTCGCAAACCGCTTTCAACCTGAAAGCGCTCCGGCCCGGTTCCGCGGGACAGGCCCTGTTTCTGGTGGCGCTTTCCGCCGTGGTTTTTCTTTTGCTGGTCACGCTGACTTTTGTGCTCTTTCGCAATCTGGTCAAGATCTATGCGGAACGGCGGTTGGGCGTCCTGGGATCGGGCTTTCGCGCCCGCATGGTCATCAGCGCTCTTCTGCTCTCGTTCGCGCCGGTGCTGGTGATGTTCATGTTCGCTTACGGGCTGATGAACCGCTCCATCGATAAATGGTTTTCCGGTCCGGTGGTGCAGCTGCAGGAGGATTCCGGCAACGTCGCCAAGATGTTGGCCGACTATGCCGGAGAAAATTCCCGCCACGAAGCCGCGGAAATTGCCGGCTCACCCGACACCCAGCACGCCATCGAGACGGCGAATTATACCGGGGTGCTGCAGGAGTTTCGCCGGCACCAGCCCACGCTGCAAGGCGGATTTGCCGTGGCCATTGTGGAGGGCGATGCGGTGGCCAGCTGGAACGCGCCCCAGCCCTGGGCCCTGATGCGTTCCCAGTTTCCGCGCATTACGGACGTGGAGCAGACGCCGCAAAAGTGGGTCTACAACAATTCCGAATACCTGCTGGGCGCGGCGCCGGTGGGAACCGCGGGTAAGATCGTAGTTGGTCTCCCGCTGCCCGGCAACTTCTCCTCGACGCTCAGCCAGATCAAGGAGAACCAGGCCAGCTATCTGGCCCTGAACCGCGAAAACAAACGCGTTCGCGGCATGTACATGCTGCTGCTCACGCTGCTGACGGTCCTGGTGCTCTTTGCCGCGACCTGGATTTCCCTGTTCCTCTCCAAGCTGGTGACCCGGCCGGTGGAAGCGCTGGCAGAAGCCACCCGCGAAATTTCCATGGGACATCTGGGACATCGCGTGTCGGTTTCGGCCTCCGACGAGCTGGGCGCGCTGGTGGCGTCCTTCAACCGCATGGCGGCTGAGCTGGAATCGAGCCGCCACAAGATTGAAGATTCCGCGCGCGCTTTGTCCGACACCAATACGGAACTGGAACAGCGGCGGCGCCACATTGAGACCATCCTGGAAAACATTCCCACCGGCGTTCTTTCACTCGACGACGACCGCCACGTGAGCCACACCAACGTGGCCCTGGGACGCATGTTCTGGCCCCAGGGCGGCGCTCCCGTGGTCGGCACGCCGCTGCGCGAAATATTTTCCCCTGAAGTTGCCTCCGACCTGGAACACCTGCTGCGCAAGGCCGACCGCATGGCGGTGACCGCGGCGCAGTTTGAAATTCCCGTACACAAAGGCCGGCTCAACGCTTCCGTTACCGTCTCTTCCGTGCAGCACGGCAAGCAACGCCTGGGGTACGTGGTGGTGTTTGAAGACTTCAGCGAGCTGCTGAAAGCCCAGAAGGAAGCGGCGTGGCGCGAAGTGGCGCGCCGCGTGGCCCATGAGATCAAAAATCCGCTCACTCCCATCGCGCTTTCGGCGGAGCGCATTCGCAAGCACCTGGAACGCGGAAGCAAACCGGATGCGGCTTCGCTGGCGGTCATTCTTGGCTGTGCGGAAACTATTTCCGGTGCGGCTTCCACGGTGCGCGCGCTGGTGGACGAATTCGCTTCCCTCGCCCGCTTCCCTGCGGCGCAGCCGCGCCCCGCGGACGTCAATGAGGTCATCGAAAACACGCTGGCCATGTTCAACGGCAGACTGGACGGCATCCGCGTGGAGATGCAGCTTGGTCCCGATCTTCCCCAGGCCATGGCCGATCCGGAAGCGATCAAACGCGCTCTCGCCAACCTGATTGATAACTCGGCGGAATCCATGCACGATTCGCTGGTGCGGGAAATTCACATCGCAACTTCACTGGTGGAGAGCAAAGACGCAATCGAAATCATTGTTGCCGATACCGGACACGGTGTGACCCATGAAGTCAAAGAAAGGCTGTTTCTTCCCTACTTCTCGACCAAGAAACGCGGGACCGGTTTGGGACTGGCCATTGTGCGGCGCATTATAGAAGACCATCGCGGGTCCATTCGCGTAGAGGAGAACCAGCCGCTGGGGACAAAGTTCATCGTTGAACTGCCGCTGGCCGGCGCCGCCGTCCCGGAGACCCAGAATGCCTAACATTCTGGTGGTGGATGACGAACGCGATATTCGCGAGTCCCTGCGCGGCATTCTGGAAGAAGAAGGCTACCACGTGCTGCTGGCGGAAAGCGGCGAAGCCTGCCTGGACCAGTTGAAGAAAAAAACCTGCGAGCTGGTGCTGCTCGATATCTGGCTCAAAGGCATGGACGGCCTGGACACTCTGGAGAAGATCAGGCAGATGGAAAACTGTCCCGAGGTCATCATGATTTCCGGACACGGGACCATCGAGACGGCGGTGCGGGCCACCAAGCTCGGCGCTTTCGATTTTCTGGAAAAACCGCTTTCGCTCGACAAGACGCTCATCCTGATCAAGAACGCGCTGGAAGCCCATCGCCTGCGCCGCGAAAATACCGAGTTCAAGAAGCAAGTCCAGGACCGGAGCGTGATCGCCGGCGAAAGCATTCCCATGAAAGCGCTGCGCCAGCAAATCAACGTGATGGCGCCCACCAACGGCCGGGTGCTGATTTATGGCGAATCAGGAACAGGAAAAGAATTGGTAGCGCTGGCCATCCACACCCACAGCCTGAGAAAAGACCATCTGTTCGTGGAAGTGAACTGCGCGGCGATTCCGGAAGACTGGATTGAAAGCGAACTGTTTGGCCATCGCAAAGGCGCGCTGCCCGGAGCGGCCGGCGATAAAGAAGGAAGATTCGAGAAAGCCGACGGCGGCACGCTGTTTCTGGATGAAGTCGGCGACATGAGCCTGAAGACGCAGTCCAAAGTCCTGCGCGCGCTGGACGAGCAGCGCTTTACGCGCGTCGGCGACGATGAGCCCACGACCGTGGACGTGCGGGTGATTGCCGCGACCAACAAAAACCTGGAAGAAGAAATCTCCCGGGGAAACTTTCGCGAAGACCTTTTTTACCGCCTCAATGTCATTCCCTTCTATGTTCCGCCGCTGCGCGAGCGCAAGGAAGACATTCCCATGCTCACCACGCATTTTCTGAAGGAGTTTTCCGCCGCCTACAGCCGCCGTTCCAAGGAAATTACCGGCGATGCGCTGGACACGCTCCTGCGCTACTCCTGGCCCGGCAACGTGCGCGAACTGCGCAACCTGATCGAGCGCGTGGTCATCATGAATCCGACGGTGCCGAAAATCGAGCGTAAACATCTGCCGCCGCTCCTGGGCCGGCAAAGCCCGGGCCGGACGGGCGCGGGATTCTCTACGCTCCATCAGGCGCGCGCCGCCTACGAGCGCGACTACATCCTGAAAAAGCTCGACGAAAACCACGGCAACGTCACTCGCGCCGCGGAAGTGCTGGGACTGGAGCGCAGCCATCTGTATCGCAAGATGAAAGCGCTGGGAATTGCGGTGAAGGAATGAGAGGAATGAGCAAAACCTTTGAAACACAGAGGAACAGAGGAAGCGGAGGAAGATGACCGGAAATGTCAAAGCTGTCCTGAGACAAATCCACAAATTATCCGATTACGCGATCTTAGCAATTACAAATCCTCTGTGTCCTCCTTTCCTCTGTGTTTCAAAGGTTTTGCTATTTGCTAATTGCTCACGCATCACAGCCTCTTTCTCCAGTCCAAATCCTCCACAAACGCCGCGGACTGCCGCCATCCTGGTTTTACTTTGACAAACATTTCCAGGAAAACTTTGGTCCCCAGGAGGCTCTCCAGTTCTTTGCGCGCCGCCGTCCCCATTTGCTTGAGCTTCTCGCCGCCTTTGCCGATCAGGATGGCTTTTTGGCCATCGCGTTCGCAGTAGATGGTCACGGCAATTTTGGTGAGCGTACCGAGTTCCTCGTAGCGGTCTATGACCACGGCTGTTGCGTAAGGAATCTCTTTGCCGGTCTTGAGCAGCACTTGTTCGCGTACGATCTCCGAGGCCAGAAAGCGCTCCGGCTGGTCGGTTGCCTGGTCTTCGGGAAAGTAGCGCGGTCCTTCAGGGAGAGCGCGGATGATCTTGTCCATGAGCACGTCCAGCCCTTCGCGCCTGGTGGCCGAGATAGGAATGATTTCTTGAAACGTATGCAGCTTGCTGTATCGCTCCATCACCGGCAACAACCGGTCTTTGGACAGCCGGTCAATCTTGTTGAGCAACAGAAACGACCGCCCGCCGGATTGTTTGATCAAATCGAGCACCTGCTGGTCGCCGGGACCAAATCGTTCCGTCGCGTCCACGATCACCAGCAGCAGGTCGCGGCCTTCCAGCGCTTCATGGACCTGGTGCATCATGTTGCGGTTCAAGCGGCTGTCCGGCTTGTGGACTCCAGGTGTGTCAATAAAAACGATCTGCCCTGCGGGACGCTTGCCTTGCGCCTTGGCCTCCACAATTCCCTGGATGCGATTGCGCGTGGTCTGCGGTTTGGGCGTAACAATGGCAATCTTTTCGCCGACCAGCGCATTCAACAAGGTACTCTTGCCTGCGTTGGGGCGGCCGATAATGGAAACAAAACCGGAGCGGAAAGGCATCGTCAGGCTGACATCTCTTTCGCCCGCGCAGGCGCCGGGCGCCGGCTCACGCGCAGCTTTTCAATGCGCCGGTCGGTGGATTCGAGGACCTCAAAACGCAAATCGCCGTCTTCAATCACTTCTCCGGCACGCGGAATGCGGCCGACCAGCGAACTCACCAGTCCGCCTACAGTGGTTGCGTCGTCGGATTCAAGGCGCACGTCAAAGATGTCGCGAATGCGGCCCACATCAACGTTGCCCTGCACCACGTACGAACTGTCAGCTTCGCGCACCATATCGCTGGAGTCGTCGTGCTCATCGCGGATTTCGCCCACGATCTCTTCCACCAGATCTTCGAGCGTGACAATACCGGCCACCGCGCCGTACTCGTCAATCACGATCGCCATGTGGATGTTGCCTCTTTGCATCTCGCGCAGCAACGCGGCGGTCTTTTTGGTTTCCGGAACAAAGATCACGGGCCGCAGCAGCTTGCGGACCGTGGTGGTCTTTGCCTGGTCGTCGGGGATCTGGATCAGGTCGTGGGCCAGGACCATGCCCAGGATGTCGTCAATACTGGAAGCATAGACGGGAACGCGGCTGAAGGGTTTCTTGTGAAGCAGTTTGGTAAATTCTTCAATGCTGGTTTCCGCCGCGACGGAAAAGATTTCCGGCCGCGGCGTCATGACCTCGCGCACGGTCTTGTCGCCGAACTCGACCACCGACTGGATCAGCTCGCGGTCGCCCTCTTCCAGGATTCCCTCTTCCTGGCCGGCTTCAATGAGCGCGTCCACGGCTTCCGAAGGATGTTCCGGCTCCTCCGGCTCGTGCGACTTGGCCAGGGCCGCCACGGAAAGGGCAAACCCCAGGATGATGGTGACCGGAAGCAGCATCCAGATCAGCACCTGCAGAATGGGAACGAACCGGACCAGCCATTCTCCGCGCGTGCGGGTAAACAACATGTACGGGAAAAGCCGGTTGCAAACGACGACCACCAGAATGATAGCGACCATCGCCTGCACAATCTCCGGCCAGGTCCATTTGGGATCGCCAAAGATCAGCCGTCCGATGAGCAGCGCAATGGCCGCTGTGGTCAATTGCGCCAGCACGGCGAAGGCCAGAGCAGCGCGGGTGCTGGTGGAAACCAGCCGGGGTTCCACCAGCTTTTCAAAAGCTTCGATATTTTCCTGAAATTCGCGGGAAAGAAATTTGCCGCTTTCGGTGTACAGCCGTTCCACGTAGGAGGCCAGTACCAGCAGGCCGCAGAGCAGTGTAACCGCAATCACGTAGACCATCGTGGTCATGCTTTTCTCCCGCGAACTTTTGTCCCTGCAACCACGCTTGCGCGGTCCGATTTGGAGCTCCGATGCGAGATCCTGTGAATCGAGGTCCTATGAATCGAGCTCCTATTAATCAAAGACGTGGTCAGTTTCAACTTAGCGCGAAGCGCAAGTTCGCGCGCGGCCATCTCTCCGTTGTCCGTTTCGTGGTCATGTCCGGCAAGATGCAACATGCCGTGCAAAACCAGGACTTTCAATTCCTGCAGGACATCATGGCCGTAGCGCGCAGCGTTCTGCCTGGCGATGTCCGCGGAGATGGCAATGTCGCCGCCTGTTCCCTTGACGTCCGGGAAGGAAAGCACGTCTGTAGGTTTGTCCTTCTTGCGAAAGCGGCGGTTCAAGGCGCGCAGCTGGCGATTGCCGGTCACCAGAATAGACACTTCACCGCCTACGCCCGCGAGCTTGCGCGCGCGCCGGGCAAAGCGGCCAAGCTCCTCCTGGGTCGCGCTGTCGGCGGTTTTTTCAAAAACAATCATGCCGGTTTGAAAACAAAATCGGGAGGGCCACGTACCGCCCTCCCGCTCAAATTTTACTCGATTCTATTGCGCCAGCGGAGGCTCCGGCGGGCCCAGTGGCCCCTGCGGCTCCGGTTCATGGGTTTCGCGCGGCAGCTCCAGCGACATCTGTTGCGTGCGCGTACGCTCATCGTAAGCACGGACAATGCGCTGCACCAGATGGTGGCGAACAACGTCCTCTTCCCCGAAGAAATTGAAAGAGACTCCGTCCACGTTCTTCAATACGTCGGCCGCTTCCAGCAGACCGCTCCGGCGCGCATTGGGCAAATCAATTTGCGTAACGTCCCCGGTGATCACCGCTTTGGACCCGAAACCCAGACGCGTCACGAACATTTTCATCTGCTCGGACGTGGTGTTCTGCGCTTCGTCCAGAATAATGAACGAATCGTTCAGCGTGCGCCCGCGCATGAACGCAATGGGGGCGATTTCGATGATGTTCTTTTCCAGATAGCGGTCCACCCGCTCCTGGTCCATCAATTCGTAAAGCGCGTCATACAGCGGACGCAGATAGGGATCAACTTTTTCCTGCAGGGTACCGGGAAGGAAGCCCAGCCGCTCTCCAGCTTCCACGGCGGGCCGCGCGAGGACGATCCGCGCGACTTGCTTATTGTTCAGCGCGGAGACGGCCATGGCCACGGCAAGATACGTTTTGCCCGTGCCCGCCGGACCAATCCCGAAGACCATATCGTGCTTTTCAATGCAGTCCAGATAGCGGCGCTGATTGATGCTCTTGGGCTGCACCTGGCGCTTGCCGAAAGACCGTTGCTTGCCCGCTTCCGCCAGACCGCGCAGCGTGGCCGAAGGATCTCCCGCAACCACACGCAGAATGGACGCCAGGTCACCGTTGTTGAAGACGTGACCGGTGCGGTCCAGATGGTCGAAGTCGGAAAAGATCTGTTCGGCGCGGGCCACGTCGCGGGCCGCGCCTTCGATTTGCACCGCGTCGGACTTCAAGTGGATGTCCACGTTGAGACCGTCCTCCATGATCTGGAGGTTCTCATCGCGCGTGCCGAAAAGTTTTTCTATATGGGGAACAATTTCAATATTTTTCTTCATGAAGTCTCTTGCCGTCTTCTCCTTTGCAGCAGCGCGGGGAAACGCGGAAAGCACACGCGTTCAGGGCACATGGCATGGGAATTGAGAAGCAATGCCGCTCGTCCACCAGGCAGTGGAGGTAAGTCCATTCAAGCTGAAGCGTACCCCGGTTACGGGCCCAAGTCAACTCTGCGGGAAATGAAATTTTGGTGAAACCGCTTACAAGTCAGCCGAAATCCCAGCAGGACGGAGCGACACTTGGTTCCAGACCGCTCCATCCTGCTTTCCAGGCCGGGCTTTAGATCACATTCAGCGTGACGGAGACAGACGTCTGTGATGTTACCTGGTGGCCTGTCGCCGTGATCTGCGAACGCCCGCCGCAACCGGCCAGCACAAGAAGCAACGCCAATCCCAGGAATGCCAGCACGGCTGTGCGCAAAGGCTTCTTGCTGCCGCGACGCGTCCACAGCAGTCCCAGCGGCAAGCCCAGCAACGCGATACCGGACGCGAGGAAACCGGAATGTTGGCCGCTCTGCAATGAAGCAGTTGTTGTCTGGGTTACCGTAAACACTACGATGACTTGATAACTTCCCACCGGCGTGCCGGCAGAAGTGGCAATCGTAACCGTGTTGCCGCTTAGAGCACAGGTGGTGGCCGCCGGCAAGTTGTAACAAATCGCCGTGACCGTTGCGCCCGCGGTTTCGCCCGTGAACGTGACGGTGAGAGTTGTTGACTGCCCGTGCGTCACGGTCAGCGTGGTGGTATTGCTCGATGCCGTTACGGCCCCGGCCGTGCCTGCCGGAGTGTCAATGGCGAGCGTCATGGCCGGTGACGTTCCGCCTCCCGGCGCTGGATTGAAGACGGTCAGGCTCGCTGTCCCAACGGCCGTCAGGTCGGTGGCCAGAATAGCGGCTTTGACTTGTGTCTGGCCAACGAACGTCGTGACGCGTGCCGAGCCGTTCCAATTCACCGCCGAGCCTGGCACAAAGTTCGTACCGTTGAGGGTCAGCAAGAAGGCGGCCGAGTTTTGCTGCGTCAGAACCGGCAACAGGCTGGCTACTCCCGGCGTCACCGCCGAGATCGTCAGTGAACCCGTGGCCGTGGCGTTTGCGTAATTGGGATCGCTGCTGGTAAAGCTGTCGCTCACCGCATAGACGCCCTGTCCTGTAGGCGCCGTCGCGCTGCCATTGTAGGTCAGGGTGTGCGTGCCGGTTACCGTCACGCCTGCAATTCCGGTCGCGGCTGCCGTGCAGGCATGGGCATTGCCGTCGTAGACTACTCCGGCCGGACAACTAACGGTGACGCTCGTCGCGGCCTTGGCGATGGTGAACGACTGGGGCACGTCTGCCGCGGCGCTAAAGTTGCTGTCACCCGGTTGCGAGGCGGTGATGGTGCAAGAGCCCGCTCCCGTGATATGCACCGTGGAACCGGTTACCGTGCAATTTCCGCTGGCAGAGAAGGTCACCGCCAGAGTGGAAGTGGCGGTCGCGCCGACAGAGAAGTCAGCATTGCCGAATGTTTTATTGGCCAGGGCGCCAAACGTGATCGTCTGGCTTGTTTTGGCAATTGGGAATGATTGCGGTACGTCCGCAGCGGCGTTGTAGTTAGCGTTGCCCGCTTGCGAAGCAGTGATGGTGCAGCTGCCCGCTCCCGTGATGTGGACCGTGGAACCGGTCACGCTGCAATTACCGCTCGCGCTGAACGTAACCGCCAGCGGGGACGATGCGGAGGCGCTGACAGTGAAATCGGGGTCGCCAACGTTCTTGCCCGCAAGCGCGCCGAATGTAATTGTCTGGCTGGCTTTGGCAATCGAGAACGATTGTGGAACGCCCGTTGCTGGATTGTAATTGCTGTTACCAGTCTGTGAGGCCGTGATGGTGCAAGAACCAGCGCCCGTGATGTGGACTGTAGTCCCGGTCACGCTGCAATTGCCGCTCGCAGCAAACGCGACTGTAAGGCCAGATGTCGCTGTGGCGCTGACAGAAAAGTCAGCATCGCCAAACGTCGCATTACCCAAAGCGCCAAACGTGATGGTCTGATTTGCTTTGGCAATCGAGAACGATTGTGGAACGTCCGTTGCTGGGTTGTAATTGCTGTCTCCAGGCTGTGAGGCCGTGATGGTGCAAGAACCAGCGCCGGTGATATGGACCGTGGAGCCCGTCACGCTGCAATTTCCGCTGGCGGCAAAAGTAACAGTCAGTCCGGAAGATGCCGAGGCGCTGACAGAAAAGTCAGCGTCGCCAAACGTCGCGTTGCCCAAGGCGCCAAACGTGATCGTCTGATTTGCTTTGGCAATCGAGAACGATTGTGGAACGTCCGTCGCCGCGTTGTAATTGCTGTCACCCGGCTGCGAGGCAGTAATGGTGCAAGAACCAGCGCCGGTGATATGGACCGTGGAACCCGTCACGCTGCAATTGCCGCTGGCGGCAAAAGTAACAGTCAGTCCGGAAGATGCTGTGGCGCTGACACTAAAGTCAGCATCGCCAAAGGTCGCATTGCTCAGCGCGCCAAAGGTGATGGTCTGGTCAATCTTGGTTACCGTCAAAGCAGCCGTGCCGCTGCTGGCGGTAAAACCACTATCGCCCGCGAATGCCGCAGCCACGCCGCTTGGGTAGCTGCCGGCATTGATTCCAGTGAGGCTCGCGGCGGAAACTGTCGCCAGGCCGTTGTTATCCGTCGTACCGCTGCCGGCGCTGTTTCCATTCAGCGTAAAAGCTACAGACTTTCCACTAAGTCCAGTGCCATTGGAACTCAGAGTGGCCGACAAATCAGCCGTGCCACCAAAGGGTCCCGAGGCTGCCGCCACCACCAGAGTGGTGAGAGGAGTGTCGACAAAACAGATCGTCACGTCTTGCAGCGTGGGCGTGCTGGCGCTACTGCTGGTGCTGAGCGACGCCTGATACTTCAGATAACGGTTGCCGTTGAACTGTGCCAATGATCCGCCGTTGCTGAAGAAAGTGCTGCCAGTGCCATCGGGGCCCACAAAATTGAAAGGGCCGGAAATGCTGTTGCTGGCTGCGGCCTGGAATTGAACCGAAGTGCCGGCAGGAGTAGTGGCATTCCATGAGAGCGTACTCCAGGTGGCCGTCACATTCGGCGCTGGATTAGCATCTTTCATCGAAGAAACAAACGTGCCTGAGGGCGGGAACCCGGTCTGCATGAAGATCTTGAAACCTGCGTCGGTAGTCACACCGCCGGTCGTGGGAATAGACCAGACCGTGCCACTGGTCGCGCCGGATACTCTGGTGCCGCCCGGATAGACATTGGAGCCGAGCGTACCCGATCCACTCCGCGTAAGTGCATAGGTTCCTGGAGAAGGGTTCGCCGTGGGACGAATGACAATCGCGTACTGTGTTCCCGCCGTCAATGTTGGCGGACTGCTGAAGTTGGCGGTATAGAAGACAGCAGCACCGCTGGAGAAGCCTGTAAACGTTGTCGACGCGAGGTCGGCGCCCGTGGGCAGGCCGGCGCTGGTGGCACGCACTGAAAGCGTCAGATTCGGTGTTGTACCACTGCATCCGCTACAGAAAAGGTTGATATCTGCCCGGGTGAGTCGGCCGGTAACTGAGGGAGTGAATGTCTGGCCTCCCCACGTCGTAATCGTGATTCCCACGCCGCTATTCCCAACAGTTGTGTTTTGCTGATCAATCGTGGGCGAGTTGGTCAGAATGACATCCCCAGGGCTGGTTGTAAGGTCGCAGCTGGTGGGGACACCAGCGGAGAAGTCGGCCTGCGACGTGTCTGTGATGCAAC
Source organism: Verrucomicrobiia bacterium (assembly GCA_035567035.1). Taxonomy (GTDB): domain Bacteria; phylum Acidobacteriota; class Terriglobia; order Terriglobales; family Acidobacteriaceae; genus Angelobacter. The sequence goes on along the minus strand of DATMPO010000032.1, from coordinate 17,249 downwards.
CGCTGGTTGCTGCAAGTGTCAGCGAGAAATTCTGCGTGGTCGTTAAGCCATCATTGATAACGATGTTTGCGACCGTAAGCGAAGTGTAGCCGGGAAAACTGGCCGTAATCGTCGGATAAGTGCCGGAGGGAAGGCTGGCAAAGCTGTATGCGCCATTCACATCGGTGGTCGTAGTCCGGCTTCCCAGCGCAACCGTCACCCCACTGATGGGACTGCTGGTGCCGGAGTCTGTAACTGTGCCCTGTAACGCGCCACTCACCGCCGGCGTGCAGCCGGGAAAGCTAAATGCGCCGATCCGCGTATTAAAGGCCAGCCCGGTCGTCTGGTAGTACATGTTGGTGTACCAGAAGGTGCAGCCGTCCTGGTCAAGCGTCATGGCGCTGTAGTCGCCCCATCGGGTGCAGGAAGCTCCGCAATTCCCCGATTGCGTGCCAGTCCCTTCAATAAGCGATTGCTCGGTCTGCGAAATCGTATTCGGCGCATCGCCGGCCAGGCGTCCTGCGTAGCGAATGGCTGGGTTTAACGTAGCGTTGGTCGCACTGTAGCCTATGGCCATGTCGCCCGCCCGGTCGACTGCCACGCTGGGCATAAAGCGGAAAACGGTGGCGTCAGGGCTATAAGTGAAGCTCTGGGAGGCATTGGCCTCCACCGTGCCGCCGGTGACCTTTACCTGGTAATACCGGACCGCCGCCTGCGCCGAGGTCGCGCCGGTTGCGCCCACCGTATGCGAATTCCAAAGCGATTCCACGCCACCGATGTTCGTGTACTGGTTCTGCATCATCAGCCGGAAATACAGAGTATCGAGCTTGTTGCCCGGCGATTGCTCCGTCTGGTTCGCCGCCAGCAACTGGCTCCAACTCGTGGCCGTGAGAGACAGAAATGGTCCGCTGAAGGTCGAGGTCGAGATGTTCTTCCAGTCCGCGTGGAGCTTGTAGACGCTCACCGTGTTCAGGAACTGCGCTACCACCGAAAAGTAATTCGGGCTGCCTGCCGGAGGTGTACCTGTCTGCAGCCGCGCGTTGCTAGGAAGCAGCGTAAATTCGGCGGCCGGAGCATCAAATGAGAGCACCTGAACGGTGGGATTCCCCGCGTACATCTGGGCTTTGTTGAGCGCCCACACGCGCACGTTCTGGAACGTGCCGCCGGCGCCAAAGCCGAAGATATTGGCCGACATATACAAGCCATCAGGCCAGATGCCGAACTTGGGGTAATCGCCAAAGCCGCCATTCACCTGGATGGAATAGAAGTTCCAGCCGCCTGCCACCGGGTCGCCCGACTTGGAGACGGCGAAGCACTGGTACTCAGGAGCGACAGCATTGCCGCCGCTGAGGGTAAAAGCAAAATCAGTGATGATCCAGCGGTCCTCAAATGTGTCATACACAACGACCGGGTCGCCGAAGTTAGCGGTGTCGCACAGGTTGCCGAGCGCGCCCTGACTCATGAGTGTGTTGAACGCGAACGCAGCCACGCGTGTGCCGTCACTCTTGTTGTAAATGCCCACGGAGGTGTTGATGGTCTGAATGTAATACGTGGGGCCCACGTCACCGTTGGTGTCCGGCGGATGGCCGGCGCCCCAGTTAGTGAAGTCCAAACCTTCGAAACTGTTGCTGGCGGATGGCGCGGGCGCGCTTGCGGTGACCGGCGCTTCTTGAGTAGACGCAGGTGCGTTGGCTGCCGAGCCCGGGTACGGCACAGGCGTTACCCGCGGCCCTTCAAACTCCGGACGCTCGAACTTTTCCGGCGGTATCTGGGGCAGCGTTCTCACGTCGCCATGAAACGCGCGTCCCCGCTTCAGGCGGTCTTCGCGGGGGTGGCTTACCACCCGGAAACCCGGCGTTTCGACAGGCCTTGCGTCACTGTTCTCGGCGCCAGCCTGTTGCGCGGACGGAGTCCGGCGGTCTCTGCGAAGACGCCCTGGCACCTTGATCGCCGGGCCTTCGTCAACTGTCAAAATCTTCTCCCGCGTGGTTTTACCGGCCGCGGAAGTTGATGTCTTGGCATTTTGGGCCAAAAACGCAACCGGGAGAAGAAAGAGAAAGAGCATGCACACCACACCCAAGGTGCGGGCAATCGAATGGCGCATTAGAAGGCCTCACAGAAATTTATTTTTGGCAGGAACTCTTAGGGGGAATCCGCAACCTTAGGCTTTATCGGCCAAATTACAGTTTTCTTGAAATTATGTCGGCAATTATCTTGGAGAGGCAGTAACTTTGCAATTGTCTTAGATGGTAAAATTTCAAGAACCACAGGCCTCTTGTAAGCCGAATCACACCAGATTCTTGGTGTTTGAGTATTAAGAAGACGCCGGGTGACCGTTCAATGGATTTCCCCGCTGTCAGGAGTCATGCTCGGCGGGTACGAGACAAGGACGGAAATTGCATGCCAATGCTGTCCCTAATGAACCGCTTCATAGCGAAAATCCCGCTCGTTTTGGTCCTTGTCTTATCCAGTGTCTTGCTTCAAGACAGAGCCGGCGCCGGAGCGCATCACCACCACCATGCCGTTGCCACGGGCACATGGGGCGGCGAGCACATTGTGCTCACGGTGTCCGACAAGGGAGCGGAGGTGGAGTTCGATTGCGCGCACGGCGCGATCACGCAACCCATGACGCTCGACAAGCACGGTGATTTTAGCGTCACGGGAAGCTTCACGCCGGAACACGGCGGCCCAGTGCTTCGTGATGAAAACACGCCGTCCGCCGCGGCGCGCTATTCAGGCCACGTTGCCGGCGACACTATGAGTCTCAGCATCACCCGCGGAGAAGAGAAAATCGGGACCTATACTCTCACGCGCGGCTCGCACCCCATGCTGAGGAAGTGTCGCTGAAGATCGTTTCGGGACCTTCCTCTGCGGGTAAGCAGATAGGCAACGGGCGATTGCGTGCGACAAGCGATCAAGCTCGGACACTTGTGAGTGGGGTAAGGCCCCGGCCTGTTTAAGACTCTGATCAAGATCGAGGGCCTTGTGATATGCGATCAGGGCTTCGCTCAAATCAAAGTGGTGTTGTCCATTAGCAACTCCCAGGCTCCGGGCCTGGTACGCATCGCCGAGCAGGCCATACGCCATGGCAAGCTGGACCTTGCTGTCGGCGTTCGCGGGATCGGCTGCGGCCAACGCATTACTGATCTCAACCGCGCGATGCGCCATGTCGATCGCCCTGCCAACATGTCCCTGTTGGAGGAACGTTTCCCCCTGCCCATAGTAGGCTTCCGCCAGGTCCTCTTTTGCGCGCTGGTCGTTTGGATCGTTCGCGGCCGCGGCACCGGCAATCGCCAGCGCCTGGTGATGACTGGCCACCGCGTGAGCGAAGTCCCTCTTCCTTCTCAAAGTCTCTCCCAGTTGGTAGTAGCAATCCGCGAGGTCCAACTGGGCCCGGACGTTCTTGGGATTCCGTTCCAGAGTGGCCTTCCGCATCTGCAGCGATTTTTTCCCATAGTCCTCGGCTTTCGGGTAGTTCTTGACGTCCCGCCAGGCAATGGACATCAGCAGGTAAGTGAAAGCGAGGTTATATTGCGCAACGTGCGCCGTCCCTTTTTCCGCTGATGCGGTGAGTTTCTGATAGGTCTCTGCAGCTTTGGAGTAGCTTTCCAAACTGCCCTGAAGGTCACCCGTGAATTCCTGATGCTCGCCAACATACAGGTAAGCGATGCTCCGCATACTCTGGTAGTGCTGGTTCGAGGGATATTTGCGAGTCAGCTCGGTGAAGATGGAAAGGCCCATCAAGTCGTATTTCAGGGCCGCCGCGTGGTCCGCGGTGGATGCCAAAGCGTGGCCAATCGTCACGTAGATGGCGCCCAGGTCGTGCTGGTTTTGTGCGGATTGAGGATCCGCGTTCACGACCGCGCGCGAGATTTCCACCGCCTTCTGGTAACTGGCTAAAGCCCCTGCGGTATCGCCAAGGTTCTCCGTGCCTGGCCTGCCCTGGATGCCTCCAATCCTCAGGTAAGCGTCCGCCAGTTCCTTTTGCAAGGAAACGTCGCCGCTTGCCTCTCCAGCCAGACTGTCCAGATACTTGAGCGAGGTGCCGACGATCATCTTTCGCGCCGCTACAGTGCCGGGCAGGTTGGCAATGGCATCGTGAACGTCGAATAGCGAGTTCGCCAGCTTGCGGACATCATTAAAGCGGCGTTCCGCGCGGAGGCGCTGGACGCGCGCGATCTCTGCCTGTTCGCGCGCGACGCGTGCTTCGTACAACGTCACGGCCATTCCCGCTATCAGCGTGATGGCAACCATCGCCGCCGCAGCCACGCCGGCTTTGTGCCGGACCATGAACTTTCCGGCCCGATATCCGATCGTATCTTCGCGGGCGATTACCGGCAGGTTCTCCAGATGGCGGCGCAAGTCTTCAGCGAACTGTTCCACGGACCCGTAGCGCCGCTGCGGTTCTTTGCGCAGGGCCATGAGGACAATGTTGTCGAGGTCGCCGCTCAGACGTTTGCTCAGTTTCTCCGGAGAGCCGTCGCGTACACCGCTTGCGATATCCGGTGTAATTTGTCCGCTGCCGCTTTCCTTCGCCACGGCGTCGGTTCGGCGCACCACGGCGCTTGGTTTTGCCGGTTCGGTTTCGCAGACCGCGCGCGCGACCTGATTGGGAGTGCTTCCGACACCGCGGTAGGGACTGCGCCCCGTAAGCAATTCGTAGAGCACGACACCGAGCGAATAAACGTCGCTGGCGGTCGTTATGGACTCACCTTTCACCTGTTCTGGACTTGCATATCCCGGCGTCAGGACCTGTTGTGCCGTTAACGTCATGTCGACCTGACCGGTAAGAGCTTCCGCGTCAAGAATCTTGGCGATACCGAAATCCAACAGTTTGGGAACGCCGTCAAGAGTGACCAGGATATTGCCCGGCTTGATGTCCCTGTGGATGATCAGGCGCTGGTGGGCGTATTGCACGGCGGAACACACCTGGGCAAAGATTCGCAGCCGGTCGGTGACGGGGAGCTTGCGGGAATCGCAGTACTCATCAAGGCGCAGGCCTTCGACCAGTTCCATTACGAAATAAGGCACGCCTTCGTCTGTGGTTCCGCCGTCGAAGAGCCGGGCAATGTTGGGGTGGTCCAGACTGGCCAGAATCTGGCGTTCATTCTTGAAGCGGCTGATAACGGATTCTGAGTCCCGTCCGGTGCGGACCAGTTTGATAGCCACTTGCTTGTGATACTCGTCGTCGGCGCGGACGGCGCGATAAACCTCGCCCATGCCGCCGCTTCCGATCTTGTCCATGATCTGGTAGGGCCCAAGCCGCCGGCCAAGCAACGGATCGTGCGACGCAGAATCGGCCGCCAGCGCTTCTGCGGCAAGTTGCCATGCCGGCGTTTCGATGAAGTCCACCCGCTCTTGATGAAGGAGCAAGGACTCAACTTCGCGACGCAGGGTTTCGTCTCCGCCACAGGCTGCCTGAAGGTAGGAGGCCTGCTGGTTTTCCTCAAGGGCCAGAGCCGCGTGGCACAACTGCTGGATCCGCTCCCATCGGTCAGAGGCCATCTTGTTTCTCCGCGCTCAGCTCGCGCAACAACCAGAGCTTGGCCATCCGCCAATCGCGTTTGACCGTTTCGTCGGACACTTGCAGGACTTCGGCCGTTTCGCCAACGCTCAACCCGCCGAAGAATCGCAGTTCCACTACCTGACTCTTCCTCGGGTCAACGCCAGCCAGACAGTTCAGCGCGTCATCCAGCGCCACGATGTCGGGTGGAGGCTCGCGCGATATCAATAGCTTTTCATCCAGGGTGACCTGGCGCGCCGATCCACCGCGTTTTTGATAGTTTCGGGAACGGGCGAAGTCGGTAAGAATCCGCCGCATCATGCTGGCGCAGAGGGCGAAAAAATGAGCGCGGTCTTTCCACATGACATCATGCAAGTCGACCAGGCGGACATACACCTCATTGATCAGAGCGGTCGCCTGGAGCGTGTGGCCAGCGTGTTCCCGCGCCATGTAACGCCGCGCCGTTCTGTGCAGCTCGTCGTATACCAAAGGCGTTAGTTTCTCCAGCGCCTGCGCGTCCCCATTGCTCCAGGCACGGAGAAGACCGGTGATTTCATGTGTGGGGGATGTCATGCCACTCTTTGCGACGCCGAAACCTGTCCCGAGAGCCTCAATTGCGGCAGAGCGTATCACATCCTCTCTCCGTTTTCCACCAGCCGCGATGGCCTTCTGGCGTGTCAGCAAATCTCTTCTGGGTCATTACCCTTTTCGGGCGCATTTCTCGCTATAGGAAGCAGGAGGAACTATGAGTCGCTTTGCCCATTGGAAACGGGGCCTCTGGCAAGCCCGCATCATGCCGGTTTACGTGGTCTCCATCGCGGTGGCTTTGGCCGGCTGCACCTCTTCAGGACCAACAAACCCGCTCAGCGGGTCGTCACGGTCAGCGGATGACTCAAAAAAAGTCGGTGACGGCGTGAAGCTGCTGATGGACTCCATCGATAAGCCTCAGACCAGCATCCACTTTTCCTACCAGGCCCGGGAGAATCTGAACCCCAAGTTTCCTTCCCAGACCGGAAGCCAGCCGGCAATGGGAACCGCTGCGGTGGAAGCCGACATTACACCCGACGCTGTCGATGTCATCGAAACCAGAGGTGGGAAAAGGACTGAAACCAAGGCCAACAAGTCCGACCCGGCCTTTGGGTTGGCGAAACTTCCGGTCCTGGGCGCCATGTTGGAGGTAACGTTCCCGCTGGCCATCGGCGGGGCAGCAGCGCAGTCCGCGGGTTCAGACACCGTGGGCAGCGTTGCGACCGACAAATTCGACATTGACACAACAACCGCAAGTGCAGCCACGCAGGCGGGCATTTCGACCCTCGCGGCCATGCTCGGCGGAAAGGTCAAGATCAAGTCGGTGAAGGGCGCCGTGTGGCTGGAGAAATCCTCTGGTCGCATTGTGAAATTCAATCTGGACAGCGACCTGGGCACACAGGACGGACAATCCTGGCAGGAACACCACAAAGTTGTAGTGACACCAAAGTAGGAAGGCAGGCGAAATTGATCGGATGAAGGAGTGACCAGAAAGAGAAGCTTGGCGCATTTCTCACAAAGGAGAACCGCAATGGTGAAGATTCTTGAGGTGTCGAGTCAGACGAAGCGACGCGTGAAGGTGTCGCTCTGCATGCTTCTGCTGGTGGCACTGAGCAGGTTGTCGCGAACAGAGGGTCAATCGGTTGTACAGCACCCGCCTAATCCGACACCAACGCCGTCGCCTGGGCATCCCGTGCCGAAAACAACGCCAACCCCCCGTCCGGCAGCGGGTCGCGTAACAGGAGTGGTCCTGTCGGTAAGTGCGCCCAGTCGCTACACCTGCCCGGTACAAGAGTCTTTCAGCGGCACCATAAGCGTGAACGGCGCTACCGAAGTTACATACACATGGGTGAGTTTTGACGGCGGGACATGGCCTCAGGGCACATTACACTTCACCGGACCAGGCCGGCAAAGCGTCCGCGAACAAGTAAAGGTGGGCGCGACCGGCCAGGTCATTCATGGATGGATGCAACTCAAGGTGCTGTCGCCCAATGCAGTGCTGTCACACAGAGCGGCGTACACAGTGACCTGCAAAGCAACAGGCCACGTAGCCGCCGCGCACCTGACGCCTGCGTATTCGAGCACTGCTCCCTGTCCGAGACAAGTGAATCTCAACGGCACCATCACCGTGAATGGCGCGGCTGACGTCACTTACACCTGGATGAGTTCCGATAACTCAACCTGGCCGAAAAACACTCTGCACTTCACCGGTGCCGGTACGCAGCCGGCGAGGGAGACTTGGACAATAGGCACGCCGGGGCAAAATGTCAGCCAATGGGCGCGACTTAAGGTCTTATCGCCTAACGCCTTCATGTCAAACTTGGCGCCATTGCGGTTCCGGTGCCCTGGCGGACAATCCGCAGTGCCGAAGAAGACTGTGAAGAACCAGGCCGGCGTGAAGGGTGAGAGTCAGGCGAATCCAAGCGCAAAATAACCGACGTTGAAAAGCCAGAACACACCATCGAGAGGAAAACAATGATCCAACAAAGGAACCAGTCTAGGCGTTATACGGCCTCTGTTCGAACTGCAGGGATGTGCCTGTTGCTCTACACCGTGACCGCTGCAATCGTGATGGGAGATCCCGTTTCAGGATCGGCGCAGTCGGGCAACACGACAACCCTGCAAATCCCTCCTTTCTCAGCCGACCAGATCCACATCATGGGCAACAAAACGAAGGCCATGAAGGTCCATGCCAATCAGAACGCAATGCGCATGGAAGGCGAGGAGAAAGGGAAGAGGTCAATTGTCATCATGCGCTTTGACCGCAAAGTGATGTGGAGTCTCCTGCCCGACCAGAAGATGTATGTCGAGTTACCGTGGGCCAGCCAGGGCGAATGGACTTCGTATATGCAGCAGGCAAATATGCAGCGGCAGTCTCTGGGCGACGAGCAAGTCGGGGCCTACCACTGCGAGAAGTCGCGCGTGCAAGTCACTCTACAGGGCAAGGTATACACCAGTTTTCAATGGACAGCCAAGGAGTTGAATGGGTTCGTCGTGAAGACCCAGGATGAGAAGGGCCAATGGTCCAACGAGTATCAGAATGTTCAACTGGGCCCGCAGGACCCTGCGTTATTTGAGGTGCCCGCTGACTACAAGAAACTCTCCCTCGGCGGCATGATGCAGAACAGATGATAGGGGCGAGCTGGCCGCGTCTGGAACGGCGGGCCGGGGAAAGTCCCGCTTGCGGCGGGAGTTGGAGTTGGCAATGGCATCGATTGACTCGACGTGCGGGACGCCAGAAATGGGGCTTGGAGGACACCGGTGAGCCAAGCGAAAGGGAAGGTCCTGATTGGCCTGGGGAGTGCCGCAGTGATCGCATGCGGCATAGCCTTTTTCTGTTTTCATGCGCGCGGGAACGTTCCTTCCTTTTCCGCAGCAGGGAACGCTTTCCCTAGCGCCGCAGGCACAGCGCAGGAAATCTATGGCGGTTACTTGTTTGTGCACGAGTCGAGCGGGTCGGGACCGGCGAAGGGCGCGGAAGTCGTGTTGAAGTTCATGCCCCCGAACGTCGTGACGGTGCGCGCCACCAAGCCAGGCGAAACACTCACCGCTGTCGGCACCTTCACGCTGGAAGACCAGAAGATTTCCCTCACCATCGCGGAACTCGGAAAAAATGTGAGCAAGGGCAGCTATAGCTATGATGGAACCCAGTTGGTCCTTCCCATGCTTATCATTCAGGATGGCGACGGCACTTCCACCTGGAAGAAGATCAGCATCGCGGGGGACCCGCTGCGGGCAGCTGTCGAGTATTACTATGCGAATGTCGTGGAACAGGGACGAGCAGCTACTCTACAAAAAATGGCCCAGCAGATCCAACGGGACTCTTCCGTGCGGTCAGCCACGGTCTACAACGACAAGGTGATGCTGGTCACGTACGGCAGCGGTTACCGGGAGTTCTTTCTGGCGCCGCCGGTATCCGACGCGCCGCGCACCCAGTCGGCCAACGAGGCGCGGGCGGAAACGCGGGGAACCGGTAACAAGCAATCGCGCTTCAGCTCAAACAACACCCTGCGACCCCGCATTGTGCCCGTCCAGTTTCTTCCTGGCGGTGCGGGCGCCGGGCCCGCCGGGCAGCTTCTCAACCCGGCTGGGCGATTCGATAAGTGGCTGGAGCCCGAGCCGCAACCGGTTTCCCGCGGCGATGCCCCTTCCGAAAAAGTCGCTCTAGTTCTTGGTCCCTTTCACAGCTTGCCTATTCTGGTCCCGGGCGGTCAGGGTATTCATTATCAAACCTTCTCCGACGCTGGAGAGGACCTGGAGTTTGTGGCCAAGCAGCTCAAGGCCAACGGTTACCAGATCGACGGTGATGGTCCCTACTATGACGCGACGGTTACAGTGAAGATGTTGTACCAGTTGCTTCACAACAAGCCTTGGGGAGTCTTCTACTTCAGCACCCACGGCGGGATTTGGGGTGAAGATTTCCTCCTCAGCACGGGCCAGCAGCTGCCGGCAGATCTCCCGACCCCGGAAAAACGCGAGGAATATCTGGACGAATACCTGCGGGAATCGCTTCCTGGTGACCTTGGCCCCGAATTGTATAAGCAGCTGAAGGACAACGTGACAGTGGGGATTGTCGGGGACGTTGCCTTTGTGTCGATCACGAGCGGCTTCTTTCACGCCGCCGGCGCCGATTTTTCCTCGGGGCTCGTGTACATGAGTGGTTGCGAAACCGCCCAGACTAGAGTCCTCCGCGACGCCATGAATGCGCGGTCCTTCGTGGGATGGAAGACGGACACCGCAAACCAGCTCTCTGCCGACATGAGCAAGGCATTCTGGCGATGCCTTGGCCGCAAGACCCGTTCTGACCGCGAAGCCATGGACTTTGGCATTAATTACCTTCTAGAGGCGGAGGACTACGGGAGCATGGTCAGGGCACACAAAGGCCCGGAGTGGGATCCCAACAATCTGGTGGTCTATCGGCAAGGGAAAGCGGAGCCGGAAAAGCCGTTTGCCGCCATCCAGCACCTGATGTTGTACACAGTCCGCGACTATGCCTGGCGACAAAGCCATGTTGGCGGAGGGCAAGAAGATCTGCACGGCCTGGTCGACAAGCTGTACCAATGCAAGGAAGAAAAGCCTGGGGGCACAGATGCAGGCGGAATTTCCTATTGCCGCCAGGCCATGAATGGTGTGCAAGTCCCGGATTCGCAAATCGACGAGGTCAAAGGCGAACTCTGCGGTTACGGGAAAGGCCAGCCGCGGTTTACGCTGTTTGAGGCTCAACCTTGCTGCGGACATTAAGCAATTGCAAGCTGAAATGGCACATCCCGTTGCATTGCAGATTTAGAAGTGGTTGTTCGCATCATGTTACGGAGCCACGGCGATGATAGACCCTGTGAATTCTCTTGAGCGTGGCCGGCGCCTCCTTGCGGCGCTGACGTGTTGCGTTGCTGCGATGGGGTGCGCCACCCCGTCTCTTGCGCAACAGATTGCCGGCACGTATGTGCTGCTGGGAGACTCCGACGGCACGAAGCCAACGACCGGCGCCAGGCTCCAGCTGACTTTTACGGGCGCCACGGCTGGGCCGGTCAGGTTGTTTGCTGTGCGGCCCGGCGAGACGGTCCACGACACTGGCTCATATTCCACGGCCGGCCATCAGATCACCATCCATTTTAAAGAGGTCGACTGGGCGGCAGACCGCCAGCCCTATGCCTTCGACGGTTGCACCCTGACGCTGCCCTTCATGGCAGTCAGCGCGGCATCAGGTCCGGGGACATCGGTGTGGCAACGCGAGGATCCGAAGTGCTCCGGCCAGCCGATGGACACGGCTTCAGCTCAGCCAGCGAAGGTCCATTTCAATCCTTTCAGCGCCGACGAAGTCATTACGCAAGCCGCCGGTCAGCGCCGCGTGGTGAAGGTCTACGCCACGGAGAAGGCCCTCCGGTCGGAAAGCCAGGAAAACGGTCAAGACACCGTCACCATTGTGCGCTTTGATCGAAATATGATCTGGACACTGGTCCCGCAGAAAAAGAGTTTCTCGGAAACCAGCGCCGATTTCGGCGGCGGGCGCCAGCCTCTGCAGCAAGACCCGCTTGAACCTGGATGCAGTGTTGCCGGCGACGAGGCAATAGGCAGCTACCGGTGTTCGAAAGTGCTCTGCAGCAAAAACCTGGGCGGGCATGTTTACGCGGAAACGCGATGGGCCGCCAAAGAAATCGGCGGACTGATCATCAAGTACACGGACAACATGCAAACGCTGGAACTAGAAAACATCAAATTGGTCCCGCTGGACCCAGCTCTCTTTGAGCTCCCCGCGGGATACAAAAAAACAGGCCCCTAAGGTTCACCCGTCTGGAAAGGATGCTGCGCCCATGACGTCGACAAAAATCGCGCTATCAGTGCTGTCGGTGGTTCTGGTTTTGCCCTCGACGGCCTTTGCGAAATCCAAAGGACCCTGCACCTGCGCAGATGTTTCTGCCATGGAAGATCGATTGAAGATGATCGACCAAACGCGCACCGCCTGGCAGCAGGTCCTGGTGGATATTTTCACCATGCGTCAGGGCTCTCCCCGGAACATGGATGAGGCAAAACAAGACTTCCGGGACAAGATGGGCTGGGAATCCACCCGCCAGGTTGGCGGAGTGGACGCAAGCACAGGTGAGGTGATCGCAGACCCGGTGTGGGAATCGCAAAACTGCGAAAGCATCGTGGAAGCCAACAAAATACATGAAAGAAGCCACGCGAGGGACTGGACAGTGCGGGTTCCTGTCATTGTGATTCTTAGTGGCCCGCTCGCTTTGGCAAAGGCGCTTGCGAATTCGGAAATCGATGCGCGAAACAATGAGGAACGCTACCTCAAGGCTGAACTCGAACGCGTCAAGAAAGATTGCAAGTATGTATGTAAGAGTAACGACAGGGTATTCAAAACCCTGCCAGAGTGCAACGCGCAGTGTCCCGGCAAACGAACGTTGGCCCATCTGGATATCTGCAGACAACAGTAGCCCTGACGCGGATACGGCATGGTGAGAACTAGCAGCTCGCAGCTTTGTCGAATTGCAGCTGGTCCTGAACTTGTGGCCGCGTGCGGCCCAAGATGCTAAACGAGCAGCGGCCAGCGCTTTGCACAAACGCCAGGGTGTATAGTGTCGGGGAAAGCAGCCGACTGCCGAAAGGGAGGCGACCCATGGCATCCAGTTTCCTCACCCGAAGAGAGCTTTCTGTGCGTCTTGTGTCCATGTTGTCGGTGATGGGCGTCGCCGGAACAGTGGGAGCCGTCTCGGTTTCCGAAACCGATGAGATTTCGCGCACGGGTGAATGCATTCACCAGGAAGTGGTGTTTAAGGCCAGCCGCGCGCGCATCTATCAGATCCTGACCGATGCGAAGCAGTTCGGCAAAGTCGTGGATCTCATTATGCCGGGCGCAGGCCCTTCGACCAGCATCAGCCCCGATGCCGGCGGAACGTTTGTGATGTTTGGCGGTTTCATCCTGGGACGCCATATTGAGATGGTCCCCAGTGAGCGACTTGTTCAGGCCTGGCGGGAGAAAAACTGGGAGCCGGGTATCTACTCACTCGTCAATTTCCAGTTGACTGAGCACGGTCCGGACACCAGGCTGGTCTTTAATCAGACTGGAATCCCGCAGGGCCACGCGGACCATCTTGCCCCAGGATGGAAGTCCCACTATTGGGAACCAATTCAGAAGGTCCTGTGAAGAATGGGCCGATTGCGTTGCCTTGCCCGGTCGCCTGGCCGCTAGTTTTGGCGAATTCCCCGGCGGGTAACAAGGTAGACCGCGAAACTTCCCAGCCAGTGTCCACCCTCATAATGCTCGCCGGTCACGGCAGCCAGCCCTGCGCTTCGGTGAACAGCGGCGGACTTTTCCAGGGCGCCAAGCCGCGGATCATTTTTGGGAAGACCTGACGCGATGCCTTCCAGCATCCACGCGCGGCTGAGGTTCAGTCCGTCGATATGTGCGAGCTTGGGATCGGACGGGTCCGTTGATTTTTCGGGTTGCAGCCAGGAGCCGGACCCGTTGCTGGGGACCTGGGGCAGGAACTGCCGCAGCCATTTCGCAAAATCGTTTGCGGACAGTACACGCCGCATGACGTCCGCCTCGGCCAGGCATGGAGAGAGAAAGTCTTCTCCTGAGGGTTCGTACGCCAGCGGGCAATTCTTGTCTGCTGTGTAGAAGTCCCGCGCCTTCGCGAGCAACAAATTCAGGAAGTCCTGGTCATCCGTGTTCCGCGCATAGTCGATGATGAGCCCGAGAGCAAATGCCGTCTGGCTATGCTCGCCGGAGCGCACCGGATGAGAAAGTTTGGGCAGCCAAGTCTTTAATCGCCCGGCGGCGGCTTGTTCCAACGGCTGCAGGTTCGCCGCGAGTTCGTGCGTAAGTGGGCCGGGTTCCGTCTTTTCCCATTCGCGCAATTCGGCGCCGAGTTGCAGGAGCCAGGCCAGCCCGTAAGGACGTTCGAAACTGGCGCGGCCCTCCGCTTTCAGATATGCGACCTCCTGGACGATGTTCGCCTCGGCCAGACTCTGCCGCAATGCCGGGCGCGCCTCGGCGGTGAAGGAATCATCCGGAAAGGTCCGGGCCAGGCGGGCCAGCAGCCAATGGCCGTGCACGGAGGAGTGCCAGTCATAACAACCGTAAAATGCGGGCGTCAGCTTGCGTGGCGGAGCTACGTCGGCATCGCTGTTCAGCGAGTGACCAAGCTTGTTGGGATACTCCTTGTGTACGCAAGCCAGCGCCAGCTTCGCGAACCGCTGCGCGGCATCTGCATCGAAGGTAACCGAGTGCGGCGGCGAAGCCGGCTGTGACGACAGAGGACGGTCTTGAGCGCGGCCCGGACATACCCCGGCGATCGATAGCGAAAATACGATTAGAAAGAACTGGTTCTTCATGACCGCACAATGTAACACACGTCATCTTCCGGAACCTGAGGTCACCGACATATGCTTCAGAAGGTGGACACTTCGAAAATGGCGATTCTGGCGGCCGCAGCCCCGTCATGCTCTTGCTCCGGGGCGTATACGCGATGGGTATTCACGTCAATCGCCAGACTATGCACCTTCTTCTGTACCGGCACATCTCCAAGCTTTCGAATATGGGACGGATCGTCTTCCTGAAATACGGAGATCGCACCCGCGTAGCAGGCGACGTAGATTCGCTTTAAGCCCGGGTCATACGCGATCACGTCTCCGCCCTTCGCCTGGGGGAAATAGGCAATCGGCTTGTGCGTATCCAGGCTAAACACCGTCATCAAATCGTTTTCTTCACAAGACAGGAAGACGAGGCGGTGCTCAGGGTCGAGCGCCATTCCATGATTGCCGCGGCACTTGCCCACGGGATACTTCGCGACTTCTTTGTCTGTTGCCGGATCGATCTCAGCGATGACATTCTTGTCCTGAAGGTTCACGTAGACCCGTTTGGAAACCGGATCGTAGCGGGGATTGCCGGTCTCACTTCCAAAATGCAACGTGGTGATGACGGCGTCGGTGTTGGTGTCCACAACGGCTTCCGCGCGAGCACGTTCGTCGGACACATAGATCTTGTGAAACGGAGGCGCATAAGCGATTCCATCCGGCTTTGATTCCGTCGGGATTTTCTTGACGATCTTCATTTGGTCAAGGTCGATCACGCCAATCTTGTTTTCCAGCCAGTCGGAGGTATAGGCCTTCATGACATTGGAAGCGATCTCGACGCCTTCAATCCCCGGCAGATCTTCAAATGTCTTCACAACTTTGTTCGTCTTGAGATCAATGGCATAGAGCAGTCCTGCTCCGAGGTGGGTCGAGAAAAGCAGGTTGCGAGAGGAGTCAATCGTAAGGTAATCGAACCGTTTTCCCCTGGGGCCGGGCAATTCGATGGACCCAATTTCTCTGAGAAGTTGGGCGCCGGCGCCGGATGGACTTGCATTTATATTCGTTGCCGATTTGCCTTCCCGTGATTTATGCGCCCCGAGTACGCCACCGGAAAGGAACAGCAACGCACAGCAGGAATAAATGGTCCAAGCGGCTATCCGTTTCATCGCAGGTTCTCTCTTGTGCCGTCACTTTTTGGAATTGGTCTGATCGAGTGCCGCGCGCAGACCTTTGGCCAGTTTCGTTGCATCATCATTGGCCCAAAAATGCATGAAGAAGAGGCGCGGCTGTTCCTCAAGCATGTGACTATGAATGGCCGTCACCTGAATTCCATTTTGCCGGAGTGCCTTGATGACCGGATTAACTTCACTGCCGAGAAGAACGAAATCTCCCGTGATGGCTGCCTTGCCCGCGCCGGTTGGCTGGAAGTTGAGGGCGGTTGCGAGTCCCATGGACCCGGGGATGGGCATTCCGGCTTCCGTTACTTTCTCCGCCCGAGGGACACCAATCTGATATACGCCTCCGTTGACTCTCCCCTTGTATCCGAGAATCTGGTCGATGGCCGCGGTATCCAGATCGAGGGCCGGCGGAGTGCCTGAAGACGGAGCCGGGGAAGGCGTCCCCGTCAATGCAATTACTTCCTTCATCGTCCCAGCCAGCTTGACGGCATCTCCGTGTCCCGCAATGTGCATGTACATCACGCGGGGACTTTCGTGGAGAACGTGGTTGTGGAGCGCCGTCACTTGCAACCCGTGGTCCTTGAGGGCCAGCATCACCGGTGACACTTCGTCTTCTGTAAGGACCAGGTCGCCCATCAGCATCGCATCCTGGCCCGGGCTGCCGAACGCCATCCATGATCCGAGCGCGAGCGTAGGCTTCACCTGGACGCCGTCTACCGTCACTTTCAGGTCGCCGCGCGGAAGACCGAATTTATAAGCGCCATCGCCCTGCAACTGGCCCGATCTCCCGAGGGCCTGCTCGACTGCTTTCCAGTCACTGGCCGTGGGCGCAGTTTGCGCCAGCGCCGCGCAGCAAAGGACAAAAACGTGAACCAGCGCGAACATACCAATTCTCTTCATCATGATCGCTCCATGTTGATTAGTTCAATATTCATCAGTTCTTAGTATCGCCGGACGCCGCTTCGGCTTCGCCCGGGTCAAGTCATCAACGGCCATAGACCAGCATCCGGAAAGTGCCGGGGACCGCCGTCCGCCCTGGATGGGGATGTTCCGGTGTCGGCGCTGCGGGCGCGGTGAAGTCTGCGGTGTCCACAAAGAGATTGTGCGTCTTGGTATCGAGTCCCATCGTTTTTGCGCCGAACTCGGTGGTCACGGTCTCGGCTTCGCTGAATTTGTCGGGCGAGTCCTCGTGGAAAACATGGATCTTCCCTTCACGGGTCGAGGCAAACACCAGACCTGTTTCGGCGTCATAGGCGACAGCATCCACGCCCGCCGAGATAGGGAAAGACTGGATGACGTGTCCGTTGTCGGCATCCACCACCACCAGCATTTGCGGATTCCGGCCTGCGCTGAACAGCCGGCGATGCTGCGCGTCCAGCGCAAGCCCCGTGGGAGCTCCGGCCGGCGCGAGGGGCCAATGGGATTTGATGGCGAGCGTTTGGGAATCAATGGCGACGATTTCATTTTTGTCTTCGAGATTCAAGTAGACGGTCCCTTTGCCGTCGGCGACGGCGAACTCAGGAACTCCGCCCAGGGCGATGGTCCCGGCCACGGTTCCCGTCTTCGCATCGATTACGGTGGAAGTCTTGGGATCGCCGTTCATGGCAAAGACGCGTTTCGATACCGGATCGTAAATGATGGAGTCGGCGTCCTGGTCGGCTTTCGCGTCTCCGATGATCTTAAGCGTCTTCAAGTCGAAAATCACGACCTTGCCCTGGCCGCCATCGGTGATGAACCCACGGCCAAACTCAGGAGCT
>DATMPO010000031.1:0-24846 GCA_035567035.1 Verrucomicrobiia bacterium | reverse complement strand
TACGTTAATGGCAGTTTGTATCAGGGAGAGCGGCGTACTCTGTTCCGGGCCGCTCTGGTTCTGCGCCAGGACAAGGCTTGAAAGACACAGTGCGGAAAGAATCAGGCAAGCGACGATTTTGAGTTTCATGGCCATTAATATTACTAAAATTGGCGTCCTCTTTTTTATAGAACTGTCCATGATGTAGAAGGCCCTTTACTTCGACAGCATATCGAGAGACTTCAGCGCGAGGCTGTTGGTATCAACCGCTGCAGGCCCGATGGCGTTGGCGAGCACGATTACCCCGACATTTGCTTCGCGGTTGACATAAAGGTCCGCCCGATAACCGGCAACGGCGCCGCCATGTCCAAAAGCAATATAAGCATCGCGACGGAACACAAAGCCTCCGAGCGTGTAACCGTTGGAGAGTTGGAAGTTGGCCTGCACCGCCGATTGCTCCACATTCCGCTCCAGGCTCGCGGCCTTCAACACGCTGTCGGGGCCTTGACCCATCAGGAAGGAGCAGAAGCGGGCGAGATCTCCCACCGTCGTATAGATAGCGCCGTTGGGGACCTTATAGCCCCGGCCGTTGTCGTGATCGTGCTGCGGGGCTTCGGCATCTACTTTGCCGTCCGGTCCCACGTCGTATCCCTTGGACAAGTGCGGACGTATCACCGGAGTTAGTTCCAAAGCCGTATGGGTCATTCCGAGCGGTCCAAAGATATGTTTTGGAACATAGGTGGTGTACGACTCGCCTGATGCGCGTCCAAGCGCGGCGCCCAGAGTAGCGAACCCAATGTTGGAGTAGGAAAAGCGCGTCCCTGGCTCAAATGTGTAATGGGTATGAGGCAACGCGGCTATGAGCGTCTTTTCCCAATCCGCAACCTGGCCCTGCACATACTTGTCCGTATCGTCAGGTTCCCGGCCCATGCCTGACGTGTGCGTGGCGAGTTGAATCAGGGTAATCGGAGGCGCATCCGGGAACCGGCCTTGCACGGTCTTTACTTCTGGAAAATGCTTTTCAACCGGATCAGAGAGATGGACTTTGCCTGCGTCCACCAACTGCTCCAACATCAAGGCCGTAAACATCTTGGTAATGGAGCCGATGCGGTAGACGGTATCCTTGTCTGCCGGCACCTTTTTCTCCATGTCGGCGTTGCCATAGCTCTTGGTCCAGAGAAGCTGGTTCCCGAACACCACGCCAATAGTCACGCTGCCAACCGGGTGCTTCGCAAATTCAGCGGCGACCATCGAATCAATTTCCGGGCACCGCGCATGCACGCCAGCCAACGTGGGCGTCACGATGCGCTTGGCCAGGGTGTCCCTGTTTCCCTGATGCACCACCATTCCCGTGACCACGCCGTGTTCATCGGTATTGAAAGTGATTTCGATTCGGGCGATCCGGGCGAAATACTGTTTTTCACTCACCGGAAAGATTTCAAATCGCGGTTGTCCTCCTCCTTGCAGGTACAAGTGGTCGCCTTCCCGCAGGATTTTCACGGCAAAGTCCGGGTTCAACTGGTATTTTCCCAGGTACCCGTCGAAGATCTTCGGATCGACCTTGACTGGGGTATGCCCCCAGTTGGGGTCCGGAAGCGGCCAAGCCGTCTCTTTGGTTGCCCGGTGGAAGTCCAGAGGCTTTGCCCCACTGGTCTCTTTCCATGTGCCTGCGATGGTGCCGCCGTCAGCGCTGAGCTTCCCCTCGTAGCTGACCTGATCAGCGTCAATCGAAAACTTGACGACTGGGCCCTCCAGAGTGATCGAAGTAACAGGGTCTCCATCTGGAGTGCCATCGAGGAAGTACAGGAGCGCGCTCCATCTGCCGCTATCGTTCTTGGCCACATGCAGGATAAGGCGAAGGTCCGGGCCTGCCGACTTGAGAGTTCCTTGCCAGTCGCCGGCAATGTCCTGTGCATGCAGCGCGCTCCCTGACAGCATTGCGACTGCGACCGCAATGATCCAGAGCATTCTCCTTCTCATAAGCAATCTCCATTCCCCGGTGGTATGCAACATCCCATCTTTCCTCGGGACATTATCATGATCATGTGCTCCTGACAGTGACAAATTATGGGTAGTGTCCCAAGACTGCAGTCTTTAGGACATTACCCAAATTCAGAAAGGGGACATTTTAAAAGTGGTTTGACAGTGACAAATTATGTCCTTGACATTCGCCTTTGTTTCGTGGTACCAAGCGCATGCAAGAGAGCAATTAGCAGATAGCAATTGGCAAATGGCCGAACCCCGGACTACCCAGGTGGACCCCGGAAGATCTTTGAAAACTAGAGTTAAACCATTTGGTATCAACAACATCCCTCGTAGGGATCGGGTGATCTGGTGATCGCCCGTGATCTGGTGATCGGAAAGCCAAGATCGGAAAGCCAAGAGCCAAGAGCCCGCCGGCCCTCTCTCTGTGTTCCTCCGTGTCCTCTCTGGTTTTGGTTTTCCGATCACGGCGATCACGCGCGATGACGGCGATCACGTGCGATGCCCCCCCTGTTCCTCCCCTGTTATTCCCCTGTTACTCCCCTGTTACGAATTGACTCCGTCCGGGAAAAAGGTTCACGAAAGGCCCGTGGAATCGAGGTTTTGCATGTCTGGAGTATCCAAGCGGTCGCGTTCTCCCCTGTTTTTTTCCCTGTTAGCAGGGAAGCGCCGTGGAAGATCGCCGTGATCGGTTCATCGCCGTCATCGCCGTCATCGGAAGAGCAATGATCGGAAAGGCAAGTCTGGTAACAGGTAACAGCAGATTGGACAGGACCAAGAGCTAAGAGCTAAGAGCTAAGAGCCAAGAGCCAAGGCCAAACAAGCCAGCCCCATTTATCATTTTATTATTCATGCCAGTGCTGCAACTACATACCGAGATCAAGTTCGTCAAAGGCGTAGGCCCGCGAATTGCCGAGTGGCTGGCGCAGAAGAACATCTGCACGGTCGAAGACCTGCTCTACTACCTGCCGTTTCGCTATGAGGACCGGCTCAACCCGCGGGGGATCGGCGAGTTGAAAGCGGGCGAGATGGCTACGGTCATTGCCGAGGTGCGTAACTCGTCGGTGTTCCGCACGCGCAAGCTGCCTATTTTCCAGATGGTCGCCGGCCAGGGCCGGGACACCCTGCGCTGCATATGGTTCAACGGCGAGTATCTGCGCGACCGCTTCAAGCCCGGACAGCTGGTGGCCCTCTACGGCAAAGTGGAAGAAGGCTGGAAAAGCCGCGTACTGGAGATCAAACAGCCGCAATTTGAAATTCTGGATGGAGATGGGGACGGCGACCTGACGCCCAGGGACGCCGCCGCCGAAATCGAATCGCTGGAAGTCGGACGGATTGTCCCGATTTATGAGACGGCCGCGCACGCCAAGCTGACTTCGCGCTGGTTCCGGCGCATCGTGCATGGCACGCTCAAAGACCTGGCGCCGGAGATTCCTGACGGCGTACCCGCGGCCCTGACCAGGCGGCTGGACCTGATCGACCGCAGGACGGCATTCGAGCAGGCGCATTTTCCTGAAGCCGGGGAAAGTTTTTCCGCGTTGCAATCCTTCCGGACTCCAGCGCACCGCCGTCTGATCTTTGAAGAACTCTTCTTTTTGGAGATCGGTCTGGAACTAAAACGACGCCGCATGCGCCAGAAAGCGGGTATTGCTTTTGAGCTGAATGACAAAGTCCGTGAGGCCATCAAGAAGATTCTTCCGTTTCATCCGACGGCGGCGCAGAAGCGCGTGCTTAAGGAAATTGCGGAAGACATGCAGCAGCCTTCGCCCATGCGTCGCCTGCTGCAAGGCGACGTTGGTTCGGGCAAGACGATTGTCGCGCTGCAGGCGGCGGTCATCGCGATCGAGAACGGTCATCAAGTCGCGTTCATGGCGCCTACGGAAATCCTGGCCACGCAGCATTATCTTTCCGCGCGGCGCATTCTGGAGGAAGCCGGTTATCGCGTCATATTGCTCACCGGATCGCAGGAAGAAGAGCGCAAGCGCAGCGCGCGCCGCCACATTGCGCAGGGCGGTGCGCACCTGGTGATCGGCACGCATGCGCTGATCCAGGAAAAGGTTGAGTTCCACAACCTGGGACTGGTGATCGTGGACGAGCAACACCGCTTCGGTGTTATGCAGCGCTTCAAGCTGATGAAAAAAGGCGCCGCCGAGCCGGACACGCTGGTGATGACTGCAACGCCCATCCCGCGTACGCTTGCGCTCACGCTCTACGGCGACATGGATACGAGCGTCCTCGACGAATTGCCGCCGGGCCGCACGCCCATCACCACGCGCCGGGTTGCCGATGATCGCGCGACGGAAGTCTGGGACTTTGTGAAGAAACAAGTCGCCGCCGGACGGCAGGCTTACGTTGTCTATCCGGTGATCGAAGGCGTGGCGGCCGACCAGCCGGAGCTTGAGTTCTCCGGCGTGGCCGCGACTTCGAAAAGCGGACTAAAGGCCGCCATGCACATGTACGACGAACTGAGCAAGAAGATCATGCCCGGCCTGCGCGTTGGCCTGCTGCATGGACGCCTGGATCCAGACGAAAAAGACGGCGCCATGCGCAAGTTTCAGGCAGGCGAGATTGACGTGCTGGTGTCCACCACGGTGATTGAAGTCGGCGTGGACGTTCCCAACGCGACCGTGATGGTGGTGGAACACGCGGAGCGCTTTGGTCTCTCGCAACTGCACCAGCTTCGCGGACGCATTGGCCGCGGCGCCGCCAAGTCGTACTGCATTCTGATGACCGGAGGAAAAGTCTCGCCCGAAGGCGACACCCGGCTCAAAACCATGGTGCGTACGCAGAACGGATTCGAGATTTCCGAAATTGATCTGGAAATCCGCGGCCCGGGAGAGTTCTTTGGGACAAAACAGGCCGGCATGCCCGGGTTCCGCGTGGCCAACCTGATTCGCGACCGCGAATTACTGGAGCTGGCAAAAACCGAGGCCGCGCGGATCATCGAGCAGAAAGATCCGGAGATCACTCCCGCGGACGGCGACCGAATTATGCAGCATCTGAAGAACCATTGGCAGAGGAGGTATGGGTTGGTGGAGGTGGGATAGCTTGCGTAAACACATCCCGAGCGGAGCGAGGGATCCCTACCGTCACGAAAACCTTAAGGGCCGCGAATGAAGGGTGAATCGTTATAGTAGAGTTGGTAACTTGGCAGCCTGGCAAGCCTGTAGAGTTTGGATGATGATAGGGATCCCTCGCTTCGCTCGGGACAAGGAAAAATGAAGATCGCAAACAAATCCGACCTCTACCGCCTCCTCCCGTCCGTGGACGATCTGCTGCGGAACGCAGAAATTGCCGCGCTCGTGGAGCGTGAAGGCCAGCCCGCGGTCACCGAAGCCATTCGCGCGGTGCTGGGGCAAGTCCGGGAAGAAATCACGGTGGGACATCTCTCCAGCGAGGCAGCTGTACAACTGGCGATTGCCGGTTTGGCGGATGGCATCTCGCGGCAGCTGCACAGCGCGCTGCAGTTTTCGCTCAAGCCTGTGATCAATGCCACGGGTGTCGTCCTGCATACGAACCTGGGCCGCGCGCCGTTGCCGGAGTCCGCGCTGCGCCGGATCAGTGAAGTCGCCGGCCGGTACTCCAATCTGGAATTTGATATTACCGCCGGAGAGCGCGGCAAGCGCGATGTCCACGTGGAACGATTGTTCTCGCGGTTGTTGAACCAGGATGGCGTTACCGGCATTCACACCGTTGTAGTCAACAATTGCGCTGCTGCCGTGATGCTTGCGCTGAACACGCTGGCCGAAGGCGGAGAAGTGGTCGTCTCGCGCGGCGAACTGGTGGAGATCGGCGGATCGTTTCGCGTGCCGGACGTGATGAGCAAGTCCGGAGCGGTCCTGCGCGAGGTCGGCACCACGAACCGCACGCGCATCGCCGACTATGAGCGCGCGATCACCGACAAGACCCGTCTGTTGCTGCGCGTGCATCGCTCCAATTTTGCGATTATTGGCTTCACCGAGCAGCCGCAGCTGGAAGCGCTCGCCGAACTCGGACACAAGCACAACATTCCGGTCATGGAAGACCTGGGCGGTGGAGCGTTGCTGCCCCTGCGCAGCATGGGCATCAACGAAAGCGGAGTTGCAGAGAGCCTGCGCGCCGGCGTGGACCTGGTGACCTACAGCGGCGACAAGATGCTGGGCGGTCCGCAGGCCGGCGTGTTGAGCGGACGCGCGGAGATCATCCAGCGCGTGCGGGCGAACCCGCTTTTCCGCGCGTTGCGCGTGGACAAACTTACCTATGCCGCGCTGGAAGCCACCCTCATGGAATATGTGCGGCAGAACCACGACGCGATTCCCGTGGTCCGCATGATGCGTCTGCCCGCGGAGGAAATCCGCCGGCGGGCGGAAGCCATGCGGGCCAGCCTGAACGCCGCATCCAGATTGCGCGTTGACGTGATTGCCGGGGAATCGCTCATCGGCGGCGGGTCTGCTCCCACGTCCACGTTGCCGACTTTTTTACTGGCCGTCACAGCCGGCCCGCTCAGCGCGGACGAGATGGCTGCGCGCCTGCGCCAGAATCATCCGCCCATCGTCGCGCGCGTGGAGGACGGCCGCGTGCTCCTGGATTTACGTACAGTGTTCCCACACGAAGAAGCCGAGGTAGTGAAGGCATTGTCCGCGCTTTGATTCGCAGCTGATTGCTTTGCATGGCAACAATTTTTACTTTAGGCCACTCCACGCGCGATCTCGCTGAGTTTTCGCGCGTACTGCAAGCGCACCAGGTCCGAGTGCTGGAGGACATACGGGCGTTTCCGGTTTCCCGGCGCTATCCGCACTTTAACCGCGAAGCCCTGGGGCTGTGGCTGCCGGAAATCGGCTGCGATTATGTCTGGGAGAAAGATTTGGGTGGAAAGCGCGGCCGGCAGATGCCGCCGGATGAATCACCCAACGTGGCACTGCGAGAAGAAGCGTTCCGGAATTACGCCGACTACATGCTGTCCGCACAGTTTCAGCGGGCCGCGGAGTGCCTGGTGAAAAGAGCGGAGCAGAGCAACACCGCGATCATGTGTGCCGAACACGTTTACTTTCGTTGCCATCGCATGCTGGTTTCGGATTACTTGCTGGCCCGAGGACACACAGTGTTGCACATTCTGGATGAAAAGCCGCCCAAACAACATGCTCTGTCGAAGGATGCGCGGATAATCGACGGGCGATTGATCTATCGCGGAGACTATCTGTTGTGACGTTCCCGGAATCTCCCGTCGCAGTGTAAACTTCTTGGTTTTACCCTTAGTTCTTCGCCGCAAATGCTGGCCGTGGAAAGGTGCATGTGAAACAAATCATAGTTGTAATTTTCCTTGGAACAGTCTGCCTGGGGCAGCAGACGCCGGAACTCACTATTCCCGCGATCTTCGCCGAAGGCGGGATCACCGGACGCGCTCCGGAAGCAGTGAAGTGGAGTCCCGACGGCAAGAAGATCTCTTACCTTCTCCGCGATGACCAGGGAGAAAAAGCGGAACTCGATTACGTTGACGCGGCCACCGGCAAAACAGGAGTGTTGGTTGCGGCGGACAAGCTGAAGCAGTGGACGCCGCCTCTGTCGCAGACCAAGGACGACCGCGAGCGCGACAACCGCCTGCGCTATCACGTTTCGCCGTATCACTGGGCGCCGGATTCCCAGCACCTGCTCTTTGACACTTTCGGCCACCTCTGGCTTTACTCCCTGGCCACCGGCACCGCCATCGAATTGAGTTCGTCGGGCGATCCCATGCGGAACCCGAAGTTTTCTCCGGACGGCGCCAGGCTAAGTTACATTCGCAACCACAATCTCTACGTCCGTCCGATCGAGGGAGGCGGCGAAACCCAGCTGACCGACACCAAGGACGCCAACATCCTGAATGGCGAAGTTGACTGGGTCTACGCGGAAGAGTTGGACGTCCGCAGCAACTATTCCTGGTCGCATGATGGCAAGAGGATCGTCTTTCTGCAGATGAACGAAACCAATGTCCCGGTCTACCCGATTACGGATTTCATCCCGCAGCATCCTACGGTCTACGAAGAAAAGTATCCCAAGGTGGGCGATCCCAACCCGGAAGTGCGGCTTGGGGTGATGGACAGCCACAACGGCAAAACGCGCTGGATACATCTTTCGAACGACAAAGACATCTATGTTCCCAGCTTCGGCTGGATACGCGATGGTCTGATCTGGGCCAAGGTGTTAAACCGCGCGCAGAACCAACTCGACCTTTATTTCATTGACGCGTCCAGCGGCCAATCACGCCGCGTGCTCCGCGAGACAAGCGACACCTGGATCGAAATGGACGACAATTTTCAGGTCCTCAAGCCCGGGAACAGGTTTCTGTGGACAAGCTGGCGTGACGGCCACACTCATGTGTACGTCTATTCCTTCGATCAGAACGAGCCGCTGAAGTCCGATGCTCAACTGGACCACCAGGTGACCAAAGGAGACTTTGAGGTCTTTGGCGTGGAAGCGATTGATGAGGACGCAGGAACTCTTTATTTCACCGCAAATGCCGCAGATGATCGCCAAAGGCATCTTTGTTCCGTGAAACTCGATGGCAGCGATTTTAAGATACTCACCGGGAACCAGCCGGGCACACATGAAGTCAACTTTGGCGCGAACGCAAAAACTTACCTGGACGATTTTTCCGCGCTGATGACGCCGCCGCAACTGTCTCTCTGCCAGGTGAGCGCCGGCTGCCAGGCGTTCTGGCAATCGCGAAGCATAGCGCCCTACAAGCTGGCAACTCCTCAGTTTGTTGACTTCAGCGCGGACGACGGCACGGTGCTGCGCGGCCTGCTCTTTCTTCCACCGGATGCCCGCGGTAAAGTCCCTCTTCTGATGAATCCGTATGGCGGGCCGCACGGCCAGGTGGTCCGCGATCAGTGGGCCGGCACCGGGATTCTCTTCAATGAGGTTCTTTTGCGCGACGGCATAGCCGTTCTTCAGGTGGACAATCGCGGCATGGGCGCGCGCGGAAAGAAGTTTGCCGCTGTGGTGCAACACAAGTTCGGCGAGACGGAGCTGAAAGACCAGCTCGCCGCACTGGACCAGGCGCTGGTGAAGTTTCCGCAGCTCGATGGCTCCCGGCTCGGCTGGTGGGGCTGGAGTTATGGCGGATATATGACGCTGAATGCCATGACCCACTCGGACCGTTTCAAGGCCGGCGTATCGGTCGCGCCGGTGACCGACTGGCGCGACTACGACAGCATTTACACGGAGCGCTACGGAGGCCTGGTCCCGGAATTTGACGCGGCCTATAAGAAGAGCTCGCCGGTAAATTATGCGGGCCAGTTGCACGGGAAGTTGCTGGAAGTCCACGGGACCAGTGACGACAACGTGCACATGCAGAACACTATTCAGATGATCAACGCCTTCATCAGCGCCGGAAAACAGTTTGATCTGCTGCTGTATCCGCGCAAGACGCATGCCATCGCCGGGCCGGTAACGCGCACGCACTTGTTCGTGCGCATTCGCCGGCATTTCCTGCGCGAGTTGCGGGGGGGCGAAACACCGGAATAGGACACATGACGAACCAGACAATCGCGCTCGGCGACTTTGAACTCACCTCCATCTCTGACGGCAACTATGTCGGCGATGGCGGCGGCTTCTTTGGCGTAGTGCCCAAAGTCCTGTGGCAGAAGAAAGTCCAGGCCGATGAACGCAATCGGATCGCCGTGGGTCTGAATTCGGTCCTGGTGCGCACGGGCAAACAGAACGTCCTGATTGACACCGGCATCGGCAACAAACTGCCGGACAAGCAGAAGAAGATCTGGGAGTCACAGGAGAAACTGCTGGAGAATCTTCATGCCGCCGGGCTGGCGCCGGAAGACATTCATATCGTCATCAATTCCCACCTGCATTTTGATCACTGCGGATGGAACACGGTGTACAAAGACGGAACGGTAGTCGCAACTTTTCCCAAAGCCAGATACTACGCGCCGGAGGGCGAATGGAAGCACGGATCACTGCAACTGGAGCGTGATCGTGTGAGTTATATCAGCGACAACTATGACCCGCTGATTCGCTCTGGCCAGATGCAGTTGTTGCCGGGAGAGACGGAGATCATTCCCGGCATTTCCGTGGTTCCGTATCCCGGACACACGCGCCACATGCAGGCGATCATGCTGCGCAGCGGCGACAAGACGGCTTGTTACATCTCTGACTTGCTTCCCACCACCTGGCACCTCGATGTCACCTGGGTGATGGCCTATGATCTGTTTCCTCTGGAGACAATCGAAAACCGCAAGCGGTATTATCAGCAGGCGCTGGCCGAGGACTGGCTTACGCTGTTCACCCATGATCCGAATGTGCCCTGGGCGCAGCTTACACTCGCAGACGGGAAAGTAGTCGCCAGGAGCAAACAACAGTAAGGAAATTATGCGCGGCCCCACTCTTGTCATTCTTCTGCTCGGTTTGTGCGGAACGGTCCCTGCGCAAACACTCCACTTCAACCTGGCCGACCGGGCGGTTGTTCTGGAACGAGTGGCCAACGCGCCGGCTACCAACGAAGAGAGGCGTGGCAGGATCAGAGAATTGTTCATTCAGGCGGGATGCAGCGGCCCGGCGCTGATGGAGCAGAAAGGAGCTGACGCGGAGACGTCCAACATTATTTGCCGCCTGACCGGCGACAGTGATGAAACCATTGTCGTGGGCGCGGCCTACGGCCACGGCGCTTCACCAGCTATGGACGACTGGACCGCAGCCACGATGCTTTCCTGTCTTTATCAGAGCCTGGCCGACAGGAAGCGGCGACACACTCTTCTTTTCATCGCTTTCGCCAGTAACGGAAATGTCCACGCCGGATCCGGATTCTACGCGGAACACATGAGCGACCACGAAGTCAGGCGGACCGAGGCAGTGCTCAACCTGAACGCGCTCGGCTTGTCGCCCACCAAGGTTTGGACGAGCCAGTCCAATAAAGACCTGCTCCACTCTTTAGTGCTTGTAACGTACACACTCAAGCTGCCTCTCAGCCAGGTGGACATGCAGGCTCCGGCAACCACGGCCTCCGCGGCCTTCGCCAGCCGGCAAATACCGCAGATCAACGTCCATTCCCTGACCCGGGAGGACGTCGCCGGCGGCCATGCCGCGGTGCTTCGCCCCGACAACTACCTTGACACGTATCGCCTGCTCAGCGGCTATCTGGCTTATCTTGACGCAACCCTCAAACCCAGGACGCAGGTGAAATGACTTTTCGCTCATGGTCGTCACCTTTCCGCTTTCGGGAACATGGAACAACGCTGTCCCGTGAAATTATCGCCGGGCTGACCACTTTTACTTCTATGTCGTACATCGTAGTGGTGAACCCGGCAATCCTGGCCCAGGCAGGCATTCCGGAGGGCCCCAGCTTTGTGGCCACGGTGCTGGTGGCCGTATTTGGGTGCGTGTTCATGGGCTTGTACGCCAACCGTCCGTTTGCCATTGCGCCGTATATGGGCGAAAACGCGTTCATTGCCTTCACGGTCTGCCGCGTGCTGGGATACAAATGGCAGACCGCGCTGGCGGCAGTGTTTATCGCCGGAGCTCTGTTTGTCGCGATGACCGTCCTGCGCTTGCGGCAGTGGGTGGTGGACGCCGTGCCGGTTTCGCTGCGATACAGTTTTGCCGTGGGGATCGGGCTTTTCCTCACGTTCATCGGGCTCAATCAGGCCGGGATTGTCACGTTGGGAGTGCCCGGCGCTCCAGTCCAGTCCGGACACATGACGTCTGTTCCGGTGCTGGTGGCGATCGGCGGATTCCTCTTGCTGGTTGTTCTGACCATTCGCAAAATTCCGGGCGCGATCCTGCTGGGGATTCTGATCACTGCGATGGTCGCCTTTCTGACCGGGGTCGCAAAGGCGCCGGCTCACCTGGTGAGTCTTCCGCCCAGCATCAAGCCGATTCTTTGGCAGCTTGACTTCCGTGGCGCGCTGACGTGGCACGCCTTTCCCATCGTGCTGACGATCTTCATCATGGCATTTGTGGACACCATGGGCACTTTGATCGGCCTTTCAGCGCGTGCCGGCTTTCTGGACAAGGCGGGGAATCTTCCGGAAATCGAACGGCCCATGCTGGTGGATGCCCTCAGTACATGCTTTGCGCCAGCAATCGGTACGACGACTTCAGGAGCGTTTGTAGAATCGGCCACGGGCATTGAGGCCGGCGGCCGCACCGGATTCACGGTCCTGGTCACGGCTGGATGTTTCGTTCTTACGCTGTTCTTCGCTCCGTTAGCAGCCGCCATTCCCGCGCAAGCTTATGGTCCGGCGCTGGTCCTTGTGGGCCTCTTTATGCTCGCACCGGTTGCCCGCATTGACTTTGCGGACTACACGGAATCCATTCCGGCGTTTGCGGTGGTCACGCTGATGTGCTTCACGTTCAATATCGCGGTGGGGATCACCGCGGGATTTGTTCTGTATCCGTTGTGCAAGCTGGTGGCGGGAAAGTCAAATCAGATCAAACCTGCGCTGTGGGCGCTAACCGCGCTGTCATTGCTGTTTTTTATTTTCTACCCCTATGCTTAGGGTCACGCGGAAACCAGGGAGCCGATTCGTTCTCCGGTCACTACGCGCTTGATGTTGCCGTGCACATTCATGTTGAAAATCACGATGGGCAGGTTGTTCTCCTGGCAGAGAGAGATGGCGGTTGCGTCCATGACCCTCAGCCCACGCTTGAGCACGTCCAGGTAGGTGATGGTTTCGATCATGGTGGCGTTGGTCACCAGTTTCGGATCGGCGTCATAGATACCGTTCACTTTGGTGGCTTTCATGATCACGTCCGCCTTGATCTCCATGGCCCGCAAGGAGGCTGCCGTGTCGGTGGAGAAGTAGGGGTTGCCGGTGCCACCGGCGAAAATGACCACCCGGTTTTTTTCCATGTGGCGCAGCGCGCGGCGGCGGATGAACGGCTCCGCCACCTGGTTCATCTCAATCGCCGACATCACGCGGGTATGCACGTTTTGTTTTTCCAGCGCGTCCTGCAGGGCCAGAGCGTTGATGACCGTCGCCAGCATGCCCATGTGGTCGGCGGAAACGCGGTCCATGTCGCGGGCCTGCTCAGCCACGCCGCGAAAGAAGTTGCCGCCGCCGCACACAATGGCAATCTCCGCGCCCAGTTCATGGACTTCCCGGATCTCGGCCGCAATCGCGTGGATGCGGCCAGTGTCAACGCCAAAACCCTTGTCTCCGGCGAGGGCTTCGCCGGAAAGTTTGAGCAGGATCCGCTTAAAGGCAAGCTGCATGTCGAACTTCAGTATAGCAGCGCGGCTTCAGTCACACCGCAACGCCACCGCAGGATCCACGCGCAGCGCGCGGCGCGCGGGAGGCAGTGTAGCCAATGCCGCCGTTGCGGCCAGCAACACGGTCGCTGCCACGTACGTGAGTGGATCAAGGTTGCTCAGTCCGTAGAGTTCGCTGCGCAGTATAGCGGAGAGAAGCGCCGCCAACCCAGTCCCGGCAATGAGGGCGAGGCCGACCGGCAAAAAGAACCTGGAGAGAATTGTTTCTACAATCCGGGAAGGAGTCGCACCCAGGGCAAGACGAATGCCGATCTCTCTGGTGCGTTGCGTTACGGTGTAAGAGACAACGCCATACAATCCCACCAGAGCCAAAAGCAGCGCGAGAGTTCCCATGCCGGACACTACACCGGCCATCTTCTTTGTGTCGCTGATCTTGTCTTCAAACGAGGCCTTGAGTGTGTGTGCCTCGGGGCTCAGCACCGGATCAAGCGGTTTTGCAATGCCTGCCAGTACGCCGGCCGTTGCGTCCACCGGTTGCGAGGTGCGGACGAGCATGACGGCGGAAACAAAGTCCTTCTCCTGCGCGGGGAAGTACACCTCCACCGCATTGACGTCGCCGAGTGCCAGGATGCGCGCGCTTCCGGCCACACCCACGACCGGAAGTTTCTTCTTCTGCCACGTGAATGTCTGCTGCAACGGGTCTTTGCCGGGCCACATCTTGCTCGCAAACGACTCGCTGACGATCACTATATCGGATTCGTTCTCCTTGAACTCACGTCCGCGCATAAGCGGAATAGCCATTGTCTTGAAGTACTGAGGCGTTATGGAATTGAAGTAGACAATCACTCTGGCGCCCGAGTCAGACGTAAAAGGCCCCCGCCAGATGTGGTTGCCCATAGGCGCAACGGTCGCCAATGTCGATGACACGATTCCGGGTGCGTGGACCACACGGTCCTGCAAGTTGTTCATATACGCGCTGGCGTTGGCCGGAGTATAGGCATGCGCGTACAACTGCGGGTCAATCACTACGACCTGCTTGTAGTCGAATCCCAGGTCCGTGTTGAAGACCTTGTGCAGACCGCGGACCAGCAATCCCGAAACAATCAGAAGGACGCAACTGGCCGCGACCTGGGTGCTCATGAAGATTGTCCTGGTGCGAGACATGTGGTGGGCCTGCCGCGCGGCATGGCGCGCCGAAGGCAGCCCAAACAGCACGCACGCCAGAGCACCCAGTCCAAAGGCAAATAGAGACACCCTCCAGTCAGGCTTCAGGTCGAGGACTCCGGGGCCCCCGAGCCAGACAACCATGGGTCGCGAAACAACCCAGCTGAGAAAGAGGCCGGCGGCGGATCCCAGAATGGCCAGCAGCAGGCTCTCCGTCATGAGCTGTCGTATGATGCGTGAACGCGTTGCGCCGAGGGCCATGCGAATTGAGATCTCGCGTTCGCGGGCCGCGGCCCTGCCGAGCAGCACGTTGCCCAGGTTGCTGCATGCTGCTGCCAGAATGAGCAACACCAGCGCTGCAAACGTTCCAAAAATGGGAAGGGCGCGACGGTCCGCCGGGTCAAGATTCGCGGCATAACCACCGCGTTCGCCAACCAGCCGTTCTCCCGGCGGCAACTCGCCGGGGTGCTGCCGGACTAACTCCTGCGCAAGCGGCGCCAGCGCGGACTCCGCCATCTTTCGGCTGACACCGGGTTTGAGGCGGCCGGTCATGTGAACACCGGATTCGCTCATGTCAAAACTGCTAAGCATCTTCGTCTCAGGAACAAAGTAGGGCGTCTGCGCAATGACCAGCCACGCGGCATCTTCCTGTCCGTGCTCGGGATCGAGTCCGGAAAAATCGTACGCCGTCACTCCCACCACCGTGGCGGGATGCTGGTTCAAGCGTACGGTGCTGCCTACCACCGTGGGGTCGCCGCCAAACCGTCGCTGCCAGAAGCCGTAACCCAACACTGCAACGGCCGGAGCGTCCGGGTTTTCGTCCGTCGGCAACAGAAGCCGGCCGTAGGCCGCTCCCGCTCCCAGATCGCTGAAATAGTTTCCGCTCACCAGCCCCACTCGTACGTCCTCCGCTGTATCTCCAGTCAGCGTCATGTGGGTCGAAGTCTGCGCCAGCACGGCCGAGAAAACCGTGTTGTGATCGCGGTAAAAAGCCACGGCAGGATAGGGCACTTCAGTGGACGCGCTGGTTGGAGAGTTGCACGTCAGACGCACCAGCGAAAGCGGGTCACGCACCGCTAACGGCTTGAAGAACATTACGTCCACAATATTGAACGCAGTCACGTTCACTCCGATACCCAGCGCCAGAACAGTAATCGCGGTACATGCCAGGGCCGGCGACTTGGTCAACAGGCGCGCACCAAACCGCAAGTCCTGGAAAAGACGGTCCAGCCAAGTCCAGCCCCACACCGCGCGGGAACGCTCGCGCAACAGTAAGGTATTTCCGAAATCTTTCCGGCGGTCACGGGCCATCATCTCGCGATGAAAAGCCATATCGTTCTCAAGCGCGCGCTCCAGCTTGCGCCGGTTCACTAAGTAATAAAGACGCCGCAAGAACTCAATCATAAGTACTCCCCGTTAAGCCTTCGCTAAGACTGCTTGAATGCCCGCCATCACGCGGTCAAAGTCGCTCAGTTCCGCCTGCAACTGCTTGCGTCCGGCGGCGGTCAGACGGTAGAAGCGCACTTTGCGGTTGGTTTCCGAGATGCCCCACTCCGCCTGCACCCAGCCCTTCAGCAACATGCGCTGCAGCGCGGGATAGAGCGAGCCTTCTTCCACCTGAAGGGTCTCGTTGGAAAGAGCGTGAATTCGTTGTGCGATTGCATATCCGTGAAGTGAACCAGGTTGCAGCACGCGCAAAATCAGCATAGCCAGAGTGCCGGGAAGGATTTCAGTTTTAGCCATAGACAACCAAGGCCTAGATTATCTATGCCTAGTGAAAAAAGTCAAGAGTTTTTGTTTCCTGCGGCTACGCGGTCAAGCCAGTTGATCAGGTCGCGTGTTACTTCGTCGCGGTTGGTTTCATTGAAAATCTCGTGCCGGGCGCCGGAATAAAACTTGTGCTGCACCTCCTGCAGCCCCGCTGCTGCAAACGCTTTCAGCATGGGTTCGAGCTGCCGGCAGCCGGCGCTGACTGGGTCGTCCTTGCCGGAGATTACATAGACAGGAAGGTCCTTCGGAATGCGGCGAAAACTTGCCAGGGAAGATGCCGCGGTCCATCCGTCTAGCAGATCAATCCAGAGCTGTACGGAGCAGGGAAATCCGCACCACGGGTCGGCAACGTACTTGTCGACTTCGGCACTATCGCGAGAGAGCCAGTCGAATTCCGTGCGCGCGGGCGCGAAGCGCTTATTGAAGGCCCCGAAGGTCAGCGAATGGACAATATTGCTGTGCCCGCGCGCACCCAGACGAAGACGTTCCATTCGCGCGATGAGCCTGCCAGCCATGGCCATCGGGGTGGGTTGACCGCTGGCTCCTGAAAGTACCACTCCGGCAAGAGAATCGCCATGGTCGGAAATGAACTGCAACGCCAGGGTTGCCCCCATGGAGTGGCCGAGCAGCACTACCGGTACGTCTGGATGGTTCGCGGCAATTCTGCAATTGAAATCATGCAGGTCGCGAATGCACTTGCGCCATCCGTCGCGCAGCGCCAGCAACCCGAGGTCAGCTTGTGTCGCCGCGGTGAGACCGTGCCCACGATGGTCGTTGGCATAAACCGCATACCCAACCGCGTTCAGGTCCGCCGCCAGGCGGGCATAACGCCCAGCGTGCTCCGCCAGACCGTGCGCGATCTGTAGTACAGCCCTGGGAGCGCGGACCGGTAGCCAGGCATAGACGGCTATCGCCGTGCCATCTGACGCTACCATGGTGGAATTTCGAGCTTGCATCCGTATCGCCTGCGATTACGAGCTATAGGATACCGCGAGATTGCCACCTTCCCGGTCGCGAGCAGGGCTTGATTCTTTATTGGCGCGACTCCGCGCCAAAAAAAAGGCGGCGCAATTTTGCGCCGCCCTCGCTGATAACTGCCCTACTCCGCTTTCTGGTCCTGTTGTGGCTTGCTGATGGCAACGGTCTCGCCCACATCGCCCACTTTGAAGCGGGCAAAGCGGCGGACGGAGATGTTCTCGCCCAGCTTGCCGATCTTGCTGGCGACGAGTTGGTGGACGGTGATGCCAGGCTCCTTTACAAACGGCTGATCGAGCAGGCAAACTTCTTCGTAGAATTTTGACATTTTGCCCTCCACGATCTTCTCGACGACCGGAGCCGGCTTGCCCGTGGCGGCGGCCTGGGCGCGGTAGATTTCCTTCTCCCGCTCGAAGGCTTCCGGCGTGACATCTTCTTTGCGGACAAACTTCGGGTCCGCTGCGGCAATGTGCATGGCAATATCTTTCACCAGGTCTTTGAAGTCATCGGTGCGGGCGACGAAATCGCTTTCGCAATTCACTTCGACCAGCACGCCGATCTTGCCCCCGGCATGGATGTAGCTGGCGACGGAGCCTTCGCTGGTGATGCGGGCGGCCTTCTTGGCGGCGGTGGAAATGCCTTTCTTGCGCAGCCAGTCCACGGCGGATTCTTCATCGCCGTTGCAGGCTTCGAGGGCCCTCTTGCAATCCATCATGGGTGCGCCGGCGCGCTCCCGGAGTTTGCGCACCTGATCTGCCGTGATGTTTGGCTTCTTGCCGTCGTTCCCGCCAGGAGCTGCCGTAGTAGTCATGGAACCTTCCGTTTTCATTAATCTCTACCTCGGGGTACAACTCTCCCCGCGACACAGTCTGTTCGCGGGGGAAACAAAACTTGGATGGACTCACTCTTTCGGGACAGCGGTGAGACCGTTCAGGAGTTGAAGACTCCAGCCGTCAGAGCACTGCAACGAGCCTGGAGCACAAGCAGGGGAAAGAAACCTAATGGCTTTCCGCTGCAACGTCCACTGGAGTATCGGCTTCTGCTGCTGCCGGCGCCTTGCGGATCTTTCCGCCCAGCACTTCTTCCATGTTCAGCTCTTCTTCTTCGGCGGCATCGGCCGAAGTAGGCGCCGTGATGACGGCATCAGCCGTCTGGGCTGCGGGAGCGTCGGCGTGTTCCGCGCTGGCCACCGCTCCGGCGATATCCGCCGTCTGCTTGTCCGTAGCGGCCTGCACACCTTCCGCGATGGAGTCGGCAATCTTCGAAGCAAAGAGGCGGATGGCGCGCAGAGCGTCATCGTTCCCCGGGACTACCCAATCCACTTCCGTGGGATCGCAGTTGGTGTCCACCACGGCGACCACGGGAATGCCAAGCTTGCGGGCTTCCTTCACCGCAATGGCTTCCTTGTTGGAGTCAATCACGAACACCACGTCGGGCAACCGGGTCATGGACTTGATGCCGGCCAGGTTTGCCTGGAGGTGTTTGCGCTCGCGCTCCAGCTTGATGACTTCCTTTTTCGGCAGCAACTCGTAGCGGCCGTCGCTGGCCATCTCGTCGAGTTCCTTGAGCCGCTTTACGGATTTCTGCACAGTGACCCAGTTGGTCAGCAGGCCGCCCAGCCAGCGGTTGTTCACGTAGAACATGCCGCAGCGTCCGGCTTCTTCGGCGATCGCGTCCTGGGCCTGCCGCTTGGTGCCGACAAAGAGGACCGTTTTGCCCTCGGCGGCGGCTTCCTGTACGAACTTGCTTGCGTCCTTAAACATCTTGAGCGTCTTCTGCAGATCAATGATGTAAATACCGTTGCGCTCCCCGAAGATGTATTCCTTCATCTTGGGGTTCCAGCGCTTGGTCTGGTGCCCGAAGTGGACGCCCGCTTCGAGCAGCTCTTTCATGGTGATATTAGCCAAACTACCTCCTTATTGAGTTGCATCCTTTGCGGCTGGCTTGCCCGCTCGGGATTGATTCCCTAGTCCGCTCCCGTTCGGAGCGGGAGGGAAGATTCTGGTCCCTGCTTGCTCCCTGCCGCCTTCAGGACCAAAAGGACCCAGGGCAAAATTGAAAAAATCCAAGCCGAAAAAACAAGGGACGGCAAAGGCCGTCCCGCCGAACTCTACCGTTTGCTGAACTGGAAGCGCTTGCGGGCGCCTTTCTGCCCGTATTTCTTACGCTCTTTGCCGCGAGCATCGCGGGAGAGAAAGCCTTCCGCTTTCAGCTTCTTGCGCAGTTCGATATTGAACTCCAGCAGCGCGCGGGCAATGCCCATCTTGAGCGCGCCAGCCTGGCCGTTGACTCCGCCGCCGGAAACACTGGAGACGATATCAAAGGCTGCAGTCGTCTCGCTGGTGACCAGCGGCTGGCGGACTTCAACCCGCTGCGCCGGGGTCAGAAAATATTGGTCGCAAGGGCGTCCGTTGACGACAAAATTGCCGCTTCCGGGACGCAGAAATACACGGGCCACGCTCGATTTGCGCCGGCCGGTACCGTAATACTGGACTTGTTCAGCCATCTTTTAAGTTAACTCCAAAATCCTCAACAGAAAATTCTCACCCTGGGCAGATGTTCCGCTCTTGCTATCTTGACAACACTGGCCTGGAACTCAAAGTCAGGGCCACAGGCTTCTGTGCCGCCTGGTCGTGCTTGTCGCCTTTGTAGACTTTCAGCTTCTTGCCCATGGCGCGGCCCAGCTTGTTCTTGGGCAGCATGCCGTGAATCGCTTCCTGCACCACGCGGTCAGGACGACGGGCAAAAAGTTTTTTGAACTCTTCCGTGCGCAGCCCGCCGGGAAAGCCGGTGTAATGATGGTAGAGCTTCTGATCAGCCTTCATGCCGGTCACCCGGATCTTCTCCGCGTTGATCACAATCACGTGGTCGCCGGTGTCCATAAATGGCGTGTACTGGGGATTCTCCTTGCCGGCCAGGATGCTGGCCACGCGGGAAGCCAGACGGCCGAGCGTCTGCCCCGTGGCATCCACCACAAACCATTTGCGCGCAATTTCGTTCCCGCTGGGAAAACGGGTCACCATTTCCTAAACTCCTAGAGAATAAAAACGCTAAGAAACCGCTCGATTGACGCCGCTTACTACTTCCGGATGGAAGGCACAAGGCAGGCTGACCGCAGAGCAGTGAAGAATCAAGGATACCCAAAGGCGCGCCGGAATGTCAACGACGATTCAGGCCTGTAAGTGTCCCGATCCTGCGCGTACACTATCTGGCATGAAAACGAGCGTCCTGGTCCCGTTACTAGCACTACTGGCACTTATGCTGGCCGCACCAGTGAGTTTTGCCGGCGATGACATCGGCACCAAACTGCAGAACCAGTACGGAGGCAAGACTCTCTTCCTGCGGCATCCGGGCAGGGGAGACTCCTTGGAGTATGACTCAGACGGGGGCCCGCGCCAAAACAGTGGTGAACTGCCGTGGACGGTCTACAGCGGCATGCTCGTTGAAAAAGTAGAGGTGCAGCCGGATAGCTTGCGGCTGTCGGGGAAAAGGATATTGATTGAGGCTGGTTCCTCGCGGGAACTTGTCCCATTTTCGCTAAAGCGGTCTAACAAGAAAAAGGAACCAAGTGAACCGCCGGTCAAAGAGTTTTTGCAGGTAGTCAGTTTTGGCGACAATATCTAACCAGAAACCTGACCTATGGCCTTGGGCAACCTTTGGACTTCGCAACGCAGAGGGCGGGAAGCAAGCTTCCTGAGGACGCCACTGCGAATCAAGCCTCTCCTAGTGACGGAACACCGAATGAACCTATCGTGCAATGCTGCGGGAACGGCGTCAAAGCGCCAAAGCCCCGGTATACGCATGAACCCGAATTCACCGAGGCTGCACGATATCTGAAATACCAGGGCGTCCTGGTGCTCGAGGTCGTGGTTGACACGGCTGGTACCGTGGGTCGGGTAAGAACCGTGAGACCGTTAGGAATGGGTTTGGATGAAGCAGCTGTGGAATCTGTCAAGAGCTGGAAATTCACTCCTGCCACGCTTGATGGCAAGCCAGTTGCAGTGCGAATGAATGTCGAGGTAAGTTTCAGTCTGAATTAAGAGCGCTGCAGAATCGCCCGGCAGCTCTTGCCATCGGGCCTCATTCGCTGGGCATTTCCGTAGGATTGACTGGCTCTCCTGAACTCAAATGCTCATGAATGATCACCAAGCCTCCCTCGGGATCCTGGTGGAACACCTGGGTAGTGCGGGCGAAGGGGACATCCACTTTCACGCGCTTGCCGTTGGGCAGGATTCTGATGACGGCAAAGTGGAATGGGTAACTGGCAACGGCCAGATCAGCGCGCAGGAGTTGCACGTGGATGGCGCCAAGTTTTGCGCTGACGGCCGACTTGGGACCGAAGAACTCGCGTTCCCGGCGCACCCACATCAGGCGCGCCGGCTCGGCCCGCCGGCCGTCGGCTGAAAAACAAACGGCTGTCGGCAAGTACCGCCGCTCAAAATCGGCCTTTTCCTTCGCCGTGAATGAGCGCCAGAACTCCTGGACTTCGGCGCGTATCTGGCCATCCGTAATCGGACTCATTCCATCTCCTCGGCTTTGCCCGGACAACGGGTGACATGCAATCCGCCGGCTCAGGCGCGCTCTAGTTATCGCCCTTCGGGCTGGCGGCTGCACTCAAGTGTTCATGCACGATTCTCAGCCTGCCCTGGGGGTCACGCTGAAAAACCTGGGTTGCCCGGCCATATAGAGTATGCCGTTGTCTCAAAGTGC
Source organism: Verrucomicrobiia bacterium (assembly GCA_035567035.1). Classification (GTDB taxonomy): domain Bacteria; phylum Acidobacteriota; class Terriglobia; order Terriglobales; family Acidobacteriaceae; genus Angelobacter. Next base: position 3,083 of record DATMPO010000031.1, on the reverse strand, counting down.
CGTCGGTGATCGTTCTAGCCGTGTGAAATTGGTACGTGTAAGAAACCACGGCCACGTCGCCGACAACCTGCACTTCAAGTTCGCCTAGCTCTGCGCTCACATCCTGGGTTGTGTCCCCGAGTTGCTGCGCCCGGCGCGCCAGTGCCTGGTTCGCAGGTTCGGGTTGCCGGCCCTTCCCGGTGATCACGATGGCGGACGGCGAATACAAGTCCGCCAACTTTTCACCTGACTTGCCGGACATGATGTCCCAGAACTTTCGAACTTCCTGACGGACCTGGTCGGGCACAACTGCTTCCATTGGACGAAGAATAGCACCTGCCCCGAATTTTCCAACCACAAAAATTCGGGAGCGCCACGTTGATCAACGAAAGACTTCACGGCTATGGTTAGATAGAACACGGGATGATTCAACTTTCTAATGCCGGGAAACGCTTTGGCCCCAAGGTCCTATTTCAGGACCTGGACTGGCTCATCACGTCGCAGGACCGCGTGGGCCTGGTAGGCGCGAACGGCACCGGCAAGACGACTCTGCTCAAGGTCCTGGCCGGCGCAGATGGGCTGGATTATGGCGCGATCACCCGGCAGAAGGGGATCCAGTGCGGATATCTCCCTCAGGACGGCCTCACCCTTTCCGGCAAAACGGTCTTTGCCGAATGCCTGTCGGTCTTTGAGCATGTTCATCAGATGCAACGCGAGATGGAAGCGCTGGCGCAGCGCATGGCGGAAGTGGACCATCACGGCCAGGAATACGCCCAGATCGCCGAGCGCTTTCATCAGGTCCAGGCGGAAATCCACTCCCGCGACGGCTACAACATTGAAGCGGGCGTAGGCTCGGTCCTGAACGGCCTGGGCTTCAAGAAAGAAGACTGGGAGCGGCGGACGGAGGAGTTCTCCGGCGGGTGGCAGATGCGGCTCGCGCTGGCCAAGCTGCTGCTGGCCAAACCGAACTTGTTGCTGCTGGACGAACCGACCAACCATCTTGATCTGGAAACGCGGAACTGGCTGGAACAGTACCTCGCCGATTATCCGTATGCTTACGTCCTTATCTCCCACGACCGCTACTTTCTCGATGTGACCGTCAAGAAGATCGCGGAAATCTGGAATAAGAGAGTCTTCTTCTACAGCGGCAACTACGAAAAGTTTCTGGCGCAGAAGACCGAGCGCCGCACCCAGTTGGAAGCCGCCTTTCGCAACCAGCAGGAGAAAGTCGAACAACTGGAGGCGTTCATCAACCGCTTCCGCTATCAGGCCACCAAGGCCAAGCAGGTGCAGAGCCGGATCAAAGAACTGGAGCGCATGGAGAGGATTGAGGTCCCGCCCGACGAAAAGACCATCCACTTCAATTTCCCGCAGCCCAAGCCGAGCGGACGCCAGGTGGTCGAAGCCAAGGGCGTGGCCAAGAGCTACGGACCGAAGAACGTATTTTCCGGCCTCAGCTTTGTGATTGAACGCGGAGACCGTATTGCCCTGGTCGGTGTAAATGGCGCGGGCAAATCAACGCTCATCAAGCTGCTGGCCGGCTTGGAGCCGGTCACCGGCGGCGAAATCCGTCTGGGCCATAACGTGGAAGTGGACTACTTTGCGCAGGACCAGTACAAGGCGCTGGACCCGAAGGCACGCATGCTGGACGACTTGTATGAAGCCGCTCCGCGTTCCACGCAGACCGAACTGCGCAGCCTGCTGGGCTGTTTTCTTTTTTCCGAAGACGACGTGTTTAAGCCCATCGGCGTGCTTTCCGGCGGCGAGCGCAACCGTTACGCCCTGGCGCGGATGCTGCTGCATCCTTCTAACTTCCTGTTGCTGGATGAACCGACGAACCACCTGGATCTGCGCGCCAAAGACGTCCTGCTGGAATCGCTGCAGAAATTTACCGGGACGGTGGTCTTTGTCTCGCATGACCGTTACTTCATTGACAAGCTGGCGACCCGGGTCTTTGAGATCGGCGACGGCTGCGTAGAAGTCTTTCCCGGCAACTATGAAGATTATCTATGGCGCAAACAAGGACAGACCGCGCCCGCTGCAGATTTGAGCCTCGGCTCCAACGGCGTGGAATCCCAAACGCCGGTGTCAACTCAAACAGGAAAAAGCGTTGCTTCATCCAAAAAGCCGGAGGCCATTCAAAAGCGCGCCAACCCCATCAAGCTTCGTCAAATGAAGGAGCGCTACAAGGAAGTGGAAGAAGAAGTTGCGCGTCTGGAGGCGGCGATAGCGCAGGCAGAGCGCGCGTTGCAAAGCTTCGTCAGCGCGGAAGAGACATTACTGCAAACCAGCCTGCTGGAACGCTCGCGGCAGGAACTTGCAGACCGCCTGGCGGAATGGGAAGAACTGGCCGGGGCGCTGGAAAATTGAACGGGCTATGTGGCCCAGAGCGTCATTTGAGGGCGTCACCTTTTCACTCGCGGGAACAAAACCGCGGAATCACGGTACCGTGATCTGGGTTGTTGTGGTCCCAATCGAATTCGTGGTCATGTCAAGAACGCCCAAACGCAGCCGGTATTTGCCTGGTTTGAGAGTGAGGGCGTTCTTGCAGGGAAAGTAGCTGCGCTGCACCTGTTGGTAGACATCTGCCTTGAAGGCGGCTTTTACTCTATGTTCGGTCCGGACAGTGTCACCCTTGGATGGATACGCCGCGACGGAGCACGTTACGTCCGCGTGCTGCAAGTCGTCCTGGTCACGTTCAAACGAGAGCGTATGCGGGTCCACCGCAAAGTTGACCGCAACATTATTTCCCGCTTGGCCGGCGGGCAAGACGGCCGCTGCCTGGAACAGCACGCCCGTGGAAGGCGGCGCGTCAAGCAGCATGGCCTCGGTAAACTCCCGGGCGAGTGAGGCTGGATCTTCCTTGGTGTCAGGCGCCTGCGCGTAATATCCCTCGCGATAGCGCAGATGGACGCCTGAGCGCGCGAGCTTGAGTTCGACGTGGCGGAATTTGTTGTCCCAGTTATGGTTCTGGGAATAGTACGTGAGATTGTAGTAGGTGGCGCCATCGTCAATACTGGTGCGCACGCCCATGTCAATGTCGTTCCGGTTATAGAAGGTCTTGCCGCCGGTGCGCTGCGCCATGCTGACCATGGCGGTACGGG
>DATMPO010000030.1:0-56030 GCA_035567035.1 Verrucomicrobiia bacterium | reverse complement strand
GCATACCAGCGGACCTTCAGGACATCAATTCCCATGCGCAGGCCGTCGCGATACGGGTGGAGCGTGGACCGTTCATCGTGCGCCCACACGACGGGCACCTCCGCGACGTGCAGCCCCGTCCGGTGCGCCAGATACAGGACCTCCGGGTCAAAGCCCCAGCGGGCGATGCGCTGCATGGGAAACACCCTGGCGGCCGCGCTCCGGGTAAAGGCCTTAAAGCCGCATTGCGTATCGCGGTAGGGAAGCTGCAAGACCAGTCGGACGAAGAGGTTGAAGACGCGGCCCAATATCCGGCGTTTCAACGACTGCCGCTGGACCTGCAAAGCGGAATCCAGCCAGCGCGATCCGATGGCCACGTCAGCTCCCTTGTCCAGTTCGGCAAAAAGCTTGGAGGCTTCCGAAATGGGCGCGGAAAGATCAGCGTCCGTAAACAACAGCTGTTCTCCGCGGGCCTGGAGCATGCCATTACGTACCGCAAACCCTTTGCCCTGATTGCCCGGGTTCTGTATCAGGCGCATTTCAGGATTGTCCGCTGCAAAGCGGGCCAGGAGCGCGGGCGTATCGTCATTGGAACCATCGTCCACCACGACCACTTCCGCGTTCCACTCCTGCGCGCGCGCGTGGGAGAGTATTCGATCAAGCGTGTCGCCGATGCGCGCGCTTTCGTTGTACGCAGGGACCACAATGCTGTATTTGGGCTGTATTTGATCCAGGCGGGAAACTATACCAAGGGGACTCGCGTATGGCCACACGTTAAGCTGCCGCTTTCTTTCTAAGCATGGCAAAAAACTCCGGGACCAGTTCCGGGTCCAACGATCCCAGCCTTACACTGTGCACCATGGTACGTTCGGCTTCCTCGTGCGTCAGCGCCGGCTTGTAGGGCCGCGCGGTGCGCAGCGCGTCATATACGTCCACCACCTGAAGCACGCGCGCCACGAGCGGAATGTCATGACCGGCGAGCTGGTCGGGATAACCGGCGCCGTTCCAGAGTTCATGGTGATTGCGGATGATGGGCAGCACGCTGCGGAAGGAGTTGAGCGGCCGGCAGATGGCTTCGCCAATCTCCGGATGCTGCTTCATGATTTTCCATTCCTCGGGAGTGAGACTGGCGCCTTTCTTTAAGATCTCATCCGGAACGGAGACTTTACCGAGATCATGGAGATATCCGCCGCGCTTGAGGGCCAGCACGCTATCTTCATCCAAGGCCAGGAAGCGGCCCAGTTCCACGGCCGACGATGACAGCCGTTCGCAATGGTTCAGAGTATAGGGATCGCGCGCTTCAATTCCCAGGGCCAGCGCAAAAAGGACAGATTCGGCGTGTTCCAGTTCGTCGGTAAACTCCTTGAGCCGGATCAGGGAGCGTACGCGCGCAAACAACTCTTCCGGGTAGAGCGGCTTGCTGAGGAAATCGTCCGCGCCGGCTTCAATGCCGCGCACGCGGTCTGCAGGGTCGCTCAGGCCGGTGATCATGACCACGGGAATAAAGCGGGTCACGGGATCTGCTTTTAACTCGCGGCAAAGATCGTAACCTGACTTGCCGGGCATAACCACGTCGAGCAGTACAAGATCGGGGCGGACGGACAGCACCAGGCTGCGGGCTTCATTCGGGTCCCTCGCGGTAATCACTTCAAACCCGCGCGAGGAGAGCAGTTGACTCAGAATGAACAGCATGTCCGGCGTGTCGTCCACGGCCAGAATCCTGGCCGCTCGAGGCCTGGCAGGACCGCGCACGCTGCTGTTGGTCGGAGTTAAGCTCATATGATCTTGAGAGGGGACCTGACGGACGAAAGTTGTCTTCCATCGGCCTTTCTGCGCCGCGTTTTCGTACATGGCCCTGTCCTGGCCGGCTGCTTTGACCGGCTGGGGTAGAAATCTACCGCTCACCGTTTCCTTTATCCCATTAATATATGACCCATTATGCCGTTTGCTGCGTTCCGCGCGCCCCTGTCCTTTGGTGCATGTACCTTGGCAGGTAACTCTCGTCCATTGGCGCTTGTCCAAAAACACCACAGGCCCGGCGCTGATTGCCGCCAGGCCTGTGGTTTATCGGTGTGGCTATCGCGGGCGCAACTTACCTTAGCGGAATTTACTTTTTAGTTCCGCCCTTCTTTGTGCCGGCTTTACCAGCACCGGCTTTTCTGGTGCCCCTTCTTGCGGGAGCTTTCTTGGGGGCCGGTCTCTCGCTTGTCCTGCCGCCGATCAGGCTCAATGAATCAACGGCGTTGAAGGGATACTGCTGGACCGAGGCTTGACCAGTGGACTCCAGCGTGACGTCCACACGGCGGTTGCTGGCCCAGACAATCTTCTGCAGGTTCTGTTTCCTGAGCATTCTGGAGCGCTCTTCAGCCGTCATCTCAGGGTTGGTGTTAACCAGCGCTGACACCTGGGCGGCGGTCAGGTTCTTCTCCTTGCCGTGTCCCTGAGTGTCAACGTTGGCGGCGGGAATGCCCTGCTGGACCAGATAGGACTTGACGGCAGCAGCGCGTCTTTCCGAAAGCGCCAGGTTGAATGTGGAGGAACCACGCTGATCGGCATGGCCTTCCAGAAGCAGGCGGGCATCGGGCTTCACGCGGAGATAACCGTTGAGGTCCTGGGCCACTGCCTGCAATGTTTTCTTCTGGCTTTCCGACAGGCCAGCCTCGGGCTGCCTCGCGGTCGGCAGGTTTAACTGGAAGTAAACGCTGCGGAGCGTCAAGCTGCGTGGTCTCACGTCCACACTGACCTGGCAATCGGCGGTGCCGCCGCGCCCGTCATCTACATGGCCGCTTACCGTAACCGCGCCTTGCGCGCTGGTGGTGTCCAGCCGGACCGATGCGCCGGAGCCTCTGACCTGGCCGCCGGAGGTAGTCCAGGTGTAGCTGAGCGGATCGCCGTCAGGATCGCTGGCGTTGGCCGTGATGGTTACCGGGTCGCCGCTGATGACCGAGCTCTTGTCCGCCGAGCAGGTCATGGTGGGCGGGCGATTCGGTCTCGGATTTACCGTAATGTCGGTGGAGCAGGGAACGATATGGCCGTGTCCGTCATTCACGCTTACGGCGGCGGTGTACGTCCCAGGAGCCGCATCGCCGGCATTCCAACGCACTTCGCTGCCGCTGCCGTCCACACGTCCGCCGGTTGCCGACCAGGCGTAAGTCAGAGGATCATTGTCCGGATCGGTGGCCTGAGCGCGAAGGATCACTATGTCACCCGAGCCGGCGAAGATCGCGTTCGGCGTAGCCGAGCAGGATACGACTGGCGGTCCATTCTGTGGCGGGGGCGGGGGCGGCGGAGCCGCTTCCGAGTAGCCGAAGCGGAAAACCAGCCCGGTGGAGAGGCGCACGCCGTTCTGGCGGTCCTTGCCCGTGGCGTCGTTGAATTTGGTGAACAGGTAATCAGCCTGGAAAGTACGCCAGGCAAAGTGGCGGTTCAAATTCAGATCAAGTCCGCCGCCCAGAAGCGCGCCGAACACGTTCGAGTGGGTACTGGCTACGGATGAAGCAGAAATGCGCGTCATCCCGAACAAAGTATGCGCGAACGGTGTCCATTTGTCATTGTTGTGGGAAGTGAAAGTTGGACCGAACATAAAAGTAAACGCCTTGCCAGTGGTTCCGGGATTCAGTTCCCTGATGCTATGACCGCCGAAATCCGCGGTCAGTCCGAGCCAGGGGCGAACATTCCCGGTGATCTGACCAGTCACGCCGTGCATACTGAACGGTCCATTGCTGGGAGGCGGAACAGCCGCACAAGGTACGCCGGTCGAGAACGGTATGCACAATCCGCCATTCAGGTTCGTCCGAATGTAGGAGTAGCCAACAAACACGTCCACTGCCGGAGTCTTTTCGCCGCGCAGCGGGGAGCCCGAGGAAGGCGGCGCCGGATCCACAACCGCAGGCTGGGACGTGGTGACTGATATCGAGGTAGTCTTTGCATCCGCTGCCGCGGCCTCTTTCAAATTCCTGGCTGGACCTGCGGCATCTTCCGCAAGGGCCGCCGTCAACATGAAGAACCCTAGTACCGCAACCGCAACAGCTCGAATGCTCGATCGCATCGTTTCCTCCTGAAACTGATTTTTCTTTTGGAATACTTCGGGTCACTCATCGAACTCTGAATAATAGCCCATTCTAAAGACCCTGAATTATATACTTCCTGACTCCCAGGATTGGCGCTGGCCGGGTTTTTTCCCGGCAGCTTATAATTGCCGGACTATGTTCCAGCATGGGCGTTTGCTGCCCGTGGTCTGCCTGTTGATTACCGGCAGCCTCGCCGCGCCGAAACCGCACATCATCGTACTTGGGCCGCGGCGTGTGGTCAAAACGTCCGACCTTCCGGCACGCACTCTGAACATCAGGCGCCTGTTCATTGACGGACGATCTAAAGAATACACCACCGGTCCGGCGCACGAAGTGACCGACCGCCTGTTCGTGATTGAGCGGGCCGTCCGTCTGAATGATTCGCTTCCGAACGAACCCGGCAAGACGCCGCGCTGGACCTGGCAAGCCGACGGCTGGATCAGCGTGGACCGCTCCACCGGCCATATTGCACAGTTGGTCCTGCCGGCCTATGATCCGCTGGTATCGGAACCAAGTTGGTACCGCGACTACGCCGCCTATTGCGGCGCCTCCGATGACGGCAGCAAGGTCTACATGATCGTTTCCCAGCTTGGCACGCGCAAACCGGTGGTCAAGAAAGCGTATGTCGGGCAGTCCTGCCCGGCGCCCCGGTGGGAGCGCGGTCCCACTCGCGTGACATTCTCTCCGGCGGACGGCCCCACGGTCACATTCGCGGTGCAGGGGCGCTCGGCGGACCGTCAGGACAACGCCGCGGAGGAAGAGGTCCCTCAATGAAGACTTTGCAGGAGTACCTGGAAGAAGCCGCCGTGGCCCACGGCCATCTCTGCGCCGGACAGGTGTTAGGCGTTCGCATGGCCATGTTCGGCCTGGAGAAACTGGGCATCGCCGATCCCAAGGGCCAGGACCGCAAACGTCTGGTCACGTTTGTAGAGATTGACCGATGCGCCACCGACGCGGTTGCCGTCGTGACCGGTTGCCGGCTGGGCAAAAGGGCGCTCAAATTCCGTGACTGGGGAAAAATGGCGGCGACATTCGTAGATCTGGAAAGCGGGAAAGCGGTCCGCGTGGCGGCCCGGGAGTCGTCGAAGGACCTGGCCAGAAGCCTGCATCCGGAAATTCCCGACAAAAACCAGCAACAGATGCTGGCTTACCAGGAAATGTCCGACGGGCAATTGTTCCAGACGGAGTGGGTCCGCGTGGAGTTACCGCCTGAAGAAATGCCGGGATACAAAGGGGAACGTATTGTGTGCGCCGAGTGCGGGGAAGGCATCAATTTTCAGCGTGAAGTGCGGCGCGACGGCAAAGTGCTCTGCCGCTCCTGTGCGGGGGAGCGGTATTACACGCCTGTGCTTTGATCTTCCGGCCCCGACGGCCTAAACCCATCTTTCATCGTGATCGTGGGCGTGGTGTTTCTTGTGTTTGTGATGGCGATGATGTTGCTTTCCGTGATCGCCTTGCGCTGCAAAGGAAAAGCTGGTGAAGATCAGCACCAGGCCGAGAAGAAACACGAAGCGTACTCTGCTCATATATACGCTCCTCTCTGAACGAAGAGGCCGAACATTCGAGCCGGGCCTATTATGCTACCAAAGCATATTGGGGCCACAAGAATTTGATGCGCCGCCAGTACGGTCTGGATGCCGGCAAGCGGCACAGGATAGCGCTTCCAACCGGCCATGACCTGCCTCAAGACACGGCCTTCACCAGTTTGATATTGTTTCGCCATGCCAAACACGTCGTGGTTGCGGTCCCTGCTGGTGCTCGCCTTGTGCACCTCTCTCAGCGCAAGTGGTTTCGTCCGTTCCGCTCCGGTCAGGGTGGACCGGGAAGGAGAGCGCTGGGCCAGGAAGACCCTCAAGAAACTTTCTCTGGAAGAAAAAATCGGCCAGATGTTCATGGTGCGCGGCCTGGTCCGGTTCATGAACGTGGAGGATCCGGACTATTTGAGGCTCCGCGACCAGATTTCCCGCTATCACGTTGGCTCTGTCCTGCTCAGTGTTCCTTCGGAGGGCGCGTTTCTCTCTCGCAGCGAACCCTACGAAACAGCCATGCTGGCCAACCAGCTGCAGCGCGACTCCAGGCTCCCGCTGATCGTGGCCGCCGACTTTGAGCGCGGTCCCTCCATGAGGCTCAATGGCGTAACGCCGTTCCCCCATGCCATGGCGTTCGGCGCCGCCGGCAAACCCGAGTTCGCGGAAGAGTTTGGCCGGATCGTCGCCAGCGAGTCGCGCGCGCTGGGAGTCGAGTGGAATTTCTTTCCGGTGGCCGATGTCAACTCCAATCCCGAGAACCCCATCATCAATACCCGCTCTTTCGGTGAAGACCCGGCACAAGTCAGCGCCTTGGTTGCAGCCTACATACGCGGCGCGCGGCAGGAAGGCATGATGACCACGGCCAAGCACTTTCCCGGACACGGCGACACCGGGACCGACTCGCACTTGGGACTGGCCGCCGTCAACCGCAGCCGCGATCAAATTGAGCAGATTGATCTGGTCCCGTTTCGCGGCGCCATTGCGGCCGGCGTGGACGGAATCATGGTGGCACATGTTACTGCGCCCGCTCTGGACCCGGACCCAGGCAAGGTCGCTACAACGTCTTCGGCTATCGTCACCGATTTACTGAAGAAAGAGATGCGCTTTCATGGGTTGGCAGTTACCGACGCCCTCGAGATGGGCGGGCTTACCCGGCTGTATCCCCAGGGTGGAGCGGCGGCGTCGGGCAGAGCTGCGGTAGATGCGGTCCGCGCCGGTAATGATCTACTCCTCCTGCCTTCCGACCTGGCGGGAGCCTTTGATGGCGTGCTCAATGCTGTTCGCTCCGGCGAGATCAGGCAGTCTCGGATTGACGAATCCGTCCTGAAAATCCTGGAAGCCAAAGCCAGCGTTGGCCTGAACAAGGGCCGCATGGCAGATATAGGCGCCATTTCCTCCCTGGTGGCCAAACCGGCGAGCCTGGCTTTTGCCGAGAAGGTGGCTGGCGCGTCCATCACCCTGGTGCGGGAAAACGGACGCGTGCTTCCGCTGCGAAATCGCGGAACCTTTAACAACGCTCCCGCGTATGGTTCTGTAGAACATCCAAGCGTACCGTTGGTGTGCCTGGTGCTGACTGACGATATACGCACAGAGAGTGGCCGCCGGCTGGAACGTGAGCTTCGCGCCCGGGTGCATGACGTCCGTATGATTTACGTTGATCCTAGAATCGCCGCCGGTATGGCAGCTTTGGTTCAGGAAGCCATAGGTCCGGCGGAAAAGGTGTTGGTTGCCGTTTACATGGTCCCCACAGCCGGCAAAGTGGTCAAGACGGACGGAGCCGTTCCGGGTAACAGCGTCGCATTGGCGCAGACTCCGGCCGCGTTGTTGCAATCGGTGTTAGACACAGCGCGGGAGAAAACGGTAGTGGTGGCATTCGGATCGCCCTACATTGCGGGTGATTTTCCCCAGATTGAGAACTATATATGCGCGTACACCAATGTCCCGATCTCCGAGGCCGCCGCGGTCAGGGCACTGTTCGGAGAAGCTCCGGTGCAGGGCCACCTTCCCGTCACCATACCGGGTTTCGCGCCACGGGGTACTGGCATCAGGAAGGCGGCAGAGTAAGTTGCAAAGCTTAGAAGGCAAGAAGAATGGGAGCGATTATGACTAGATTTCGGATTTCTGCCGTGCTTACCGGCGCGGCAATGCTGTTTTCACTCAGCGGTTGCACCATCTCCACCCACGAGAAAGAAGGCAAGTCAGGCAGCGATAACGTTGACATCCGCACTCCGGTGGGCTCGCTCAGCGTGCGTAGCGGCGAGGTCCAGGCCAGGGACACAGGCCTGAGCGTCTATCCCGGGGCGCGGCTCACGCCCGGTCACAGGAACAATGATAAAGAGAGCGCCAACGTGAATATTGACACCTCGTTTTTCGGAGTCAAAGTGGTCGCCGTGCATTTTCAAAGCGACGATCCGCAGGAAAAGATCCTGGACTTTTACCGCAAAGACCTGGGCAAGTTCGGGAACGTGGTCCAGTGCGACTCAAACAGTTCCCGCGGTTTCGGCAAGCACGATGGCGACGGCCCGGTTACCTGCGAGGAGGACTCGAGCGGCATCAGGGGCGCTACGCTGGAACTAAAGGCGGGCACGCGGCACAACCAGCACATCGTCGCTGTTGAAAAACATGGCAACAGCTCCGAGTTCACTCTGGTGTACGTGCGGCTTCACGGCGGCGACAAAGATACGATTTAGGACAAGCCGGCCGGCGTGCAGATTTGCCAACGAGAATTTCCCGCGGTAAGTTGAAAGAGTGCCGGAACCATGTTATCGCTGCGGAACACCGCTCGAAGAGCCGGTGCCGTTCTGTCCTTCGTGCAAGGCCCCGCAGATCAAAGTTACGCGACAGCAGGAGGTTGTTGCGCCGTCCTCCGGCAATGACCTGGCTCCGTCTTTCTTCACAGGAGCACCTCCGCCACCCAGGCCTGGAGATATTCCGGGACCTGCCTGGGCATCTCCGGCAAGTCGGATTCAATGGAAGAAATTCCTGCTCATCGCTCTGCCCTTTGCTTTGGTGAACGGGTGGGCCAGCCTCAATCCTTTAGGCTGGCTGATATTGGTTCCGGGCAGTGTGATTTGGGCCATCTTCATCTATCGCCGCAGGTTTCCGGGGCCGCTGTCTGCCGGACTGGGCGCGCGCATGGGCGCCGCCATCGGCGCGCTGAGCTTTGCGTCGTTCGCCGTGATTTACGGGCTGAGCTTGGCGGTGAGGCCGGGCTATCTGCGACAGGAAATGCTCCAAGCCGTTGAGCAGGCCTCTGCGCACAGTCCTGATCCCAACTCTCAGCAGATATTGCAATTCTTCGTTCAAAGTCCCGCAGGGATATTCTTTTATGCTCTAGGCACTCTAGCTGTGGTACTGGCTCTGCTTCTGCTGTTTGCAACCGCGGCCGGCGCTCTCACGGCAACGCTTTCCAAAGGCAGATCTAACGGCTAAAGCTGGCGGAAGCGTGTGAGAGTCGAACTCACCAGACCCAGCAAAGCTAAGTCTCGCCGGTTTTGAAGACCGGAAGGGTCACCGGACCCCATGCGCTTCCGCGGATACTCAGTGTACAAGAGCGTTCAAGCTGCAACACCTTTTGTAATCAAGAAAACAAACTTTGAAACACAGAGGAACGGAGTAAACAGAGGATATTTAGAATTCATTCCCTCTGTTTACTCCGTTCCGCTGTGTTTCAAAGGTTTTGTTAGCTGCTAACAATCCGCAAAATATCGTACTTCACTTCCACGCCTCTCCCGGGAAACTCACTCTCAATCCGCTGCTTCAGTTCAGCGACGGTAGGGGCCCCGTTCTGGCCGTTGAGGCCGCGAGCGTCGTCCATGAGAATCACATGTCCTTTGACGTTGTGGCGCAGAATGGCTTCCAGTTCGGTTGTGAGCCGCTGCTTATCTCCCTGCAGGCCGGCCCAGCCGTAGTAGCCGGCGTCGAGCCAGAAGAGCGCTGGCTCGCTGATGGTCCTCAGCAACTGCGGAACAACCTGTTGGCTGTCGCCTTCCATGATGTGTACGTGCGGATACCGTGTGAATTTCCTGGCGGCGCGCTGGGCGAGTTGATGGTCGTATTCCACGGAATAGATCCGGGCAAAGCGGTGTTTCATGGCGGCGACCATCTCACCGTAGTAGGTGCCGGTTTCCACCAAGGTGCGCAACGCGTATCTCTCAGCGTACTCGCGCACGGTCTTTTGCTTGAGCAAATGCGGCGACCGCACTGGCTCGCCGCGCAGTTTCCAGTACCAGTAGTCGGGATAGTGGCCTAGCGCCTTGTAGGCTCCATAGAGCGGTGTCCGCTGCAATATTTTTCGGAAAGCCTTCAATCCAACCTGCTCCTGAAAACAAGTTCCTTCCGCAATCAGCCTTCGAGAATAGAGCATGCGTGATCAGGGTGTCCACAAAACAGATCAGGTGAAAATTTGCCGTACACGTAGCATGCATTGCTAGACTTGGAAACCAAGGTCGAGCAAGTTCATGCCAAACGTTAAGCGCCGGTTGCCATTCGTCCAGCTCGACGTATTCACGTCCGTGCCGCTGGAGGGAAATCAGCTGGCGGTCTTTACCGACGGTCGCGGGCTGAACGATGCCGAGATGCAGGCCCTGGCGCGGGAGATGAACTTTCCCGAGACGACGTTCGTTCTTCCGCGGGACCAGGCCACCGAACGCGAGCGCGGCGTGCGCGTCCGGATTTTTACCGTGAATGAAGAGCTGCCATTCGCCGGCCATCCAACTTTGGGTACGGCCATGGCCGTCCGCGGTGACAGTGGCACTGAGGAGATTTGTCTGGACTTGAACGTGGGCAAGATTCCGGTGCGTTTCTTATTGAAGGACGGGCTCCCGTTTGGCGTGATGACGCAGCGCGATCCCGATTTCGGGCAAGTACATCCGCGCGCCGCGGTCGCCTTTGCTACGGGCCTTTCCGAGTCAGATCTGGCCGCCGATCTTCCTATTCAGACCGTCAGCACCGGTAACGCGTTTGTCATTGTGCCGGTCAAGTCGCTGGCCGTGCTGCAGGGTCTTGCGCCGACATGGGCGCGGATGAACGAGTATCTGGCCAAGACCGATGCCAAGTTTTTTTATTTTGTGTCACAAGAAACCCTGGACCGTGAAGCCAGGCTGCAGGCGCGGATGATTTTTTACAATGGAGAAGATCCGGCAACCGGATCGGCCGCGGGACCCTGCGCGGCGTGGGCCGTGCGCTATGGCGTGGTCCGGACGGGCGAGCAGGCGTTGCTGGAGCAAGGCATTGAGATGAAGCGCCGCAGCCGCATTTTTATCAGCGCGGACCAGGAGGGTGACAAAATTGTAAACGTGCGCGTCGGCGGCCACGCCGTGGAACTGGCGCGCGGAGAAGTTGCTCTTTAGGGCTTGCTCCATCCGGGCCGGATTTTTCGCGCCTTTGCGCGTCACGCGCTTCGCTGAAATCTTTTCCACATTTTTTTCCTCTGTTGGCGTTCAGGGTACTTTACACCGATTCCCTCATGCGCCTAATATGCGTCCACTGTTGTTTGAGCTTTGTGAGTTTCACCCAGCCAAAAACAAGACATGAAAAGATTCGCGGCCGCCGGGTTGCGTTCGCGGACGAGAACAGAAAGTTGGGGACAAATGCGGCCAAAAAGGACCATTCTCTGCGTGGATGACAATGAGCAAGCGCTTTCCATCCGAAAAGTCATGCTGGAAACCCGCGGCTACCGGGTCGTACTCTGCACCGACGGCCATCGCGCTCTTGAAGTATTCAAAAATGGCGGAATCGACCTGGTGCTCAGCGACTTCATGATGCCAAACTGCGACGGCGCTACTCTGGTCACAAGGATCAAAGACCTTTCCCCGGAAACACCGGCGATCCTGTTTTCCGGCAAGGTGAAGTTTTGCGATAAGGAAAACAAGGCCGATGTATTCCTGGCCAAAGGGACGGTGAGCCCGGCCGATCTTCTGGAGCGCATACGGCTCCTGCTGGTGAAAAAGCGCGGTCCCAAAAAAGTTTTGGTGGCTGCGGAGAAAGTTGTAGTACCCGCGGAAACCTCGCTTCGCGCCGCTTCCTGACCGGCGCCAGTCCTTTGCAATTCCAGACGCAGGGGCGCAGATCAGATTGCGCCTCTTTTCGGGAGATGCCGCGTTTTGTCATGCCGTGCCGCGATCCGGCGCCTGGTCAGGCACGATCAGTCTGGTAATATCAGATAGTTCCGTGTCGCCCATCATTCAAGTCGAGAACGTAACCAAGGTCTATCGCATTGGCAAAGTTGATGTCCCGGCGTTGCGCGGGGTGAGCTTTGCCGTGCAGCCGCGGGAATTTGTCAGTATTGTTGGTCCTTCGGGGAGCGGCAAATCGACCCTGTTTTATATTCTCGGCGGCCTGACCCGCGCGACTTCCGGGCGCGTAGTGATTGACGGCGCGGACTTTGCCGAGCTCTCCGACGCCCGGCGCACGGAGATGCGTAAGCGCAAGATCGGTTTCGTGTTCCAGAAGTTCAATCTCCTGCCGACCTTGACCGCGCAGGGCAACATTGAGATTGCGCGGGAGATTGCCGGCGGCAACGGCGCCGACCCGGACTTGCACCGCGAGGTCACGCAGATGCTGGGCATTGCCGACCGTCTCCATCACCGCCCTGCGGAGATGTCCGGCGGCGAGCAGCAGCGCGTGGCCCTGGCCCGCGCCTTGATTAATCAACCGGCCATTATCCTGGCGGACGAGCCAACGGGAAATCTTGATTCCGAAAACTCAGCCATCGTTCTCAAGATGCTCCGTGACGCCAATCTGAAATTCGGGCAGACCGTCCTGATGATTACCCACAACCCGGCGGCGGCGGAGGTCGGCGACCGCATCATCCACATGCGAGATGGCCGGATTGTCAGCCCCGACCAAGACCCGCAGTGGACCCGGCACTGATTTTTTTCAATTTGTTTTGAAGCTTGCGCGGTGCTTTTCGAAATCCAATCTCGCGGCCAGGAGAAACTTTCCTTGAAGGACCCTTCCATGAAGAAAATACACCTGGACAAGTCTCAGGACCCAGTCTCCGTTGTAGGTCTGGGCTGCATGGGCATGTCGGAGTTTTATGGCGGCGGCGATGAACAAGAGTCCATCGCAACCATTCACCGGGCCCTGGACCTCGGAATTAATTTCCTGGACACGGCCGATATGTATGGCATCGGCGAAAACGAAAAGCTGGTGGGGCGCGCCCTCCGTGACCGGCGCGACCGGGCCTTTATTTGCACCAAGTTTGCCGTGCTTCGTGACCCGAAAACCAAGGGCTTCATCGGCGTCAGCGGAAAACCGGAGCACGTGAAGTCCGCGTGCGACGCCAGTCTGGCGCGCCTCGGCGTGAGTACGATTGATCTCTACTACCAGCACCGCGTGGACCCGCAAGTGCCGATTGAAGAGACTGTCGGGGCCATGGCGGAACTGGTGCGCGCGGGCAAGGTCAGATACCTGGGACTCTCGGAGGCCAGTGCGGCAACCCTGGAGCGCGCCTGCAAGATTCATCCTATTGCCGCTTTGCAGTCGGAATATTCGCTTTTCAGCCGCGACGTGGAAGGCAGCATCCTGGATGCCTGCAAGAAACTCGGCGTCACTTTCGTAGCGTATAGCCCACTCGGCCGGGGTTTTCTGTCAGGACAGATCAAGAGCATCGACGATCTCGCGGCCGATGACTACCGGCGCAACGCGCCGCGATTCCAGGGAGAGAACTTCGCCAGGAACATGGCCCTGGTGAAAAAGATCGAAGAGTTGGCCGCGCGCAAAGGCTGCAAACCATCCCAATTGGCCCTGGCCTGGGTGTTGTATCAAGGCAGTAATATCATTGCTCTCGCCGGCACCAAACGCAGGACGTACCTGGAGGAAAATGCTGCGGCGGCGGAAGTGAAATTGAGTCCGGCTGAATTGGCGCAACTGGATAAAATCGTTCCCAAAGGCGCCGTTGCCGGGCCGCGTTATCCCGAAACGTCAATGCGTTTAGTCCAGAGCTAACCCGGCTTCTGGCTGCTAGTTGGCTTCCGGGTTGTCCGTACGCGGGTTTTGCCGCGCGGCACGATACGGCGGCTCAATCGCGGGGCGCTTAATCGGAGTTGGGCCCCGTTTGACCCTTTATTTTCACGCCGATATAATAACGGTTGGTTCCTGAGCGGGAGTAACTCAGTGGTAGAGTGCGACCTTGCCAAGGTCGAAGTCGCGGGTTCAACTCCCGTCTCCCGCTCCAAAAGTCAGGTCCTGTCGCCCCCCTCGCAAGCGCGAGGGTTTATGCTGTCAGCAAGCTGGCCGGCGACGGTTGCTATGTCAGGGGCGCGGTACCCAAGTGGTAAGGGAGAGGTCTGCAAAACCTTTATGCGTCGGTTCGATTCCGACCCGCGCCTCCAAAAATGACAGGCGGCTGTATTTCATTATTCCTGCTCAGCGTTGCTCCGCGAAATCCGCGGCTAGGGACGCGTTGGTTCAACGCAGCTCCCAGATGCTCACGTTTCCTCCCATGTCGCCGACCGCGATCAGCTTGCCGTCGGGCGACACCGCTACGGCCCGGATTCCAATCCTGTCGGTCGCGAAGGCTTGTGGCGCGGTGCTGGAAGCGGCTGCTATTCCGATAATTCCATCGCTATCCGCAATCACAAAGCCGTCACGCGTGGGCGCCAGGTCGTAGATGCCCCCCAATCCAACGGAAGGCATTGTCAGCGAATGCGCGCGCGGCTCTCCAGTCAGATAGATGGAGGCCTGGGAAAGAATCGAGAACCTTCCCAGGGCTTTACCGTCACTGGTAATCGCCCAGATGTCACGGCTGCCCACGGACGGGAAAGTCCCTACCGTTCGGCCCGACTCCAACTCCTGGACAGTAATTCCCGTGGCGTCTTTCTTCGCGACCAGCCACGTGCCGTTGGGCGAGAGCGTCATGTACGAGCCGGAAGCAGAACGCAGTTTGCGTTCATTCGCAACATTCCACAAAGCCGCTTGGCCTTCTCCGGCGACAGCGAGCGTGTCATCCGGCCCGAAGGACAGGGATTGAACCCCTGGCGCTTCCAGCCTGTGGACTACCTTCTGTGTCGCCACGTCCCAAATCTCGACGTGCTTGTATCCGTCCGCCGCAATCAAGTTTCCGGACTTTGATATATCAACGTGGCGGGCGAAAACGCTCGGAGACAGCGTCGTCAATATTTTTCCGTTACTCAGATCAAATACCGTGATGGGAGACGGCGGTGTACCGCTGCCCGTGCTGCGCGCTTCCTGGGCCATTACCAGCTTGCTGTTGTCCGCGGAAAACGCCATCCCGGATACCGGCTCTGAATCCTTGGCCCAAAACCGCATTTTGAATCTGGCGACCTTCTGCTCCGCGATCAGCCGCATCCACTGCACAACAACAGCAACCGGCCGCTTGCCAATGTTTTCACCCCGTGCCAGCATGAGTTCCGGCGGCTTTTCGCCATCGAATGAGGTACTGGAGAAGTACGCTTTGCGGTCCGCCAGCCGTACGAGAATGACGCTCCAGGAAGGCTGGTAGGCGGATAGCCCGTTGTCGTACTTGCCGGTTTCCTCGAGCGATTCTTCCACGCACGCTACGGTGCGCGCGCTCGCTGGATTGGTGGCTTCCAGGCCGGGTGCCTTGATCGCCGGATTCCGCGTCCACGCCGCCTTACTGTCCCGGCGGTGAAACAGGATGGTCAGCGGCGCTTCCGGCCATCCATCAGCTGCCTGGGTGACGGCGTATGGTTCCGCGCAGATTTTCGCGGCCGCGCCACCAGTGGCCGTTGGGGCGGCCCTGGTTTGTGATACAGCGCAGGTGTTCGCGGCAAGAAGAAATATCAGGAAGCAGCAACGGAGTCTTCTCATCAGCCCCAGGCACACTCTTTGAAGATACTGCAAGTATTGTGCGTTCCCACGGCGCGGAAGCGCAAGCCTATCCTGATCCAACGAGTTCCTGCTCCGCCGTGGTCTCGCCCCCGCAGCACAGCTCCTGATAATATCTTGATATTCACTTATGACCCGCGAAGCCGTAATTGTTGATGCCGTACGCACACCCCTGGGGCGGCGAGACGGTATGTTGAAGACCTGGCATCCGGTGGACCTGCTGGCGTACGCGCTCAACGGCCTGGTCCAGCGGAACAAGCTCAATCCTGAAATCATTGACGACGTGATTGCCGGCTGCGTGATGCAAGTCGGCGAGCAATCCGTGAACATCGCGCGCAACGCCGTTCTGGCGGCCGGTTTTCCCGAATCCGTCCCGGCCACCACGGTGGACCGGCAGTGCGGGTCGAGCCAGCAAGCCATTCATTTTGCCGCGCAAGGCGTGGCTGCCGGCAGCTATGACGCGGTGATTGCCTGTGGCGTCGAGAGCATGTCGCGCGTTCCCCTCGGAGCGGCGGCCGCGTCGGGGCCGGGGAAACCGTATGGCCCAGCGATGCTGCGGCGCTACAACAATTCGCCCTTTAACCAGGGCATCAGCGCGGAGATGCTGGCGGAACGATGGAAAGTCAGCCGCGAAAGCCTGGATCAATACAGCCTGGAGAGCCATCGCCGCGCGGCCGAGGCCAGCGACCAGGGAAAGTTCACCTGCGAGATTCTGCCCATACCCGTCGAGACGGCAAGCGGCACGGTCCAGGCCACGCGCGACGAAGGCATTCGTACCGGCACTACCATGGAAAAAATGGTCACGCTGAAAACCGCGTTCAAGCCGGATGGAGTGGTGACTGCCGGGAACTCTTCGCAGATCACCGATGGCGCCGCCGCGGTGTTGATCATGGAGCGGACAACGGCGGAGCGTCTGGGCCTTCGTCCCCTGGCCCGCTTTGTGGCGTTCGCGCTGGCCGCGGAAGATCCGGTGCTGATGCTGGGTGCGCCCATTCCCGCCACAAAACGCATTCTGGCGAAGGCCAATTTGAAGCTCGCCGACATCGACCGCATTGAAATCAACGAAGCGTTTGCCAGTGTGGTGCTCGCGTGGCAGCGCGAGACCGGCGCCGATCTTTCCCGCGTGAACGTCAATGGCGGCGCGATTGCCCTGGGGCATCCTTTAGGCGCGAGCGGCGCCCGCCTGATGGCTACGCTGGTCCACGAATTGGTGCGCAGCCGCGGCCGCTATGGATTGCAAACCATGTGCGAAGGCGGCGGCATGGCGAACGCAACCATCATTGAACGCGTGGCCTGAACCTGACGCCCGACCTGAATGCCTGAACTGAAACCCGCAAGGAGAGCAACAACCATGAATATCAAGGGGAGCAGCGCGCTGGTCACCGGCGGCGCTTCAGGATTGGGAGCAGCCACGGTCCGCATGCTTGCAGCCAATGGCGCCAAAGTCGTGATTGTGGACATTAATGAGAAATCCGGCGGCGAACTGGTCAGGGAACTCGGCGCGTCGGTCACGTTTGTGAAGACGGACGTCACCAATGAAGACCAGATGCGGGCCGCCGTGGAACAAGCGGCCAGCGGGCCTGGAGGCCTGCGCATTGCAGTCGCGAGCGCGGGTATCGGCGTAGCGGAAAAACTTCTGGGCAAAAATGGGCCGCACGATTTTCAGCGCTTCATTCGCGTGCTGCAAGTAAATCTGGTGGGCACGTTCGCCCTGGCGCGCGCTGCCGCACTGGCCATGAGCGCGAACAATCCGGACGAGGATGGTGGCCGGGGAGTGATCGTGACCACCGCTTCCGTCGCCGCCTTTGAAGGCCAGATCGGGCAAGTTGCCTATTCTGCTTCCAAGGGCGGAATCGTGAGCATGACGTTGCCGCTGGCGCGCGAACTGGCCCGGTCGGGCATCCGGGTGATGACCATCGCTCCCGGAATCTTCCACACTCCGCTGCTGGGCGCCCTGCCGGAGGCCGCGCGGGCATCGTTGGCCGAGCAAGTTCCGTTTCCCAAACGGCTGGGACAGCCGGCCGAGTATGCTTCCCTGGTGAAACAGATTGTCGAAAACAACATGCTGAACGGTTCCACGATCCGCATTGACGGCGCCATACGCATGGCCGCCAAATGAAATGAAACTCCCGCAACCACCGCTTGTTGTCCTGCTTTTTGTGCTGACAGTGCCGGCTCTCGCCGCACCCGATTGCAAGCAGCCGCTGGACGCGCCAACTCTGCAACGGATCAGCCTCGGGTGGAACCGCGACCTGCAAATTGAACCGGGCGGCAAGTACCAGTTCTCTTTCGCTGTCCTCAGCACCTATGCCCCGCCAACGCCAGTGCCGGCGTGCGCTACCTGGACAATAGAACCGGAAAACAAAGGCGCCCGAGTGGGGGCCACCGGCTTGCTGCGGGTTGAAGACGGAACACCCTCCGGCTCCGTATTCACCGTCACGGCGAATATCGAGCAGGGACGCGCCGAGAGGAAAGTGACTGTCTATGTTTACGACCAGCAGACGCACCCGCTGGTGGGGTTGTGGAGACAGCAGGCGCAGTTTGATTGCGATTCCGGAAAAGAAATGAGCATGACGCAGCCCATACAGGAAGTGGAGTTCCGCGCCAGCGGCCGGTTCTCTGTCACGTGGACGCCCTTTGAGACTTACCGCGACTATTGGGGGCAATACACGACCGATGTCAGTGCCGGCAGCGTGGTTCTTAGCTTAGAAGGAGGAAACTATCAGCCGATCCGGTTTCGTGGGGAGGGAACGTTTGTGCTGAGCAAGAACGGCATGCTGGAACTTCGCGGCGCGTTCCTTGGTGACCCCAGAAGCTACGGAACTGAAGCTCCGGCGCCGGAAAAGATCGGCAAGCAGTGCCGCTACTTGTTCAGCAAAATCGCAACCGCGGACTAACGGCGCCCGGCTATTGATTGGCCGCGCCGGCAGCGCGCTTCTGTGCGATCACCCGGCGCGCGTTTTCCGCAATCTGTTTCGCTTCCGGCAGAAGACCCAGGGCCTTCTGAATCAAAGGATCGGCCTGGGCACGGGCCTTCATCCCGGCTTCCTGGCCAAACTCTGACGTAAACAGTTCGCCCTTGATGGCCGCTTTGGTCCAGTCCTGGTCCTTCAGCAGATCGGCTTCCTGGTAGGAAATCTTCTGCTCGGCCAGGAATTTACGGAAGTCCTGCATGGTTTCGTCATTGACAGAGAAGTCCCTGGCGATGTGCTTGTTCACCAGGTAGTGCTTGGCGAAGTTGAAAAAGACATAGTGTGACAAGACGGCTTCCTGGAAATGGTCGAGCTTGGGCGCATCCACTTTCTGGTCGGGAGTAATTCCGCCGCCGCCGTACACCGTGCGGCCACCGTCAGTCAGCTTCACGTCTTTCTTGTCTCCCGCGGGCGGGGTGCCGCGGTTCATGTAGTAGCTGTAGAGGTCAACGCCGGCGTAATCACGCTGGATCAATCTGCCGCTGGGCGTGTAATACCGGGCCGTGGTGAGCGCCAGGCCGGTATTGTCCGAAAGATTGAAGACGGACTGTACCAAGCCCTTGCCGAAGGTGGTTTCACCCAGGACCAGGCCGCGATCATGGTCCTGGATGGCGCCGGCGACGATTTCCGCCGCGGACGCGCTTCCGCGGTCCACCAGCACAACCAGGGGATAGTCCTTGCCGTCATTGCCTTCTTTGGCGTAGTAAGTCTGCGTCGGCTGTGCGCGGCCGCGCTGCGAGACAACCACTGCCCCCTTCTTGAGGAACTTGTCGGAGACGCTGATGGCCTGGCTCAGCAACCCGCCGGGGTTTCCCCGCAGGTCCAGGACCAGACCTTTCAGATCGCCAAAACGGTCCAGCGCGTCCGATACTTCGCGCGCCGTGGTTTCATGGAACCCGTTCAGGTGCATGTAGCCGATGCCTGGGGCCACTGCAAAAGAGAGATCAACGGAATTGCGCGGGATTTCATCGCGGATCACGCGAAACTCGATCGGGTGCTCAGAATCCTCGCGGGCGATCGTAATGATGACCTGGGTCCCTTTTGGTCCGCGCAACATGTCGGAGACTTGCGTGCTATCCATGTTGTTGGTGGCTTTGCCGTCCACCGCCAGAATCACGTCTCCGGGGCGAATGCCCGCGCGATACGCGGGGCTGCCCGAAAACGGCGCTACCACGATGATCTTGTCATTGCGCGGGCTGATCACCATTCCCACGCCCTGATATTTTCCCTGCTCCTCTTCGCGGAACGAGGAGTAGGTCTTCATGTCAAAGAAATTTGAATGCGGATCAAGCACGTGCAGCATGCCCGGAATCGCCCCGTTGTAGATCACCTTGCTGGGGTCCACCGGTTCGGCGTAATTCTGCTCTATCAGGCTATAGACCTCAGTGAACTGCCGCAGATTGTCCTGGATGTCCGAATCGCGGTTCGACGTCCGCTGGCCGACAACCACGCCCAGGCTGCCGCAAATGAGAATGAAGAAAATGATGACAAAAAAAGACCGGAATGGATTGGCTTTCATAACGTAGAAACCGCCTCGTCTATGTCTATGTACCTGATGCCCGGAGCAACAGACATCTATAGTTTATACGCAGACGCCTGCTCCTTGTTAGCAAAAGAACGGTTGGGGGCCCTTTTCTTGCGTTCCGGCCTGCCAGAAGGCTGGTCCGCTCACTAAAGTAACGCAAAAACCCTTGCCCTGGGCTTGATGACAGTACAATTAGCATGCGCGTCTAACAGATGACCGGGGTGGCTGTTTCGGCGCCTGGTCAGATGGTCGGAGGGGCAAAAATAGCTTGTTTTCGAATCTCCAGCTTCCCGAGCGCGGCGGGTCCAAATGGTCGCTGCTCGCTTCGGTCGCCCTGCATGGGACCGTCTTTCTGGCCCTGGGAATCCGCTTGGGGCCGGTTTTTGTTAAGCCATCGCTGGTGGCCCACGGAGACAAGGGATCGGCCGTGCTTGTTTATTCGCCCAGGCAAGCGAGTTCCGACACAGTGACCGCGCCGTTACCCCAAAAGGCCCGGCTGACTCTTCCCGCCCGTGAGGCGTCCCGGCCCAAGCCGGATTTGGTCCCGCAACCGCAGATCCCAAACCAGCAGATGGCTGACCAGCAGGTTGCTTCCACGCCGGCCGGTTCTCCTTATGGGTCCGACCCGGCTGGCGTCTTTACCGGCGACGAGGTGCGGCCAGCCTTGCCTCTGAGTTTCACCGATCTCCATGTCTCCAGGACAGAATTGCCTCCGGGTGTGGAGGGCGACGTCATCGTGGAGATCACCATCGATTCCGAGGGCCTCGTGGTGGAAGAGAAGCTAGTGAAAACGATCGGGTACGGGATTGACCAGAGGGTGCTGGCTGCGCTGCACGAGTGGCGCTTCCGTCCGGCGACACGAAACGGCGTGGCGATTCCTTCCAAGCACGACGTGCACTACCACTTCCCTGGGTAGTGCCAGCTACCATGTGACCTCTTCCATAACAAAAGTTAAACACTGCTTACCTGCGCTTTGATGGCAACTGGCTTACCTATAGCTGTTATTAGCAGCAACTGTTTAAGGAAACCCTGAAATAGCCTTGATCATCGAAGTAAAGGTTCTTGCGGGTTAATCACCTACTTGATAGGATTTTCGGCCAAGGAGCCATATGGACACAAACCAAATCATTGCAGAGCTGGAAACAGAGAAAGAAAGGCTGGACCAGGCCATTAGTGCACTTCGTGGTCTGGCTGGAGGCAACGGCAGACGTGGACGCCGGGGCCGGAAAGGGCGCCGCCATTTGAGCGCCGCCGCCAAAAAGCGCATTTCAGACATGATGAAGAAACGCTGGGCGGAAAGAAAGAGAGCAAAAGCAGCGTAAGGAGAAGGTTAAAAAAGGGCCGCACTGCCCAGTGCGGCCTTTTTTCTTTTTGGGCCAAAAACAGACTGCCGGGATGTGTGACACTGCGGAAGAGGCAATAGATAATACTCTGTAAAATAGCTATCGTTAAAATAACGACCTTAAGGTAAATGGTCTGCAAGAAAGGTCGTAAAGCCTTCGCGAAAATCCGGGAACCCAATGATCAAATGTTCTCTTTTGTGGCTGGCGTCCGCGTTGTTCTGCTTCCCGATGCTGGGACAGGACAACTATGAGATCCAGGTCTATGGCGCCGATACGGTGGAACCGCGCGCGACCATGGTTGAGTTTCATACTAACGTTACCGTGGACGGAAGCAAGACCGTGACCGCCGGCGTCCGGCCGACCAACCATGCGGTGCATGAAACCATTGAAATCACGCAGGGATTCAACGCCTGGTTCGAAACCGGGTTCTATATTTTCACCAGCGCCCGCTCCGGCGACGGATGGGACTGGGTAGGCGACCATATTCGACCGCGCTTCCGGGCTCCCGAGAAATGGCACTGGCCCGTGGGCGTTAGCCTGTCGAATGAAGTTGGCTACCAGCGGCGAACGTTCGCTCAGGACACATGGACCTGGGAGATGCGTCCTATCATTGATAAGAAACTGGGCCCCTGGTACCTCGCTTTTAATCCGACCTTTGACAAGTCCCTGCACGGCCCTAACGTCGGCAAAGGTTTTGAGTTTTCTCCCAACGTAAAAGTCTCTTACGATTTCTCCAAAGTGGTCAGCGGAGGGCTGGAGTATTACGGCTCGGTAGGCCCGGCCACCAGCTTTGATCCCGTCGCGGAACAACAGCAACAGTTCTTTCCCTCCATTGATCTCAATGTTTCTCCGGAATGGGAGATCAACTTTGGCGTGGGAGTCGGAGTCACGCGCTCTACGGACCATCTGATCGTCAAAGCCATCGTTGGCCGCCGTTTTAGCTGGGGGCATGACCACGATAAGAAGAAAGCCGGGTACTAGGAGAACTCTGTATACGCTAAGCCACGCGTGCGTGCACTATAATCGGCGGTTGATTCCGTACCGCCTGAGGTGCAGATGCTTCGAGTGTTCTGTCTGCTCGCCGTTCTAATTTTGGGAATGATTACAAGTCTTCCGGCTCAAGACCGCTCGTACGGACGTTCCATGGTCATCACCGATCGTGGAATTGTCGGCACCAGCCACTACCTTGCCTCGCAGGCCGGGGCCCAGGTATTGGCCCGAGGCGGTTCAGCTATGGACGCGGCTATCGCCGCGAACGCCGTGCTGGGCGTGACCGAACCCATGATGAACGGGATCGGCGGTGACCTCTTTCTCCTTTACTGGGACGCCAAGACCGGGAAACTCTATGGTCTGAACGCCAGTGGATGGGCGCCACGACAATTGACGATTGAATTCCTGGCCAAGCAGGGCATTACCGCCATGCCCCATGACGGCATTCAGAGTGTCACCGTGCCGGGCGCGGTGGATGGCTGGAGCCAGTCACACAAGCGCTTTGGCCGGCTGCCCTGGAAGGAGCTGTTCACACCCGCAATCTATTATGCGGACCACGGTTACGGTGTGCCGGAGATCATCCATGGCTATTGGCAGAATGACGAAGCCAAGATGCAAGCGACCGACGAAGCCCGCAGAGTCTTTCTTCCTGCCGGGAAAGCTCCAGGCATCGGCGACAGGTTCAGTAATCCGGACGTAGCTAAAGCTCTGCGGCTGATCGCGGACCAGGGCCGTGACGCATTCTATAAAGGCGTAATCGCGCAGGCCATCGTCAAGACGTCAGCCACTTTTGGCGGCGCAATGCAGCTGGACGATCTGGCTGATTTCTCCGCCGAGTGGGTCGAGCCTATTTCCGTCGATTATCGCGGCTGGAAGATTTATGAACTCCCGCCCAACGTGCAGGGCATGGCCGCACTGGAGATGCTCAATATCATAAGCAACTTTGAGCCTGATAAGGACGGGCCGCAAGGCACGGTGGAACTCCACAAGAAAATTGAAGCCATGAAGCTGGCGTATGCCGACCTGTATCGTTATAACGCCGACCAGCGTTTTGCCAAGGTCCCGGTGCAGGGCCTGCTGTCCAAAGACTATGCCGCGCAGCGGGCGAAGCTGATTGATCCGGCGAAAGCCAATTGCGACCCCGGCGCCGGACATCCCGCGACCAGTGACACAACCTACCTGGCCGTGGTGGACAAGGAAGGGAACATAGCATCGCTGATTCAGAGCAACTATTCCGGATTTGGATCCGGCATTGTGGTGAAGGGATTCGGGTTCGCTCTGCAGAACCGCGGCGCGCTCTTTGTGCTTGATCCGCAACACCCCAACGCGCTGGCGCCGCGCAAGCGGCCGTTTCATACCATCATCCCCGCTTTTATGGAACGCGGCGACTTGCACATAGGCTTCGGTATTATGGGCGGCGCCAATCAACCGCTGGCCCACGCGCAGTTTGTTTCCAACCTGGTGGATTACGGAATGAACATTCAAGCCGCCGTGGAAGCTCCACGGTTTACGGTGGCCGGTAACAAGGTGACGTGCGACATTGTGATTGAATCTCGCGTCAAGCCGGAAGTGTTAAAGGCTCTGAGCGAAAAGGGCCACACCTTGACCGTCCGCGGAGACTACACCTCGCTCATGGGACGCGGCCAGGCCGTCCTGCATAATTCCAAAACAGGAATGAACTTCGGCGCGTCCGATCCCCGGGCCGACGGCGCAGCCGAACCTGAGCCACTACCCTAACTCAGACATGTTCTTCCTTGGTTGAAATCATTGGCAGTAACAGCACCGGCTCTTTGAGGAACTCGAACCGGTTAATAGCTGCAACCGCCCGCTGCGCGGTGGCTTCGGTTGTCGGTTCCAGCGTGATGACGAAGGACAATCCGTCTTTCGGCATGTTTGGTTCCTGGATGACGGAATCTATGTTGATGTCCTCGTGCGCGATCACTTCGGCTGTCTTGGCAAAAATTCCAGGTTTGTCTCTTACCGTCAGCCGCAGAAACCAGCATAGCGGCTGAGGCCGCGAGCAATAACGCAGCGGCGCTGCGTCGTGAAATCCCGCCAGCGAGGCGTAGCCGGTTTGTCCGCGCACAATCTGGCGCGCAATCTGCAGGACGTCAGAGAGCACTGCGGTCCCGGTGGCGCCACCGCCGGCGCCCCGGCCATAAAGCATCTGCGTCCCTACTTTTTCACCGGCAATGAAAATGGCGTTGTTGGCGCCGTCCACTTTGGCGAGCATGGAGTCTCGCGGCTCGAGCCAGGGCTGGACGGAAATATGGATTCCATTCTCCGTCAGCTCCGCTGCAGCGACCAGGCGGATCGTCGAGTTCAGCCGGTGGGCGTAATGGAAATCAGTTGCCGTGATGTTGCGAATGCCGCTGACCGGGATTTGTTCCGGATTAATGGAGCAGCCAAACGCAATGCGCGCCAGAATCGCGATCTTATCGCGCGCGTCCAGGCCGTCCAGGTCCAGGCTGGGATCGGCTTCTGCATATCCGGCCTCTGTTGCCTGTCGCAAAGCCTGCGCAAATTCGATTCCATGCTGCTCCATCTGCGTGAGGATGTAGTTGCAGGTGCCGTTCACAATGCCATAGATGGCGCGGACCTTGTCCGCGGCCAGCGCTTCAGAGATGGCACGAATGATGGGGACGCCTCCGGCCACGCTGGCTTCAATGCCGATGGGCAGGTTTTTTTGCCGGGCCAGCGCAAATAATTCTTCGCCGCGGCGCGCGATCAGCGCTTTGTTGGCCGTGACCACGGCCTTGCCGTGCTCCAGGCTCGAGCGGACCACGTCATACGCGGTGTCCGTTCCGCCGATAGCTTCCACCACGATGTCCACGTCGTCCGCGCCAACCACTCGCCGCCAGTCGGAGACGATACGCACGCCGTTCACGCCGGATTCTGAGTCGTGCACCGTCTTGCGGCAGATCTGGGTCACGCGGACCGGGACCCCGTCAGTGCGCAGGCGAATTTCTTGGGCGTTGCCGGTCAGGATCTCCGCCGTGGCGCGTCCCACCGTGCCGTAGCCGATGATGCCGACGCGCACTTCCTTCACCCTTGGCGGCTGGTTTTCCGTTGCCGTTCCTTTTGTTGCCATGGCGTGCTCAAGGCCTCGCGTTCATCTTTTCTTTTTCCTTCTTTTCCATCTGCTCGAGCGCGCGGATTACTGCGGCGGCATCCGCGTCCGTGGGCGCCGCAAGTTTGTCTGCCTGCTTCTGCGCCAGGTATTCAACGTCCTTCAGCATGTGCCCGGTCAGGATGAGGACAACGGTCTCGTGGTTTTTCACAAAGCCTGACCGCACCAGCTTCTTGAGTCCGGCCAGACTGGCCGCTGAAGCCGGTTCGCACCCGATTCCTTCCGCTCCCAGCTCCGCTTTGGCCTGGGCGATTTCTTCTTCACTTACATCTTCGGCCATGCCTCCGGTGTTTTTCAGCACGGCAACCGCTTTTCGCCATGATGCGGGGTTCCCGATGCGTATCGCGGTGGCGCGCGTCTCAGCGTTCACGCAAACCAGCTCTTTGCCGTCTTTTTCCCGCATGGTGCGGACCAGAGCGTTAGCTCCGGCGGCTTGAATCACCGAAACTCTGGGCACGGCGGCAATCAGGCCCAGGTCGCGCAGTTCCAGAAAGCCTTTGCCCAGTGCCGAGCAATTGCCCAGATTGCCTCCGGGCACGACCACGTGATCGGGAACGCTCCAGTTCAGCTGTTCCAGCAATTCGAAGGCGACGGTCTTTTGTCCCTCGATCCGGTAAGGGTTGAGCGAATTGAGCAAGTAGGCGGGAAACTTCCTGACCACTTCCTGCAGGAGTTTCAGACAGCCATCGAAGTCCGCGCGCAATTGCAGCACGTGGGTGCCGTATTCGAGCGCCTGCGCCAGTTTGCCCGAAGAGACCTGTCCGCTGGGCAGAAGAACAACGCTCTTCATGCCGGCCCGCGCAGCGTATGCTGCCACAGACGCCGACGTGTTGCCGGTGGACGCGCAACACACATAGGAAAAGCCCTCCGCCCTGGCCACGCTGATGGCGACGGAAATACCCGTATCTTTGAATGATCCAGTGGGATTCATTCCCTGATGTTTGGCCAGCAAATGATGAAGCCCAAGAGAGACGGCGGGCTTCTCGAGCGCCAGCAGCGGGGTGTTGCCTTCGCCCATGGTGACAACGTGCCGGGACTCCACCCTGGGCAACAGTTCCCGAAACCGCCAGACACCGCTCGCGTCCTCGGCAGCGGCAGAGAGCCGGCGTTGCTTCCAGATACTCTTCAGCCCAGGCGGGCCATCGGGAGCGGACGCGCGCAATCCTGTGTAAGACACTTCCAGCAGTTCGTCGCACTCAGTACAGCGGAACATTGGGGTCACGCGCTGCTGGAGAACGCCGCAGTGTACGCAACGCAGAACGTGCGTTGCGGCCGTCGAATTGAGCGAAGCCGGTGTCATCGCGCTCCCACCACAAGGGCGGCGTTCGGCCGCACACAAACCGAAACGTCAGCCGTGCCGCAGAATTCACTGTGCACGGCACGCACTACTTCGGCCGCTGACGCGGAAGCCACGGCAAAGCAAATACTGAGTTCGCTCGCGCCCTGGGCCACGGCGATCACGCTGACCTGGCACCGGGCAACGGAGGAGAACAAACGACCGAGAATCCCGCACTGGCCTTTCATGGACTCGCCCAGCACGGCCACGACGGCAATGTCATTGTGGACGGCCACCGGAGTCAGCACGCCTTGCGCCAGTTCCGTGCGAAAGATGCTGTGGATCAGTTTTAGCACGCGCGCGCTGTCTTCTTTGCGCAGCACCAGTCCCAGTGCGTGCTCCGGCGAAGATTGCGTGGCGAAGAGGACCTCCGTCTGTTCCTGGCCCAGGCGCAGAAAAAGGCGGCCCCAGAGTTCCGCGGGATTCACGTCGCGGCGCGTGACCAGCGCCATCAGCGTGGCGTGGTTCACGCAGGTGACAGCCTTGACCGCGGAATTCGCGGGCGATGCCTTCTGCGTGATCTTGGTGCCCGGGACTTCAGGACGGAAAGAGTTTTTGATCCAGATCGGTATGCCCGCGTCCGCGGCCGGATACGCCGCTTTAGGATGAATCACCTTCGCGCCGTAATACGCCAGCTCAATTGCTTCGTCAAAACTGATTTCCGGCAGAATCGTAGCGTCGGGACAAATACGGGGATCGGCGGTCAGCACGCCGTCCACGTCCGTCCATATCCATACTTCATCGGCGCGGGTGGCAGCGCCCAGGATCGTAGCGGAATAATCCGTCCCGCCGCGACCTAACGTAGTCGTGTGGCCGTCTCTTGTTGCGCCGCTGTAACCGGCCACAACGGGAACACCGCCAGATTCCAGGACGGGCAGCAGAGCGGCCTTGCAATGGGCCGCGGTTGCTTCCATGTCGGGAAGAGCGTTGCCAAAAGTGCCGTCCGTGACGATAGCGTCTTCCGCCCGCACAAAGTGGCCGTGTTTTCCCGTTTGCTCCATGTAGCTGGCGAGGACCCAGGCGGAAATCTTTTCCCCGAGGGCAGCCAGGGAATCTTTGGTCTGCGGGGAGATTTCCGAACGCAGAGCGAGCAGCGCCTGGCTCGAGTTGCGCAATTGGTCCACAATGGCGCCGGCGAAGTCCAGAGCCGCGCGGGCACGTGTTTCGTCCAGCAGATCGGTGATGAGCTCGCGGTGGATGGACTCGAACTTTTTGACATGAGCTTCCGTGGCGGCGGAATCACCATGCCGGGCGGCGTCCATCGTCTTGAAGATCAGGTCGGTGACGCCGGCCATGGCGGAGACTACAACGATCACGCGGTCCAGGCTGGCGCCGCGCGCAATAATCTCGGCACACTGGCGGAACCGCGCGGCGTCTCCCACCGACGTGCCGCCAAACTTCATGACGATAAGACGCTGGCTGCTCATTTCTTTACCCCTACTCCTGCTCCTCGTTGCTTTATCGCTGGAGAAGGGATTTCCTGTTCGGTTATCGTTGCTCCGGTGTTGTCGGCTGAAGTAACCCGGACCTCAGTCGGAATGCCTTCTTCAGCAAAAATATTCTGGAGCGCCCGCGCAATCTCAGCCTGGTGTCCGCGTGCGAAAGCGATCACCGACGATCCGGATCCGCTGATGGCGATGCCTAAGAGTCCTTCATAGCGCAGACGCAAGCAGCGCTCGATCCCTGGAACAAGTTTCTGCCGGTAGGGCTGGTGCAGTTTGTCATCGAATAATTCGGGGAACAGATCGAATTTTCCCGAAAAGCAGGTTGCGGCAAGGAGCGCGGTCCGCTGCAACGTGTGCAGCACATCAGCCCGTTCATAGGATTCAGGCAGCACCCGGCGGGCCTCATGCGTAGGCACGGCAACCGAAGGGCTGACCACCACGAGCTTAATGTCCTGCGGGAAGAGACTCTTCAGCGTAACCAGACGATCAATGTTGCCGCTCAGCGCAAACACCAAACCCCCATGCAGGGCGGCCGCGGCGTTGTCCACATGGCCTTCCAGTTCTTCCGCGGAACGCAGTATCTGTTCGGCGACAATGTCCTGCTCGCAGTACTTCGCGCCCAGCAGCAGGCCGGCAATTACTGCAGCCGCACTGCTCCCCAGACCAACGCCAATGGGAATCTCGCTTTCTACTACCACGTGTCCACTAGGCACGCGTCCGCTAAAGAGAGTAGTCGCGAAACATAGAGAGCTGAGGACCAGGTTGGAGCGGTCCAGCGGGAAGCCTGCGGGAGCGTTGCCCTTATAGGCGATCGTCAACTCGCCTGCTGCTGCCGGCGCAAACCACGCCCGGAGATACAGCTGCAGCGCGAGCCCGCCGCAATCAAAGGCACAGCCCAGATTGGCGGACGTGGCGGGCACGGTCACCTGCCATCCGCGCGGGTTTTCTTTTTGATTGAAATCGCTCATCGTCTCTGGTCCAACCGCTGGTCCTAAAACACGAAACCCACTCGTTTCAGCGAGTGGGTCTTTGATCTTTCTATGATTGCGTGATCTCTAAGCCGCCTCGCCGGAATGTCGCATGCGTGTGGATGTATGTGTTGTGCACATACCCTTGGCTGTGGCGATGATGTTCCGGCTACGACTCATGATCCACGCAACTATAAAAGGTAGTGGTTTTGACTGTCAAGCTCACTTTGGTACCCTACCGGAGAGGGACTTCTACGACGTGGTACTGCGGGCCGCGAAGTCGATGACCGCTCTTACCTGCTCGCGATCCAAGCCGTCAAACCATTGAATGATGTCATCAATGCTGGCGCCGGCTTCCAGGTTTTCAAAAATCGTCGCCACTGGCATACGTATGCCTCGCAGCACCCAAGCGCGGCTTACTTTGCCGGGAACGCTTTCCACTGCCGGGCATTGCGACCAGTCCTGAGCGGCCATAAATCAATCTCCAGGCTCCATTCTATTACCTTGCCCCACCGAAACAAGCGAAAAGGCTCAGTTGGAGCTTCGGGCCTTTCTTGTTTTTACTTGCAAATCTTAGGACGCCAGCCCGGCAGCGCCTTGACACCCCTCCCGCCTGGCATTTAGCCTATAAGTCTTAGGTCATGCGAAAGATGCGCCAAGACGCGTGTAAGTGTTGTTGCGAAGCAACGCACGTGTCTCTGGCTGCCACCTAAAGCACTTAGTACAAATTTAGGAACAGGCCCATCGCCAGAGACAGCGGTGGGCTTTTTGCTTTTTAGGGCGTTGGACAACTCACTTACAGGCGAGCCAGGATGAGCACAGAGACAGCAACAGGATTACAACCCGGGACGAAGGAAACCAAGGCGCAGAAAGCCGAGCGGCTCAAGCGGGAGAAGAACCCCTGGGAAGCGCTGGAAGAGATCCGCGGTTTTGCGCGCCAGGGACACGGGGCGATCCCCGAAGACTGGCTCAAGACCTACTTCAAGTGGTGGGGCGTTTATACCCAGGGTGATGGCGCGGGCGTTACCGGCGGAAGCGGCGGCGAAGGCAAAGCCACTCCTTATTTCATGCTCCGGATCCGTCTTTCCAACGGGTTTCTCAGTTCCAGCCAGCTTCGCAGCGTTGCCTTGCTGGCGGAAAAATACGGGCGCGGCGTAGCGGATATTACCGTCCGCCAGAACATTCAACTCCACTGGATCACGATCGAAGACCTGCCCGAGGTGCTGCAGGAGCTGCTCAATTGCGGCCTTACGTCCCTCGGCACCTGCGGCGACGTGACCAGAAATATTACCGGGTGCCCTCTCGCCGGCGTGGACGCCAACGAGCTTTGCGATGCTTCTCCGCTGGTGTTCCAGACAACAGAGATGCTGGCGGGGAATCCCGAGTTTTACAACCTGCCGCGAAAGTACAAGATCAGCATCAGCGGATGCCGCGATTGGTGTTCCTATCCGGAAATCAACGACCTGGCCTTCACTCCCGCAGTCCGCGAGCGTAATGGAGCCCGCGAAGTTGGTTTTTCCGTCCGCGTGGGCGGCGGGCTTTCTACCGATCCGCACCTGGCTGCGCGGCTCGACGCGTTTGTTCGCTGGGAGCAGGTGCTTCCCGTGGCCAGGGCGGTGAGCGAGCTTTTCCGCGCCGCCAGCGAACTGCGCGAAAGCCGTGAGCGCGCGCGGTTGAAGTTCCTGTTCCTGCAACACGGCTGGACGGCGGAACGGTTTCTGCGTGAACTCGAGGAACGGCTGGGATTCAAGCTTGATCGTGCTGTTCCGGAAGACGTGCCCGCTGATGTGTTTCGCGACCACGTGGGCGTGCATGCCCAGAGGCAGCCGGGATTGTTCTACGTGGGTGCGTCCGTGCTGCGCGGCCGGATCACGCCGGAGCAGATGCGCGTGGCCGCCGACCTCGCGGAGCGGCACGGAACGGGCGAACTGCGCGCCACCAACACCCAGAACCTGATCATGGTGAATGTTCCGCGGGCGAAGACGGCAACGGTTGCGCTCGGGTTGGAGACGGCGGGCCTTCACGTGGCTGCGTCTTCTTTTTGGCGCGGTGCTGTGGCCTGCACCGGCTCCGAGTTTTGCAAGCTAGCCATCACCGAGACCAAGGCCTTTACCCGCTGGCTGGTGGAGGAACTGGAAGAGCGCATGCCCGGCTTTGAGCAGCAGGTAAAGCTCAACGTTACCGGGTGCCCCAACAGTTGCGGCCAGCACCGTCTGGCCGATATCGGGCTGGAAGGCAAGAAAGTAAAGGTAAACGGCCAGATGCAAGACGCGTACTACTTCTGTCTGGGAGGCAGCGTCGGCGAACATGCGGGCTTCGGGCGCCCTGTCGGCTACCGCTGCCCGGCGGACGAAGTGCCGGAAGCTATCGAACGCCTGTTGCTTGTTTATGAAAGCGACCGCAATACGGGCGAAAACCTGCGCCGGTTTTTTGCCCGCCACTCGGAAGCGGATTTACGTTCTTTCCTGGCCGGTGAAGCAACAGCAGCCGTGGAACGTGATCGCGCGGCGGGCCGTCCGCCACATGAATTGGAGGCTTGAAAAATGCCCTTGTATCCGATCTTTCTGAAGCTCGAAGGCCACAAAGTCCTGGTCGTGGGCGGAGGACCCGTGGCCGAGCAGAAGGTGGAGGCCGTGCTGCGTTCTGCGACCAACGTCACGGTGATCGCGCCGCAGGTCACGGAACGAATTGGCCTCTGGGCGGAGAAAGGGCTGATCAAGCACGTTGCCCGGGAATATCGTCCCGGCATGGCGCAGGGATATTTTCTGGTGATCTCCTGCACGGACTCCGAGGCCGTGAACCGCGCGGTGTATGACGAAGCGAAGAAATCCGGCGCGCTGTGCAACGCGGTGGACGATCCCGGCTTCTGCGATTTCTACGCTCCGGCCGTGGTCAGCCGCGGCGAGTTTCAGATCGCAATTTCAACCGGAGGAAACAGCCCGATATTATCGCAGGAAGTGCGCAAAGATCTGGAACAACAGTTTGGTCCTGAATACGAAAACTGGACCGCCTGGCTGGGACGCATGCGCGCCGACCTGCGGAAAGTACTGCCTCGCACGCAGCGGCGGAAGGAGCTGTTGCATCTATTAACATTACTTAGGCCCCAAAGGACACCCAAGGTTCTACAAGATCTCAGGAGGTACTGACATGGACCACTCGACGCAAACCGAATTGGCCGCAAGACTAAGGGACGTGCTGAAGGAGCACCAGCGCGATGGCCTCAGCATGATCGGCGGCGTGGACAAGCTGGTTACCAGCCTGGTCACCGCCGTCCAGGCATGGATTGACGAAGGCAGCTCGTCAGGACGAAAGAGCGCATAGTCATTCTGTTAGTTGTATGAAAGGCAAAGTCTACATTGTCGGAGCCGGGCCAGGCGCGGCGGACCTGCTGACGTTGCGCGCCGCAGCGGTGGTGCGTGTCGCGGAAGTCGTGCTGCACGACGACCTGGTGTCCCAGGAAGTCCTCGAACTGGTGTCGCGAGACGCACAGGTGGTGAACGTCGGGAAACGGT
This sequence comes from Verrucomicrobiia bacterium, assembly GCA_035567035.1. Taxonomy (GTDB): domain Bacteria; phylum Acidobacteriota; class Terriglobia; order Terriglobales; family Acidobacteriaceae; genus Angelobacter. The sequence continues at coordinate 23,418 of DATMPO010000030.1, read as the reverse complement.
GCGGCCATCGCGGTATCAGCCAGGAGCAGATCAACGCTCTCATGGTGGAACACGCGCAAAGCGGAAAGCGCGTGCTGCGCCTCAAGTCCGGCGATCCGGCGGTGTTTGGACGTCTGGGAGAAGAACTCGACGCATTGCGGAAGGCGGAAGTCCCGTTTGAAATTGTTCCCGGCGTGACTGCGGCCGCCGCAGCCGCGGCCAGCGCCAACGTGACGTTGACCGACCGCCGCGCGGCATCAGCGCTGGTGCTGCTGACGGCCCATAATTCCAGACAAACGCGGTTGAGCGAACCCATTGTTGATGCGGCAAACGCAACGTTTGCTGTCTATATGCCCGGCCCGGAGTATGGGCGCACGGCAAGTGAATTAATCGACCTCGGACTGAAAGCCAGCGCGCCCTGCGTGCTAGTCTCCCATGCGGGGCGCGCTACCGAGAAAGTGCACACCACGACTCTGTCCGGCCTGGGTTCCATCTCCGGTGTCGCCGCCCCGGCGGTCTTGATTGTGGGCGAAGTAGTCCGGACCGGCGAGACTTCCGGCCCCGTCGAATCAGCATCGCTCCTGGAGCATGCTTCCAGCGCACCGCCCCAAATACCCTGAACCTCACCTCGCGCTCCGCACCCTCCGTTGTTGGCTCCGAAAGTACTTGTTTGTCCGGCGGCAAGCGCTTAGACTGGCGGCCAATGACTGCCGCTGAATGTCTGTCGGTTGTTGTCCCCGCGTATAACGAAGAAGCGACGTTAATCGCGGTGGTCCAGCGAGTCGTGTCCATCCCAAATCTCCACGAAGTGATCATCGTGGATGACTGTTCGAGCGATAGAACAGGCGCTATCGCCGAGGAATTGAGCCATCGCTATCCCAAAGTGAAAGCCGTGCGCAGGAAGGTCAACGGCGGCAAGACCGAAGCCCTGAAGACAGGTTTCGCGCTCACCACCGGCGAGATCGTGATCATCCAGGACGCCGACCTCGAATACGACCCTGCCGAAATCCACGATGTCATTGCGCCCATCCTGGGGGGCAGTGCCGACGTGGTCTACGGTTCCCGTTTCCTGGTCCGCAAGGCAACGCGGGTCCTGTATTTTTACCACTACCTCGCCAACAAGGGGCTCACCTTCCTTTCGAACCTTCTTACAAACATCAATCTCACCGACGTGGAGACAGGATACAAGGCCTTCCGCGGCGATATCATCCGTAACATGATCATCACCAGTTCGGGCTTCGGCTTCGAAATTGAAGTGACTGCCAAGGTCGCCAAGCTCCAATGCGCCGTCTACGAAGTGCCTATCTCCTATTACGGCCGCACGTACGAGGAAGGCAAGAAAATAGGCTTCATCGACGGTTTTGCAGCCGCGTGGTACATCCTGAGGTTCAACCTGCTGTGCGGCTTGAAGGGCTCATTCCGGGTCCTCCCGGCACATCGGGCGCGCTCTCTCTCGCACTCGCAAAGGGCCTGAGATCCGTAACCGGCTGGAACATTCCTCCCCCCGCAAGTGTCAATTCTCTTAGCGCGCGCCAGGAGAAAACAAAATGGCAACGGGCTTTGCAGGTTCGGGCCGGAGTACGCCCGAAATTAACGTAACTCCGCTGATTGACGTGCTGCTAGTGCTGCTGATCATCTTTATGATTGTGCTTCCGCACCATGAGCTGGGAGAAATGACCGAACTTCCGCAACCCAGCACCGATCAGACTGAACCGCATCCGGAAAAGATTATCGTTGTCCAGATTCGCGACATGGGTCCCGGCCAGCGTCCCGCTTTGAGCATCAACACGCAGGACGTTAGCTGGGACAAGCTCGAGGCCACTCTACGGGACATCTACATCCTGCGAATGGACAAGGTCGCGTTCCTGAAAGGCGATCCGGACGTTGATTTCCAGTTCGTGGCGGACGTGGTGGACACCAGCCACCACGCCGGTGTGTTGCGCGTGGGGCTGATGGGAGCGAATGATTAAGCGAAATGTGCCTGGCGCTCATCCACCAGCGATGGACGGGACCAGCGTAATCTCGTCACCGTCGTGGAAGCTGTAATTGTCGCCCAAGAAGCGAATATCTTCGTCGTTGACGTAGATATTCAGGAAGCGGCGCACTTTGCCTTCCTGGTCGCGCAGATGCGGTTTCAGTTGAGGAAAGCGCGCTGCCAGCGCGTCCAGCAGATCGTTCAGTCCGGTGGCGGCACAGGCAAAATGGTCGAGCCCCTCGGTATGTCCGCGAAACGCCGTGGGAATGGATACGGTCACCTTCATGCGTTAGCTTCTCCCGCGGGCGCGGCGATCGCTTCCCGCTCCAGATACTCTTCAAATGCGGACAGCTTGGGCGCAATCGGTTCCGGCACTTCGAACCTGCCGGCCAGCGCGTCGGTCGTCTTCAGCCCGTTGCCGGTGATACACAACACGGTCGTTTCTTCCGGCCGGATGCGTTTCTGAGCATAGAGCTTGCGCGCCGCGCCCACAGTCACACCCCCGGCGGTCTCCGTGAAGACGCCTTCAGTCTCCGCCAGCAAGGTCATGGCGTCGGCGATTTCCGGATCGCTCGTGTCCTCGGCCCAGCCGCCGCTGTTGACGATGGTGTTCACCGCGTAGAACCCGTCGGCCGGATTGCCAATGGCCAGCGAGCGGGCGATCGTCGCGGGCTTCTGCGGCTGGATCTCGGTCCTGCCTTGTTTGACCGCCGTGCTGATCGGGCTGCAACCCGTGGCTTGCGCTCCGAAGAATTTTACTTTCCTGGGTTCCACCAGGCCAAGCTCGGCCAATTCGTCGAACGCCTTTTTGATTTTGGTGATCAGCGACCCGCCGGCCATGGGGACCACCACGTTGTCTGGCAGCCGCCAGCCAAGCTGTTCAGCTATTTCGTAACCCATGGTCTTCGATCCCTCAGCGTAGTAAGGGCGCAGGTTGACGTTCACGAAGCCCCAGCGATGTTTGTCCGCAATCTGCGAGCAGAGACGGTTCACATGATCGTAGTTCCCAGCTATCCGGATAATGCGGGCCCCGTACACCTGAGTTCCCAGGACTTTCGCCGGTTCCAGGTCGGCGGGAATGAGCACGCAGGCGCGAAAGCCTCCGCGGGCAGCTTGTGCCGCAACGGCGTTGGCCAGGTTCCCGGTCGAAGAGCAGCTCACGATATCGAAGCCGAAGTTCCGGGCCTGGGCCAGGGCCACGGCCACCACGCGGTCTTTGAAGCTCAGCGACGGGAAGCAGACAGCGTCATTCTTGAGATAGAGCGATTTGGTGCGGAACACGTCGCCCAGTCCAGACGCCTTCAATAACGGGGTGAACCCGGCAGGCAGAGTGGGCTCAAAGTGTTCCGGCAGTGGCAGGAGTTCGCGATATCTCCAGAGGTTGGGGGCGCGGCGGGCAATCTCGTCTTTGCTGATCCGCTCGCGAATCCAGCCAAGATCGTACGCGATCTCCAGTGGAGCAAAGCATTTCCGGCAAAACGAGATTGGCTGGTTGCCCCAGGTGGTCCGGCACTCGCGACATCGAAGTTCGTAGTGTAGTTGCGCAGTCATGTTGTTCCTCGACAAAACTCTCGAAAATGAAGAACTTGCTTCCGTTCGCGGCCTCTCCCGTGAAATTGCCGCAAAAACCAAAAACCCGCTGCCGGGGCAGCGGGTCTGATGATAGCTTCTGGTGGTTCGCTTTATAGACCTGGCTGCCTCATGGGCGTACTCCGCCGATAATCGGCGGGCAGCACATGGCCATGTTGGCGACAGGTGAAAACATTAGAAAGAAGAATATATCTCAAATGCAACTTCTGTGCAATTTCCCAGCGCGCCAGGTCTAAGCCCCGCGGGCTTTGTTAAAATCTTGGGGCAACATGGCGACCAAATGGCCAGACTTTGCGCGGGCACGGCGGAGCACGGCGGAGAAATGGTGAAGGCCGCCATCGCCAGCGGCATCTGTGCTGGCGATTGAACTAGAATGGATATTCCGGGCACTTCCCCAGCGATGCAAATTGTCTCTCATAGAAGATCGGTGGCATCCCGGCGGAGCCGCATTGTGCTGCGCCTGTTTTTTGCCCTGGCGCTTCTCCTGGTCACCGGCTGCGGCCGCAGAGACGTCAGCAGCAAAGGAGAATACGTCTGGGTCTCTGCTCCCGAAGCTACCCTCCGCGACCGCGTGGCCACGATCTACAACAAGGCGGGCATCGTGCATAACGGTGAACGCGTTGAGGTGCTGGAAAGAATGCCCAAGAAGGCTTTTGTCCGGGTGCGCTCGCCGCGTGGCGAGGAAGGCTGGGTGCAGGAGCGCTTTCTCGCCGACCGGCGGACTTACGACCTGGTGCAGAAACTGGCGGACAAGGTCAGAAACGCACCTGTCCAGGCGTCCGCACTGTGCCGCAGCCAGGCCAATCTGCATGCCACGCCCGGGAGAAAAACCGAACATCTGTACTCGCTCGCTGAAAACCAGAAAGTAGACCTGCTCGAGCGCCAGATTGCCGACCGCAACGGCCTCACGCTGAAAGAAAGTCCGACGGATTCCTCGTCCAGCGACGAACCGGCAACTCCCGCCGACAAGCCCGCTCCGACACCGGTTCCCGAAGACTGGTGGCTGGTCCGCGATTCCCAAAAGCGCGCTGGATGGGTCCTGGGACGCCTGCTCTATGTTGAGGTTCCCATCGAAATTGCTCAATACGCTGAAGGCCAGCGGACCACAGCCATCTTCAAGCTGGACGAGGCCGAGGACCGCGGCAAGAAGTTCTCCGAATATCTGGTTCTGCTTACCGAAAACAAAGACGGGCTGTCATACGACTTTGATCAAGTCCGCGTGTTTACCTGGAACTCGCGGGCCCATCGATATGAAACCGCCTTTAGCCAGCACCATGTGTCCGGCGTGCTGCCCGTGGTCATGGGCCGGGAAGCCTTCGGGGACGAAGGCCCGCTCCCGACGTTCACCTGGCATGTGAAAGACGATGACAGCACTCTTCACGAGCAGAAATTCAAATTCAAGTCACCCAGAGTCCAGCGGGTGCTGGCGCCTGGTGAAGGGCCGCCGGCAACTCCTCATCGCAGGCAGCACGGAGCGAAATAAGGCGTTACTGCGCCCGGCCGGGGTCCTTACTTTAGCGACCTCGACTGGCCAATGTCGCGGGGACAGTTTTTTTGATTGGCCGGGACTCCAAGGGCTACAATGGCCCCTGCTGCATACTTTACCCAGAAGGTCCTTACTATATGCATGTCATTCATAAAGAGGAGCGGGAACGGCCGATGGACAACAAGCCGGTACAGAACATTCAGGACTCATTCCTTAACACTGCCCGAAAAGAAAGAATGCCAATCACGATTTATCTCTTGAGTGGCGTAAAGCTGACGGGCCGGATTCGGTCCTTTGATAAATACTCGGTGGTTCTGGAAACCAACAACCAGGAGCAGCTCATCTTCAAGCACGCCATTTCCACGGTGGTCATGACCAGGAGCGGGGGGCATCATACTGACACCCGGCCGCAACCTGCCGTGGAAGACGAGACCGGCGCGACGAAGTCGGAGGGCTAGTCTATTCCCGGGCCACGTTCCCGCCGTTCCCGGTCTTCGGCCGGGATGATGAAAGCAACACGCCGCGACGGGCCGGAACGCGCCTTCCTCGTGGCCGTGGAGTTTCGCCATCGCTCCCGGTCGCAGAGCGACATCGAACTGCCGCGCCAGGCGGTCATCGCGCGCAACAGCGTCTCGGAACCTCGTGGCACGGAAGACAGCGCCTCGGAAAGCGGCAGCGAACGAGCCAGCCGGGCCCGGCTCGACGACCTGGAAGAATCTCTCGCGGAATACCGCGAGCTTGCGACTTCCGCCGGAGCCGAGATTGTGGGCGAGTTTGTGCAACGCCGCGACCGTCCTGATCCGGCCACGCTCATCGGCAAAGGCAAGCTGCATGAGATTGCCGCTGCCGCCGCGTCCGCCCACGCTGATCTTATACTGGTGGACCACGAGCTATCTCCTTCCCAGCAGCGCAATCTGGAAGCCGAAGTCGATGCCCGGGTGATTGACCGCACGCAGCTTATCCTGGACATCTTTGCCCGACACGCCCGCAGCCGTGAGGGCCAGTTGCAAGTCGAGCTGGCGCAACTGGAATACCTGTTGCCGCGGCTCACCGGACGCGGCGTGGAAATGTCGCAGCTGGGCGGTGGCATTGGGACCCGCGGACCCGGCGAAACCCAACTGGAAACCGACCGCCGCAAGATCCACCGCCGCATCCGCCACATCAAGGACCAGGTGGAAGAAGTGCGGCGCGTCCGCGCCCACCAGCGCCAGCGCCGGGAGTCCGTTCCTCTTCCGACGATCGCGCTGGTCGGATACACCAACGCCGGCAAGTCCACGCTGTTTAACGCGCTCACTCACGCCGGCGTGCTGATCTCCGAACGCATGTTCGCCACGCTCGATCCGACGATCAGGGCGATCACTCTGCCCAGTAAGCGTAAGGTCTTGCTCTCAGACACCGTAGGGTTCATCCGCGGCTTGCCGACAACTCTGGTCACGGCCTTTCGTGCGACCCTGGAGGAGGTGCAGCGTGCGTCCCTGCTGCTGCACGTCTCCGACGTCACCAGCCCGGTGGCCCGCGAGCAGCAACAGCAGGTGGACCGCGTGCTGAAGGACCTGGAGGTCAAGGACATTCCGCAAATCCGGGTGATGAACAAGCTGGACCTGCTGCCGGAAGCGCAACAGCGTTCACTCGTGAACAGCGCTTCCACGGTCTACATTTCCGCGGCCAGGAGCGCCGGAATGGACGGCCTGCTGGCCGCGATTGATGCCCGCCTGGAAATTGACGCGGCGCAGCGCCTGCGCATCCGCGTACCCCAGGCGGAAGGCAAAGTCCTGGCGGAGATCGAGGCCCGGGCGCGCGTCCTGAAGCGCTCTTATCGCGATAGTTCCGTCCAGATGGACGTGGAAGCGCCGGAATCGCTGGCCCGAACGCTGCGCCAGTTTGAGGTAAAGCCGCGAGCGGTCAGAAAGACTCGGCGCAAAAAGAGAACTTCCGCCAGCTGACTCCGCAAGGCGACAAAGCCTTTTCCCCTTGACACGGTAGTCAAGATTCATATAATGCAACACTGTGTCATATTCTAAGACGAACGGGGCATCTAAATCGCCTTACCAGGTTCAGGTGCTGGACCGGGCACTGGCCATTCTGGAAGTACTCTCTGCCGAGGGCCCCGATCTTTCGTTGGGTGAAATCTCCGACAAACTGGAGTTGCATAAGAGCACGGCACATCGTCTGTTGATGGTGCTGGAGCGGCATAAGTTTATTGAGCGGAATTCGGTCAGCGGCCGGTATCGTCTTGGCCTGAAACTCTTCGAACTGGGAACAAAGGCGGTTTCGCAACTGGATCTTCGCGAGCGGGCGCGGCCTTTTCTGGAAACGCTGGTCCTGGAGACGAGTGAGACTGTTCACCTCTGCGTTTTGGATGATTCCGAAGTAGTCTACCTTGACAAGATTGAGCCTGAGCGGTCGGTCCGCATGGCCACCAGCGTCGGACGCAGGAATCCCATGCATTGCACCGCGGTGGGTAAAGCGATTATGGCTTATCTTCCGGAGGGTGAGGTGGAGGCGATCGTTCGCAGACAAGGAATGAAAACCATGACCGCCAACACGATTACCAACTTCTTGGAGCTCAAGAAAGAACTGAGCGTTATCCGGGAACGCGGCTATTCGATTGATGACGAGGAGATTGAAGAGGGAGTGCGCTGCGTAGGATGCGTCGTGCGCAACTTTTCCGGCGAACCGCTTGCGGCCATCAGCGTCTCCGGACCGGCTTTCCGCGTAACCCAGGAAAAGGTGGCAAGTCTGGCCGTGCCGGTGATGGCTGCTGCGCACGGTCTCTCGTCAGAATTGGGATTCAAAAAGGAATCTTTGGTCCACGGAGCAAAGGCCGACATTCGGGCTTAGGTAGTTCAACTCGGCGCAGGCCGGGTTTTTTTGTGCTCGTTTTTGGGAATGAAACGCCGTCTCATATTGCGGTAAGACAATAAATGAGGGCGGGCGATTTACTGAGGAGATTTCATCATGAGAACCACGTCGTTCTTCGTCGTCATCTGCTTACTGCTGCTGGCGCCCGCAGTTCTGCCGGCGCAGATCACAACCGCCACTATCGTTGGGACCGTTACGGACAAAACCGGCGCCGCGGTCGTCGGCGCGGAAGTGACGGCCACCAACACCGCGACGAATCTTGCACGGTCCAGTAAGGCCAACGAACAAGGTGAATACCGGATTGAGTTTCTGCCTGTCGGCAACTATTCGGTCGCCGTCAATGCCGCGGGGTTCAAGAAATCCATTCAGAACGGGGTGATTCTGGAGATTGCCCAGACGGCCCGCGTCGATGCGTCTTTGGACATCGGACCTACGGGCGAAGTGGTTGAGGTGACGTCTGACGTTCCCATCGTGAACACCAGCACCACGGAACTCGGGCGCACGGTGGAGAACGAGGAGATCACTGACCTGCCGATTGTGAACCGGAACCTCTATACGCTGCTGGACCTTACACCGGGCGTGCAAAGGAATGACAACAGCATTGTTCTCGGCTATCCCGAGCAGAGGACGCTGATCAACGGCGGCGTTGATGGCGGCGCCGGCTCGGTCAACTACTTCCTCGACGGCGGAATCAGCATCACCGGGCTGCGCAATACCGGCAACATTCTTCCCAATCCTGACGCCGTTCAGGAATTCAGGGTGCAAACCAACAGCTATAGCGCGGAATACGGCCGTTTCGCGAGCGGCGTCATCAACGTGCTCACCAAATCAGGCACGAATGACTTTCATGGTTCCGGTTTCGAGTTCCTGCGGAACACCATCCTCAACGCCAATACATGGGGCAACACTTTCGCGACGCCGCCCTTCCACCGCAACCAGTTTGGCGGGACACTGGGCGGTCCGATCGTCAAGGACAAAACGTTCTTCTTTGCCTCGTATGGCGGCTTGCGCCAGAATACCAACACATTTCTTAACGGCGCGATCGTGCCCTCCGCCCTGGAGCGCACGGGAGATTTCTCCCAATCTGCGGTGAAACCCGTCAATCCGGTGACCCACGCGCCCTTCCCCTCAAATAAGATTTCTGCTCCCGATCCGGTTGCAATGAACATCATCAATCAGTTCATTCCGCAGGCAAACCTTCCTGGAAATAAATGGCAGGGCTTTGTCGCTAGTCCGTTCACTGGCGACGAGTTTCTGGGCAAAGTAGACCACAGTTTCAGCGAAAACCGGCGGCTGACAGCCAGCTATTTTGAGACCAGCGGGAGCAACACCGTGAGTGCCGGCGGCAACCTGCCATGGTCCCAGCAGCAGTTTACCTGGCGTCAGCATGAGGCCAATGTGAGTGACACCTGGTCTCTGGGGCCCGACAAGATCAATCAGGTCTGGCTCACGTATACGCGCAACTTCGCGGGCCGGTTGAATGTGCCGCAAATGACGCTGGCAACCCTGGGTTCTGCGCAAACCGTTCAGGGTACACCGTCTCTGCCGCAGATTACGGTGACCGGGTTCTTCACCCTGGGCCAGGCCATTGCCGGCCCGCTCGCTGGAACGAACTTTTACGCGGCCCGCGATACCTTCAGCTACAACCACGGCCGCCACGCGTTCAAGTTTGGCGGCGAGGTTTCGCTGGACAAAGATATTCAACAGACGCTGCTCAACAACTACGGCGTGTTCACCTTCAATGGCACGGTCAGCAAGAATGCTCTGGCGGATTTCGAGATCGGGCTTCCCAGTTCGTTGTCGCAGGATGCGCCGGTGATCGCATATACCAACACCTGGTACACCGCGCTCTTCGCGCAGGACGATTTCCGCGTCCATCCTCGCCTGACTTTTAACCTGGGACTGCGCTGGGATGTCCAGACCGCGCCCACCGACCCGCAGAATAAAGAATCCACTTACGTGGCGGGCGTTCAATCGACGGTCCGGCCCACAGCTCCCCTGGGGATCCTTTTTCCCGGAGACCAGGGATTCACCCGGGGCATTGTCTCCGTTCCGTTCACCCACTTTTCTCCTCGTTTCGGCTTTGCCTGGGACCCGTTTGGCAACGGCAAGACGGCGGTCCGCGCCGGCGCCGGAATCTTTTACGGCAGCGTATCCGGAAACCAGTGGAATACCACGTCAAACTTTGAGCCGTTTGCCATCCGGCTCACGTTCAACAACAACAACAGCGCTACCAAGAGCACCGGCGCTACCTTAAGCAACCCGTACAGGAATTTGTCGGGCGGCGATCCTTTTCCCTATAACGGCCAGTTCGTGTCCGGCGGTTCCATCTTCGGGCCGTCGCCGAATTTTCACTGGCCCTATACGTACCAGCTCAATTTTGCGGTGCAGCACCAGGTCACCAGCAGCCTCGCTATTACCGCGGCCTACGTGGGATCGTTGAGCCACAACCTGCCTTTCGCCGTGGACCTGAACTATCCGACTTTTGCCGGGGCGACAAGCACCAATATTCAGGCCAGACGCCCCAACCCGGCGTTTGGTCAGGTACTCTCCATGCAGTCCGGCCAGACCGCGTCCTATAACGGGCTGCAGATCAGCGCGACACAAAGAACGTCCCACCACCTTTCGTTCAATGCTTTCTACATCTACAGCAAGACATTCGACAGCGTGCAGCTCCAGAACAGCACGACGCAGGGTTTGGTCCAGAATTTCGCCGTGGTCAGCGAGGACAGAGGCCTGGCCGATACCGATATGCGCCACCAGTTGGTGCTTTCCATGATCTGGCAGCCCGACTATTATGATGGCCGAAGTTCGCTGTTGCGCCAGATAGTCAACGGGTGGTCGGTCTCGCCCATTTTGAAGCTGCACAGCGGATTTCCATTCACGGTCCTCAATGGGAAGGACGCCAACCTGGACGGCAACAACACCGATCGGGCACAACAGGTGGGTGATCCTCGGACCGGCACCTGCCCCTCAGGAGCTCCGGTTGGTTCGGTCGCCTGTTGGTTCAACACTTCTGCTTTTACTCAAAACCAGCCGACCAACGGCGCTCCCGTTGACGGCAGCTCGCCACGAAACTCTCTGACCCAACCAGCTTACAAGGATGTGGACCTGGCGATCTCTCGTACCTTCAAGGTTCACGAACGCCTCAACTTGCAGGTCCGCGCAGAAGCGCTCAACGTATTTAACATCGTCAGCCTGAATGCTCCCAACTCGACCGTTGGTACCGCCACCTTTGGAACAATAACCAGCGCCCTGACCATGCGACAGTTACAGCTTGGCGCAAGGATCGCTTTTTAGAAGCGGCGACGGAACCAGCTTGACGGAAGCTGCTGAGATAGTATCTGCTGCAAGTTCACAATGTGATGCCAGGGATCTTAGCGGGAATCGCGCTAAGATCCTGGTTGACTGGCAAGGAGAGTTATGAGCACCCAAACAAATTCAGAAGCAAATCGACTGGTCCGCGAAGGGAATATCTTCCGGAAGACCAACGCCCATTCCGGGCGTAGCGTAGTTATCACGCCCGCGAACAGCAGCATGCGGCATCTTTGCTATGCCCGTATCAAGCTGGACGCCTCTGCGCCGGAAATCACTTTCCAGACTTTGAACAAGGAAACCGCGTTTATCTGCCTCTCAGGGCAAGCCGAATTCAAGGTCGGCGAAAACAAATTCAGCTTGGGCAAATACGATTCCGTTTACGTGCCTCGTGGATCCAGCGTGCAGGTCAGGGGCAAATCTGCCGACCTGGCGGAATTCTCAGCGGACGTGGAAGGCGACTATCCGCTTCAGATCGTTCGCTACGCGGACATCCAGGCGGACAAATCACTGCACTTCACCACTGGAGCAGAAGCGACCAGGCGGGACCTGAATATCCTGATCGGTAAAAACGTTCAAGCGGGACGCGTGCTGGCGGGTTTTACTGTCTCCGATCCGGGAAACTGGACGAGCTGGCCGCCGCATGAACATGCCAAAATGCTCGAAGAAATGTACGTCTATATAGAAATGCCTGCTCCGGCTTTCGGCGTGCAGTTCGTCTACACTGACACGAATGAGCCTGAATTAGCGACTGTAGTGCGGGAAGGCGATGCCGTATTGATGCCCCGCGGTTATCATCCCAACGTTGCAGCTCCAGGACACCGCATTGGCTTTCTCTGGGCCATGGCCGCGCATCGGGAACGCGAGGACCGGCAGTTTGGCGTGGTCAACGTTCAGCCCGAGTTCGGGACGGGCTCAGGGTTAGAGGCGAGCCGCAAGTAACGTGGCAAATAACCCTTTTAGTCTCGCGGGCAAGGTTGCCCTGGTCACAGGCTCGTCAACCGGTCTGGGCGCGGCCATCGCGCTAGCCCTCGGCGAGTCCGGCGCGGACGTGATATGCCACGGCAATTCCCGTCCTGCATCGGAGACGTGCAGGAAGGTCCAGCAGATGGGCCGGCGCGCTACGGCCCTGCAGGCAGACCTTTCTGTATCCGCGGGCGCCGAAACGCTGTTTGAAAAGGCGCGGTCCTTTGCTGAAGTCGACATCGTCGTGAACAATGCTGGTACGATCAAGCGCGCGCCGGCGCATCAGTATACGCTGGAAGACTGGGACCTGGTTTTGCAGGTAAATTTGCGCAGCGTGTTTCAGTTAAGCCAACTTGCAGGACGCGCGTGGATCGAGAGTAAGAAGCCGGGTAAGATCGTAAACATCGCGTCCTTGCTGGCGTTCCAGGGAGGTACGACCGTTGCTGCCTATGCTGCTTCCAAGGGCGGAGTCGCCCAGCTTACCAAGGCCCTGGCCAATGAATGGGCCGCGCTCGGGATCAACGTGAATGCGATTGCGCCCGGCTATATTATTACCGACAACACCGCGCCGTTATCGCGTGATGAAACGCGGAACCGGCAAATTCTGGAGCGCATTCCCGCCGGAAGGTGGGGCCAGCCGGCCGATGTCGGCGGCGCTGCCGTATTTCTTTGCTCTGCCGCCAGCGACTACGTTCACGGCCATACGCTGGTCGTCGACGGCGGATGGATGGGACGCTAACCATGGCCGCATTCAATTCCTGAGATGATCACCACTCACGCGAACTCTCCTATGCGCAATCTGATCATTCCCGCTTTTCTCAGCTTCGGGTTCCTGTGCAGCGCGACAGCCCAAACCACTTCTCGTCTGGAAGGAATCAAGATCGCAGTCACCAATCCTTCCGCGGACGAGCGCCGCGCGGAACCTGTGGTGGTTCCCATCGCCGAGCTGCGGAAGATTGCTCCCGGCCTTCGCGCCGGATCGGTGATCGTCACGGTGACTCACACTTCCAACTTGCAGCAGGACGCTGCCGCGCTTCAAGCGACGGAAATTCCTTCCCAGGTCGACGACCTGGACAACGACGGCAAAGCCGACGAACTCGCCTTCCAACTGGACCTGCAACCCCATGAGACCTGCGTCGTGACCATCACGTACGGCGAGCCGAACCGGGTCCTCAAAATCCGCGGCGACTACCCCGACCGGACCGATGCGCTGTTTGCTAAAAAAATCCAGGGCCTGGGCTGGGAGTCGGACAAGAACGCGTGGCGCATCTACTTCGACCCCCGCAACGCGATTGACCTCTACGGCAAACGGCGTTCGATGCTTTTGCTCAAGAGATTTGCCACGGCGGAGTACGACTACCACGCCGAATCGCCCGATGGCCGGGACACCTATGACATAGGTGACGCAATCGGCATAGGGGCCGTCGCAGCGTGGCGTGATGGCAAAGTCGTCAAGGCCGCTGACGTCCACGACCGGAGCTATCGCGTGATTTCTACTGGTCCTGTACGCGCGATTGTAGAGATCACATATGAAGGCTGGAGCGTGGGCGATAAAAAGATCACGGTGCAGGCGCGCTTTATCCAGTGGGCGGGAGAGCGCGGTTTTTACCAGACGATCACCGCCGATGCCGCGCCGGATTTCACCTTCGCGACCGGGTTGCCGCTCAAATCCAATTCTCCCGCGTTCCATTCCGCGGCCGGCCGGACATGGCTGGCGAGCTGGGGCGAGCAAATCATCAACCCCGGGGCCCGAGCAACCGAGCCGGTTGCGGGGACCAATCTTGGTCTTGGCATTGTCATGATCACTCCGGCGGCGGCCACTTCTATTGACGATCCCGGCAACCATCTTGTGACTTTTCCCACACAAGGCGGCCATGCCAGTTGGTACACGCTGGCCGCCTGGGACCAGGAAGGGAGCAATGACCGTGTCGCGGTCGGCAACAGCCAGGAGATGCAGGAGCGAGCTTCGTTGGTGACGCCTCATCCTGGAGTACAAAGCAAAGATGAATTCAGCCGGACCATGCAGAGAATCGCCGACGCTCTCGGCAATCCAGCACAGGTGAAGGTCCTGTCTTCTGCAGCGGCGCCGCAATCCGCTCCTCCGGACACACTGGCGAGCGCAACACCAAAAACATTCGCGCAGGCGATCGGTCTTCTCCAACAGGAGATCGACCGGACGGCCACCAAGTGGGAGCCGATCGTCACCGCGTCCGCGCCTGGCACCATAGCGACGAACAAAGGCCTGGGTTTTTTCACCGACGGCGACAGCCAGACCGGCGAGTGGAAGAAGCGCGAGGGCTTTTTCTGGACCGGCGGCTTCTGGGTAGGCGAGCTCTGGAAGATGTATTCGCACACGCACGATGAGAAATACCGTCGCTGGGCGGAGTTGTGGAATTCGCGGCTGGTGGGCGCCGAGTTGCAGCAAAACCATGATGCCGGCTTCCTTTATTATTACTCGTCGGTTTTTGGCTACCAGCAGACCGGCGCTCCGGCGCTGCAGGAGAGCGGGCTGCGGGCCGCGCAACGGGACTCGCAGCTGTTCAATCCTGCTTCGCAACTGATCGCCGCATGGGACGTGAATGGCGATGATTCGATTGTTGATACCATGATGAACCTTCAGATTCTTTGGTGGGCAAGCCGCCAGACCGGCGATCCCAAATGGCGCGACCTGGGGTTGCAACACGCCAAAAGGACCGCGGAATGGTTCATCAGGCCGGATGGCTCGGTGATTCAATCCGTGCACTACAACCCCGGCGATGGACGCCAGCGTGTGGAGTTGCGCGGCGGCACCACACGGAACGTCGCCGTCGAATTGCGGACCCACAGCGCTCCTGGAGACTTGCTTTTCAAACACACGCACCAGGGGTTTGAATCCGGTACCACATGGTCTCGCGGCGCCGGTTGGGCGCTCTATGGATTCAGCAAAGCGTACGAAGCCACGCACGATCCGGCAATGCTCGCGACAGCGGTGAAGGTAGCGGACTATATTCTCAGCGAGCTGCCGGAGGATGGCGTACCCTGGTACGACTTTGACGATCAGGGCGTGCACTATCGCAATCGCGACACTTCGGCCGCGGCCATAATCTCCGGCGGGCTGCTCAGTCTTGCCCAGCAAGTTCCATATCCGGAGAAGGCGGCACTCTATCGCAAGCAAAGCAGGCGCATTGCACAATCGCTGATCGATCGCTACCTTACTCCTGTGGGCGGCAATGATTCTTCGCCGCCTGGAATCCTTCGTCATGCCTGCGGCGTCCGGCCGGCCGACGGAATGTTGATTTACGGCCAGTACTACCTCCTGGAAACTTTGCTCGCGCTGGAAGCTGATGAATCGCAACGGAGCAGCCATTGAAAATCACCGACGCTAAAGTGATTGTTTGCAGTCCGGGACGAAACTTCGTCACCTTGAAACTCACGACCGAGGACGGAATCTCCGGCCTGGGCGACGCCACGCTGAACGGCCGTGAACTGGCGGTAGCCAGTTACCTGACGGACCACGTGCTCCCTCTGCTGATCGGCCGCGATGCCGGAAAAATAGAGGACACGTGGCAGTACCTCTATAAAGGTGCATATTGGCGCCGCGGGCCCGTCACCATGAGCGCCATCTCGGCCGTTGACACGGCCCTCTGGGACATCAAGGCAAAGAGCCTCAACGTACCTCTCTATCAACTGCTCGGCGGAGCTTCGCGGGACGGCGTCTTGGTCTACGGCCACGCCAGCGGACAAGATGTGGATGCGACGGTCGAAGCTGTCGGCAAGTATCTCAAACTGGGTTACAAGGCGATTCGCGCGCAATCCGGCGTACCCGGAATGAAGAGCACCTACGGAGTGGGCCGCGGCGATATGTATTACGAGCCGGCGGAGAAAGATGCTCCTCCGGAGAACGCCTGGTCCACGGAGCATTACCTCAGCTTTGTTCCGCAGCTTTTTGCCCGGCTGCGCAAAGAGTTTGGCTCGGAAGTTCATCTGCTGCATGACGCCCATCACCGGCTTACGCCGATTGAAGCCGCGCGTCTGGGCAAAGCCCTTGAGCCTCATCATCTGTTCTGGCTGGAAGACGCAACGCCGGCGGAGCTGCAGGAGAGTTTTCGGCTGATTCGCCAGCACACCACAACGCCGTTGGCCGTGGGTGAGGTCTTCAACACGATTTACGACTGCCAGCAGTTGATCCAGGAACAGCTCATTGATTACATCCGGACCACCGTGGTGCACGCCGGCGGGATCACGCACCTCAAGAAGATCGCCGCGCTGGCGGAACTCTACCACGTGCGGACCGGTTCCCACGGCGCCACCGATCTCAGCCCGGTCTGCATGGCGGCCGCGCTGCATTTCGACCTGAGCGTACACAATTTCGGAATCCAGGAATATATGCGCCATACTCCGGAAACCGACAAGGTTTTTCCCCACTCCTATTACTTCAAAGACGGATGGATGCACCCTGGAGACAAACCCGGTTTGGGAGTTGCGATGGATGAAAGCCTGGCGGCGAAGTACCCCTATCGACGTGCGTATTTGCCGGTGAATCGTAAGCTCGATGGCACTATGCATGATTGGTAACCGCATTCTGATGAACTGTCTGTTGAGCGCGGCGCTCGCTCTTGCACTGTGTCCATTGGTGGCTCCCTTTTCGGCCGAGGCACAGTCGGTCCTGCCCGATGCCAAGTCGCCTGACACTGTCTCCACGGACCAGTTTGCCGACGAGGTTACGGCATTCCTCGGGAAGGAGTTGTCGGCCCACCTGGCTGATGTCCGGACCCTCGATCCACCGCAGGAACGTGTTGTCGGCGCGCTGGCTGTAGGCGAGTTCAGCTGGGGCACATTTCTGCGCGCGCTGGCATCGTACTCGGCGCTGACCAACAATCGCTCGCTGGCTGGCCAGGATGTTCCGCAAGTCATCGGAAAGATCGGATTGATCGAGGCCCGAAGCGGCGGCAAGGCATTCTCCCAAATGTACGCGGCCATTGCTCTGCGCAGTTTTGGCACCGACCTGAAAACCAATCCGCTGTGGCAGTCTCTTACGCCGCAAGAGCAGGCGGAGTGGCGCTCTCTTCTCGATCCGGCGAGATTTTATGATCGCAAGACGCGGCACGTCATCAACCTTCCGGAAAACTATTTTGGCGTCGCGGCCCGCGTCGTTTCCATGGACTATCAACTGGGCATCATCAACGATCGTGTCTTCGTTGACGACCTGTTGGACCGCGCAGCGGAGCAGTTCACCAGCGGAGCGTTGTATTCTGACGACAACATACCCACGGGCCGCTATGACCGCTACTCCAATGAATACGCGCGCTATGTGTACGAAGCAGCGGAGAACGTCGGACGCAAAGAGTTGATGCAGGCCCTGGAGCCTACGCTGAAGGCGCAGATGCGCACCTGGTGGGACCTCCTTTCTCCCGACGGCTATGGCTACCCGTGGGGCCGAAGCCTGGGCGTGATCAGCTACATTGACACTCTGGAGATCGTCGGCTTTCTGAGCAGACATCCCCAGTTTCGTCCCGCGCCGCTCTCGCAGCTCGCCAGCGCATACTATGTCGCGTGGCAATCGCTCATGAAGGAGTATCAGCCGGAGCGGCATTTGTTGAACGTCCTTGGTTTTGGTCATGGCAACTATGCCTACATCACCCTTCTGCGCGAATGGCAGCAAACCACTGCTTTCTTCGGCAAAGCTTCCGGCGCGCACCAGAGCTTTTTGGACGGAATGAAAGCAGAGCACATTACTTCTTTTCCGTCACACTTGCAGTTGCCCGATGTGGCGCGCTTTGAATACTTCCGCAAGGGCAACCGTCTGGCGGGCGTGTGGCTGGTCCGGCAGAAGGACATTCGCTTTGTCCTGCCAATCACAACGGGCACCAAGCCCGGCGTCTCGGACTATTTGCCGGCGCCGTATAATTTGTCCGGCTTCGCTCCTCCGGTGGAACAGCAGTTGCCCACAATTACGCCATACCTGGAACTGGCCGATGGCCGGGTGATCGTGGCCGGAGACGGAGCGGACGAAATTTCTCCCGGCGATGACGGACACAGCCTGCGTGCGGTGTGGCGCAAATGGGCGCTGGTCGGAGGCAAAGCAGGCCAGACCGTCGACACTGGACTGGCTACGGAAGTCACCTGGAGCTTCGCCGGCAACGTGCTTGCGCGTTCGGAAAAGATTTCGGCGACTGAGCCTGTATCCATCAAGCGTTTTTGGGTCGCAATCCCGAGCACCGGCTCGACCGCCACTACTTCGATCGAGAATGGTCGCCGCACCGATACCTTGGAAGGCAAAGAAGGCGGACTCCAG
Source organism: Verrucomicrobiia bacterium (assembly GCA_035567035.1). Lineage (GTDB taxonomy): Bacteria > Acidobacteriota > Terriglobia > Terriglobales > Acidobacteriaceae > Angelobacter. The sequence continues at coordinate 4,971 of DATMPO010000030.1, read as the reverse complement.
GTTTCTGTCGACGCATCTTCAGTCCCGTTCATAACGTCATTACAGGCCACGGGAAACTCTGCGCTGGGCAAAGGCAGCCGCGGACCTGTGCCGTTGATCCTCAATCTTGAAGCGTCCGGACTGACGGTCGCGCCGGGAAGAGAACTGACATGGAAGCTCTCTTTGCGAGCTTCTCAGCGGACCACAATAGAGTTCTGACGCATCGTGCTCTGCCTGCTTGATCCTTCGCATTTGGGTAGCGCTATTCCTTTTTCTGAACCTTTGGTAACTCACCACAACCGCGCTCACCGTGTGGGTTCTGCTGGTTAAACGCGGCCTCTTTGACAGCCCCGCTAAGGTTTTTTCTCAGAATCATGTACGTTACGCCGCATTATTGCCGATAAACAACGCAAGGAGCGCTGTGTGGCGATTTCGCGAGTTTTAGACATATTCCTAAGACAGCCGGATTACGATCTGCCGCCGGAGTTTGTCCGCGAGGCGGCTCTGGACCAGGCTAGACGATTGGTTCTTGGCGCTTACGTCCTTCCCGTCATTGTTATTGTCATTTGGGCGACAACGTCTTACGTGAGCGAGCACCCGCGGCTATTCTGGGGTGCCGCAGCAGCCATGATTCTGGCTTCGGGCATACGGGCCATCGTGGCGGTGCTTGCGAAACGTATTTACTCCTTTCTGCCGGCGCTTCTCGCCGGGCTGGGGGCTTTGACCGTTGGTCTGGCATCGGGCGCCTCCGGACTGCTCTTCGCGAATACGCTTTCTTCCGGCTTTGGAAACTGGATGTTTACCCTCATGTTGATCTGGAGCGTCGGACGCGCTTCCGGCTCCCTGGTCTCCTTTGCGCCAAACTTCAAGCTCTTGCAGCTCAATGTTTTCCTGATCCTTGGCCCCGCGCTGCTGGCCAGCCTTCTGCTCCACACTAAACAGGGATACGCGTTTGCCTTCATGGACATCATCCTGCTGGTCTTCCTGCAACTGCAAGGCTACGGGTTGTATACATCCTATTGGGCGCAGTTGCGGGCCCGGGCGCTGGAAGCCGCACGGGCCCGCGAACTCGAAGCCGCCAAGTCAGCGGCGGAAGCAGCGAACCTGGCCAAGAGCCAATTCGTGGCCAACATGAGCCATGAGATCCGCACCCCGATGCACGGCATCCTCGGCATGGCCCAGCTGGCGATTGGTTCTGAAACGCCGCAGGAGGCCCGCGAGTACACCAAAACGCTGCACACTACCGCGGAAGGTCTGTTGCATGTCCTCAATGACATCCTCGATTTCTCCAAGATCGAAGCCGGCAAGCTGACGCTCGAAAGCATCCCGTTTTCTCTTCGACAATCCGTGGAGGACGTTCGAAAAATGGCCTTGCCGCAGGCGCGGGCCAAAGGATTGGCCCTGGAATCGAGCGTCGCCGGCAATGTCCCCGATCTGCTCGTGGGCGACCCAACCCGTCTTTTCCAGGTGCTCGCCAACCTGATCGGCAACGCGCTCAAGTTCACGGAGTTTGGGTCCATTGGTCTTCAAGTTACCGACGCGACGGATGAACACGCTCCGCAAACCAGCCCTGCCGCTGATCAGATCGTGCTGCTCTTTCGCGTCTCGGACACCGGGATCGGCATTCCGCGGCACCAGCAAGAGGTCATTTTCGACGCATTTGCCCAGGCCGACGGCGGTGTTACCAGAAAGTTCGGCGGCACGGGCCTGGGACTGGCCATCTGTTCCCAGCTGGTGCAACTGATGGGCGGTCGCCTGTCGGTCGAAAGCACTCCGGAAGCCGGCAGCACGTTTCAATTCACCTGCAGGCTCGGCGTAAGCCAGTTGCTGGAACTGGCTGCCGGCGAACCCACGGAGTCCGTCCAGATAGAACTGCCCATGAGGATTCTGCTGGCCGAGGACAATCCTGTGAACCAGTTACTGGCAACCAAACTGCTCGCCAGGCACGGACACCACATCGAGGTTGTATCCACGGGCCTCGAAGCTGTTCAAGCCTGGGAGCACCAGGAGTTCGCCCTCATCCTCATGGATGAACAAATGCCCATGATGGACGGAGTAGAAGCGGTGCGGCAAATTCGCTCCCGTGAGGCCGTCAGCGGCAGAAGAAGAACGGTCATCATCGCGCTGACCGCCAGCGCCATGAAGGGCGACCGCGACCGTTTCCTCGCGGCCGGCATGGATGGCTACCTGGCAAAACCTTTCAGCGCCGAAGAACTCTACGCAGCCATCCGCCAACACGCTCCTCCCGCCGCGGCAGACATGGAAGGACATCTGGCGGCTGCAGTACGAAGTTAGGGCTGCCGTGATTTCCGCGTTGAGACAGTTTTTATCTTTTATCTGTCCCCGATCACGTGTCTGTCCCCGATCACGGCGATCTGCCTACCCCCTCCCCGGTTCGCTCCGCCCCAACCGCTCGGCCGCTGCGGCAAGGTTTTGTTCTGGCCAATTTGCCAATTGCTATTTGCTAATTGCTTCTGAGTCGCCTGCAAAAACTTACCGCTGAATTGCGCTGATGACGCAGATCGGAAGAAAGCAGGCGCGTTGACGTGTGACAACGGTTTGTGCTTAACTTGCGCCTAATTCACACAGAGCAAGTGGTAATTAGCGATTGGCAATCAGCAAAACCCGGAAACACCATGCCGGGCAGGAGGAAGTCCATGACCCACCTTCGTCTATATCTGGCCGTAACAGCTCTCATCGGCGCTTTGTTTCTCGGGAGCGCGACCGCCCGGGCCGGTGGCGGTTATCTCGGAACAAATGTCGCCGCCAACGATCCGACTGACACCGATAAACAAGATCGGAAGCATGACGACAAAGACAAAGATAAAGATAAGGACAAGGACAAGGATAAAGACAAGGACGACGACCAAGACACCGACAAAGATCAAGATAAAGACAACGACCGGGACGACCAGGTGGGTACACCTGTTGTCGTGCTCATCACGGACCTGGTCGCCGACGTTCCCAACTTGCTTGATCGTAATGGTATTGTGCATGCCGCACACACCATCGATCCCAATCTGGTGAACCCCTGGGGCATCGCAGAATCGGCTGCTTCTCCGTTCTGGGTGTCGGACAACAATGCGGGAGTAGCGACACTCTATAACACGCAGGGCAATATTCTCTCGCTCGTCGTCAGTATTCCCAGCCCCTCTGATGCCCTGAATCCGGCGGGAGCACCGACCGGCGCCGTCTTCAATACGGACGGAGGTGCGCAAGGAGGATTCAAGGTCTCCGGCGTGGACAAAAACGGCAAACCGGCCAGCGCATCGTCTGTTTTCCTCTTTGCTACCGAAGACGGAACGATCGTCGGCTGGAACCCGGCTATCAATCCCGTGGGTTTTGTCGCCGCCAAGGCGGGGACCTATGGCACGATCGCGGTGGACAACTCCGCGAACCCCAACGCGGCGGATGGCGCCGTGTACAAAGGGCTGGCCATGGCCAAGGATGCCGGCAACAATACTTTCCTCTATGCGACGAATTTCCGCGCCGGCACGGTCGAGGTGTATGACAGCTCGTTTCATCCCGTCACGCTGGCCGCCGGCGCGTTCACCGATCCCCGGTTGCCGCGCCACTATGCGCCGTTCAATATTGTCCCGGTCGGCGGCGTGCTGTACGTCACGTACGCGAGGCAGAGCAAAGACAAGCATGACAGCGTTGCCGGTCACGGTCGCGGCTTCGTGGACACGTACGATCTCAGCGGCCACCTGCTGGCGCGATTCGCGGAGCGCGGGCATCTCAATTCGCCCTGGGGCGTGGCCCAGGCTCCGGCGAGCTTCGGCCAGGCTGCCGGCGAAATTTTGATCGGGAATTTCGGCGACGGCCGCATTAACGCGTACGATTCCGCGACCGGCGCGTTCCTCGGCAAGGTGGTTGATCCCCTCGGAGAGGTGATCGAAATTGACGGGCTGTGGTCCCTGCGCGTCGGCAACGGAGGCAATGGTGGTAATGCCGAGACAATCTACTTCACGGCCGGTCCGAACGGTGAAAAAGACGGTCTCTTCGGCAGCCTCACCTCGGTCGCATTGGGGACTCCATGTGGAGTGCCGTGCCGGTGAAAAAGAAAAGCAATTAGCAAATAAGCAATTGGCAATTAGCAACAGCAAAGTCAAAACCTTACCCCTGATTTCACTGATGACACTGATCTGCGTGAGTTATTTGGATCAGGTGTTTATCACTCCAATCAGCGTCATCAGCGGTAAGGGGTTGGCTCTCGGCTAATTGCCAATTGCTAATTGCTTCTTTTTGGTAGCCGATAAAAACTATGGGACCACGGCGTCAGGTAGCTTCGCCGTGGCTTTGTCGAACGTAGCGAAGGGCAGATGGCCTTCGGCGCGGGCCAGTTCCAGGGCCAGACAATCGGAGAAATCGGCTCTACTTGAAGCATAAAGATGGACCGCTGTTCGCACCGGCTCCACGTCCTGGAAAGCAAAATCCCGGCTGTTCGTGGCAGTGAACAACATGGCCAGAATCTGCTCCTTGGACCAACGATAGACGGTCATCAGTACCCATACCGTTTCCACCAGGACCACAGTGGATATCCAAACGGGGCGGCGTGCCTCCAAAAACGCCGCGGCGCGTTTGGTCTGCGCAGGATCATCAGCCACCAGCAGACGCACCAGAACGTTGGTATCAACCGCGCCCATGTTTGCTCCGCATCGCGGCGGCAATGCCTGACTTCATATCTTCAACGGTGACGCCCTTCGGTGCGCGGACGCGTCCGGCGGCGGCCACGGCTGCTCGAATATCAGCCAGCGAATTAGGACGGCCGCCAGAAACCACGAGCTGGCCTTGTTTGTCCAAACTCCACACCAGGCTGTCGCCGGCATGAATATCCAGCAACTGTCGCACTACCTTGGGAACAGTGAGTTGCTCTTTGCTGGTCAGAGTGCTTTCTGCAAGGATTTTCACAATGCATGTTCTCCTTACTATGGTAAGGAATATATTCTACCAGTGTAAGGAAGTGAGGGCAACAGCGCGGCGGAGTTGATA
>DATMPO010000029.1:0-8387 GCA_035567035.1 Verrucomicrobiia bacterium | reverse complement strand
GTTAAAAGCGGTGTCCGATCTGGATTCCGCCGTGCAATTAGAGTTCGCTGGGCCTCCGCCGCTCTCGGTCGCACCCATTTATCCAGCATACGTCCGAGGGTACGCATACCTTTCGGCTGGCGATGGCGCCAAAGCGGCTGCAGAATTTCAGAAGCTGATCGATCACTCCGGCATAGTGCTGAATTTTCCCTTGGCGCCACTGGCGCGGTTGGGGCGTGCCCGCGCTTATGCTCGCAGCGGCGATGCGGTTAAGGCTCGGGCTGCATATCTCGATTTCCTTCAGCTCTGGAAGGACGCCGATCCTGATTTACCCATTCTTAAACAGGCGAAGGACGAATACGCAAAACTGCAACCACGTATCCCACGTATCCATTGATGAGTGGACGCCGAACACCCGTGTTCCGCCTGCCTGGGATCGTGCCGCTCCACCCTAGCGTCGAGCAAAGCGTGTATTGAAGTTGATACCGCGCACTGATCAGACACGAGCATTCTGATTACATCCAAACCCTTTAGCGAATACCACCCGGCGATCAGGTAGTTAAAGCGGGAACAGGCCCACTCACGATGAGGATGTGGCCATGGACGTACGTGGTGGCCACCAAGCGTGCATCGTGCACATTCGGACGCTTGCACCGCTTAGATAGCTAAATCCATCCTCAGCCCTCGATGAAGACGCGTCGCCACCTTTTGGGAAGAGTTCCCTAAAATCCGTGGTGTCCAATGGCATACAATTTCACTTAACCCGATGGTGTCCAATGGAGTACGGTCGTCGAGACGCCCACTTACCTCGCCATTGCCAGCAAGCTCTTTAGCGAGGAGGAGCGTGCGGACATCGTAGCACTCGTTGCGGCAGACCCGGAGTGTGGAGACGTGATCCGCGGGAACTGGCGGATTTCGAAAGGTCCGGGTGGCACGCAAAAGGAATGGGAAAGAGTGGCGGGGCGCGGGTTGTCTATATCTGGCGTAACGAAAGGTTTCCGGTTTTTCTCATCACGGTTTTTCCGAAAAATGAGAAAGAAAACTTGTCGATGGCGGAGCGCAACGCGCTGAAGAAACGTGGCGATAGTATTTTCGGGACCTACGGGAGGTAGCATGAAAACGCAATTCGAGCAAATGATGGATGGCCTTAACGACGTTGAGGCATTCCTTAGTGGAGAGCAAGAAGGATTCAAGGCATACGTGCCCCAGGAAGTTGACGTCAGGGCGATCCGTAATCGACTGGGCATGACGCAAGTCAAATTCTCTGACACGTTTGGCTTCAGCCTTGACGCGATCAAGCACTGGGAGGGAGGCCGCAGGACCCCAGAAGCGCCGGCTCGCACGTTGCTGACTGTGATCGATAAGAATCCCGCTGCAGTGCTCACTGCACTGAACCCCGCTGCGTTCGCTGCCGCTGTCGGCTCTTCTAAACTCACCACTGTCCCCGTCAGGGTTGATAAAAAGCGTCAGACACGGGGTCGCGTTACAAAACGGAGGGCTTATTCCGCCAATCGTGGACGCAGAATCACGAAGTAGTGAATCGGAACACCCATTCACACTACGACGCAAACAAGCCTGAAAAGTGTGTGCCCATACGAGCCCGGAACTGATTTGTGAATTGGGGACTAAACTGGGGACTAGAGTGCGTTCCTTGCAGCGCCTTACAGTCGCTTAGGTGTCATCCGTGCGCGTGTAAGTTGTTTCGTATCAATTTCCCGTTGAACTCATAACCCAAAGGTCGGTGGTTGAAAGTCCACCCCCGGAAAGGGGGACTACAGGACGGTCGTGCCGGGGGCCGCACCCCGCCATTGTCTTGCCAGCGGCCCACCGACCGAGCGTACCAAAAGCGTACCAAATACCGGCAAATATACCGGTTTCTCCCGTTACTAACTTGTGGGAACGGTGTTCGCAATATCCAATTCAGTGCAGAGCGTCTCCAACTCGAGATCGGAAGACCGCGTCAGTTGTATTCGTCCATTTCGAATGAGAGGAAATGGACTAGGCCGAGCCCATCGCCAGCAACGACGGTGCGATCGTCCGACACTGCGCAGCACCATACGTCCGCATCGCAGGTGAACGTAGTAAGGATGGCTCCTGTATCCACGTCCCACACCTTCACGGTTTTATCACAAGACGCGGACACCGCCCGCTTCCCGTCCGCCGTCACCGCCACGCCATAGACAGAATCATGGTGGCCTTCAAGGGTGCGCAGGGCGACGCCGCTATCCAGGTCCCACACCTTCAGCGTGGTGTCTCCAGACGCGGACACCGCCCGCTTCCCGTCCGCCGTCACCGCCACCCCGTGCACCCAACCAGAGTGACCAAACAGGGTGTGCAATACGCGGCCACTCTCAAGATCCCACACCTTCAGTGTGTCCAACGAGGCGGACACCGCCAGTCGCCAGTCGCTACTCAATGCTACGCCGAGTACCGCGTCCGAGTGACCGTTGAGAGTACGCAATGCGCGGCCGCTTTCCAAGTCCCACACTTTGAGCGTCCTGTCGTTAGAGGCAGACACTGCCCTGCGTCCGTCCGCACTCACCGCCACGTGATTAATCGGGGCAGAGTGGGCGGCCAGAGTGCGTACTTCACGTCCGTTTTCGAGATCCCATACCCGCAGACTGTGATCATACGAGGCGGACACCGCCTGCCTCCCGTCTGCAGTTAACGCCACCCCCAAAACTTGGGACCGGTGGCCCTCCAGCGCACGCAATTCAACGCCGCTTTCAAGGTCCCATACCTTCACGGTCTTGTCATGGGAGACGGAAACCGCGCGCCGCCCGTTGGGACTCACGGCAACGCCATTGACTCGGCCAGAATGGCGCGACGGGCCCCACATTGCACGGTCGCTCTCCAGGTTCCACACCTTCAACGTTTTATCGAAAGAGGCAGAAACGGCCCGCCGCCAATCCCGGCTGACCGCTACAGCAAGTACTGGCGAAGAATGGCCCCTGAATATGCAGAGTTCACGCCCGCTTTCTAGGTCCCAGACCTTGAGCGTCTCGTCCGCGCAGGCGGATACTGCCTGCCGGCCGTCGGCCCTAACGGCAACCCCATTGACCCAACCAGGGTCAGACAGGGTACGCAATTCGCGGCCGCTTTCCAGGTCCCAAACCTTCAAACTCTGGAAGGACGTGGAGACTGCCAGCTGTCCGTCCGGCGTCATCGCCGCCGATATGACTCGATCCGAGTGGCCCGTGAGGGTATGCAACTCGCACCCGCTGGCCAGATCCCAGACCCTCAGCGTCTTGTCATCCGACGCCGAGACCGCAAGCTGACCGTCCGGCGTCACCGCCACCGCCGTGACGCCGTTCGAGTGACCGTTCAGGGTGCGGAGTTCGCGGCCGCTTTCAAGGTCCCACACCTTTAGTTCCCAGTCCGCAGATGCGGAGACGGCCCTCCGCCCGTCCCCACTTACCGCAACGCCGGTGACCGAGGCAGAGTGGCCTTCGAGCGTGCAGAGTTCCTGACCGCGTTCGAGGTTCCATACCTTCAGCGTGTGGTCCGACGACCCGGAAAGCACCCGGCTTCCGTCCCTAGTGATAGCAACCGCATTGACCGTAGCGGAATGGCCGTCCAGGGTGCTCAGTTCGCGGCCCGTCTCGAGGTCCCAGGCCTTCAGCGTGCCGTCCTGAGATGCGGAGACCGCTCGACGCCCATCCTCATTCACGGCGACCGCAGTGACGGCGCGAGAGTGGCCGGTTAGCGTCCGGATGAGTGCCGTACCCGGGGGAAAGAGTGCGGGGCGCAATGGGCGGAGCCATGGGCGCGGAGCCGCCGCCGTGATTAAACGGGCGAATTGGTGCAGAACCGGAAAGCCTTCTTCCGGTTGGGTGTAGCGCAAAAGACGACCGACCAACTGGGACCCGAATTGCGCTGGATCTCGATCGATGACGTGCGATGAGAGCCGCTCGGCACCGTGAATCAAATTGAGCGCTCGGCGGTCTGGGTATAGCGAGCGTACGTAATCTAACTGGAGGTCGTGCAGGCGGATGTTACCGCTTTCTCCCGTACGCACGGCGAGGGACCGATCGATTAGGTGCCTGCTGACCCGCCTTGCCTCGGCATCACTCGTGCCCCAGATTATCTGGAGAATTGCTGGTGGCACCGCCATGTCCTCCAGCAGTACAGCTAGTGCCTTGTACCGTTCCTGCATTTCCGATTTGAGCGACTGGAAGCTCACTTCCACCGCCTTGAAAAAGCTCTCCTGCCCTTGGGGAAGCTGTTCCTGGATGGCGGAGAGATCGGCTTTCCTCAGCAGCTCAAGGGTGTCCTTCCAAAACTCTCTATCCGAGCCACGAAGCATCGCACCCAACATCGAAATTGCCAGTGGAAGCCGCTCGCACTCGGCGATTATGTCGTCCGCCCCCGCTGGTAATTCGGCAACAGGCAGGTTCGCCCACAATGCTAGAAGCTCGCGAGATTGCGCCACGTTCAGCAAGTCCACACGATAATCTTGCGCGCTGACGAACCTGCCAATCGAAGCGTCCCGCGTGGTGAACAGAAAGCGGGAGCGCGGCGACTCGGCCAGCAGCGGTTCGATGTCGGCCTTGCTCCACACATCATCCACCACAATCAGCGCCGCCTTGTTCATGATGGTGGTGCGGTACTGGTTCTCGCAGGCCAGGGCATTGTCGTAGCGACTGAGGTCGTCCCCCAAGGCCTTGGCCACTTCTCGCATCTCATCAATGAAGTTGCGCTTCCTTTCCTTGCCGACGGTGATCCAGACGATGCCATCGGGGAAAGCCCGCTGCACAACTTCGTCCTCTGTGAGTGCTTTGGCGAGGACCGTCTTCCCGATGCCGCCCATGCCGGCGAGCGAGGTGAGGGCAATAGGCTGGCGGCGACCTTCCGCAAACACCGCATCGCGCAAAGCCCGCAAAGATTCCCTCCGCTCCAGGTAGTTGGCTACCCGCGGAGGGGTGGTGAGGTAGGTAATCGGAGTCTTGCGGCAAGTCTCTGGCAGGGTCGCGGTGGCGTTGTCGCGGATATCCCCTAGCAGCTCCTCGAGACTCTCAGAGTAATGGGCATCGTCGGTGAAGTCGCGATAGTGCCGAGCATACAGGTAAATCGGTCGGTCGGAGCCTTTAGCGGCCAGCACCGGAATGACACGGTTACCCTTGTCAAGCGCACGAAGCTGTTCCGCTCGGCAAATTTCGGAGGTGTACGAGCCCGGACTCAACAGCGCCAGCGTTACCTGACGCGTATCGATCTCGCGCTCTATCGTGGCGCTCCAGACGGCCGAGCCGGCGATGCGCTGGGTGTCGATCCAAGAGTCCAAGCCTTTCTTCGTGAGGTCGGCTTGCAGGCGCTGGGCCAGCAAGGCTCCGTCCTTCCGGGCGTAAGAGATGAAAACGCGCAATGGTTCAGGCGAGGACATCGGCTGCGGGTCCATTATGAGGGCGGAACGCACCATCGGCAAAGTAATTCCAAGACAGATTCAGCTACGGCAGGGAGCTCCTCCGATGGTCGCTCGGGCTTCAAGTACGATCTCATTCCGCACCGGACCATAGCGGCAAACTGTCTGTCTTGACGCTCCCTTACCTGGGACCGAAACGAACGCTGCGTCACGGAATCTATGACCATGAGCTGGCAACGAAGACCATCGCGTCTTGGGTAGGCGGCGGCTTTCAGCTGAGTCCGGCGCTATCGTGAATGAAGCGTCCTTTATCATTCATTATCAGGGAGCCGAAAAAAAGGCCCCTCCATGGCTCCGGGAAAACCAGCCGCGCGTCTTCGCGCCATTCCGGGTAGACTGTTCCCTTAATGATTACTCCAGCCCGAGAATACTGGACGAAAGCTGTCGATACCGTTACGGATACCTGGAATTACTTTCGCGAGGCATCCAGCACAAGGTTTTTTCATTCCTCAATGTCTTCAGCCCTTGCGTTACTTATAACCACTACAACACCTTCCAGTGGTTCCGTCCGCGCGTGAAAAAACTGGAGGACGGCGCCGCATCGATCGGCCTAACAGTTTCGATTTGCTTCGGCGCATCGTGAACACCGCTTTCGATAGGTCCTCATCCTTCAGCCGCGTTTCTGAGAATCTAGGCCGTCGTGCTTCGGTGCCGAGAAGCGCCATATCTTTTCGCACACTGAAGAACAGGGGCTTTTGAACCGCATGAGATTACGAATTTGTGTCCTTTCAAGCTTCGACCTTCGCAACGTCCAACCTGCGTTGTTGTATTCCAGCGATTCCTAGGCAAAACTCACTCAGGTCTTCGGCGTTTGGCCCTTCTGTCCAAAAGCACTCGATCGGTCCGAACACCGTGCGTGTCTCAGACGGGGTGCACGTCGGCAAATACACTCTCAATACCCGCGGATCGTAGTACCGGAAAGTCAGGCGGTTTCCCTTGGTATCCCGAACGATCAACAACTCCCGGAGGTGACGCCTTAGTTTCTTGAGTGAGGTTTCGCTCCTTAGAAAGACTCCCCAACTGTTGCCCCAGGCTCGGCGAATGAACTGGTGAGTGTCTTTATAGCCATGATCGAGTTGAACCAGGTACGGCGCGGCCATCTCCAGCTCGGGCGTCAAGGGGCCGCTGTACAGACATGCGTATTCCAGGTGGCAGGCGAGGAGCATCCGGAAGATTTCGAGTGAGCGTGCGCCGTCCAGAATCATCCATACGTTCTGCCTTGGATTTTCCGGCCAGAGGATTTCCTCGATCCGCGCTAGTAACTGGTCTGTCATAACCATCTGAGGCGGCGACCGCCGCCGTTAGTTCTTCGTTCACTCCTGACAAAAAGGGGCACCGCTGGACGCTGCGGCCATCAGAGCTGCGGCTTGCGCTGACATATTTAGGTTGGGGGCAAAAATGGGCAAATCTACGATTGGAGCAGGTTGCGATGCGACGCGAGGCTGACGATCCGCCAAGGGAAAAGGCACCTCTCGTTTTTCGACGCCCTCTCCCGATCCTTTTATGTGCTTTTTGTGAACATGCAGTCGGCCGAAGATGAACAGTTGTTCGATTTTCCGGATAAAGGCATCGTGGGGAAGATGAAGGGGAACACAGGAGATGTTATGTCGTGCTAGATGTTGTAGAAGCCGCATCTTACCGGTCTCGGTTCCGAGATCCTGCAGCGACCAACGAACCCAGACTTGGGTCTCAAGAGGTGACGCCCGATCGGGTTCGGTGCAGTCTAGCTCCTGACACAGCCACCACTCGTCGCGCTCAAGCGGAAAAGCCATATGAATACTGAAGAACGATCCCGTGGGTCGAGCATAATAACCGGGGGCCTAAGAAGACAATCACAGATTTGACCAAAGGCGCGAAGCGCAGTCAAGCTTCGATTTTTCGTCGATAATGTGATCTTATTCTAAGTAGGTTCCGGTTACCGATCTGCATTTTAGGTGCTGATGCCTGCCTGGTTCGCCGACTGCGACGTTGTAGCGACACACATTTAGGAGGCTTGTATGGCTTCGCCTGCGGAAGATTTAGCAGACCGCGTCAAGAGTTCTGCCGAAAAAAAAGTGGGCGGCAAAGCGGTCGACGGTGGGAAGGATAAGGGTGGCATCGATTGCTTCGCTTTGGTCGATGAGTTGCTGAAATCAACCGATGCCAAAAGGCCAAAGGATTTTGGCGACGTCACGCCCAATTCTGATTACGTGTGGGGTGATCCCGTAGAACTAGACAACCTTAAACCCGGGGACATACTCCAGTTTCGCGACCACTTTGTGACGATCCGCACCCAGAAGCTAGGTGACGTCAAATGGGAAGACACATCAATCGAGGGCCCTGCCAGACGTCCCCATCACACGGCGGTGGTCGTCGAAGTTCAAAAAGACGGTAGGGTTGTCGTGGTAGAGCAGAACGTGAGGCCTGATCCCCAGAAGGTCAAGCGCAGTGTTATTGCGCGCCTTGCCGCTGGAGAGGAGACGAAGTACAAGAGCAACGTAGAAAAGGAAATTATCACGGTGACCGGCACCGTCAAGGCATATCGACCCGTTCCTAAGACGGACGCCAAACCGCAGAAACCCGAAAAAGGGAAATCAGAAAAAGGCACCATGCTCTTCCTTTTCCCCCCGCATCAGGAACTCGACAGGGTCGGCCAACGGACGCTGGCACAACACAGCCCAGGCGAAGGAGGAGCCAAGCGGCGACCAGGCCCTCTGGGCAATGCTTGAACATTGTGGGTCACTTCTTGGTGAGGAACTCTCCGTTGCTCGGTACGTTCTGACTGCGTGGTTGGCAATAACATCTCCAGTGCCCCGCCAAAATCAAAATTTGAGCAGCTTGGGCATCGCAGAAACTAATTTCAAGGCTGGGAACTGGCCTGAGAGCGTCTCGTTGCACCGGCTTCCGGCGGGAATACCCGCAGCCCGACGATGAAGAGGAGCGGCTCTGTAATTTCGGAGCTGCGGCTTTCCTACTGCCCGCTTCCGTGCTACGTCGCCGTGTGAAGTCG
>DATMPO010000028.1:0-30667 GCA_035567035.1 Verrucomicrobiia bacterium | reverse complement strand
TTCCAGCAACCGGGCGTATTGCGCGCGCGCGGCCCGTCTGGCGCTGGGAGCGCGGCGGTCGCGGTCGCGGCAGATTTCAAGCTTATGCGGACGCGCCTGCGCAAACTTACGCACGCTGAGCAGCAGCGCGCCGCTTTTTATTTCAGCGTCAACCACCTCACGGACAACGTTGCGCTCTTCCGACCAGAAATGCAGCAGGCATTTCCCGCGTTCGGAAGAAATAGACCATTGCGCCGCATCCAGGTCGAAGACCACTTGCGCGTCTTCGATCACAACGCCGCCGCGGGCTTCGGCAAGATACTCTCGGAGCGAGCGGGCCAGCAGTTCGGGGGTCATGCTTCTGATTTGAGCAGCGTGGCAAATCATATCCTGCACGTCACGCGAGTTCAAAGCGAATACGGCTAAACCCTTGAAACACAGAGGAACAGAGGGAACAGAGGATCTGTAAATTACGGAATCGGGAAATTTGATTTCGGCGATTATGGTAATTCCGGCCCTTTTTGGCAATCTTCCTTCGGTGTCCTCTGTTCCTCTGTGTTTCAAAGGTTTGGCCATCTTGATCCGGCTGGACCACTACCGTCATTTGCCGCTCCAAGCCAATAAGTGCACAATAGCTAAGGAGCGCGTCTTTCCACCGTCCGGCGCATCTAATCAGACAGACCATGACACAATCCCAAAACCTGTTTTTCCAGAAGTTTGGCATTACGCCCAATGATCTTCAGCGCTATTTAGGCGAAGCCCTTTCCGCGGGCGGCGACTTTGCTGATCTCTACTTTGAATACCTGACCTCGACTTCCATCAGCGTGGATGAATCCATCGTGAAGTCGGCGTCGCAGGGAATTTCGGCGGGCTGTGGAGTGCGCGTTTTGTCGGGCGAGAGGACCGGGTACGCGTACACGGATGACCTGTCTCCCAGCAAGATTCTGCGCGCTGCGCGCACCGCCGCGTTGATCGCTCGCGGTCCGGCGCAGCAACTGGTCCAGGGCTTCAAAGAGAACCGGGCGCACCAGCTTTACCAGGTGTCATCCCCCTCCGTGGATGCCGACGTCACCGCGAAACTCGACCTGGTGATGCGCGCCGACCGTGCGGCCCGCGCTTATGATCCACGGATCGTACAAGTGCGCGGCGGCTACGTGGACGAATTGCGCCAGATCCTGATTGTCGGTTCGGACGGCACCTTTGCCACCGATCTCCAGCCGATGGCCCGCTTCAACGTTTATTGCATTGCGAAGTCCGGCGAGAACTCCGCCCGGGGCAGCGCCGGCGGCGGCGGGCGCGTGAGCATTGACTACTTCCTGACCGATAAGACCCCGGAACACTTTGCCAAAGAATCCGCCCGCCAGGCCATCATTCAGCTGGACGCGCGCGAAGCTCCGGCGGGAGAGATGGAAGTTGTCCTCGGCCCCGGCTGGCCGGGAATCCTGCTGCATGAAGCCATTGGCCACGGCCTGGAAGCCGATTTTAACCGCAAAGGAACATCGGCGTTTGCCGGCTTGATAGGCAAACGCGTGGCTTCCGATAAATGCACGGTCGTGGACAACGGTACGCTGCCTTCGCGCCGCGGCTCCATCAATGTGGACGATGAAGGTTCGCCCACGCAGCATACAGTGCTGATCGAAAAAGGGATCCTGAAGGGCTACCTCAGTGACAAGCTCTCCTCCAAACTCATGGGCATGCCGGACACCGGCAACGGGCGCCGCGAAAGCTACGAGCACATTCCCATGCCCCGCATGACCAACACTTATATGCTCGCCGGAAACGATGCTCCGGAAGACATTCTGCGCTCGGTGAAGCGCGGCGTATACGCGGTGAATTTCGGCGGCGGCCAGGTTGACATTACCAACGGCAAGTTTGTTTTCTCGGCGTCTGAAGCCTATCTGATCGAAAACGGCGAAGTCACGGCACCGCTCAAGAACTGCACGTTGATCGGCAATGGCCCCGATGCGTTGACCAAGGTTTCCATGGTCGGTAACGATCTCCAGCTTGACGAAGGCGTGGGCACCTGCGGCAAAGACGGCCAGTCCGTCCCTGTAGGCGTTGGCATTCCCACTTTGAAACTGGACAGCATGACCGTGGGCGGGACGGCGAGATAGCCATGCAACCCAAATGGCTGCTCCATGCTGAAGGGGCCGCGATCTTTCTTGCCTGCCTGATTGCCTACGGACATCTGGGACATGGCTGGTGGTGGTTCGTGGCCTTATTTCTTGTTCCGGATATTTCCATGTTGGGATACTTGCATGGCGCCAAATCCGGGGCCTGGCTCTATAACCTGGTCCACACTGAACTGTTTCCGGTTGCCCTGGGGGCCGGCGCTGTGTTCTACCGTCCGAGCCTGCTGGCGTTCGCCTTGATTTGGATGGCACATATTGGATTTGACCGTATGCTGGGCTACGGTCTGAAATATCCGACTCAATTTACTGATACTCATCTGGCGCGTGTCTAGAAAAAAAGAAAATGGCTACCACTATCCAAATAGCGAACGAAGCCGACCTCCGCGAAATTGCCGCGGACGTGGTCTCCCGCGCCATGAAGGCCGGCGCCACCGCGGCTGAAGCCATCGTTCGCGAAGGAAGTGAGTTCTCCACGCTGGTCCGCCTGGGTCAAGTCGAGACCCTCAAGGAATCCGGTTCGCGTGCTGTGGGGTTAAGGGCCTTTTTGGGGAAGCGCGCCGCCAGCACGTATTCCAGCGACTTCACCGATGACGGAATCGAGCAGCTGGTGAAAGGCGCGGTGACGCTGGCCCGCATCACCTCGGAAGATCCTTACGCGGGGCTCCCCGACCTCGATCAACTTGGTTCGCTTCCCGGCGACCTGCAACTCTACTTTGACGATGTTTACTCTCTGCCTCCGGAAGAGCGCATTGAATTCGCGCGGCGGACGGAGAAAGCGGCCCTGGACACCGACCCGCGTTTGAAGAATTCCGACGGGGGATCGTTTGACGCCTCCATTGGGCGCAAGGTAATGGCCAACTCTCTGGGCTTTGTGGGCGATTATCAAGGTTCTTACTGCTCCATCTCTACCGCTCCTATCGCTCAGGACGAACATGGCCACATGCAGCGGGACTATTGGTTTTCGAGCGAGCGCACGTTGGCCAGGCTCGATTCGCCGGAAGCTGTCGGCCGGGAAGCCGCGCGCCGCACGCTGCAACGGCTGGGAGCACGTAAGATTGCTTCCACCAGAGTTCCGGTGGTGCTCGACCCCATGGTCGCGCGTTCGATCCTGAATAACATTGCCGACGCGGTGAACGGCGATGCCATCTATCGCCATTCGTCTTTCCTCGCAGGCAAGCTGGGCGAGAAAATCGCCGGTGACAATGTCACGGTCGTGGATGATGGCACCATCCCCGGCGGCTTCGGCACGTCGCCCTTCGACGGCGAAGGCGTCCCCAGCCGGCGGACGGTGGTCATAGAGAACGGCATTCTTAAGTCCTATTTGCTCAACACCTATACCGCAAAAAAACTGGGGCTCAAGACCACGGGCAACGCGGCGCGCGGACTCGCCGGGAATCCGGGCATTGGTTCAGGCAATTTCTTTCTGCAAAAAGGAGCGCGGACGCCGCAGCAGATCATTGCTGACGTAAAGCAAGGGCTCTATATCACGGGCTTTCTCGGCTTTGGCGTGAACCTGGTGACGGGTGATTTCTCCCGCGGCGCCAGCGGCGTGTGGATTGAAAACGGCGCCTTTGCCTATCCAGTCGAAGAGATCACCGTTGCCGGCAATTTCAAAGAGATGCTGAACAACATTTCAGAAATCGGCAACGATCTTGTATTTCGCGGGTCCACGGCCGCTCCCACCATCCGCCTGGACGGCATGACCATCGCCGGACAGTAGCGGAGGCCGAAGTACTTACCGCGGATTCACGCGGATATGCGCGGACCAGAAAAAACTTAGGGTAGAGACGTGGCACTGCCACGTCTCAATCGTGGCCTCACTCTGATGTTTTCAGCGGACCGGCTCCAGGGAAACGATGGAATGGTGACAGCCGTTGAACGCGGACAGTAGTAGAATTTTTGCATGACCGAGAACGAGAACATCAGCGCGCCGTCTCCTGATCTTTTTTCAACGGGGCCTGGGAAGGCCAATCGCAAGCCCTGGATTCCCATGGTGATTGGCTTGCTGCTAATCGTCATGGGGATGGGGGTTTTGGCGCTTCTTGGACGCGGCAAAGCAGCCCAGACATCCGGCCTAAACGACTTCTACATACCGAAATTGCAGATTTCCGGCTTGCACATGGAAGAAGCCGCCACTTTTGCCGGAGGCAAGATCACCTATGTCGAAGGCCGGCTCAACAACGGCGGCGACCGCAAGGTGACCGGCGCAAGCATGGAAGTGTTGTTGAAGAACTCTCTGAACGAAACCGTGCAAAAGGAAACGCAGCAAGTCGTCGTCCTGCTGCGCGCGACCCCGTATGCGGATTACGGCTCGCTTGACCAGTCGCCTCTTGCGCCGGGCCAGTCCCGCGAGTTTCGCCTCACCCTGGAACACGTCAGCGCGGATTGGGACGGACAGATTCCGCAGGTGAAGATAGTGAAAGTCACCTACTAGTGAGCAGTCAGTCCCGTGTCTCTGAAATCCCGAGCGTAGCGAGGGATCCCTATCGCCGGCAGGATTACTGGGCGGCTTAGTCAATGCCCCACAAGTCTATTCAAGATTGTAGGGATCCCTCGCTACGGCTCGGGATTTCTGACGCAGTGCTGACTGCTGACTGCTGATTGCGATATCCTGAAAGCCGTAGAGCTATTCATGCCCGAAACCAAAACATACCGGCTTACGGAGCACGTAAAAGCGGCGGGTTGAGCGAGCAAGCTCAGTCCGGCGGTGCTGGACTCAGTGCTTGGGAAATTAGCCCGGCAACATGATCCGAATGTGCTGGTCGGCTTTGATACAGCCGACGATGCCGGCGTGTATAAAATCTCAGCCGATCTGGCCCTGGTGCAAACGGTGGATTTCTTCACGCCCGTGGTGGACGACCCCTACACGTTCGGCCAGATCGCGGCCACTAACGCGCTGAGCGATGTCTATGCCATGGGCGGGCGGCCATTGAGTGCGCTGGCCATGGTTTGCTTTCCGGAAAAGGGCGACATCGAAATTCTGGAGCAGATTCTGGCAGGTGGTCTTTCCAAGATGATCGAAGCAAAATGCACCGTGGTCGGCGGACACAGCGTCCGCGACCCGGAGATCAAGTTTGGCTACGCCGTTACCGGGACCATTCATCCCGACCGTGTGCTGACCAACTCCAGTGCCCAGGTGGGCGATGCATTGATCCTGACCAAGGCGCTGGGGACCGGAGTGATCTCTACCGCGATCAAACGCGCCGAAGCGAAGCAGGCATGGATTGACGGTGCAACCAAAGCCATGACCACGCTCAATGGCGCAGCCATGGAAGTTGCGGTCAATTTTCACGTGCATTCGGCCACCGACATCACGGGCTTCGGACTGATCGGCCACGTGCGTGAAATGGCGCTGGGCAGCGGCGTAGGCATCCGGATCCATTCCGCCAGCGTTCCCCTGCTGGAAGGCGCGCTGGACTGTGTGCGAGCAGGCTTCATTCCGGGGGGACTCACAGCGAACCGCGACTTTGCCGAATGCATGGTCGATTACAGAGACTCCGTGCCCGAGGAAGTCAAGACCATCTTGTTCGATCCCCAGACCGCGGGCGGGTTGCTGCTCTCGGTGGCCGCCGAGGATGCTGACCAGCTTCTGACCAAGCTGAACGCGGGCGGCGTTCGGGCAGCGCGGATTGGCGAAGTCCTGCTGCAGACCAAGCCGCTGATTCAGGTCTACTGAGGGATTCTGATGAGGCCACGAGTGAGACGTGGCATGCCACGTCTCTACCCGCAGTTTATTGATCCGCGGACATCTGCGTAAATCCGCGTAAGTCTTTTCTTACGCTGGTGACGGCTTGCCCGGCAGTATTCCCGGAGTGCGTCCCGGTTCGGGCTTGAGTACCTGCTGAACTGTTTCTTCTTTGTGCGGGACCACACGTGCGGGAAGCGGCTTGCCTTCCATGAGCAGCTTGAGTTCGGTGGAATCCAGCACTTCGCGCTCCAGCAGCGCTTCCGCGATTTTGACCAATGTCTCGCGGTTGGCTTCAATGATGGTCTTGGCAGAGTCGTATCCCTGATTCACAAAGCGGCGGACTTCGGAGTCAATCTCCTTGGCTGTCTCTTCGCTGAAATCGCGGTGTTGGGAAAGTTCGCGGCCCAGGAAAATCTGTTCTTCCTTCTTGCCGAAGGTAAGCGGGCCCAGACTGCTCATGCCCCACTCGCAAACCATTTTGCGCGCCAGTTCCGTGGCGGTTTCAATGTCATTGCCCGCGCCGGTCGACATCTGGCTCAGGAAAAGCTCCTCGGCGATGCGGCCGCCCATGGAGACTGCGATCCGCGTGTTCAGGTACTCGCGGGTGTAATTGTGGCGGTCGGTTTCGGGAAGCTGCATGGTCACGCCCAGGGCCATTCCTCGCGGAATGATGGTGACTTTATGCAGCGGGTCCGCATTGGGCATGAAGGCCGCAACCAGAGCGTGGCCGGCTTCGTGATAGGCGGTGACCTTTTTTTCTTCTTCGGTCAGCAGCAGGCTTTTGCGTTCCGCTCCCATCATGACTTTGTCTTTGGCCAGTTCAAAGTCGTATTGCAGCACGGATTTGCGGTTATGACGGGCGGCATTGAGCGCGGCCTCGTTGACCATGTTGGAAAGCTCGGCCCCGGAGAAGCCCGGCGCCCCGCGCGCCAGGATGGAAAGATCGACATCGTCCGCCAGCGGTATCTTGCGCGTATGCACGCGGAGAATTTCTTCACGGCCGCGAACGTCAGGAAGCGGAACTACTACGCGGCGGTCAAAGCGGCCGGGCCGGAGCAGCGCCGGATCCAGCACGTCCGGACGGTTGGTTGCGGCAATCAGGATCACGCCTTCGTTGGATTCAAACCCATCCATCTCGACCAGCAATTGGTTGAGGGTCTGCTCACGCTCGTCGTGTCCCCCGCCCAGTCCCGCGCCGCGATGGCGGCCTACAGCGTCAATTTCGTCAATGAAAATAATGCACGGAGCGTTCTTTTTGCCCTGCTCGAACAAATCGCGGACGCGACTGGCGCCCACGCCAACGAACATCTCGACAAAGTCCGAGCCCGAAATGCTGAAGAACGGGACGTTAGCTTCGCCGGCCACCGCGCGCGCCAAAAGAGTCTTTCCTGTACCCGGATGGCCGACCAGCAACACGCCTTTGGGGATGCGGCCGCCGAGCTTCTGGAACTTTTGCGCCTCGCGCAGGAATTCGATGATCTCCCGCAGCTCTTCCTTGGCCTCGTCCACGCCGGCCACGTCCTTGAACGTGATTTTCTTCTGCTGCATGGAAAGCAGACGGGCGCGGCTCTTGCCAAAACTCAGGGCCTTGTTGCCGCCGGTCTGCATCTGGCGGATCATGATGAAAAACAAAACGCCGATGAGCAGGACGGGAGAAAACTGGATCAGGATCATTAACCAGCCGCCGCCCTGGCTGTCCTTGTAGGACCACGGTACTTTGTTTTGAGCCAGCGCTTTGTACATTTCGGGGTTGTTGGCCGGGACATCCAGGTGGAATTGGGTCTTTTCGTTTTTGAGTTCACCATGGGCCTGGCTGCCGGTAATGGTCAGCTTGGCAACGTCCCCGTTGGCCACATAGTCCATAAACTGCGTATAAGTGATCTCTACGTCCTTGGTGCTGTTGGCCCCTTTGTTGATGACCTGCCACAGGACTACTCCCACCAGAAGCAGCACCACCCACAGGACGACTGTCTTAAATGTCGAATTCACTGAAAACTCCTAACCTCTTGGCCCGTAGGCCTGTGCGACAAATCCGCTGGGAAGTGCCGGAACCTCTATGGTATCTATTAAGACCATCTTACGGCAAAAAAAGTAGCAATTTAAAGGACTTCCGGCGCCTGCTATACGTTTAGATGCCGAAAAGTCCAGGCCGATTCCGATCTTTGGGTACCTCAAAATTGTATACCGGTCCGCTGCGGTGGGGACCAGGCAAATGCGCTCAGTCCGGGTCACTTTTGGTTTCCTCTTCCACCACTGCGATGTAGGGCAGGTTGCGGCCCAGGTGAGTGCCGCCGAGACCATAGCCCACGACGAATCTCTCGTTCAGAAGAAATCCGAAGTAATCGGGCTGCAGGGAAACCCGGCGCGCGGACTGCTTGTCCAGAAGGATCGCCAGCTTAACGCTGTTCGCGCCACGGACCATCAGGTTGCGAATTAGAAATTCGGTGGTGACCCCGGACTGCACCAGCGCTTCGACCAGCAGCACGTCTCTCCCGGCAACCTCAACTTCCGGGCTGAAAAAAATCTCGGTGGTGTCGACGCCGCTTTCGCTGGTCGACGGCTTCACAAACTGGCAGATCACCGGTACATCCAGTTCGCGGAGCAGATCAGCCGCAAACACGAACGCGTTTTCCAGGACGCAAATTACGTAGGCAGTCTTTCCTTGAAAGTCACTCGTAATCTGGCGGCCCATCTCCCGCACACGTTTTTTGATCTGCTCTTCCGACAAGAGCACTCGAGGATACTGTTCCAGGATACTGGTACTAGCCAACTCTTCCATCCTTCATCCTTCAACCCAATATGACTTCTTCAATCAAAACCGCCAGGCCCGATTCTGTCGTGAAGGCGACCGGCGCTGGAAATCCTCGCATCCACACAAGCTCGCCCGCGCTCTCAACCACCGGCCATGCCTTGCGCTCGGCCGGGGAAACATGCCGGCCCAAACGGGCTGCTTGCAATAACGCTTTCACTCTCTTGGGGGATTTGGTGTGCGCCGGGAAAAACCTGTCGCCTGCGCGCCAGTTCCGCACAGTCAGTTCTGGCGCCAGTAGCGTGCGATCCAGTAATAATGCGGAATTATACCCCGAACGCCCGCTTTCCGGACGTATTACATGCGCTTTCACCACCGTACCCAACTCGGGTACCTGCACTTCTCCCGGGACTGGCAGCGTATAGGAGTAAGCCGCTGGCGACGGACCGCGGTCCCGGCTGAGCCGCAACTCACGATATGACCTGGAAGCAGCCAGGCCGCAAGGCAGTTTCACGCTGGCTTTGGTCTCCTTCGAGTTACCGAGTGCCAGCAGCCGGCGAACATGCTGGAAGTCGAAGGCTGCGCCAAACCACTCGCCCATCGCGCGCAGCAGCCGGCGCTGCACAGCCAACGGAAGCGCCCGAAGAGCCGAGATGTCCACCGCCAGCGCCGCGGATTCAGTCTGGTTGGGGCCCCGGCGCGGCTTACCTTCACGCACCAGGCGAGTAAACAGGGCCTTTATTTCCAGGTTCCAGTAATCCTCCTCAGCGCGGGCAACTTCCGCCAAATCCGCGAGTGGTTGCCGGATGCCGGGATTGTAGTCCTGCTCCAGAAGTGGCAGCAGCTCATGCCGGACGCGGTTTCTGGTATGCGCCAGATCGCGGTTGCTCGAGTCTTCCCGCCACGTCTGGCCAAGGGCTGTCAGATAGCTTTCAATCTCCTTGCGGGTAACGCTCAGCAAGGGACGGATCAGGCGCTTCTCCCGCTGCCACGGAGAGATACCCGCCAGCCCGCGGGTACCAGCCCCGCGCACAACGCGCATCAGCACGGTCTCCGCCTGGTCGTCCAGCGTGTGGGCGGTAGCGATTTTATTGGTGTGTCCTTCGCTGATGAGCCGGGCAAACCACGCGTGGCGCAACTCTCGCGCCGCAGTCTCAAGACTGACCTTGTGCTCCCGCGCGTAGGCCGGCACATTGGCGGAGCCGGCATGGAAATCCAAATCAAATTGTCCGCTAAGTTCCCTTGTAAATTGCTCGTCCGCATCGGCTTCCTGGCCGCGAATCCGGTGATTGAAATGGGTCACAGAAAGGACAATTCCCAGAGCACTCCGCAACTCCAGCAGCGCACGCAGCAAAGCGACCGAATCCGCTCCGCCGGAGACGGCAACGGCCACGCGGTCTCCCGGCTGGAGGAGCCGCTGTTCGCTGATATATTTTTGGGCTTTTTCAATCACTTCTCAATACTACTGCTTTAGACACCAAAACGGCCCGGTTTGGCCACTTCACGCAGGCCAGAACACCTGCCAAAGTTGCTATACTTTCTACCCCTATATGAAAGTGATCGCAGTCATACCGGCAGCCGGGCTCGGTACACGCATGGCCCCCGTGGGAAAAGGGGGCGTCCCTTCCAAGCAGTTCTTTGAGATCGCCGGCACGCCTATCGTCATCCACACGCTGCGTGCCTTTGCTCGTAACCGGCAAGTCAGCCAGATCGTAGTTGCGCTGCGTAAAAACGAAATGGAACGCTTCCGCAAGCAACTGGAAAAAGAGAAGCTGGCCGCGAGGGTGGAGATAGTGGAAGGCGGCGAGCACCGGCAGGAGTCGGTCGCCAATGCGCTGGCCAGCCTGAAGGCCGCGCCGGACGATATTGTCCTGGTCCATGACGCCGTGCGGCCCTTTGTCGACGACGAGATCATCGCCAACGTGGTGCGCGAAGTAGAAAAGCACGGCGCCGCCATCGCCGGCCTTCCTGCCGTGGACACCATCAAACAGGTAGACCGCGCAGCCGAAGGCGCGATCATTACTTCCACCATCCCGCGCGAACGCGTGGTCCAGGCGCAGACGCCCCAGGGCTTCCGCTATGCGCTGATCAAGCGCGCCTTTGACAGCGCTATTGCCGATGGCTTTACCGGGACCGATGAGGCATCGTTGGTTGAGAGGCTGGGCGAAAGCGTCTGGGTGGTGATGGGATCGGCGAGGAATATCAAGATCACCACGCCCAAAGATCTGGAACTGGCGGAGTTCCTGATGGCGCAAGGGCCGCATGCCAAGAACCTCGCAGGATGAAAAAACCTGACCGCGGATTCGCGCGGATGGACGCGGATAAATGCAAGAGGAATCCAAACTCAAACACGCCGAGCTTACTGAAAAGATCATTGGCATCTATTACGATGCCTACAGCGAAATTGGTCATGGCTTTCTCGAGTCGGTCTACAGCAATTGCATGCGTATAGCTCTTACCGAGGCTGGCCTTGCTGTAGAACGCGAGGTCTTTATTCCGGTCCGGTTCCGCAACCATGACGTAGGTAAATTTAAAGCCGATTTGGTGGTCGAAACGCTCGTTCTGCTGGAACTCAACGCTGAACGCGCTCTGGATCGTTCGCATGAAGCGCAGCTTTTGAATTATCTTCGCGCAACTGAGATGGAGGTTGGTTTGTTGTTCAACTTTGGTGCTCCCAAGCCACAATTCAAGAGGTTAGTTTTTGAAAACGAAAACAAGAAAATCCGCGTTCATCCGCGCGAATCCGCGGTAAGTAGTGGCTTATGAGAATTGGCTTCGGCTGGGATTCACACGAGTTTGAAACCGGCGTTCCCCTCAGGATCGGCGGAGTTCAACTCCCCCATGATAAAGGGCTCTCCGGCCATTCCGATGGCGACGTGCTGCTGCACGCAATTACCGACGCTTTGCTTGGGGCGGTCGCTGCCGGGGATATTGGCGGCTACTTTCCGCCGTCTGATCCTAAGTGGAAGGGAGCGGATTCCGTTATCTTTCTCGAAGAAGCTCTCAAGCAGGTGCGCCGCGCGGGATTCGCTATTGCCAACGTGGATGCAACTTTGATTTTGGACCAGCCCAAGATCGGTCCGCATGCCGCGAAGATCCAGAAACGCGTGGCGGAGTTGTTAGGAGTGAAGCCCGGGCAGGTCGGCATTAAGGCCAAGACCCCTGAAGGCATGGGGACGGACAACGCTGCGATTGCGCACGTTGCGGTTTTGCTCGTGGCTGCAAAACGATCAAGCCGGAAGCGAACGGCCAGGAAATCCACCAGAAAACTCTAGCGAACAAAGAATCCACCGTCCAAGCACGTTGTTCCCGGCAGCTTGTTTTGGCGCCGACCTTGACGTCCTTCCAGAATACTCCCTCGCCGCCTGGCCTGCGCCGGGGGCGCTTTATTGCGTGCTAGAATTGATTCAAGTCCCGCCTATGAATGCTGACCTGGAAAAAATGATCGCGCTCGAAAAGGTGGACCACGAGGTCGCTCGCCTCACCGACGAAATAGCTGCGCTGCCCAAGCGGGTAGCGGCAATCGAAGAAAAGCTGGCCGACCATAAGGCCGAGATCGAAAAAGCAAAAGCCGCCATCAAGAGCAATGAAGCCAGCCGGCGCAAGTATGAAGCCGATATCCAGGGCTTTCAGCAAAAGATCGTGAAATATCGTGAGCAGTCCTCCGGCGTCAAAACCAATGACGAATACCGCGCCCTGATGCATGAGATTGAGTTTGCCGAAAAAGAGATCAGGAACTGTGAAGACAAAATACTGGAGCTGATGATCCTGCTGGAAACGGAAGAAAAGGCGCTCAAGACGGCCGAGGCCCAGTTGAAGACGGAAGCCGCCGAGGTCGAAAAAGAGAAGGCTGAGGCGCATACCCGCACGGCGGAAGACGAAAAGCTGCTGGCGGAATTCGACGGCAAGCGCAACCAGTTGCGGTCCGGAGTGAATGACAGTGCTTTGGCCCACTACGACCGCGTGCTGCGGCAGCGTAAGTCGGTGGTGGTGGAAGCGCGAGGGCAAAAGTGCATGGCCTGTTTTGTGATGATCCGTCCCCAGAACTGGGAGGAAATCCGCACCAACGAGCAGATCATTACCTGCAGTTCTTGCGGACGCATTCTCTACTATGATCCGGCCAATGAAGTCATCGTCGCGCCACCCAAGAAGAAATCCAAAGCGGAACCTGCCCAGACCGAAGCCGGGTCCGAAGCCACTTCCGCGCCACAGACTTAGTTCCTATATCCTGCTTTCAAATGTCTGACCCGGCAATTCCTCAAATAGGTATCACCGCGCGCGCCGTCACCCGGCTGCGCGAGGGTCACGTCTGGGTGTACGCCTCCGACGTGACCAGTGACGGCGGAGCCCAACCCGGCGACCTGGTCCACGTTTTTGGTCCGCGCAAGCAGGTCTTGGGATCGGCTTTGTATAGCTCCAGTTCCCAGATCAAGATACGCATGCTGGTGCGTGAACAGCTCAAATCAGAGGAAGAGTTGCTGCGGCTTGTGCGCGACCGACTGGCGCTCGCAGTGGCCTATCGCAAGATAGTCGTGAAGGACTCGGACGCCTGCCGCCTGGTATTCAGTGAAGCCGATCTTTTACCTGGCCTGATTGCGGACCAGTACAACGACATAGTCACTTTCCAGGTCCTTACCCAGGCATGGGACAGGCCGGAGCGCAGGCAAGCGATCGTCAGCGGCCTTCAGGAGTTGACTGGCGTCGGGCACATTGCGGAACGGACCGACGGGCGTATTCGCGACCTGGAACAGCTTCCGCCGCTGGCTGCCGGAATGCTCCACGGCGGCAAGAGCGCAACGGTAGTCACCATGAACGGCGTGCGCTTCCACTATGACGCGCTCAGCGGCCAGAAGACCGGAGCATTTCTCGACCAGCGCGAAAACTATGCCGCGGCCGCGGCCTATGCACACGGCACGGCACTCGACGTGTGCACCTACCAGGGTGGCTTCGCGCTGCATTTGGCGCGCACGTGCGAACGCGTGATGGCGCTGGACATTTCCCGCGAAGCTCTGGAAATCGCCGAACAGAACGAAAAACTCAACGCTGCCGCGAACAAGAACGAAATCGAGTGGATTGAAGCCAACGCCTTTGATCTGCTCAAGGACTATGCCACCGCGGGACGGCGGTATGACGCGATTGTCCTGGATCCGCCGGCCTTTGCCCGCACAAAACGCAATCTGCCGGCGGCCGTCCGCGGATATAAAGAACTGAACCTGCGTGCACTGCAGATGCTGCGGCCCGGAGGAATTCTGGTCACTTGCTCATGCTCTTTCCATGTTGGAGAAGCTGATCTCCTGCAACTGCTCACCGCCGCTGCCCAGGACGCCCATCGTGCCGTGAGAGTCCTGGAAATGCGTGCCCAGGCGAAAGACCACCCTATCCTCCTGGGAGTTCCGGAAACTCACTACCTGAAGTGCGTGATCTGTTCCATAGGATGACAGGGAGTATCAGGGTTTTCATGTATCTCTGTTACAGAATCCTTTCTATTCATAATTGCAGGGTAGACCGGATTGGCAAAAAACCGCGCTGGGCGGATAGTTTCCATAGAGGTTCCCTCCATCCTCTGGGTCAGTTGTCCGTAAATTATTTTTCCGATTTTGTTCAGGTTTTTTTAGGTTTAAGGTCGGCGGGGGCATGGAAGTAATTCATGTTCGACGGACCACGAAGGGCAAGCATGCCAGATTTTTCGGAACGCGTCGTTGCGATGACCCAGGAACTCAAGGCCCTGCTACAGCAATTGCAGTGGGCGCAATGCGACTCCAACCCCGGCGACCAGGAACGCATTTTAGACGACTTGTTGAGTATGGGGTTGATCGAAGATTTGAAGAATGCCGTAGACCACATGCGTTACTTCCTATGGCGCTATATCGACTCGGCCGCAACCAACCCCGGTACCGATGTCGATTATGGCCGCCAGAGCAGGCGATTACGGCAAGTCGCGGAAACGCTCGGACGCCTGCGTTGCACGCCCGCCTCCTCGACAGCTCCGCAGAGCTTTCTTGAAGAAATCACTGCTGCGGTAAACCGCCACTGCGACGCCGGGGACACGCGCGACGGATCCTCATCGCGTGTGGCGGCGGTGGTTCCAGCGGGACAACCCATGGACGTGATTTAGCATTCAACGTTTAGCATTTAGCCCGGAATTTAACCCCGAAGATTGCCTTCCCCCAGGCAAGTTGTTCTCGAAACAGAAAAGACTCTTACGGCTTGCCATCAGCCAGATCGGTGACTTGGATGAGAAATCGTGAAAGCAGAATTCCCATGAAGCTCCTCGTGCGGTTATGGGGAATGGACGTCGACGGCCGTCTCTTTAAGATCGAAGCGCATACGGTAGACCTCACGCCGGTAGGCGCGCGTCTGGAAGGCGTCCGGTGCCCGTTGCAGCGCGGCATGGTGATTGGCGTTGAATGCGGAAGCAGCCGCTCCCGGTTCCGTGTGTCGTGGGTTGGCCAGCCGGGGACCCCAAAAGAGAACCAGATTGGAATCCGGTGCATCGAGCCCGGGAAATATATCTGGGGAGTGCCGCTCGCGCGCAAGTTCGAAGACCAGTACGGCGAGGACTTTCGCGAAGAAAACGCTTCCTGATCCTGGCCCTTCGAGTTCTGGCGGCCGGGCAAGCCTTTGCGCGCCGCGTCTTAATTTTGCAAACCCAATTTTGCAGACCCTGAGTTTGACCGCAAGAACCGGATAGGCTTCCGGCACCATCTTCCTCCAGAATCACGTTGATGGTTGACCCAAGAAAAAAAGAGGAGCCGCCATGCAGTCGATCCGTATCATAGCCATTCCCAGCGAGATCGCGGAATCGGTTCGCGCCACCCTGGTAGCGCCGGTATTCGGTTTTCCAGCCCACGTTGAAACCGGGACAGAGAGCGCGCCGTGCCGCCACTGTCTGCGCCAGATCCATGCCCCTGCCGAGCGCCGCATCCTCTTCACCTACGACCGTTTCACCGGTGCGGAACCGCTGCCGCAGCCTGGGCCGGTCTACATCCACGCCAGCGCATGCGAGCGTTACCAGGAAGACGCCGGATTCCCGGAAGAACTCCGCGCCAGTCCCCGCACCCTGGAAGCCTACGCCCGCGGCCGCCACCTGCTGGCCCAGGAATTCGTGTCTGACGGCAGAATGGAGCCGGCAATCCAGCGGCTGTTCGCCCGTCCGAACGTGAACTATATTCAGGTACATTCCACCACGGCCGGTTGCTACACGTTTCGCATCGAGCGGGGATGATCGGCGCGCATCCGCGCAAATCCGCGGTAAGGTTCGTCCCAGCGCATAGAATCATCCCGTGGCCAGGCTGACGTTTGTCGCGGGCAAGGGCGGAGTGGGGAAGACGACTGTTTCCTGCGCGCTGGCCTTGCATCTGGCCGCGCAGAAGCCGCGTGCGCGCGTCCTGCTGATGTCCACCGATCCGGCGCATTCGCTGGCTGACATGTTGCAGGTCAAGCTGAAGTCTTCGCCGTCGCGATTAGCCGGGGCCAAGGGGAAGCTGTTTGCCTGGCAAATTGACTCTGACAAAGAGTTCCAGAAGTTTCTGGCCGGCAACCGCGATGCCATCCTGAATATAGTTGAGAGCGGGACATTCTTCTCCAAAGCCGAAATCGCGCCGCTGCTGGATACGACTTTGCCCGGCATGGCTGAAGTGGCCGGACTGCTCTCGATCCAGGAAATGGTGGAAGCCGAGAAGTACGGCCACATCATCGTGGACACCGCGCCCTTTGGCCATACGCTCAGGTTGTTTGAGCTGCCGGGGCATTTCCAGCGTTTTCTGGACTTCCTGAACGTCGCTTCCTGCCGCGACGAACTGCTCGCCAGGCGCTTTGGCGGACGCATGGCACGGCCTGCGCATGCGTTTCTTGAGCGGTGGCAGGACGTCCTTCGCCAGTTGCGCGAAGCGTTTTCCGCAAAGCAAGCTGATATATGCCTGGTGACGTCGCCGGAAACGTTTTCTTTGAACGAAGCTGCGCGGTCGCTGGACGCGCTGAGCGAATCCGTGCCGGAAATGAAGGCGGGGCGGGTTGTTCTGAACCGCGTGACCGACAGTCCCGGCCGGTGCGAGCATTGTCGCGTCCGCGCGGGCATGGCGAAGAAGGCACAAGCGTTTTTGAAGCGCCGCTTTCCGCGTTTGCCGGTTTTGCTTGGACCGGACCCGGGAAATCCCATTCTTGGAATCGCGCTGCTCAAGACGTTTGGCGATGTAGTATTTGCTGCGAAGAAAGCAGCCAGCGCTCAGCAGTCAGCACTCAGCCAAACGCCGGGAAAAGCTTATCGCGGATTCGCGCAGATGCGCCCGGATGCTTGCAGCACCAAGATCAAGTTGCAGCAGATGGAATGGCCTCGGGTCTCCACTCCGCTTTCCTTTACCGTGGGCAAAGGCGGTGTAGGCAAGACCACCGTAACTGCCGCCCTGGCGTTTCACGCCCGGCTGGCGCAGAAAGTTCCAGTCACCGTTTGCTCGACTGATCCAGCGCCTTCGCTGGACGACATCTTTCAAAAGCCCATCGGAGACCAGCGCGTTTCCGTGCTGGGCGACGCAAAATTCGCGGCCGTGGAACTGGATTCCATCGGCGATTTTAACCGCTGGGCCGCGCGCATCAAACAGCAGCTGAACGCTGAGATGACCATGCAATCCGGCGGGGTGCACGTCGACCTGACGTTCGAAAGAGAAGTCTTCTCCGCGCTCCTGGAGGTTGTCCCGCCCGGCGTCGACGAAATCTTTGCCATCTTCAGAATCCTTGGGTTACTGGAAGAAGATTTGATCGAAGAAAGACATCCGAGCGGCGCGAAGGCCGGCCTGGTACTGATTGACATGGCGCCGACGGGCCATGCGTTGGAGCTGTTGCGGATGCCGGAGCGTGTGTTGTTGTGGTCGCGGCTGTTGTTGAAAAGCCTGGCCGCGCACCGTACACTGGCCCTCGCGCAGGACGTGGCGGTGGAACTGGCGTCCCTGGGGCAGCAAGTGCGCCGGCTGATAGAGATCATGCGAAACCCGAAGCGCAGCCGCGTGTTCGCGGTCATGCTGCCGGAACCGGTACCCGATCAGCAGACCGAGCGGTTGCTGAAGGCGGTCCGGGCGCTGGACTTGGGAGTGGATTCGTTGTTCGTCAACCGGGTGCTGGCTGGAAATCCAGGCTGCGAGCGCTGCGAACAGGCGCGACAGTGGCAGCAGGCAACCATCGAAAAGCTGGCCGGGAAATATCCGCGCTATCCTATATATATAGCGCGAGAGTTTCCGGGAGAGATTGCCGGAGCAGCGGCGCTGAAGAGATTTACCGGCGAATTGTGGCGGATCGCGTGAGACAAACCAGGAAGCCAGGCATGAAGGCGACCAGCAACTCGGGGCCCGGGCTGTACCTTTACGGCGTGTCGCGCTCGGCCGCCGCGCGCCCCGCCAGATTGCGCAGCGCCGGTGTGGATGGAGTCCATCCTCCGCATCCGCGCGCCTGCGATGAGTTTGTCTGCTGGGTTTCCGATGTGGACCCTCATGGGTTTGCCGCCGCCATGCAGCGCAACATGGAAAACCTGGATTGGCTGGCGTTGCACAGCGTGCGCCATCAGCAGGTGGTCGGCGAAATTGCCGCGAAGACTACGGTCATCCCGGCGCGCTTTGCGACGGTATTTTCCGGCGAAGCTGCACTGTTCAAGAACGTCCGCGCGCGGAAATCCGCGCTGGGCAAGGTCTTTTTGAAAATCGCCAACGCGGAGGAATGGGGCGTGAAAGTTTTCGCTGAAGCCCGCCCCGCGCGCGCCGCGACGCGCGCCGCCAGTTCCGGCAAACAGTATCTGCAGCAAAAAGCGGCGCGGCTGAAGCAGCGTCCGGGGCGGAACGACACCCAGGTGGCGGAGCTTGCCACGAAGCTCGAGAGGCTGGCCCAGGCTTCCGCGCCCACCGGCAAGGTGAGCGGAGCGCGGCCGGATCTGCTGTGGCAGGCCACGTTCCTGCTGTCACGCGCGCGGCGCAAGCAATGGGACCAGACGCTGAAGCAGTTCGTAAAGCGATGGGAAGGCGCGCGGCGCATTGAAGTGAATGGTCCCTGGCCGCCCTATTCGTTTGTCTCTGATGCCGAATAATCCCGAAACCGTGCAACTGGCGGGCACCTCACAAGAGGACGCCTCCCTGCTGGATATCCTTGACCACGTACTGAACGCGGGCGTGGTAGTGCAGGGGTCGGTAGTAATTTCTGTCGCTGGAGTTGATCTCGTTTACGTTGGGCTGAACGTTGTCCTGACTTCAGTGGAGACCGCGCTGCGCAACCTGCGCGGAAAAGACCTGCGCCCGAAGAAAGCGTCCGGTAATGAATAAAGTACTGGCATATTGCGGGTTCCTGCACCAGCCCGCGCTTTCTCTGCCCGATGCGGGAGTAAACGGAGCCGCAGTCGAGTGTTTGCAAAACAGCGGGTTGTGCCTGCTGTGGTCTGACGTGCAGTGGCCCCTGGACCCGCCGGCGATGCAGCGCAATGCGGTGGAATTTCACCGCGTGGTGACCCACATGTTCAGCCAGGACGCTGTTGTCCCCTTCCGCCTGCTCTCCCTGTTTGACGACCGCGCGTCGCTGGGCAGTTTTGTTGCGGAGCATGGCGGCAATTTCGTCGCCGACCTGGAACGCCTGCGCGCTTTTGTGCAGATGGAGTGCGTGATCTATTTTGGCGCACCCGTGTATGCACAGGATTCCATTTCCGGGACACGCTACTTGCAGGACAAAGCGGAGTTACTGCGTATTGTCGAAGACTATGTGGCGAATGTGAAGGCAGCGACAGCGGGCGCCGGCATGGAAGTCCGCCTCCGAGAGGTCAAGCACGGCACGCGCATCTTTGTGTTGGCGGAACGCGGCAGGGAAGAGGAGTTTCGCGCCGCAGTCAACAACGTCCCGGTACCGGACCGTCTGGCGCGCCGCACGAGCGGGCCCTGGCCGGCGTCAGAATTCCTGAGCGCCCAGGTCAGGACGCCGAAGATCACGGGGGCGCAATGACCGCGCTGCGCAGAATCAGTCCGGAAGAGATTGCAGCGGCGGTTTCCGAACTGAACCGCGAGCTGAACAGCGTGGCGGAAGGTGCGATTGAGCGCATTGACTGCTCCCCGGAGAACATTGAACAGGGGCTGGCGCGCCTGGTGCTGAGTCTGATCGAGCTGTTGCGCCGATTGCTGGAGCGGCAGGCGATCCGCAGGATGGAAGGCGGCTCGCTGGACGACGCCAAAATCGAAGAAATGGGGCAGTCGCTGATGAAATTGGAAGCGAAAGTCCACGAACTGGCAGCCGCGTTCGGACTCCGGCCCGAAGACCTGAACCTGGACCTGGGGCCGCTGGGAAACCTGGTGGACAAATAGCCCGGGGAACGTCCCTTGGACCAGAGGATTTCCGGCCAACCGCAACCACGACCGTCCGCATCGAAGGTGTATCTGCATTGTGTTTTTCCCCCACCAGGCAGGGAAAACGGCGAATTGACGGCAATCCCTGTACTTTGAGACAGGTTGACAGTTCGTAACGGGCTAAGTAGGATGCGTGTTCAAGGCCACACCTTATCCAGCTTCCCGAGATGACAAATGGAAAGAGTTCCTACTGTTTCCGGAACCACGAACCTCGTCGATATTCTTGATCGCGTGCTCGATAAAGGGCTGGTGATTGCGGGAGACATTCGTATATCCCTGGCGAATGTCGAACTGCTGACGATCCGCATACGATTACTGGTATGCTCCGTCGACAAGGCGGAACAAATAGGCCTGAATTGGTGGAAGTACGATCCAAACTTGACGGCTTCTCTACCCAAAGCTGCCGCGCCGAGAGGCCGGCTGCCAAGACCGGGGCCTGGGACAGAAGCGCGTAACCGAAGCAGTCAAGCCGCGCGCCGCAAGCGTGCAAAACGATAGTTTCGCTCTGATTTAAGGAGGCTGGCAATGGCCGTTGAACGCGTATCCGGCGGGTCAAGTCTGATTGATGTTCTTGATCGCATTCTTGACAAGGGGATCGTGATCGATGCGTGGGTCCGAATCTCATTGGTGGGTATTGATCTGATTACAGTTGAGGCCCGGATCGTGGTTGCCTCCATTGATACATATCTCAAGTACGCAGACGCCGTAGGTCTCACCGGGTTGGTGTCCCGGCCGACGTTGTCTGAAGCTGCGGCGGATGATCTGTCGGTGGGTTCGATTGAGCCTGCACGCAGGGCCAGGCCGCGCACTGCGGCGCGCCGGCGTCGTTGAGGAGTGACCCAGGGAGGTTTATGGCCGGGGTCGAACTACGGATCGAGCCGGTGCGCGTGAAAAGTCGCCGTCCATCATCGCAGCGTCGCCCGGCGGTGCTCCGTATGCTGGAGGCGGAGCGTTCTGAAGAAATTCTTCCCTTGCTGCTGGAAGAAATCATCGCTCTGGGTTATTCGCGGGTCCTGGCGGTTGACGTCAACTTCGATTCGGGAGAGGTAACTCCCGCGGCGGCCGTCCGCTGGCCCCGGCAGCAACTGGAAAAATTCACCACCGCTTTATGGACGTCCGACCATCCTGTGGTTGGAGTGATGCACACGACGCGTCCGGCGGTGCTGCACAAGACCACCGTTCACAATCGTCCGATCTACATCCATCCGGTGCTGTATTCCAATCGTAATGTCTGCTGGGAGGCCGACCGTGTTCGCACGGCGCGCTGTCTGGCCGTGGAGAATTTCCGCCGGGAGCAGCGCATTCGTCTGGAAGACCAGGTTTGCCCGACGTGCGAAATGCGGGCCTATGCCGCGGCCATTGTCGTGGAACTGCCGCCAAACACCAGGGAACAAGGAATCGCGGAACTGGCTGAGCTGATCGAGCTCGCCAATCGTTATCTGTCGCGGCTGTTCAAGGTGGAGCACTACTACAACCGCATGCGCGACATGGAAACCACGATCGCGCAGATGGGCACGATCATGCGGAGCATGGCCGACCCGGTGATTCTTACCGACACGCAGCACCGCGTGATCCTGCACAATAAGGCGGCCGAGCGTTTCTTCAAGGTCCCGGACGAAGTGACCGAGGGTCTGGTGCGCGCGGTCGAGTTTAACAACCTGCTGTTTTCCGCGGCGCTGTCTTCCATGCTGGTTTCCGGTACGGACGCGCACCGCGATCTCACGCTGGTGGACGCAATCGAAGGCGAGGAGCTGCTGTTTGAGGCCGTTTCCGCGCCCACCTACGGACCGGACGGAATCCAGCTCGGCACGGTGACCGTGATGCGGGACGTGACGGACCTGCGCCGCGCCGACCAGGAGCTGCGCGCCAACTATGACAAGCTGCGTCAAGCCGAAGAAGTGGTGCGCCAGGACCGCGACCGCCTGAACCTGATCATCGAGAACGTCGGCGATCCCATTGTGGTCTGCGACAGTGAAGCCCGGATCGTGCTGGTGGACCCCCTGGCCGAGGAGTTGTTCGGCGCTTCCCCGGAAGGCGCGCGCGACGCAATGCAGATCAAGAACCAGACGCAGCTTTCGACGTACATTTTTGCGTTCACCAACTCCTTTGCCGAGCGGGAGACCATTCCGATGAAGCTCTACAACGCCGGGCTGAAGCAGGAGATCGAGTATGACGCCCGCTCCGGCAAGATCTTCAACGAACGCGGACAGGTATCGTTTACCGTGTCCGTGTTGCGCGATCTCACGGCGGTGCGCAAGGTGGAGCAGCTGAAGGTCGAGCGGCGCATGCTGGAAATCGAAAAATTTGCCGCTACCGGCCGGCTCGCCGCCACCATTGCCCATGAGGTCAACAATCCCATGGAGGCCATCAAGAACGCGATTTACCTCATGGCCGGGTCGGTTCCGGAAAGCGCCATGCCGGTTTACAACGTATTAAAGACGGAAACCGAGCGGGTGGCGCGCATTGTGCGGCAGATGCTGGGCCTTTATCGCAATACGGAGCAGGTCAAGCCCGTCAACGTCAACGTCATTATTGAAGACACGTTGCTGCTGATGAACCGCCAGCTGCGCAGCGCCAACGTGGAGGTCATGGCCGATCTGGGAATGCTGCCGGACGCGGTGATTGCCGCCGACCAGATTCGCCAGGTGCTTTCCAATCTGGTCATCAACGCCAGGGACGCCATGCCGGACGGCGGCAGGCTGCGTATCCGCACCCGCCATATTCCCCATCGGGACGAACTGCACGGCGTAGTGCGCATTCTGATTGCCGATACGGGCAGCGGCGTCTCGCCGGACATGGTGAACACCATCTTTGAGCCCTTCGTAACCACCAAGGGCGAAAAGGGAACGGGCCTGGGGCTGTGGATTGTGCGCGGGATCATCCAGAACCACGCCGGGAAGCTGACGGTCCGCAGCAAGCTGGGCAAAGGCACGGTTTTTAAAATTGATTTGCCGGTCGTTAAGTTGTGACCAGGAAATTGTGACCAAGGAAATTATGAGCCAGGAAGCAGCGACCCAAACCAGAAAGTACCGCGTGCTGGTGGTGGATGACGAGCCTTCCGTGCTTTTGACCTACCGGATGATCCTGGAGAAGGAAGGGTATGAGGTTGTTGCGTGCGGCACATGGCGCGAGGGCCTTTCGGCCGTCGCCAAGCGGAGGTTTGACGTGGTGCTGTGTGACTACTCCCTGGAAGAGCGGCATACCGGTTTTGAAGTGATTTCAGCGGCGCGGGAACTGGATGCCGGTGTTCCCGCGGCCTTGTTGACCGGCTACGCAACACAGGAAACCACCGAAGAGGCGGCGGCCCGGAGCATCGGCGTGATGTTCAAGCCGATTGAGATTGATGAATTCCTGGCGACAACCTTAAACATGGCGAGGAGAGTGAATGGGTCCAAGGAAGAAATCGGCGAAAAAAAAGAACGCGCCCAAACAGACGGTCACCAGAGCGCCCGCAGGCAACGCCGCTGAGGTTCTGGAGCTGGTTCCGCGACAGGCGGCAAAAACTGAAGCGCGCAACCACGCGCAACAGCAGGAAGGCCGTTACGTCTATGGCGTGATCGAATCGCGCGCGCCGGTGCCCTTCGGCAAGAGCGGCATTGGCGGCGGCAGTGAAGAAGTTTATACGGTGCACTATGGCGACATCGCTGCCGTGGTCAGCCGCACGCCGGTTTTCATCTATGATCCTACGCGTGACAACGCCCTGGCCCACGAGCACGTGATCGAATCAGTGATGAAGAATTACACCATCATCCCTATGAGTTTCGGCACGGTCTTCCGCACGGACGACGATATCCGCGAAGTGCTCAAGAGCATCTACGCTTCGCTCAAAGACGTCCTCAAGCAGATGACCGGCAAGCTCGAGTTCGGGCTAAAAGTGACATGGGACCGCGACCGCATCATTGAAGAACTGCAGCGCGGACACGAAGAGATCCACCGCTTCCACCAGGAACTCACGCGCAAGCACCTGCAATCCACGTACTTTGCGCGCATGCAGCTCGGTCGCATGATTGACAAGGCCCTGGCCGAACTGGCGGCCAACTACGTCCGCGAGATTTATGACGGCCTGCGCAACGTCTGCGTGGCTTCGCGGGACAACAAACCCATTGGCGATAAGATGATCATGAACGCCGCTTTCCTCATCCACAAGGACCGCGAGACGGAATTTGACGCTGCCGTCAACCGCGTGGCCCATAAGTACGGCGAACGGCTGAATTTCAAATATACCGGCCCCTGGCCGCCGTACAATTTCGTCAACATCCGCCTGAAACTGGAACGCGGCGGACAAAACTAGAGAGGATACCAGTGTTTCTGATTGACGACATCCTGCTCCTGCCGTTCAACGGTTTCGGCTTCATCATGCGCACCCTCCTGAAGGTGGCCGAAGAGGAATGGACGGACGACGCTCCGCTCAAAGAGCAGCTTCTGGCCCTGCAAGTCCAGCTGGAAAGCGGCGAACTGACAGAAGAGCAATACGTGGAAGCCGAAGCGGCCATCCTGCGCGCCCTGCGCGAAGTCCAGCGCCGCAAAATCGAACTGGCCGGCGGCGATCCCGACGCGCTCGAAGGCGGCCTGAGCGGCAAAGTCCAGGAGGGTTCGGGAGCATTCCTGAGCTGGGAACACGACAAGCCGGACGAATAAAAAACTTACCACTGATTACGCTGATGGCACTGATAGAACGCGGGTAACACGAAGATCTAAACGTAGAGACGCGGCATTGCCGCGTCTCAAACTTACGCGCGCGCGATAAATTCCAGAGCAGGAAAAGCCCTTATACGAACATCTCCTTACCGCCAACGGCACGTGCAGGCGGTCCTCCAGCTTTCTATTCCGCTCGCGACGACCAGCGCAGCCCGACAGCCACCGTGGGGTGGTAGTACTCACGCTGGTTGGGATATATCGGGCTGCCAGTGTAAAACCCGAAGACTTCATTGCTGAGGTTGAGCCCGTATCCAACGAAGCTCAGTCCTTTATAGAAGCGATAACTGCCCTGGACATCAAACTGAGTGTGGGCGTAGAGGTATTGATCGCCCAGCGGCCCCTTGATTCCCAGGATGGGGTCTTTATCGGTTGCGGCATCAGCGTGCACAAACTGGTAGGCGAAAATATTGGCGTCGTTGTGGCTTACGCCAAATCGCGAGGAAAAGCGGGCTCTGTCGTAAGTCATTCCCAAGTTCCAGGTATTCGGCGCCTGGCGCTGCAAGGA
The DNA here is from genome assembly GCA_035567035.1 of Verrucomicrobiia bacterium. Taxonomy (GTDB): domain Bacteria; phylum Acidobacteriota; class Terriglobia; order Terriglobales; family Acidobacteriaceae; genus Angelobacter. The sequence continues at coordinate 5,553 of DATMPO010000028.1, read as the reverse complement.
CGGATGGTCAATTCTTCCGCCGGAGAAGCCCACGGGGAAAGACACTTGCGACGTGGTGTAGCTGTAATTGGCGGCAACGCCAAATCCGTTCAGGAACCCGGGAAGACGCGAAAGCCGCTGCTCCCAGGCGGCCTCAAAGCCGGCAAGATGGGCGCTGGGCCCATTAATAGATTCTTGCTGACGAAATCCAGCGTTGGGATCGCCCGGCGGCAGGATAGTGACCGTCGCATAGATGGGGTCGTAGAGCTGTTTGTAAAAGAACCCGGCCTGCAGGATGCCCAGCGGCTGGAAGAAATGCTCAAACAGAAGGTCATAGTTGTTGGCCGTGGTCGGCTGCAACGCGGGATTACCTATCTGAAGCGTCTGCGGCGTCGTGTTGGGATCAATAATCTTGGTCGGGACAATGTCCGAGAAATTCGGGCGGGAGATGCCTCGGCCGTAAGCCACGCGCAGGTTTGTGTTCTGGCCAATGGGGAACTGCACCTGAACGCTGGGCAGAAAATTGATGTAGCCTGAACTTCCGTTGACTGGTACGGCCGAGACAAAAGCGCCGTTATTCAGGTTCACTTGATTTGCCGTATAGGTGGCATCGGTCGCTTCGATACGAAGGCCCGCCTGCACGCGGACCTTGCGGAAGGAAAGCGAGTTCATTACGTATCCCGCGTAAACCCGCTCGTTGGCATCAAAGGTAGCGCCGTTGTTGACGATCTGGTCCTGGTTCACATTGTCAGTGAATGAACCCTGATTGCTGAGGAATAACTGGTGGATTTTGGTGTAATCCGAATTGGGTCCAAGCTGATAGGTATGATCGTAATAAGTGGGATTGGTGTACGTCCCCAGCACTTGATTCAAGGTGAAGTTCCCATTGGAACCAAAAAAGTGGTCGTTCTCATTCTCCGTCTTGTGACCATTCCGGACCAGTACGCCCATGCTGAAGGTGCCGAGATGTCCGCCCAGGCTATAGCGGCGGTCCACCGTGGCCACGCCCTGGAAATTGAGCTGGGTGCTGCGCTGCTCGGGCAGCGAGGTGTCCGCGATGGTGTACTGGGTGGGGTCCAAAATGTTCGTGCCATCCAGCACTTTGAAGTTTGGCCGGCGGGGGTTGCTCAAATCCTGCGCCAGGTCGACTGGCGGCCCGTTGAAATGCGTTGTCGGAAAATCCTGGCCGCCAACGTTATGGGAACGCGACCCGGCAACCTCGTACGTGATGAGCGTGGATTTCAGATCGTGTCTTCCACCGGTCGAGATGCTGAAGATTTGTTGGTCTGGGCGGCGAATGTAGTGGCGGTACTGCATAAAACCAGCTGAGCAATTGGCTGGAGCTCCGGGAGCTGCACAATCGGCTGCGTTGTCGAATAGGATCTGCGAGCCATTTACAGCCTTGATAGTGTTGCCGTAATTCGGCGTAGTGACCCAGACATCGCCGAAATCGTGGAAGTCGGAATACAGCCCCTTTACGTAGATATTGGAACCGTCCGTAATGTTGTAGTCCATTCCACCCGCGAACCCGTAACGGGTCCGGTAGTAGGAGTAGGAACGCAGGTCCTGGCTGGAAACTAAGGCAATATTCTGGTTGTTAAAACTCCCAATCGCCTGAGTGGGTTCAAGATCGTCAATGCCGCGGTTGTTCTGGTCGAAAGTGCCGCCCAGCATGAACCCGAATTTCTTCTTGGCGCCGAAACGCTGTCCGAAGTCGCCGCCAAAGTTGCCTAGCGTGCGACCGCCTTGAATGGGCGTGTATCCGCCCATGCCGGAGAAATCGAGCAACGGTTTGTTTTCCGCCATTCGGGTCACCAGGTTGACGGAGCCGCCAATCGCATCGCCGTCCTGATTGGCGGACAAGGTCTTATTCACTTCGATGCGTTCCACCAGGCCCGAGGGAATAACGTCCAGCTTGATGTTGCGGACGTTGCCTTCCGGCGAGGGTACGAGCACGCCGTTGATGGTCACGTTGCTGAGGCGCGGCTCGGTGCCGCGAATCTGGACGTACTTGCCTTCGCCTTCGTCGCGCTCCAGGGTCACGCTGGGCAGACGGCCAACCGCATCCGCTATGTTGGTGTTGGGAAGGCTGGTAATGACCTTTGCCGGCAGGACCTGGACAATATTATCGGCGGTACGCTCAATGTTGATGGCCTCCGCTTCGCCGCTTACCTGTTCAGCGGTGACAAGGACTTCATCCGCCTTGGAAGCGACCTTCAGTAGGGCATCCGCGCTGGCCGTCTGCCCACCGGCGACCTTTACCACGGTGACCGAGGGAGAGAACCCGACGTAGGAAACCGTCAGAGTGTAGTCGCCGGAGACCAGGTCGTTGATCCGGAACTGGCCCTGGGAGTCCGATACGGCTCGTTTTCCCGAGGGCTCAACCTCGATTCGCGCCCCAATCAGAATCGCATTTGTCGTGTCTTTCACGGTTCCAGCGATGGCGCCTTTGTCCACCTGGGCCGTAACCGGTGTCAGCCAGAGGACAGGGCAAACCAGAGTTGCCAATAATAGAAGAGAAAAACGGACCGTGCGCACCATGGGGGACTCCTTTGAATTTCCAGTAGCCCCCTTTTATTGCAGAGCGATGTGTATAAATGGTTAAAACCTCATTAACGTTGGATGAAATAGCAACTGGCAATCAGCAAATAACAGTCAGCCCAAAAAAACCCCCAAGAGATTCCTGATCATTCGCGAAAATTCGCGTCGCCCAACCCGTCTCGCCTTTGCGTCCTTGGCACCCTTCGCGGTGAAAAGGCTTGGCTAATTGCCAATTGCTATTTGCTAATTGCTAATTGCTTTTCCATTACAATCATCTTCCATGCGCGACCCGGTTGAACTCGAGATATTCAAGAGCCTGTTTCATTCGATCGCGGAAGAAATGGGCGCGGCGCTGCGGCGGACGGCGTTTTCGCCGAACATCAAAGAGCGGCGCGACTACTCCTGCGCGGTCTTTGACGCGGCGGCAGAGGTCGTGGCCATGGGCGACCACATGCCGGTGCATCTCGGCTCCATGCCCATGTCCGTGCGCGCGGCGATTGAGCAACTGCAATTAGGCCCCGGCGACGTGGCCATCCTGAACGATCCTTTTTGCGGCGGTACGCATCTGCCGGACATTACGCTGGTGGCGCCGGTCTTCTTGAAGAACAAGAAACGGCCTTCCTTCTATGTTGCGTCGCGCGCGCACCATGCCGATGTTGGCGGGACTTACGCCGGGTCCATGGGAATCTGCCGCGAGATTTATCAGGAAGGCATCCGCATTCCGCCCATCAAGCTGATTGCAGCCGGGCGGCCGCAAGCGGACATCTTCCGCCTGCTGCTCGCGAACGTGCGTACGCCTGAGGAACGCGAAGGCGACTTGAACGCGCAGATTGCCGCGTGCCACACCGGCGCCGCCCGGTTGCGGGAAATTGTGGAACGCTATGGCGCGTCGCGGGTCCAGCGGGTGATGGCCGAACTGCAGGATTATTCCGAGAACCTGATGCGCGTGTTTCTGCGCGGTGTGCCGCACGGCCGCTATGAAGCCGAAGACTTCCTCGACGACGATGGCGCCGGTTCCGGCCCGGTGCGCATTGCCGTGGCGCTGACGTTTCAGCCCGCTCCCGCCGGCAAGCCGCTGGTCACCGTGGATTTCACCGGCAGCGCGCCACAGGTCGCGGGCAGCATCAACGCGGTGGACGCGATCGCCTACTCCGCGTGCTTTTACGTCTTCCGCTGCCTGCTGCAGGAAGACGTGCCGGCGGCCGCGGGCCTGATGCGTCCGGTGAAGATGATCGCGCCGAAGGGCACGGTGGTGAATGCGCGTCCGCCGGCGGCCGTTGCCGGGGGGAACGTTGAAACCTCCCAGCGCATTGTGGACACGCTGCTGCGCGCGCTCGCCCAGGCCATGCCGGACCGTGTGCCCGCCGGTTCTTCCGGGACCATGAACAACCTGACCATCGGTGGCGTCGACGAACGCACAGGCGAACCTTTCGCTTACTACGAGACCATTGCTGGCGGCATGGGCGCGCGTCCGGACCGCGATGGCGTGAGCGGTGTCCACACGCACATGACCAACTCGCTCAACACTCCGGCGGAAGCATTGGAGTACGCGTATCCGCTGCGCGTGACGGCGTACTCGTTGCGAAGAGGAAGCGGTGGCACGGGAAAATTTCGCGGCGGGGACGGCATTGTGCGGGAAGTGGAATTGCTGGCCGACGCCGAAGTCACATTGCTGGCCGACCGCCGGAGTCGCGGGCCGTATGGACTCCAGGGCGGCGCCGACGGGGCCGCCGGCCGCACTGAAGTTATTCACAACGACGGCAAACCTGAAACTCTTCCCGGCAAAACCAGCGTGCGGCTGAAAAAAGGCGAGCGCATCAGAATTGAGTCGCCCGGTGGCGGAGGCTGGGGAGTCTGATTCTTACAGAATCTTCTTGCCCAGCGCTGACAGGGTCAATTCCACGGCCAGGTCGGCCGTCCGGTTGTGTTCGTCAATGACCGGATTGACCTCTACAATCTCGAAGCTGGTCATGCGGCCGTGATCGGCGATGATCTCCATGGCCAGATGGGCTTCGCGATAGCTGGCGCCGCCGCGCACAGGGGTGCCTACTCCGGGAGCGTCTTCGGGATCGATCCAGTCCATGTCGAGCGAGACGTGATACCCCGCGGTGCCGCGACCGGCGATGCGCAGTGCTTCTTCGATGATCGTCCTCATCCCGCGCTCGTCAATATCGCGCATGGTGTAGGCTTCAATCCCGACCCTGCGGATGTTTTCCTTCTCGCGAGCGTCAATGTCGCGCACGCCCACCAACACGCAATTTTCGGGCTGCACTTTGGGAGAGAAGTTGAATATGTTGCCCAACTCAGCCGGACCCAGCCCAAGAATGGCGGCCAGCGGCATGCCGTGGACGTTGCCGCTGGGCGAAGTTTCCGGAGTGTTGATGTCCGCGTGCGCGTCAATCCAGATCAGCCCGACTTTCTGTCCTTGTCGGCGATAAAATTCCGCCACGCCAGCCACTGTGCCCGCGGCCACCGAATGGTCGCCGCCGAGGACCAGAGGAAATTTCCCCGCTTCCAGCGTCTTGAGCACCATCTCCGCGTGCTTGGTGCAGGTGGCGGTGATTTCTTTTAAATACTTGGCGGCTGGGTCGCCTTCTTTTTTCTGCTCGGGGATGGCCACGGCAACGTTGCCGCCGTCTTCCACTACGTGACCCAGCGCTTCCAGACGGGCTTCCAAGCCCGCAACGCGCACCGCTGAAGGACCCATGTCCACGCCGCGGCGGGACTGTCCAAGGTCCAGAGGCACGCCCAGAATGCGGACTTTTTTTGGGACAATGTTATCGCCCAGTACCGGTTTGCCGGCGGTCTCCGTCTTGGGAGCTGATGTTGTTTCGGCAGTCATAAAGTTCGTTCTCCCGGAGTCTTCTTCATGGATACACGCGTCACGGATAGATGCGTGTGAGCGTGCGGGCAAAAGGAATCGTCTCGCGGACGTGTTCCAGGCCGCAGATCCATGCGACTGCGCGCTCAATGCCCATGCCAAAACCGCTGTGAGGAACTCCGCCGTATTTGCGCAGGTCAAGATACCACTTG
>DATMPO010000027.1:0-41098 GCA_035567035.1 Verrucomicrobiia bacterium | reverse complement strand
ATCTCTGCGACAGGATTGAATCCAGCCGACACTTTCCTGCTCACCCAGGTCCAGCGGATCGATGGCGTACCGCACATCACGGTCGTAGCCCAGGCCCAAATCATTGGCGCCAGCCTTATTTCCGTCGCTTCTCCGGGGTTGGCGGGGCTGGTCGCCGGCGGCGAATATGTCTTCTATGACATTGTCGCGCCCGCGGGATTCGTTCAGGGCGTAGTCTCCTCGAGCGCCGGGCCGGTCCGGGCCCTTGTCCAAACTGATTCCTTGCCGATCGTGAGCATTACCGGGGCCAATGGGCGGTACATTGTTCCGGCGATCGCCGGAACGGCAAACCTGAAAGCGAGTGCGCCGCACACAAATCTGATTGGCAGTGCGTCCGTTCTGGTAACTGCCGGCCAGACCGCTCAAGCCGATATTTCTCTTTCGGGCTCCGTGACCCGTGCGTTGGTGTCACCGGCCGACGGCGCGCTGGGAGTGCCATCCAGTACGGTGATTACGATTACCACTACCGCACCCCTGAATCCGCAGTCGATTTCACAGAGCAATTTGATCTTGTTCAAGGGTGCCGGTTCAGGTGCGCCGCTGCCGTTGCAGCCCTTTGTGCTTTCGACTTCGGGTACGGTGCTGTCATTCGCGCCGGTCAACAACCTTGATCCGGCGACGCAATATACGGTTCAGGTGTCCGGCCTGGCGGACTCTTTTGGCGGCGCTGTAGTGGTACCTGTCTCAAGCTTTATCACCAAAGCCGTAGCTCCGCTGAACTTCGATCCAAACTCCATCACGTTCAGCATCCCCGACGCGAACGGGAACATTCACGTGAGCGCGCCGGCTGGCTCGCTGCCTCCGGGCACGAAGGTGATGATCGTCGATCAAACGAACGCCGTGGTTCTCTCGCTCACAGCTTTGAATGATGGTTCCCTGTCCGGTGACTTTCCCGGCACCGTCAATGACGTTTTGCAAGTCACCGCCACTGATCCCAACGGAGCAACTGCCAGCTTTACCCGCAGCCAATTTGTCGCGGCCGACGGCTCTGTGGCAGTCGGTCCCGGTGGCGGCACGGTGTCTGGCCCTGGTGGCGTCGAGCTGCGCATTCCAGATGGCGCCCTGGACAAGGCCGCAACCTTCAAGATCGAGTCTTTTGGTCCCGATCTGTTTCCCGAGCGTCCTGATCTTGCCGGCGGTAATTTCGGCGGGGGATTGAAGATCCATTCGACCGACCAGCCCGTATTCAAGAAAGAGGTCAGGCTGGCGTTCCCCATGCCCGCGGACGCTCCTCCGGGCGCTTTCTTCCAGGTGTATCGCCGCCTGCAAGGGCCGAATAACCAGTTCGCATTCGAAGACCTGGATTACGCTCTGGTCGAAGGGCAGGGACCCACGGCCAAGATAGTGACTGCCTCCTTCCCTTATCGCGGGCTGCAGGACCTGAATTCGCTGTTTGCCCAGGACCTTTTCCAGGGGCTGTCGCTGGGAGGGACATTTGGAGGGGCCGCGGTACAAGGCGGCCTGGATAACTATGCCATAGCAATATGGACCTTCGACAGTCTGTTGCCGGGCATTTCTCTGGGCGGCGCCGTTACCGGACGCGTTCGCTACCCCGTGCCCGCTGGCGGGATTCTGCCCGATGGGACCATCAACAAGACCGGCGACACCGTGTTTGCCAGCATGTCTGGCGTGGTGGTTGCTGTCGATGGGAACACCTCTACGCATTCCCTGGGCACAGGAACCACGACGGCTATCACCCAGTCTGACGGCTCGTTCACCTTCTCTGACCGAAACTATCGCGGCGGAACGATCGGTCTGATCGCGTACGCGCCAACGGGAATCACCACAGCGACGGCCATTGAGGCCGTATCGCTCACCGACAAGACAGTGAATGACTACTCCGGCCCGTTGCTCCGGTTCTACCGGAACGTTGCGTTTGCTGACATCGTGGTGCTCGCCCCGACACCACCGCCGCCTACGCCACAGATCGGCATCAGCCTCTTTACCGAGGACCCAGGGTCAACTCCCCCGGGCAACCGCGTACCAGTCAATGGAATCATCGCGGCGGGCACGTCGTTGGTCATCGCCTTCAAGACCAGCGGGCAAATCACGGATCCGCCGAGCGTGAGAATCAATAGCACGTCGTACGCCAGCCAAAAAGACCAGCCGACCGTGCCTGGCGACCCGAACACGCTGGATTTCGAATTGAGTCAGGCGTTCACGCCTACTCCGGGAATCTACACGCTGACCGCAACCGGCCTTACGCCCTTCCTCAAGACGATTTCGGCTTCCAAGAACTTCCTGGTAGTCGCCGCCGGCGGAAATAACAACTCCATCAACGTTGGGGTAGCGCCGATCATTGCCGGGGTGACGCCTCAAGCCGGCGCGATTGGTGTGCCGGTGACGACCTTGGTCCAGGTGCTCTTCAGCGAACCGGTCACCAATCTGCCCGGTCATGTCAGCCTGGTTCCCGACGACGGCAGCATACCTCCAGTACTGCGGCTGAGCGGTATCAACTACCGGGATGGGATCACGGTCATCGGCAATCTGTCTTCAACCGATGCCGTGTCGTCCATGACCATACAGCCCTCTGAGCTGAGATTCGGGACGCACTACACACTGCACATAACGTCCGACGTGATCGATCTGGACAACGTTGCCGATCCCACCAAGCCGGCGTTGCAGTTGGTGCAGCCCCCGGCCCCGTTTGACTTCACCACGTTCGGCCCCACGGTGCTGGGAACCACAACTTCCTCCAGCTCAATCAGGCCCGTGGTATTCGGCAACCGCGCCTACGTCGCAGTGCCCATCGGCGGGATATTCTCGCAGTTGACAACGTACGACGTGTCCGATCCCACGAGTCCCCAGCTGCTGCCCGACTCCACTGTCTCGTTTGCCGGACGCCCCATGGATCTTGCCGGAGAGCAGACCGCTGAAGTAATCAACAACGGCACCTTGCTCGCCGTGGCGTCCGGGTATGCCGCTTCGACATTCCTCATGCCGTCGAACCTCTGGCTGTATGACGTGACGACGGACCAAATCACTCGTGTGGGCGGGATCAGTGTAACTTCCAGCGCGGTCAATGTAGGACAGATCCTGCGCGTGGCCCTGCACGGAAATTTCGCCTACACCAGCACCTTCCCGGTGGGCATCAACGTGGTGGACCTGCAGCAGGGAATTACGGAGTACAAGAGTGTCTTCAACACCAATCCCACTCAGTTCGGGGTGGAAGTCACCACCGATGGACAGGGCTTTGCTAACGACGCCGTAGTCAACACCATCCCGGTAAAGGATTCAACCGGCTTAAACGTCATGATGCTGGGCATCCAGGCGGGTGACTTCGTCGTCGCCGGTTCCGACCCGCTGAACCCGGTGACGCAAACGCTGGTGGTCGCCACCGGCAGGGTCCCCGGTGTGCCCGCGGTCCCGATCTCGTTCGTGGTGGCCGATCCCACCCAGCCTGGACCATCCGCCTTGCTGTACTCGGGCCAATTACAGTGGGGTAATTTCGCGCTGACGGCGGGAGTAGCGCTGGCGCTCGGCCAGCTCAACTCAACGGATTCGTTCGGGAACACCGTTTCCAAGCCGATTGCGGTCGTCGTCGGATGGGGCATCGGTCCTGACCTGGAGAATGCTCCCCAGACCACCACCAATGTCATGGCGGTCGTGGACATGACGGTCCCCTCCACGCCACAAGTCCTCAGTGTGCGCGGGTTGTCCACCTCGGCATCCGACGTGTTGCTGAAGGACAACCTGGCCATCGTCGGCGAGGCCGGCAAAACTCAGATCTTTGATTTGACCGATCCCAAGAATCCTTTCCTGGCAGGCACCATCGATGGCGTCGGCGGCTCGTTGGCCCTCAACGGGTTCCTGTACTCGTCCAGTTACGCCAATGGGTTCCGCATCGCGACTCTGGGCGCGCTGGCGTTCGTCAAGTCGTTCGATCCCAAGATCATCGTCGTTTCGCCGGCGAGCGAGCTTTTCGACAACGTCAGAATTTCCTACGGGATCATTCCCCCCGACCCGAGCATCACCCAGGCGGAAGTGCACATCGATGTGCAGAACGGTGCGCGCACGGCGACCCTGCCCGGCATTCTCTCCAGCGGCAATGGCTCGGTGCTTTGGCCGAGTGGGGCGAAGGTGCCGCCTTCCAATGCCTACTTTGCCACCGTTCACGCTACCCTGAACGGCTCGGAACTGCCGACCACTTCTGTGAGGGTTCCCCTCGTGGGTGTGGCACTCGCGGTCGCTCCCCGCGATCGCATGTTGCGGATCCAGTTTGCTCTCCCCGACCAGAAGCTGTTCGTGGACTCCAAGGGCAATCCCATCGACAAGTACTCAGTCCAGGTATTCTTGAACGGGGATGGATCAGGCAGCCCGGCGTTCACGGTCTCATCGTCTGACATCGACAAAGCCTACGTGAATGAAGACGCGTGGTTCAGCACGACTGCCGACGGCACCGGCGTCGACATCCAGGATGGCACCGCGCAGGGGACCCAGGCCTGGGTCACACGCAAAATCGATAAGTTCAGCCAGCCCATCGGATTGAACAGCCCGATCAGGATGCAGGCGTTTGAAATAGGTACGGTGCTGGCTCAGCCCTCTGTGATCTTTGTCAGGGTCGTCAGCGACAAGACCGGGAAAGAGGTGCAGCATCTCCAAGCAACACCCTCCACCGAGGACAATTGGTCCCAGATCATCGATAAGGTGGCAGGTTACGTCGACGAGAATCCCACTCCCACGCAGGTGTTCATCGCGGGCGTTCTTGACAACGCCGGGATGATCTTCCGGGCCTTGCAAATCCTGGATGAAGCCTCCCAGGAGTTTCAATTTGGCGTTCTTCAAGGGTTGCTCGATGGATTCAAGGATGGCGCCGAGGGCGACGCCAATATGGTCGGGTCGCTCTTCGATGCGGTCCGGCATCCCGTCAAAACCGCAAAAAACATTGCGCAATTCCTGGGTCAGGTGGCCAAATCCCTGGGTCAGGTCCACTTCAAAGACGTCCTCAATGGTATCTACAGCAGCGTAGGCGGCGTGACCTGGCCGACCTTGAACCAGGTGCCGATGCTTGCCAACAAAGCCGGCTATTACTTCGGATACCTGTGCGGGTTTGTCGTGGAGCAGGTGCTTTCGGCGATCATTTTGGCCGTAGTGGGCGCGGGCGTCGGCGCCATCGCTGAGAAGGTGTTGGCGTTTCTCAAGGGTTTCGGATGGATTGCTAACTTGGCCAAAGAAGCAGCCGCCCTCCTGAAAGTGATGGGCTACTGGCTCGAGGTGCTGGCAACTGCCGCCGCGGACAGCAAGGCCGCCAAGGGCGCACTTGCCTTCCTGCGTGAGTCCAAGGCCTTCGTGGTCGCGGTGACCGACAAATACCCGGCCGCGGACAAACTCCTGAAGGCCGTGGCCAAGACATGGCAGGTCAGTGCCAAGTTGGCCAGTAAAACAATGGAATGGTTGACGATCGTCAATAAAATGCAGGATGCGGCGGCCGAGGGTTTCGTGAATTTTCTCTTCAACAAGGGAGAAACGGACTCAGAAGCCCTCATGTCGCGCTGGCTCGGGCTGGCCAATGGTAAACGTTCTGTCGCCGATGCGGCCGAGGCTTATGACGGATTCGCCACTCTGAGCGAAGGCGCTGCAGACGCTTTAACCACTGCTGCAGAGCAAGTCAACTCCGATACAGTCAAGTACACCAAACCGTTCGCGGACAAGTACAAAGTTGCAAGTGATGGCGACCGCGTCGGCAGCTCCTTGTCGCGGCTGCGGCCAGCTTTCGGAGACGCCAAATATACGGATGAAGCAATAGGCGACGCTGTCAAGCTCAACTCAGATGCTGCAGTCGTCGAGATGAGTGACGATGCCATTGAGGAGACTGCAGCCGTTGAGTCGCACGTTCCTTGTACCCTCATCGCGTCGGTCGCATTCTCTATCCCGGTTGGCCAGCCTTGTGGAAAAGGTGTTATTCAGGACTGGTATCAGGCGTTTGGCGCAGATGCGGCAGACATGGGCCCCAAGTTGAAGAAGGCTCTTGAGCAACTCAAGGCCCTTAATGATCCCGATCTTGAATCGAAAATCAGCAAAATTGCAAATGCTGCCAGAGTCAATCCGGATATCCGCGCACAGGTGGTGCGTGCCATAGGCTCTGATGCGATGAGCACCACGCAAAGAGCCGCATACTTCAAGTCCGCGGACAGAATGCAGAAAGATGGCTCATACATATCGGGGTTCCTCGATCGGGCGTCCACACCTACGTCGACCGCGAATATTGCGAACGTGGGCAACCTGACCGACAATGCCAACGCTTTGGGCCACGCCTATGAACCGGTGGCAATGACGCGAATGATCGATGGCCCGGTTGAGCAGTGGAACAACGTGACCCAGCAATGGGAACAAGTTAGGCTCAACATTTCAGAAAGTAACATTAACGAAATGGGTACTAGAGTTGATGTGTCAGACCTTGTCAATCGACAGACAATCGAAAAGGATTTTGACATACTGAACGGTGTATCGGTCGACATGAAGCACTCGATTAACAATACGCCCGGTCTGGACAGCACCCAGTTGGCAGCCGTAGAAGCGGCGATAATAAACAAGAGAATCCCGGAAGCCTGGTATGTGGGCGCCGGGAGGTTCTCTGGCGTCGCCTCAGGTGACATCGCCAATGTAGCGGCAGCCAATGCGAGGATCAAACAAGCTTTTGGATTAGCGCCGGATGCACCAGACTTCATAAAACTGTTCAACGCGGGTCCATACTAACAATGGCCGAACTCAGCTCTGAGGAACTCTGCCTCATCCATTGTTTGTTTCGCGATTGCGGGATCTATTTTCCATTGTCCCGGGATTTCAGATTTGAGGATTTCACCGCTCTTTTGCGGATCTTGCGCGTAAGGGCGTCTGCCGATCTGAGCGCCGGGCAGGAAGAGAAGTATTGGGAGGCCATCAATCAACGAATGGAGGGAAAATCACGCTGGGATCAGGTTGCTCCCCAGATCATACGGAGGGACGACGATCCAGGGTCCCAACGGGGGTATTACCTTTCACAGCATACCGTCGAAAACATTTTGCGACGACGCCCCTATGTGGGATTCACCATCGACTCCATAACGTACGCTATCGAAGTGTTTAATCCACGCAATGAGCTCGGCTTGGACTACGCAGGCGCCGGAGAACCGGTCGTCGCTCTCTTGCTCGGCGAAACTACATTTGGCACTGTGCAGAATCAACTCATAAAGAATCAACAGTTCTATAGTATCTTGAAGGAGTTTACAGACACTCTTAACCCCCAGATTGCCGTCGGGATGAATCCTGCGACCCTCGCCACCTTAACGCTCGGCTACCACAGGAAACAAGTTAGTTCCTCGGTTCGCCCCTGGTCGTTCCTTTTTGCGCTAAACGTGATGAAGTTGCCAAAGCTCGTCGGAGACGTGGCCCTGAGAAGATACTTCAAGTGCTTCCAGCGGTGGGACCCGGAGCGGGTTTTGCTTCAGGTCAACCCGGGCCTGGACCCCTATCTGAGCACCACGTATTCCGATGCGGCAAAACTCTTGGGTATGAAGGCTGTTCACGAACTTCACCCCGAGTTTTGGCTCCCGCCTCGGAAAGACTGACATTTTGTTTTCGATCTTTCATATCTATTTGCGCTTTCAGATGCGTCGGCGGTTTGGATTACCCGAAAGAACGGGGATCTTAGGAACCGCAGATTTAAACAGGTTTCAACAAGCCCTGCAATCTGGTTCGGGAGCCGGAGGCCGGGGGTTCAAATCCTTCTCTTCCGGCCAATCTTTTCAATCACTTACAGTTGATCTCTGGTCTTCCATTTACAGCAGAGTAGTCGGCGGTGCTCATTGTGGCGCTGAGCTTTCCCTTCGGCTAAGAGGCACTCACTCAGGAAAGACGCTGTCAGTTTTTTCTGAGGGGGCTTGGGGCCTGAACCCGGTACAATAACGTTTCAGTTGGGGCTAATCTCAAGAATAATAAGATCGCACGAGATAAATCCGCATTGAGGAGTGTGGCCTATGATTCTCCGGATTTTTCGCGGCGTAAAGCTGTGGGTGCTGCTGCTCATCCTGTTTTTGAGCTCTGTCTACCTCTATGTGTTTCCAGCGGCCAATCTGACATATGTTGCGATTGTGCTGTTACACGCGGCCGTGGGCGTTGTTGCGACTGTTTTTCTCGTCCCCAGAGTGCTTGCAGTTGTGCGGGCAAAGTCCTTCTCCAGGGATTTGGGCTGGCTGGTCTTAGCGGCGGGCGCAATTCTGGGAATCATTCTCCTTTTTATCGGCACGATCCGGTCGCACTGGACATGGATGTATGTGCATGTAGTACTTTCGTTCGCTGCGGTAGCCCTCCTGCTCGTGAAGTGGGTGGGAGTAAAAGGTTGGTGGCAGCCAAGGTCGCGCAGCTTGTCATTGGCTACAACGGCTTTGTGTCTGGGTCTTGCGGTAGGGCTTGCCTATGGCGGATGGAACCTGCGCCAAGGCATGTGGGCCCGCGTATACAAGTTCACTAATCCCGCCTCTCCACCCACATCGATGAACGAGGAAGGCGACGGTCCCGAGGGGCCGTTTTTTCCAAGTTCCTCACAGACCGCCCACAAGGGGCATATTCCAGGCAGTTACTTCATGGAGTCAGACGCTTGCCAGCGGTGCCACAAGGACATTTACAACCAGTGGTATGGCTCGGTTCACCATTTTTCCTCTTTCAACAATCAGTGGTATCGCAAGAGCATTGAGTACATGCAGGATGTTGTTGGGGTGAAGCCATCAAAATGGTGCGCCGGCTGCCACGATCCGGCGCTGTTGTATAGCGGAATGTTTGATACGCCGATCAAGCAGATCGTCGACCGGCCCGAGGCGCGGGCCGGCCTGGGATGCATGATGTGCCACTCCATTGAACGGGTAAAAAGCACGATGGGACAAGGCGACTTCACGCTCGAGTATCCGAAGCTGCACCAGATGGCGGCGAGCAAAAACCCAGTGGTTCGCTGGGTCCACGACTATGTGACCGAATTGAACCCGGAACCGCACCGCCGCGTCTTCCTCAAACCGTTCATGCGCACGGACACAGCGGAATTCTGTTCAGCGTGCCACAAAGTGCATTTGGACGTACCCGTGAACCATTACCGGTGGATTCGAGGCTTCAATGAATATGACAACTGGCAGGCCAGCGGAGTCTCCGGCCAGGGAGCGCGCTCCTTTTATTATCCCCCGAAGCCATCCCAGTGCGCTGATTGCCATATGCCGGCGGTAAAGTCTGCCGATGCCGGTGCGATTCAAGGCAGCATCCATTCGCATGCCTTTCCAGGCGCAAACACCGCCCTTCCGATTGCTAATGAGGACCAGGCGCAACTGGAACTGACGAAGAAGTTTCTCAAGGACAGTGTGACGGTTGATATCTTCGCCATCGCTCCGGCGCTACCGAAGAGTTCGCAGGGTGTGGCATCCCTACCTTCCGAGTTGTCAACCACGTTTGCGGTGGGTGAAGAAGCAGAAGTCAAGACCCCGAATACGGATGGCGAGGCCCTGGCGATCAGCGCTCCTTTAAATAGGATTTCTCCAACGGTGCGCCGCGGCGACACGGTCATGGTCGAAGTTGTCGTCCGTACACGAAAAGTGGGCCACTTCTTCCCCGGAGGGACAGTTGACGCTTACGATACGTGGCTGGAACTCAAAGCCAGAGATAACAAGGACCACGTTCTGTTCTGGAGCGGCAGGGTGGAAGACAACGGCAAGGGTCCCGTGGAGAAGAGTGCCCATTTCTATCGTTCGCTCCAGGTGGACGCTCATGGGAATCCAATTAACAAGCGCAATGCGTGGTCCAGCAGGGCTGTGGTGTACACGCGGCTCATCCCTCCTGGCGCCGCAGACACTGTTCACTACCGGCTCAAAGTGCCCGCAGATGCGGGGAGCGAGATCAAACTTGAAGCCCGGCTCTGCTATCGGAAGTTTGCCTGGTGGAATACACAATTTTCCTTCGCCGGTGTTTCGTCCGGCGATGGCAGTACGGTCACTACACCGGATTATGACGATCGCCGCGTCAGCTTTTCCGGTGATACGTCACGAGTCTCGGGCAAATTGAAGTCTATTCCCAATCTGCCAGTCGTCACCGTTTCTGAGAGTTCGGCCAGCTTGCACGTTCTGCCGGCGAACGCGTCTCCAACCGCACCAACCATTAGCTTGAAATCAGAAGATTGGACGCGCTGGAACGATTATGGGATCGGGCTTTTCCTGCAAGGCAATCTAAAGGGCGCCCGGCAGGCATTCGAGCAAGTTACCCGGATTGATGCCTCCAATCCCGATGGCTGGGTGAACCTGGGGCGTGTGGCTGTGCAAGAGGGTGACATGGAGGGGGCGCGTAAAGTGCTGGAGCGCGCGCTGCAACTGGCCCCCAATCTGGCGCGTGCCAACTATTTCTTTGCCCGCGTGTTACGCGCCGAAGGCAAATACGAGGAGGCTGCGAACCATCTGCAAACGGTGCTGGCGCAGTATCCGCGTGATCGTGTGGCGCTGAATGATCTTGGCCGCATCTTCTTTCTTGAGCGCAAGTATTCCGACGCGATCGCCACGTTACAGCGGGTACTCAGCATAGATCCGGAAGACCTCCAGGCCCATTACAACCTCATGCTCAGCTATCAAGGGTTGGGAGAGGCGGAAAAGGCGAAGCATGAGCAGCAGCTCTATTTGCGTTTCAAGGCTGATGAATCCGCACAGGCGCTCACTGGTGTTTATCGCCAGACGCATCCGGAGGACAACAACGAGCGGCAGCTGATTCACCAGCATGAGTCAGCCCCGAGCGGGCCAACCAGCATAACACCGGCTCGACGTGTGCCCGCGCGGCGAGCATCTTCGAAAGGGCCACCTGGGCAAGGACAGTGATGCGGCTTAACGGCCGAGCGGCGGCGGGTTCGAGCCGAATCTCTCTTGCAACTGAGAGGCAACCGCCAAAACCTCATGTTCTCTATAAGGTCGCCCGATAACCTGCACTCCAATGGGCAGGCCCTCCGGAGATTGTCCGACGGGAACAACGGCAGCTGGATTACCGAGCAGGTTGTAGTGCTGGCTATAGGTCATGGTTCGGAAGTAGTCCGCAGGATGTCCAGGGCCCCATCCGACATGTTCATGCCGGAAAGCCGGGCTCGTACAGACGGGCGCCAGCAATATTGGCAGTGTTTCCATGCGCTGCAGCAGGCGCAGCCGCAACTCGTCGCGTTCGAGAAGGGTATGAAGCAAGCGCTCAGCGGTCAACGGCGGATACTCTGCCGCGATCGCCAGAAATTCTCTTAGATTGCTGCTGATTTCTTGTTCCCTTCCGCTGATCATGGGCCGCAGAAGTGACGCACTGCATTCTACGAAGAGGACGGACCACAGTTCGCGGGCACGATCAAGCACGTCCGGCAGGTACGGCTCAATCTGATGACCGGCGTCCTCAAGTGCATGGGCTGCCTGCTCGACGGCATTTCGAGTCTCCACCGTCGGCGCACTAAATCCGTCATCCATGTAATAGCCGATCGTCAAGGTTTGTTTGTGGTGATCTGGAAATGCTTCGAGGGGAACCGGTGAAGACGCGGGGTCGGCATAGTCATAACCAGCGACAACGTTGAAGAGAAGCTGGAGGTCCTCCACCGTGCGCGCCATGGGACCTACTACACCGATGAGCGAAAAAGGGCCGTAACCCGCCGGGTAGTGTCCGGTTCCTGGCACCCTGCCGGGCGTGGGCTTCAAACCGCAAATACCGCAGAAGTGCGCAGGTACTCGGATGGATCCTCCTCCATCACTTCCGATACCTCCAGCAGACATGCAGGCGGCGATCGCGGCCGCTTCTCCGCCACTCGAGCCTCCAGAAGTGCGGGTGAGGTCCCAGGGATTATTCGTGCGCCCTTGCAGTTCGTTATCTGTGTGGTAGGCCATCAGGGCTTCCGGGGTGCTGGTGTTCCCGAGCAGGATTGCTCCGGCCTTCCTGAGGCGTGCGACGAGCGTGGCATCCTGCCCCGCCACGTACCCCGCGCGAAGACGGCTTCCCGCCTCGCAGGGCAGACCAGCTACATCAATACAGGACTTAATGGTGATGGGCACACCGAGCAACGGCGGCAGCTCGCCTCCATTGCTGGCAAGTTTTTCAGCGAACCGGGCTTGCGCCCGCGCGCCGTCATAGTCGATATAAGAGAACGCATTGATCTCGGGGTTCCGTTTTTCGATCCGCGACAAGTGCGCCTCTACCACCTCAACCGGTGAAAGTTCTTTGCGCTTGACGAACCGAGCAATACTAGACGCTGATAGCGATGTCAGGGATAGGCTGACCAATTTACTCTCAGTCATAGGAGAACAATGTACATCAATCTTGACTGCCTTTTTCGGGTACACTGGGCGGGTATTTAATTTACGGGGAGACCCTTCGAGTCGATATAACAATTATGTCGAAACAAACCCGCCGTGATTTCCTGGCAATGACAGCGGCTTCCGCAGCCTCTGTTCCATTCATGAAAACATTTTCGTCGGCAACGCTTACGCCACCTGAAGGGCCAGCGCCAAATGGGACCGTGGCCGTTCGTCTCACAACCGGCGACCAGCGGTACGCGCCTTCCCAGTCGTTGGCCTGGCAGAGCGCTGACCGTGCGCCGGCCGAAGACACAATCGTGCTTGGAGCGGTTCGCAGCAGGCAGCCTATACTCGGCTTTGGGGCCGCGTTTACAGACGCAGCCTGCTACGTGATTCATCAGATGCCGGAAGCGGAACGCGAACGCTTGTTACAGGAGCTGTTCCACCCTGACCAAATGGCCCTCAGTGTATGCCGGTTGTGCGTTGGATCGAGCGACTACGCCAGAAACCTATACAGCTATGACGAAGGCGCTCCAGACCCGGAATTGTCACGATTCTCCATTGCCCATGATCGCGAGTACATTCTTCCGGTTCTTCGACGCGCACGCCAGATCAACGACAAGCTGTTTCTCCTGGCTTCTCCCTGGAGTCCGCCGGGCTGGATGAAAGACAACGACTCGATGTTGGGCGGCACTCTTCGCCGCCGGTATCTCGGGCCGTATGCAAAGTATATGGTCAAATTCTTGCAGGCGTACGAAGCCGACGGCGTTGTCGTCGATGCTGTGACTCCTCAGAATGAGGTTGATACAGATCAGGACAGCCGGATGCCCGCGTGCCTCCTGCCGCAAGAGATCGAAGTCGAGTATGTGGGCCAATATTTGGGCCCGGCAATTGAAGAAGCACGATTGAAGACGAAGATATGGCTGATTGATCACAACTATAACCTGTGGGGCAGGGCCATTTGCGAACTTGATGATGAGAGAGTACGCAAATACACCAGGTCGATCGCGTGGCATGGATATCTTGGCCAGCCGGACTGGGTGCAAAAAGTGTTGGCCGCCCATCCAGACGCGGAAATGTATTGGACCGAAGGGGGACCGGACATTACCGATCCAAAATACCTTGTGGATTGGACCAAGTGGAGCAGGCTATACGCTGGAATCCTGAGGAATGGGATGCGGTGCATTATTGGATGGAACCTGGCCCTGGATGAAAACGGCAAACCGAACGTAGGTCCTTTCCCTTGCGGTGGTTTAGTCACGGTCCATACTGGCACCAGGGAAATCACACGAAGCGGGCAGTATTGGGCGTTTGCCCATTATTCGCGCGCGTTGCGACGGGCGGCTACGATCATTCCATCCGACGGGGAAGTCAAAGATATTCATCATGTGGCTGCGGAGAACCCTGACGGCACTCATGCTCTGGTTTTGACAAATACGGGAGCGGCCGGGCAGACGGTTTGGATCAAGCAAGGTAAGAGCGCGGTCGAGGCATCACTCCCTCCCGATTCCGTCGCTACACTTGTCTGGAGCTGAAACACACGAGAATGCGGACCATGTGTTTTAGGGCTTATCTATCTCCAGGCTTTCGCGCTTCTTTTGCCGGTTCGTCTCGATTAACTTTCGGTAAGCCGCCAGGGCCTGTGCAGCTTCCTGCACGCGGCCGGCGCGACGATAAGCCTGACTCAATTGAAAGTACACGGCGTCGTGATCAGGAGCGAGCTTTTTGGCCGTTTCCAGGTTTTCAATAGCGCCTGTTGTATCTTCCTGTTGCAAGAGGGCGCGCCCCAGTCCGAAATAAGCCATTTCATAGTCAGGCACGGCCTTGACCGCCTGGCGCAAAAAGGTAACCGACTCGGGTAAATGGCCCTGCGAGAGCAAGGCGTAGCCAAGATGGTACATCGAGTGCGCATCGTCGGGCCGAATAGCAAGTTCGGCACGAAATTCCCGCGCGGCAGATTCGAAGTCATTTTGATGCAGGTAAACCAGTCCGGCGTAGTAATGAGCTTCCTGAAGCAGAGGATCAAGCCGCAAAGCGGTGCTGATCTCGTTGACGGCGTTGGGATAATCCTTTTGTTGCGCGTAGGCCTTTCCAAGCAAGAGGTGCACCGACGCATTATCGGTATTTTGCTCCAGCAGCCGGCGGAAAATGCCTGCAGCAGCTCCTGATTGACGCGTCCGGACCAGGGCCGTACCCCACGCGAAGAGCAGGCCAGGATCGTCGGGCGGATGCTCCAGTAAAGGCTGGAGAACATCAACCACCCTCTGATAGTTCTCCGACATGGAATAGCTGAGCCCGAGAACCTGGCGGACGAGAGCGTCTTCAGGATGCGCCTTGAGTTGGCGCTCCAAGGGCGGAACAGCTTCCGGGTAGAGCTCGGCTCGGAAGCTGGCTAACCCCCAGTTACGGTCCAAGCCGGGGAGATCGGGCTGCCATGCGGACGCGTGTTTGAAAAACTCGGCAGCTTCCGGAAATCTCGATGCCTTGGCCCGCATCACCCCCAGGTCATTGTAGGAACTGCCAAGGACTTCCGCGACAAACGACCGGTATTGCCTGGCCGATTCCGTTTCTTTTGCTGAGGCCGGCTGCTTTGCCACCGGCCCCGCGGGCAACCCCTGCTGGATCATGGCTTGCGCACCTTGCTTGTCCTCCAGGGAACTCGCCTCAAGCATGTCAGTGACGCGGTCCGAAATCCGGCTCTCGCCTTCTTCTGGACCTTTCTTCTCATCGAAAATGTGCTTCACGTCATACTTGAACTTGGCTTCTCGTATCTGCTGCGAGCGAGCCAGTGCTTTCCTGGCGTCCTCCTCACGATCCAGCCGGCGCAAATTCTGTCCGAGCAAGTAGTATGCGCGGCTGACCTCACGCAGCTTGTCGTCTTGCGGGTTGCCCACCATGCTGACGTACTTTTCGAGCACTGCGACTGCTGCCTTGGAACGATTTGTGGCGGCGTAGGTTTCGCCGAGATAGAGATAGACGGAAGTCTCCTGGGGCCGCAGCCGCGCCGCGTGGAGAAGAGCGGTTTCCGCAGCGGGAAAGTCGCGCAAGTTCACATTCGCGATCCCCAGAAGTTCCTGCACCTGATATTCATCGGGATGAAGCTTGAGCTCTTTTTCGAATTCTTCGCGCGCCTGCGGATAACCTTCTTCCTGATAGTGCTCTAGATAAGCGTATCCAAGAAAGCCGTGAGCGCGAGGGTATTTCGGATCAAGTTTGATCGCCTGGAGAAATTCAGGGATAGCCTGCTGCGGAATTTTGGTAACCAGGTAGGCGCGGCCAAACAGCATGTGCAGTGCAGCCGATTCTCCCATCCTGGACTCGAGTTCATGGAACCAGGCTGAGGCTTCCGGCAACTTTTTTGCGCTCAAGTAAGCAATTCCAAGAAAGTAGCTGGTTTCGAAATCGTCCTGAAGTTCCAGCGAAGCTTTCAATTCCTGAATCGCATTATCGGAATCTCCTTCGAACACGTAGAGTCGACCCAGGAGACCGTGTGCCCGCGCATGGCCCGGCTCTCTGGCCACAACGGACTTCAGCAACACCTTCGCCTTCCCAACATCTCCCTTGCGGAACCAAACCCCAGCCGCATCTACCTGGGTTGCGAGGTCATCTGGCTTGAACTTCAGCGCGGAGTCCAGATAAGCAGCAGCCTGATCGGTCTGGCCCATGGAGAGAGAGAGTTGTGCGAGTTGGCGCAAGCCGAGCACGATCGTTTCAACGTAATGGCTCTCCGCCGAGACAAGGTCGCCCGCCGCCAACGAATCCTTGGCCGCCTGAAACTCCGATTTAAGAGCCTTGGCAGGATCAACAGCCTGACCGGCGCAAAGAAGCGGCGCAGCCATCGCAGCAACCACTGTAAGACTTGCCGAGACACGTTTGAAGAGGCCATTCACAGAGCTTGCTCGGCTTGCGAACCGAAACCTTGGGATTTCTCCTGGAATTCTCCCAGAGGGCCGCAGCCCACATCGAAGAACCTCCGGCCCGTTCAACGAGCGCCGCTCGGCGTTGCGTGTGCCGGAGACACAGGAGGTAGCGGCCTCCTGTCCTGGATCCCTTTCCCTTCAACGACGGTATAAATGGAGTCGCCAGCAACATCCTGGAGCGTCTCAACATTACCATTCGGCCAGCGAATCTGCACCGATTCCATCTTGGCGGCGGCGCCCAGACCGAAGTGCAGCCGCAAGTCGTTCTGGGAAAGGTAGCTGCCTCCGCCGCGTACTTCACTGAATTGCTGGATGCCGCCGGCGCGGATGGTCACCCGGGCGCCAATCGCGGCGCGGTTGCTCTTTGTGCCGACCAGCTTGAAGAGGACGCGGTGATAGCCGTCTGCGTTCATGTTCTTGAGCAGAGAAGGTGGCTCGTTGACGTTTAAGAGAAGGACATCGATATTACCGGTATTAAAGACGTCACCAAAGGCTGCGCCGCGGCGGGAATGAACAGGGAGAGCGGCGAGGCCGGATTCCTTGGACACTTCGTCAAAGGTGCCATCACGATTGTTGCGATGGAGGAGGAGCGGCTCACGATACCGGGGACCAGTTTCCAACGTGTCAATCTGCGGATACACGTGGCCGTTGGCTACAAGAAGATCCAGCCAGGTATCGTTGTCCATATCAAAGAAAGCCGTCCCCCAGCCAACGTAAGGATAGCTGGGATAGCCCACGCCGGAGGTCCAACTTACATCATCGAACCCCTTGGCGCCCATGTTGCGATAGAGGGAATTCGGCTGCTCTTCAAAGTGGGTGACAAAAAAGCTCAAGCGCCCGCTGTGGTCGTAGTCCCCGAAATCCACTCCCATGTTCCCAAGTTCCAGGCCTTCACCGCTCAGAGCGACACCGGCCAGCAAGCCAACGTCAGTGAATGTACCATCGTGATTGTTGTGATAGAGATAGTTGGGCACGGAGTCGTTGGCGACGAGGAGATCAGGCCAACCATCGTCGTCGTAATCGGCCCACATCACGCCGAGGCCATAATAGCCAATTTCATCGTGGACGCCGGCCTTGACTGAAACCTCTTCAAAGGTGCCGTCACCACGGTTGTGGTAAAGAAAGTCGGATTCTCCTTCCAAGCCCCAGGGTCCACACTGGACGAGGAGGCCTTTGAAACGGCAGAATTTCTTGCTGCCGAACTGCGGAAGATTCTTCATGTCCAGGTGCGAATAGCGGGCGACGAACAGGTCCACGTTGCCGTCGCGATCGTAATCGCCCCAGGCCGCGCCGGTGCTGAACCCTCCGCCGCGGACCCCGGCTTTCTCAGTGACGTCCTCGAATTTGCAATTGCCCAGATTGTGGTAGAGCACGTTGCCGTTGTAGCCCGTGACAAAAAGATCGAGCTTACCGTCGTTATCGTAGTCAGCCACGGCAACGCCCATACCCCAGCCCAACCTTGTCAGACCGGCCTCTTTAGTGATGTCCTTGAAAGTGCCATCTGGCTCCTGGTGATAAAGCGTAACCATGGGATCGCCGCCCTGACGCAATCTCTCCACTGTCGAGCCATTCACCAGGACAACATCCAGCCGGTCATCGTTGTCGCAGTCAAACAGGCCGACGCCGCCGCTGGTTGAATCAATGACGTAGTGCGCCTCTGGTGCGGCTATATGCGAAACCGTAAGACCTACTTCTTTGGCAATGTCTTTAAAAGTCGGTACAGGTGGCAACGCACTCCGGTCTTTCTTGCTCGGGGCGGTGCGCTTCGCAGGCTGCGGTACCGGCGCTGGAACGGCCTTGGGCCCCTGACCTTGCGCGGCCAGACCGAAAATCAAGAAACTGATCAGGAGGACCGAGGATTTTGAGGGATACCCAAACATGTGTGGCTCAAACATAAACAACTTTTTTTCCTGAAGCAAATCTCCCGGCCGGCACGCCGTGATTCGGCAGCGTCCTGATTCATCCGTTTATAAGAGGGTCAGTGTATTTCGATAGCGCCGATAAGCAAAAACCAAAAAAATCCCGCTGGCGTTGTTGCCAGCGGGATTTTTTGACATCGGGTTGTACTGCACTAGAAGGTAAACCGGACCGAGTACTGAAATTCCCTGCTTCGATCCGATAAGGTATTCACGGTGCCAGCCACCGTGGAGGGAGTAGTATTCTGGAGCGAAACAGCATTCGCCAAAGAGGTTGTCGAGGCTCCCGTTGCAGTCAGGAACTCCGGAGACCCCGCCGTGTTTGGAGCACTGAAGCCGATGCTGGTGCTGCCAGGATTCCCATACTGCGGATGGTTAAATAGATTGAAGGCATCTATCCGGAACTGCATGTGAAGCCGCTCCGTCAATTTGAAGTTCTTCGCCAGTGATGTGTCGACCGTGTTCGTGGGCGGTCCCAGGCAGTCGCCGATCGGAGCGTTCCCGATTTGTCCCAGCTTGAAGCCGTTCAACGTGTAACGGTTCGGGTTAATCCATTGGAAGCCCTTGAAGCTGGGATTCCTGCAAGGCTGTCCCGGTACAATGTTGGGTAACTCAACGCCTGCACCGCCGCCAATTCCGGACGGGTCGTTAACATTCGAAATGCCTCCGATAAATGGTGTATAGGAGGACCCGCTTGTCACGCTGACGATTGAGCTGGCTTCCCAGGAACCGAAGACATCCCGGACCAGCCGCTCCGTGCCCTGCAGCGTGGGTAGATTGTAGACCACGTTGGCCGAAAAAATTTGTGGCCGGTTGATGGTAGCGGGCCCGTAGCCCGCTTTGGTATTGAACGGATCCAGAACCAGGTTCCCGCCACCATTATTGACGTGCAGGAGCGTATCCGAAGAGGTTTTGGAGTATGTATAGGTCAGTTGGAAGATGGAACCGCGATGGAAGCGCATGCTGAATGCTGATTGCAATGAGTCGTACCGCCCAGTGCCGTGATGCGTATAGAACGGTATTCCGCCGTTCGTCAGCACAGTAAAAGGCTTGAGCGCATTTCCGCCAGCATTGCCGTTGGATTCCGCAAAGGCCAGCCGGTTCGCCGGAGCAATTGCGTTGGCGTCAAGCTTGAGAGTCCAGTTTTCCGTCCGGCTGCCCACGTAGCCCACTTCAACCCTCGCATCCTTCCACAATTCATGCTGGACGCTGCCGTTAAATTGGAAAGTGTAGGGCGCCTTAGAACTGGTGTCCTGTCCAATCCCCGCTACTCCTAAGCTGGCAGCGCCAAAGCAGTTCGGGGTGCAGGCGGGAAGCTGGTTGGTGTTGTCCAGGAACCGGCCATTGCCATTGGTTGAGGTGAAGCTGCCAACAAACGGGGGATTCACGCCGGCGGTCCCGTCGGTCACGAAAATGTCGTCACGGTTATAGAACTGCCCGAATCCTCCTCGGATAGCCCACTTGCCCGACCCCGTGGGGTCCCAGGCCACACCCAGGCGAGGCGCAAAAGCAGCGTAAAAGTTGTCCTGTATCGCCCGGTTAGGCCCCTTCAGTCCACCCGTTCCGGCCGGACAGGGATTCGATCCCAGGCCTGGCGAGTAAAGCAAGCCGTTGCAGGGCGCGTTACCGAGTGCGGCATTAAACGCTATGGGGTTGAATACCGTCAGTTGATCATTCGCCTGGTACGGCCAGGGCAGGTAGGAATAGCGAAGACCAAGGTTGAGTGTCAAACGGTTGGTGATCTTCCAATCGTCGTTGATATAGAGCTCAAAGTTGGTCCAACGGCCTTGCTTTTTGAAAATGACGTTCTGTTCGCCCCAATTGAACCCCATATTCTGCAGAATATAATCGGACGGACCATAACCAGTGTTGGTGAACGCTATGGTCGTGCACCCGGGGTCGCCGACGTTCTTGCAGCCGTTGTACCCGCCTGGACCAAAGGTCACGCCCTGTTTCTGGGAGAAGTTGTCCTGGTCTTTGGCATTCCGGCTGTAAATGCCTCCCATCTTGAGTGTATGACGCCCAATGACCTTCGAAAAATCGTCCTGCCACGCGAAGAGGTCTTCCCGGTTCGTCCAAGGCGCAAAGCTCCAAATAGTTGGAAGGCCGCCGCCATTGATCCACACTGGAGGATTCGTAGGCGAACTCCCCGGGAAAAATGTTGGAATCACACTATTGAGGGCCGCCGAAGCAGCAGGATTTGCTTGAGAGATATTGATACGGTTCGCCGAATAAGAGAACTGGAAATCGTTCACGGCGGTGGTGCTGAAAACCTTGCTTAACTTGGCCACGGCTATTCGTCCTGGCTGGCTCCACGTCTCCTGGATATTGGAAGCCCCGGCATCAGCTCCCCAACCAGAATTGCCCACGGCGGAAGGCCCAAAATCCCAGGAGTCACCGGTGTATTTCAACATCAACGTGAGCGACTTTGTGAAGTTGATGTCCCCGCGCACGCTGTCTTCGCGATAGAAGGTCGGTTGCTTAATCGATTTCGCCCAGTTGGTACCGCAACCATAGTTAGGAGACCCCTTAGCGAGCGTAGGCAGGAAATAAGTGTTCAAGATCGTGGCCCCGGCCTTACTCTGGCGCCCGGCAGGAACAATGTCGATTACACCGGGAGTTAAGGGCGATGCTGTGAATGCGCCGCCAGGATTTGTCGGATCCGGATCATGGAGACCGCCTAGCGGGAGGCAACCAACGGTACTGCCGCTGCTAAAGGTGGTGTCAAGGGCAGAGTCGGAAAAGTCACCGGTGCGCTGCAAGGGCGTGGGTACATGAGCGGTACGGACTACACCCGAGATAAGCCGGTTCCACTCCTCCGATACGAAGAAGAAGACTTTGTCCTTCTTGATGGGCCCACCGAGCGAAAACCCGAAGTCGTTGCGGCGAATGGAATTCTTCTTGGATTTCGGGTCGATGGCATTAAGAACGGGGTCCTTGGCATCGAGAAGGTCGTTGCGGCCAAAGTAATAACCACTGCCGTGAAGATCGTTCGTTCCCGATTTGGTAACGATGGTGACGATACCGCCACCGGCCCCGCCGAATTGGGCGTTATAACTGTTCCGCTCGACCTTGAACTCCTGAATCGAATCAAGAGAAGGATAAATGAGAATGGTGCGGCCCGACCCTACGTCAACGTTGTTGGCGCCATCCACCAGAAACAGGTTGGCATTCGACGCGCCGCCGGCGATGGAGATGTCCGCTCCACCATTGAGACCTTTTTTGTCGTAGCTAAAGCCATTGTCGACCTCCACGCCGGGGACCAGCGTGAGTAATTCGGCGAAGCTCCGGCCGTTGAGCGGCAATTCAGTGATCTGGGCGCCCGCGATCGTACCGCTCAATTCAGCCGAAGTCAGCTCAACCTGGTTCGCGTTGGCGGTTACTTCGACCATTTCGGAAGTCGCCCCGACCGTCAATTTGGCATTAAGCGTCAGGGTGTCGTTGACGTGGAGGATAATGTTTTTCTCTTCGAAGCCCTTGAAGCCTTTAGTGCCCGCCACTCTCAAACTGTAGGGACCGACCGGAAGGCTCTGGAATACGTAACTGCCATCCGCGTCAGTTTTGACGTTTCGCGAATAAGCAGTGTCGGTGTTGGTTATCGTTACCTCGGCCCCGGCAACGGCTCTGCCCTGCTGGTCCGTCACGGTGCCACGAATGGAACCCGTATCAGTCTGCGCGAATAGCGCTGGCGCAACGCTCAGCGCCAGCACGAAGCAAATGACGCCCAACATACCGCTGAAGTGTGCACGAAATCCACTCATAGAACCCCCTCATAAGGACTCGACTTGGAGAAAACAGGCCCTACATCCTGTACCTGACTAACTGAACCTGACTACTGAAACGTTTCGGCCGTGCGGCTCGGCAGCATTCAACTCGGCTGGCGGACGCGCGAAGAGCGTTAAATCCTGTGCGTTACCCCCGTCGGGGGAGCATTATTCAAGATTCTTATACATCAAGTCAAGATTTTTTTAACAAAAACTTTACTTTTTTTTAACAAGAACGTTTAGGTAGAGGGTCCCGTCAGCGCCAGGCTTTGGGGTACAATTCAGGTTTTTCAATTCTCTTGTAGAAGGGTTGGCGGGTTTAGAAGCTACAATACTGTTGAAACGCGTAGGAATGATGCGAAAAGGCAAGCAGGACCATACACCCAAGCCGGTCGGACTCAAGGACCTTGCCCGCTATCTGGGGCTTTCGACGGCCACCATTTCCACGGTGCTGAGCGGCGCCCCGGCGGCGGGCGAGATTCCCGCGGCGACCCGGGAACGCATTATGGCTGCCGCCGAAAAGTTCAAGTATCGGCCTAATGCTTTGGCCCGGTCCCTACGTGGAATGCGCAGCCACACGGTGGGCGTGCTGGTTCCGGAAATCAGTGAATATGGGGCGCTGGTGTTGGGCGCTGTTGGCGACTACCTGCTCAGCAAGGGTTATTTTTTCTTCGTCGCCACGCATCGCCGCAAGCCGGAATTACTGGATGAATATCCACAGCTCATGCGACAACGCTCCGTGGAAGGCTTTATTGTGATTGAAACCGTGCTGGAAAAGCCGCTACCGCTGCCCACGGTGGTTATCTCCGGCCACCGTAGCCATCCCGGGGTCACCAACATAGTGTTGAATCACGATCATGCGGCGCATCTCGCGCTTGAGCACCTGGTGCAACTCGGTCACGAGCGGATTGCGTTCATCAAGGGGCACCCGTACAGCCCCGATGCAGAAACGCGTTGGAACTCAATTGAACGGGCTGCGGAAAGCCTCGGCGTAGCCATACGGGAAGAGCTCGTCGTGCAATTGGAAAGTGACACATTTTCTCCATACGTCGGCTATCCGCTGGTCAGGCGGCTGCTGCAAAGAACGCGTGATTTCACTGCGCTCTTCGCCTACCACGATTTATCAGCGATCGGAGCGCTACGGGCCCTGCGAGATTGCGGCCTCCGCGTGCCCGAAGATGTATCCGTCATCGGCTTCGACGATATCAATAGCGCGGCTTTCCAAATTCCCAGCCTTACCACCGTTCGACAACCGTTGGACAAAATGGGCGCCCTGGCTGGCGAAATCCTGCTGCAAAGAATCCAGGGAGGCGCTGACCCGGTGGAAGTCACGGTTGATCCCGAACTGGTTGTCCGGGAATCGACCGCGCCAGCGCGGCGACGCATTGAGATACCCGCCAAGCTGGAGACGGTTGTCGGAACCTGACACACGCCGGCGCAGGGACCGAAGGCGCGTGCCGGTTTCTTGCTCATTATTCCCAATCACTGAAACGTTTCAGGCGACAAAACGTCAGCAGCCCAATCCGAGAGAGGCAAGGGTGTGCTTCGCGTTGTTGAAGGCCAGACAGGGGAGAACGGCCGAATCTCGGCTTGCCAAGGCACGGCCCAATGATGCATTCTGCTCGCTACTGTAACGTTACAGACCTGATAGCACCTACAACTGGCGCGGTATAAGCTGCTGCGCTGTCGCTACAGAGTCCGCCGACGGGAGAATAAATGAGAAAAACGATTGCGGCGCTGGTTTTGTTCTCCGGTGCATGCCACGCGCAGGCGCTGCCGCGGTTCACCGACGTTACGCAATCATCGGGAATCCATTTCGTTCACCACAATGGCGCATTTGGCGCCAAATATCTGCCTGAGACGCTGGGACCTGGGTGCGCGTTCATTGACTATGACAATGACGGCTATCCTGACATTCTTTTCGTGGATGGCCAGGACTGGCCGGGACACCACCAGGCAGCATCCACTCTCAAGCTCTACCACAACAACCACAATGGGACATTTACTGATGTGACTGCGGCAGCCGGTCTGAGCGTCAGCATGTACGGAATGGGAGTGGCTATCGGCGACTACGACAATGACGGTTTCGATGACATCTTTGTGACGGCTCTGGGCCAAAGCCGCTTGTTCCACAACAATGGCAATGGAACGTTTACCGACGTCACGGCCAGCGCCGGATTGGCCGGAATCACTGAATTCAGCACCAGCGCCGCCTGGGTCGACTATGACCGCGATGGCAAGTTGGACTTGTTAGTGGCCAACTATGTCCAGTGGACGCCGGAGGGCGACCTTCGCTGCACGCTCGATGGAACTCACAAGTCTTACTGCACACCCGAGTCTTATAAAGGCTCTTCCGCGCGCTTGTGGCACAACCTTGGCAACGGCAAGTTTGAAGACGTGACAAGAAAAGCCGGCCTCTATGATCCCACTTCGAAAGGACTCGGCGTCGCCGTGCTGGACTACAACAACGACGGCTGGCCGGATCTCTTGATCGCCAACGATACGCAGCCCAACAAGCTTTACCTGAACAACCGCGATGGAACCTTCATTGAAAAGGCAATATCAGCGGGGATCGGCTTCAGCGAAGATGGCGTGGCCCGCGCGGGAATGGGAGTGGACGCAGCCGACTACGATCGTTCCGGGAGGCCCAGCGTCATTGTCAGTAATTTTTCCAATCAGATGATGTCGCTGTACCACAACGAAGGGAATGGGCTGTTTGTGGACGAAGCGCCTCGCTCATCAGTCGGCCGTGCTTCGCTGCTTACTTTGGGTTTTGCTTGTTTCTTTTTTGACTACGACCTGGATGGCTGGCCGGATATCTTTGTCGCCGATGGCCATCTTGACAGCGATATTGAACGAATCCAGAAGAGAATCACCTATCGCCAGCCGCCGCATTTATTTCGCAATCTGGGCAATGGAAAACTCGAAGAGGTCACGGGATCCGCAGGAGCTGCATTTAGCGCCCCCAGAGTCGCTCGTGGCGCTGCCTATGCCGATATTGATAATGACGGCGATCTCGATCTCCTGATCACCACCAATGCCGGTCCGGCGCTTCTGTTTAGAAACGACGGTGGAAATCGGAACCACGCCCTGCGCGTAAAGCTTCGGGGCACAAGCTCCAACCGCGATGGCATTGGCGCTGTCGTCCGAATTGAATATGCAGGCGAAAAGCAGTGGCAAATGCTGCGTAGCGGCTCCAGCTATCTCTCACAAAGCGAACTGGTGCTCACATTTGGTCTGGGAGAAAAAACCAAGGTTGCGTCGGTGCAAATAGAATGGCCCAGCGGAAAAACCGACCAGCTCACAGACGTCGCAGCTGACCAGACCATCACGGTGGAGGAAGGTAAAGGGATCACGGGTTCAAGGCAGTTTTCCAAAAATGTCCAAGCGCCGTCAAAACCAGCCAAATCCGTTCGCCACTAGAGCAAGCCGGTAAGATAATTGTGGGCCGCTGCTGGGAATGGCCCGCTGGGCATGTTGAAGGCCCAGCGTGTCGCGGGTTGGAGGGAAGGCTGGCTTCTTGCCCGCCACACCTTGTTCACTCGGAGCGGAGCGCAATTGAGAATCTGATTACCGAATACACATTCACGCAGGACCGATAAGGCGTCTTTCATGAAACTCAACTTCGCGCTCCTTTTATTATTGGCCGCAGTGGCACAGCCGCAGCGCTCCTCTGTTCCATCCCCAAAAAGGCAGGCAGGCGCCACGGCCGAGGCCGTCCATCTGAACAATCTCGGCGCTGCTTACATGAACCAGCAGCAGTTCGCGCGGGCGTTGAATTTATTTCGCCGGGCCGCTGCTCTCAACCCGAAATTGGAAATCGCGAAAATCAATGAAGGCATCGCTCTTGCCAACCTCCAGAAGTACGACGCGGCAGCCACGCTTTTAAACACATTGCTTAAGAGGGATGCGGGCAACGCACATATCTGGTACACACTCGGACTGGCGTACAAAAACCAGGCAAAGTCTGAAAAGTCGCTCGACGCTTTCGCAGCCGCCGCCAGGCTTGCGCCCAACGATCCTGATGTCTTTTACTTTATCGGCCTGGCGCAATCTGAGTTGGGCCAGAACGAAAAAGCAGTTCCCGCGTTTCAGCACGTTTTGGAGTTGGATCCTTTCCACGCCTCCGCTGAGTTTGGGCTTGCCCGCGCCCTCCAGCGGCTGGGGGACCCCGACAAAGCTCGCGAACACCTCGCCCGCTTCCAGCACCTGGTGCAGTCAAAATTGGGTGTGCCCATGAGCCTGACTTACGGCGATCAAGGAATGCTATCCCTGGCTCTCACGGTGGCCAGCGCGGCCCAACCTTCCTCAAGTCCAATTCCTGTGCGCTTTTCCGATATTACGCGTGATTCAGGATTGAGTTCCTCTACTTCTTCTACGCAGCCCGCCGACGCAGAGGGAACAAATCAGATTGGCTCCGGAGCATGCTTTCTTGATTTTGACAATGATGGCCACCCGGATCTGTTTCTGGCCGATGCCGGAGCGCAAGGAGGAATCGCGCTTTTTCACAATACCGGACGCGGCAAATTCGAAGATGTCACACAAAAGTCCGGCTTCGATCCCAAATTGCACGCCATCGCCTGCGCCGCTCGCGACTACGATAACGATGGTTACACCGATCTGGCCGTCACAACCAGCGATCGTGTCCTGCTCTTTCATAATCAGGGCAACGGCACGTTCAAGGATGTAACGGAAACAGTCGGCATCCATGGCCAGGGGAAGCCGCTGGGAGTCACGTTTGTTGACTACGACCATGATGGCGACCTCGATCTGTTTGTAACCAGCAGCGAAACAGGCAAAAACGTGGTTTGGCGTAACAATGGGAACAGCACATTTACTGATGTCACCAGTGCACTCGGTTTTGCCGGTAACGCACCGACTTTCGAGGTAACTGGGACTGACTTCAATAATGATCGTGCGATTGACCTGATCTTTGCCGCCGATAAACCGGAGCTGTTTCTGAATCCACGAGAAGGGAAATGGAGCGCCTCCCAACCGTGGGATTTGGCCAGGCTGCCGCCAGTTACGGCAGCCGTCACTCTGGACTTTGACAAGGATGGCTGGATGGATGTGGCCCTGACCCACGATGGCGCGCCGGGGATTACACTGTGGCGCAACGTGAAAGGCAAAAGCGTGGAGCAGGTCCCGCTTCCAGTCACAAATTGGCGGCGAGCCTGGGGCATAGCCGCGCTGGATTACGACAATGATGGCTGGGTTGATCTGGCGGCCGTGGGTGAAACAGAAGATGGACGCGGAGAAATCCGGCTGTTCCGTAACCTGGGAAAGAACGGGTTCAGAGATGTAACCGCTGAAGTCGGTCTGGACGCCATCAAGCTGTTCTCTCCGCGCGCCTTACTCGCCGCCGATGTTGACGGTGACGGCGGAACCGACTTGCTGGTCACTCAGTCCCACGGTCCCGCGATCCTGCTGCATAACAATGGCGGCAATCGCAACAATTTTCTTCGCGTTGCACTCAACGGACTCGCTGACAATAAAAGCGCGGTTGGAACCAAGGTGGAAGTCTTTGCGGGGGCGCTCTGGCAGAAGTGGGAAATCAGCGGATCAGGTTATCTCAGCCAAAGCTCAACGGACCTTCTGATTGGCTTGGGAAAAGAACACAGAGTGGATTTTGTACGCGCGCTTTGGCCTACCGGTGTTGTCCAGGATGAACCTCAAATTTCGGTCAACGGCTCAGCGAAAATTACAGAAATTGACCGCCGTGGCAGCTCTTGTCCGGTGCTTTGGGTGTGGGACGGCACCCGTTATCGTTTTATCGCCGACATGCTGGGCGCCGGCGTTGTTGGCCATTGGGTCGGTCCGGGCGAGCGCAACATTCCCGACCCGACTGAATACGTCAAGATAGATGGCGAACACGTGCAGCAACGGGGCGGTCTCTTGAGTTTTCGGTTTATGGAGCCTCTGGAAGAAGTGGTCTACCTGGATCAGGTACGGCTGCTGGCCATTGACCATCCCCAGGACCTGGATGTATATCCCAATGAATATTTCGCCAGCAATCCGCCATTTCCGGAATTCAAAGTCATCGCCAGCCGACACGCGCGTCCTTTGGCGGGCGCATGGGACGATCATGGCAACGACGTCCTCGACCTTCTGCTCCGGCGTGACCGGCGCTACGTAGCCGGCTTTGAGCTGCTGCCCTACAAAGGATTCACCAAGCCGCATTCTCTCGAGATCGAATTGCCCGATGCCTATCAGGGAGGCCCGCTCCGTCTCTTGCTCCATGGCTACATCGAGTATTTTATGGCGAACTCGATGTATGCAGCATGGCAAGCGGGCATTAATCCGGTTGCACCTTATGTTGAAGCCCGCGACGCAAATGGCAAATGGGTTCGAGTGATGGATGATATGGGTTTCCCCGCAGGTCTCGCGCGTACCACAGTCGCCGATCTCACGGGAAAGCTCCAGCCCGGAACCAGGCGGCTCCGTATTACAACCAACCTGCAGATTTACTGGGATCAGATCCTTGTAGACACGACACCGGAGCAGCCTGAGGGGGCCAGCGTAATAGATGTACCGCTCGCACAAGCGCGGCTTGGTTTTCATGGCTACCCCCACATGCGGGAGTTTCAATCGCCCGGCGACTTTGAATTCGTCTACAACCAGGTGAGCCCCACCGGACCTTACGCGCGTCCGATAGGCGCCTATACACGATTCGGAGACGTCCGTGATTTGCTGCTCAATTCAGATGACCGCTTTGTTGTATTCGGTAGCGGTGATGAGGTCCAACTGGAGTTCGACCCCGCTCATTTGCCTGCATTGCCTAAGAACTGGAAACGTGACTATTTCTTTTTCGCCAATGGTTATGAAAAAGATATGGACTTCTACGCCGCCGAGGGCGATTTCGTGAACCCTCTCCCCTTCCATCGCATGAGCGAATATCCATATTCCAAAGAGAGCCCGCCCCAGGACACAATGCACGTAAACGATCTGCTGAACTATGACACTCGGTTCTTTTCCGGCGCTCCGCCAGCTTCTTATGGTTTCCGGTATCCCAAGCGCGGGCGGAAAATCAGGCCGTAAACTGGTTATTCGTTCATTTCACGCTGCGTTCAATTTTGTGCGATTGATTTAGGCGGGTATATATGGTGGACCTGGTCGGGATCGAACCGACGACCTCTTCCATGCCATGGAAGCGCGCTCCCAGCTGCGCCACAGGCCCACAGACTCACTTGTCTCTATTGTCACTGAGCAACGCGCGAATCGTCAATGGAGAGTCAACGGTCCGCGGCTTATCATCGCGCCAAAGCCCAGGCAAGAATGTTTCCTTCCAGCGCTCCGTTCTGACAGTTCTGCTGGCGCTGAGCTGTGTTTCCAGTTCCACGGACAAGAACAACCCCTGGGTGAAGGGGACGCCGTCTCACTTTTGGAAGGGGACCGCCCGGAAAACCGGCGAAAATACGGATGTCATAGGAACCTTTCTGGATTCTCTTCGTCCTTATATATAAGGAGCAGGTAGAATCTAAGGGACAGCTCCCATTCATCCAGTCTATGGCCACACTTCGCAAAGGGATATCGCTGAAAGAGCCGATGCTGATTGCGCTGGAGACCCTGCGCACGCATAAGCTGCGGTCTTTTCTTACTCTTCTGGGCGTTATCCTCTCGGTTTCCACTCTGATCGTCGTGGTGTCCATGATTGAAGGCACGAACCGCTATATCTCGGAAAAAGTGGCAAACTTTGGCGCCAACGTGTTCCAGGTGAGCCGTTTTCCGCTCATCACCAGTTTTGACGAGTTTCTGCGCCTGCAGAAAAAGAACAAGAACATTACCTGGGATGACTACATCTTTCTGCGCGACAACATGAGGCTGGCCAGGGCGGTAGGGTTGGAGTCAGGCAGTGGCCGCCTGGCGAAGGTCAAGCACCTGGGCGAGACGCTGGAAGACATTGGCGTGGTCGGCGTTACCGGCAATATGGCCGGAATCGATACACGGGAAGCCGAGACTGGCCGCTACGTTGTCGATTCTGACGGCGCCCACCGTTCCAGCGTGACCATGATTGGCACCGATGTTGCCAAGAGGCTGTTCAAAGGCGAAGACCCATTGGGCAAATCCATCTACATTGATGGCGAGGCTTTTGAAGTGGTTGGAATCGCCAAAGAACAGGGAACGGCATTCGGCCAGTCGCAAGATCAATTTGTGGTGATTCCGATTGAAACCTATCAGAAGATATATGGCTCGCAGGAGAGCCTGGATATTCAGGTACAAGCGCTGGACCCCGACCTGATGGACCCTGCCCAGGACGAGGCCCGCATGTTAATGCGTGCCCGTCATCACCTGGCCCCGAAGGAGGACGACAACTTCGGCATCGTCGCTGCTTCCGCCGTCATGGATTTGTGGAAGCAGCTTACGGGTACGCTGGCCTCAGCCTCCATCGGCATTGTTCTGGTGTTCATGGTAATTGGCGGTATTGTGATCATGAACATCATGCTGGCCAGCGTGACGGAACGCACGCGCGAAATCGGCGTGCGCAAGTCGCTGGGGGCCACCCGGGGAGACATACTGGCGCAGTTCGTGATTGAAGCGTCCGTGCTTTCGGCGATGGGCGGTTTGATCGGGGTGGTGGTGGCGACGGCCATCGCCATGCTTGTGCGGGCGGCCACGCCCGTGCCGACTTCCGTGCCCATCCTGTGGGTGGCCGTTGCGATCGTAATTGCCACCGGAATCGGCCTCGTCTTTGGCGTTTACCCTGCGTACAAAGCGTCCAAACTGGACCCCATAGAGGCATTGAGGTTCGAAGCATGAGCGCAGACCGCTCGTCGCTACTCTCCGAAGATGTCAAGATGGCGCTGGAGACCATCCGCACGCATAAAGTGCGTTCTTTTCTCACCGTGCTGGGCGTGGTGATCGGAGTTACCGTGGCCATCACGGTCACGTCCATCTTGCTCGGATTTCAAGACAACGTGCAATCCGCGTTTGATCAGTTTGGCGTCAATAACCTCTTCGTATTTAAATTCGAGCAAGGTTTCCGCGGAAGACTCTCCCAGGAAGAACGCACGCGAAAACCGCTTACCTTTGAGGACGCCATGGCCATTCGCGATGAATTGCCGGCCATCAAGGAAGTCAACGTGATCGCTTTGCCGCGGATCATGGAAAGTGGCCCACCCCAGGTTCGGCAGGCGCGCTACAAAGGCAAAGAAGTCAGCAATACCCGCTTTCGCGGCGTTACGCCGAGTTATGTTGAAGTGCAGAGCGCTACCATGAAAGAAGGACGGTTCTATACCGAGCTGGAAGACGTACACCGCGTCGAGCTGGCGGTCATCGGGTATGACATCGCCAATGCCCTGTATCCTAACGAAAGCGCCGTCGGCAAACCTGTCCAGGTAGACGGCAATGTCTACGAAGTATTGGGTGTGCTCGACAAAAAGAAAAACACCTTTCTGGGCATGTCCGACAATGAAGTCTTCATTCCGTACCGGACCTATCGCAAGCACTACCCGCAGGACGATGAGACTTTCATTAATGCCATGGCTTTTCCCGGCATGAAAGACGCCGCCGAGGACCAGATACGCAGTCTGCTCCGGACCCGCCGCCGGGTCCCTCCCGGCAAGCCGGACAACTTTGGCCTCAGCAGCGCGGAACAGATCGGAGATAAGTTTCGTACCATCATGGCCGGAGTTGTTCAACTTGTTGTGGTGATTGTTTCGATTGGACTTCTGGTGGGAGGAGTCGGAGTGATGAACATCATGCTGATGGGCGTCACCGAGCGTACGCGGGAAATAGGTGTGCGCAAGGCGATTGGCGCCCGGAGATGGGACATCACGCTGCAATTCCTTACCGAAGCCGTGACTTTGACGGGGATCGGCGGGGCCATCGGCGTCGCGCTTTCGCTGGGCTTCAGCGTGCTCTTGCGGCTGCTCAGCATTCCGTCCCTGGTCCCGGTGTGGGCGGTGTTTTTAGGACTGGCCGTGGCCAGCAGCGTTGGTTTGTTCTTTGGGATCTATCCGGCGGTGAAAGCCTCCCGGCTCGATCCGGTTATTGCGCTGCGGTACGAGTAACTTCCGGCCGGAATTGTTTGCAGTACCAGCGGGTGCCCATGGCAATGTCTGCCCGAAAACGGATATCGCTCAAAGAGCCTACCTTGATTGCGCTCGAGACCCTGCGCACGCACAAGCTGCGGTCTTTTCTCACGCTCCTGGGCGTGATCCTGTCGGTTTCCACGCTCATCGTGGTGGTTTCCATGATCCAGGGTACCAACCTCTACATCGCCAACCGCGTGGCCAATTTTGGCGCGAATGTTTTTCTGGTCCATCAGTTTCCGATCGTCACCAGCCTGGAAGAATTCGTAAAACTGCAGCGCCGCAACAAAAAAATCACCTGGGAAGACTTCGAATATCTTCGCGACAACATGACCACGGCCAAAGCGGTGGGAGTGGAAGTGCGCCATCAGGGCATCGTCAAGTATGGGAACGAAAGCCTGGAGGACATTAACATTCGCGGCGTGACCGCGAACATCGGAGAAATGGACGTGGAAGAACCCGCCACCGGCCGCTACATCAGCGATGGCGACAACGAGCACCGCGCGGAAATTGTGCTGATCGGCAATGACGTGGTCAAGCGCTTCTTTACCGGGATAGACCCCATCGGCAAGACAATCTTATGTGACGGGCGGCCCTACGAGGTCGTCGGTACGGCCAAAGAGGTAGGTTCCACTCTTGGCCAGTCGCAAGACGCGTTTATCTACATTCCCATTCAGACTTTCCGCAAGGTCTATGGCACGCAGGACAGCCTGAGCATCAATGTTCAATCCGCCAATGTGCGCATGATGGAGAGCGCCAAGGACGAAGCCCGGGCCTTGATGCGCGCCCGGCGCCATCTGAACGCCAGGGAAGAAGACAGTTTTGGTTTTGTGGAGCCCTCATCGCTGATGGACCTGTGGAACAATCTGACGGGGAGCCTGGAGTCAACTTCTATATTCGTAGTTCTTATCTTCTCAGTGATCGGCGGGATTGTGATCATGAATATCATGCTGGCCAGCGTGACCGAGCGGACCCGCGAAATTGGCGTGCGTAAATCGCTGGGTGCGACCCGGAAGGACATTCTTTTTCAATTCATCATTGAGTCCTGCGTTACCTCGACCATCGGCGGGGTTGTAGGTGTGCTCATTGCCGTGGTGATTGACTTCGTCATCAGCCAGTCTACATCGGTGCCCGTGGCTGTTCCGATTGCCTGGGTAACCGGCTCGGTTCTCCTGGCGGCCGCGATTGGGATGTTTTTTGGAGTGTATCCTGCATACAAAGCGTCGAAACTGGACCCCATTGA
Organism: Verrucomicrobiia bacterium; assembly: GCA_035567035.1. Lineage (GTDB taxonomy): Bacteria > Acidobacteriota > Terriglobia > Terriglobales > Acidobacteriaceae > Angelobacter. Next base: position 7,931 of record DATMPO010000027.1, on the reverse strand, counting down.
GGCGCTGAGGTTTGAGGCCTGATCATGATGCAACAAAAGCTTCTTGCGGAAAACATGAAGATGGCGTTCGAAACGATCCGCACCCATAAAGTGCGTTCGTTCCTTACCGTGCTCGGAGTAGTGATCGGCGTGACGGTGGCCATCGTTGTGTCTTCGGTACTCCTGGGCTTTGAAAATAACGTGCAGGACGAGCTCAACGATTTCGGTATCAACAATCTTTTTGTCTTCAAATTCGATGTCGGGTTCCATTTCGGACGCCTGACGCCGGAAGAGCGCGCTCGCAAGTCATTGACCTACGACGATGGCATGGCCATCCGGGAACAAGTGGCCAGCATCAAGGAAGTTTCCATTGAGGCCTTTCCCAAAGTAGGCCAGGGGCGGCAGCCGATCCGGACCGCCCGCTATAAGGGTCATGAGCTCAGCAACATTAACTATTCGGGCGCAAACGCCGGTTACGCCGAGGTCCAGAACTGCCGCATGAAAGACGGCCGCTTTTTCACGGACATGGAAGATCTGCACCGCGAAGATGTTGCCGTGATTGGATACAACGTTGAAAAGACGCTCTATCCCGGGGAGAGCGCCATGGGCAAGCCGCTGGACATCAGCGGCATTGTCTACACCGTGATCGGCGTCCTGGAAAAGAAAAAAAACACCACTATCGGCGGCGGCGACAACGACATTACGGTTCCTTACCGCAGCTACCGCAAGCACTATCCCCAGGATGACGAGCACTTCATCACCGCCATGGCTTATCCCGGAATGAAGACCATTGCCGAAGACCAGATCCGCGGATTGCTGCGCCAGCGCCGCCGCGTCCCGCTGGACCAGCCGGACAACTTTGGCATCAGCAGCGCGGAGCAGGCGGGCAAGAAGTTCACCGAAATCCTCTCCGGCATCCTGATGCTGGTGGTGGGCATCGTGTCCATCGGGCTGCTGGTGGGCGGGGTCGGCGTGATGAACATCATGCTCATGGGCGTGACGGAACGCACGCGGGAGATCGGTGTACGCAAGGCGATCGGCGCGCGCAAGCTCGATATCAGTTTCCAATTCATCACGGAAGCCATGATCCTCACCGGACTGGGCGGCGCCATCGGCGTTACGCTGTCCCTGGGCCTCAGCTTTCTGATACGCCTTCTGGAGGTGCCGTCCTATGTTCCTGTGGGTGTGGTATTTCTGGGTCTGGGAGTGTCCAGCAGCGTAGGACTCTTCTTTGGGATCTATCCCGCAATCAAGGCCGCGAAATTGGACCCGGTGGTGGCGCTGAGGTACGAGTGATCTTCTTCTGAAACCCCGGACGGAGTGAGGGGTCCCTATAGTTTTCCATGAAGCAAGAGTTTATGACCTTCCCTCGCGCCTAAATTCTTGCGACTATAGGGACCCCTCACTACGTTCGGGGCTGGGGAAAGCAACGTACCCATACGGACAATGCCTGCATCCCGACCGGCAACAAAACCCACGCCGCAGAAGATACTTCGCCGTGAAGACCCACATGCCGTTCTCCAGGTAGTAGTCTTCGCCTTCGACCAGCTCTTCCGCATCGCTCATGGCCTGCCCACCATGGTGAGCGGATAGGCAGGTGCGTCCACCACCATCCCGTCCTTGAAGCTGACGTACTTGCCGGAAATTGCCGGAACGCGTTCGCCGGGAACGACAATGCCGGCAAGGTTCAGCGGGTCGGCGGCGGAGATCGTGATGACTTCATCGTTGAGCGGAAGGTTCTTCGTGGCACGGAGAGACTCCACGGCAATCGGCAGGGCGAATTGCTCGCCGATAAACGAGTTGATGAACCGGCCGCCGCGGATTTCTCCGCGGTCTTCCAGGCGGCGGAAGGTGATCAGCAGCTCGCGCCAGCGGGGGAGCATGTTTTCCCGCGCCAGCAGCTCGCGGAAGACCACGCCGTAGCGCGCCAGCAGAACGCGGCAGATGGCTTCCAGAGAATGCGTAGCGTCTCCGGCTTCCGGCGGATACAGCAGCGACCATCTTCCGGCGCTGTGCCGCGGACGCGTGCTCTTGCCGGCGCCCTGTCCCGAACGCCGCTTGGGATCAAGCAGAGCGCGCAGGTTGTCGAAGCCGTCCGCGGTGACCAGCCCCGCGGCTACCAGTTCCCAGAGCGCGGTTTCGACTTCGGCTTTTAGTTTTCCGCTGCCGCGAACAATGTCGGCAAAAAAAGAAGCGCCACGCGATTGCAAGAAAGCGAGCACTTCACGCGCGCCCGGCCCCAGGCCGCTGGTTTCTTTCGACGAATTCTCGTGCGTGGAGCGCACGCTCGGCAGGGCCATCCACTCGGCTTCATCACGCACAAAGAACGTAATCGGCGCCACACTGGTCGGAACCACGCGGCGTCCGCTGCCCGCGGATTCCTCCAGCATGGCCGGATGCGGTGACAGCCGTCCCCAGCCTACGGCGCCCGTGAGACAGAGCTGATCGAGGAACTGGGGATCGTAGTTCGCAACGCGCCGCGCCAGTACCTGACGCTCCCACGCGCTGGCGGGAATTTCAAATCCCTGGAGCTGGCGCAGGACTTCCAGGGCGCCGTGTTCATCGCGCGTCTGGGAGCCCGGAGCCACGTGCTGCCAGCGGAAGAGCCAGCGCATGAAGGTGGCGGCATTGACCGGTTCAATCTGTTTGCGCAGCGAGCCGAGCGTAAGGCGATGAATCCGCGCCAGCAGCCGGCGTTCGCACCATTGTGTTTCCGCGCTTTCGGTCTTGTCGAACGTGCCTCGTAGGACCAGCCCGGTTGATTCAATCCGCAGCAAGGCTTGATCAATCTGCGCGACGGGCAAGTGCAAGAGTTGCGACAGACGGGAAGCGGTCGTCGGCCCCAGATGCATGAGCCATCCAGTCAGCAGCGCTTTGAGCGCGTCGTCAGCGGAAGAGGGAGGGCTTTCAATATCTGGTGGGGTTGTTTCGAATTGCGCTTCTGGATAGATGGCTTGAAACGTTTTCGCCTTTTCGGACGCGACCCAAAACCAGGAATCAGGACGATCATGGAGCACAGACGCCCCCGGCTGTGTTGTAGTCAGCCTGGCCCTGACTGCCCGATTCGAAACGCGAAGCTGATCAAAAAAATGTGACCATTGAATGGGGCCAGCGTTCGTTCCGGAAACCACACCAGCTTGAGTATTTTCCTGCCGATCAGTGTCATCAGTGTGAATCAGTGGCGAGCTACTGATCTCTTCCGGTAACGCAATCAATGTCTGTAAAGTGTCCGCCAACTCATCAGCATCACGCACATCAGGCCACGCCCCGGCCCGCACTTCGGCAATGGCCGCGGGATCGAGCGCGCCGACTTCCTGGAGAACGGAGTCCGGCAAAGTCCGCCGCAATTCCACGGCCCGCGCGCGACGTTCTTCGAGCGGCGCGTCGTCAAGAAAAGCGTAGGGATTGCTGTTCAGGATTTCGTGTGAGAACACCGACGGCACGGGCGTGTCCACGGCAACGCATTTGATTTCGCCGGAATTGATTTCCCGCAGCACGCGCTTCAGGCCGTTGAGGTCCATGGCTTCGTGAAAAATGTCTTTCATGACTTCGCGCAGCAGCGGGTGGTCGGGGACTTGTATGGGCCCGTCCGCGTTTTCCTGGCACTGGGCCACGTCGGGAAAAACCGAAGCCAGCAGGTCGGCGGACCGTGTGCGCTGGACTTGCAGCGGGATCTTCTTGCCGTTCCAGTAGCGCACCAGCGCGAGCGAGCGGTTGGCGTCCCAGCGCCAGCGGGTTTCCAGCAGCGGCGAAAGAAGGGCGGCCTGCTGCAGCACTTCCTGCACTGTGTTCTCGTGCAGAAAATGAAACACGTCGGCCAGAGGGAAGCTGTGCTGCTCCGCCAGAGAGATATTGATGCCGTTGTCTGTGGCCGCGGCCTGCAGCTCGAAGTTGAACGACACGCAGAAGCGCTTGCGCAGCGAGAGTCCCCAGGCCTTGTTGACGCGCGTGCCAAACGGCGCGTGGATGATAAGCTGCATGCCGCCACCCTCGTCGAAGAAGCGCTCGGCGATGATGGTGGTGAACGTCGGCACCGCGCCCAGCACCGTTCTGCCGGTCACGATGTATTCGATCGCCTGCTCGGCGCCGGAATCGTCGAGACCGCATTCGTCCTTGAGCCAGGCAACCGCATAGAGCACTTCAGGGGCGCTCTGGTTCACGAAGCCGGGAACCGTGTTCGGCGTCAGGTCGCTGATCTTCTGCCGCAGCTCGCCTACGTGGCGGCCCAGTTCTTCGGTGCGTCCGGGCGCTTCACCCAGCCAGAAGGGAAGTGACGGCGGCGCGCCGTGGGCGTCTTCCACCAGAATGCGTCCCGCGCTCTCGATTCGCCGGATGCGCCAGCTCGTGTTGCCCAGCAGAACAATGTCGCCTTTCATGCTCTCTACGGCGAAATCTTCATGCAGCGTGCCGACCGTGGTGCCTTCGGGTTCCGTTACCACGGTGTAGAGCGCTGTTTCAGGAATCGCCCCGCCGTTCAGGATGGCGATCATCCGCGCGCCGCGCCGGGCCTTCAAGCGTTTGTTGACGCGATCGCGATAAAGATACGCCCCGTAGCGGCCGCGCTGGGACGCAATGCCGTCGGCCAGCATGGCCAGCAGGTCGTCAAAGTCCTTACGTTCCAGTTCCCGATACGGGAATGCGCGCGTCACCACGGCAAAAAGCTCGTCTTCGTGCCAGTCTTCCGCGGAACACATGGCCACGATCTGCTGGGCGAGTATGTCGAGCGGAGCTTCCGGAATAATCAGCCGGTCAAGATCACCGAGATGGATGGCGCGCACCAGCGCGGCGCACTCGATCAGCTCATCGCGCGTGGTAGGAAAGAAGCGGCCTTTGGGAACTGCGCCGCGCCAGTGACCCGCGCGGCCAACCCGTTGCACGCCCACGGCAATCGAACGCGGCGAGCCGATGTGGCAGACAAGATCAACCGAGCCGACGTCAATTCCCAGTTCGAGCGATGCGGTGGCTACCAGCGCCTTGAGCTCGCCATTCTTCAGTTTGGTTTCGGCGTCCAGCCGCAGCTTGCGGGCCAGGCTGCCGTGGTGCGCTCCCACAGCGTCTTCGCCCAGCCGCTCGGCCAGATTGAAAGCCACACGCTCCGCCAGCCGCCGCGTGTTGACAAAGACCAAAGTCGAGCGGTGCTCCCGGACCAGCGTCGCGATGCGGTCGTAAACTTCGTCCCAGAGTTCGTTGCTGGCAATCGGCCCCAGCTCCTGTCCCGGGACTTCAATGGCCAGGTCGAGCGCGCGCTTGTGGCCGATATTAACGACCACGGGCCAGGGCCGGCCGCTGCCGGTAAGAAAATGCGCCACCGTTTCAATCGGCTTCTGCGTGGCAGAGAGCCCGATGCGAACGGGAGGTAAAGATAGAGGTAAAGATAAAGGATGGTGGAGCACGGCCGCCCCCGGCTGTGTCTGTGAGGCTAGAGGATCGTGTGGCACAGGCACTCCTGCCTGTGCTTGTGTCACAAGAATGTCCAGCCGCTCGAGCGATAACGCCAGATGCGCTCCCCGCTTGTCATCGGCCACGGCATGGATTTCATCCACGATCACCGTCTTTACTTCGGTCAGGATGCCGCGGCTCCGCCGCGCGGTCAGCAATATATAAAGAGATTCCGGCGTCGTGACCAGGATGTGCGGCGGACGCTTCAGCATCTTCTGTCGCTCATACATCAGCGTGTCGCCAGTGCGGACGGCGGTCCGGATCGGCGGCATCAGCAGGCCTTTTTCGCCGGCCAACGCGGTGATTTCGGCGAGCGGTCCCTCCAGGTTTTTCTGGATGTCATTGCCCAGCGCTTTCAGCGGCGAGACGTAGAGAATCTCCGTACGGTCGGAGAGTTGTCCGGTCAGGGCCTTGCGGACCAGCGTGTCAATACAAATCAGAAAGGCGGCCAGCGTTTTGCCTGATCCGGTGGGAGCCGAAATCAAAGTCGTGCGTCCAGCCAGTATGTGCGGCCAGCCCTGCTCCTGCGGCTCGGTAGGCGTGCCGAACTTGCGGACAAACCACTCCTGCACAATGGGGTGGGCCCAGGCCAGGGACTCGGGTACGGACTGCATTCAGATATTGTAACGGAGGTTCGTAAAAGTTTCGCTGGGGATTTCCCTCCGAAGCCCCGAACGGAGTGAGGGGTCCCTATGGTCACTACGAACCGCGGCTGCGGCAACGTGCGTGCCACGCCAGGGTCGTCGTAATTTATAGGGTTCCCTCACTTCGTTCGGGATTTCAGAAAAAAAGCTACAATATCCCCCATGCTCAAGCACATTCGCTGGAATGACGTTGAACGGGAACACCTCAATCCGCTGCTCGACCGCCAGATGATTACTGGCGAAAACCTGATGCTGGCGAAGATCTTCCTGAAAAAAGGCTCCGTGGTGCCCGAGCACAGCCACATGAATGAGCAGCTCACTTACGTCGTGGAAGGCGCGCTCAAATTCTGGATTGACGGCAAGGAGATCGTGGTGGCCGCCGGCGAAGTGCTCTGCATTCCACCGCACATGCCGCATAAAGCCGAAGCGCTGGCAGACACACTGGATATTGACGTCTTCTATCCGCCGCGTCAGGACTGGCTCAGCAAGTCGGATGCGTACCTGCGGAACAGCCAGCCGACGAGCGGGATTTCCAAATAATCACGTTTCCTGCCGGCAGATTCCTGACGTTGACATCCATACGCCATTAGCGTACCGTTGGTATAGGGACCCTGGCAGCGTTGACACACCATGGAATTCTTCGAGACGCCTCCATTCACGCGCTGCCTGCGGGACTATCTTACGGACGAAGAATACCGGAGTCTGCAATATGTGCTGGTGCAGAATCCGGAGTCGGGAGACATCATGCCCGGCACAGGCGGGTTCCGTAAGATGCGCTGGGCGGACCAGCGCCGGGGCAAAGGACGAAGAGGCGGTCTCCGTATCATCTACTACTATTTTGCCGCGGAGAAACAGATTTGGCTGATGACGCTGTACGGCAAGGATGAAGCGGACGATCTGACGGTTGCGGAAAAGAACGCATTGCGCGCAGCTATCGCCGCAGAATCAAAGACGCGCAAACTCAAGAAAGAGCGGAAAGCGGTAGTACGCAGGAGGTAATCCAATGGCCAAACGCAAGATTTTTACGGAACTCATGGAAGGCGTGGCCGCCATGGGAGCGCAGCGAGCGGGCAAGCTCACCCTGCGTAGTTACAAGGTCAAAGCTGCGCGGCTTCCCCGGGTCAATGCCAGGACCATCCGTGAAACAAGAGAGCTTCTGAACTGTTCCCGGCCGGTGTTCGCGCGCAAGCTGCACATCAATGAACGCACCCTGGAAAAGTGGGAACAGGGCCGCGCCAAGCCGAACCCTCAAGCGGCCACGCTGTTGCTGCTCGTGCGCCAATACCCCGACACTCTGGATCGCCTGGAAGGTCTCTCCATCGTGTAGCCGCGAATCAACGCGAATAACGCGAATCGAAATCAGTCATTTGTCACTTTTCCGATTCGCGTCTTATTCGCGCAAATTCGCGGCTAATTGTTTTTCCTACCAGACGCGACACGCGTTCGCCGGCGCCATGGGCTGGCCGGACTTGCAGCTGAAAGCTTTCTGGAATTCCGGCATGTTGCGGACCACGCCGTTTACGCGCCAGCGCCCCGGAGAGTGCGGGTCGGTGCGGGCGCCCAGGCGCAGGAGTTCCGGCGTGATGTTCTCGCACCAGACGCGGGAGAAGCCCAGGAAGTAACGCTGGTCGGGAGTGTAGCCGTCGATCTTTTTGTTGGGGTCCTGTTGGCTTTGCGCCATGTAGTCATGCATGGCCATGAGCGCGATGCGCGCGCCGCCGTTGTCCGCGGTGTTTTCACCCAGCGTGAGTTTGCCGTTCAGGTGGATATCGTCCACGGAAACGAAGCTCGAGTATTCGTCGGCTACGCAGCCGGCGCGCTTGTCGAATTCTTTGCCGTCTTCCTCGGTCCACCAGTCGCGCAGGTTGC
>DATMPO010000026.1:0-7388 GCA_035567035.1 Verrucomicrobiia bacterium | reverse complement strand
GTGATCGCACGTGATCGCCGCGATCGGAAAACCATACCGCTGATAACACTGATAACGCTGATGTTCTTGATCAGTCAGAACCAGTGTCATCAGAGGTAAGGTTCTATGGTTTTCCTCGCTTTAGGTTTTCAAAGATCGTTCTACGATCCGCCTGGGCGGGCCGGCTGTTGGTTTTCTCTGGCTAATTGCCATTTGCTAACTGCTAATTGCTCCCAATGCGGCGCGCATGGTACCGCGAAATCCTAGCGAAAAGCAATAGCAAAATTGTCCATGTTTTCAATAGGTTAGCTGGAATGTCATTTTTCTGGTTTTTTCTGGTTTTTAATCCGCTTCTAAGCAGTCGCAAAGGAATCGAAGGACCCAGTCCCGCAAAAAGCGGGCGGCTTGTAGTAGCTCTTATTCGCGGAAAAGCGAGTAGAATTCCCGTGCCGCGACGAAGCCGATCTGTACTGCCCGGGTTTATTCGGGTTTACTGACGATTGCCGGCCAAGGCGGCTGATTCGGGCCCGGAAACCAGCATTTACCCTGAGGCTAACATGAGCAACCCGCAAGCGCCGCGACAGACAGGAATTGTAAATCGCTCAGCACCTAAGGCAACCGTCGTGCCTGTGCTGGTCTACGAGGATGTTGCCAAGGCCATCGGTTGGCTGTGCGAGGCCTTTGGCTTCGCGGAGCGCTTGCGGGCCGCGAGACCCGATGGCAGGGCCGTGCACGCTCAGCTCTCCATCGGTGAGGGTGCGGTTATGCTGGGCGCGGCGGGCGGCGACTTCAAGCCTCCGGGTCCCAGGGAAGTCAGCCAATATGTAATTGTGCGTGTTGCGGACCTCGATGCGCACTTCGAGCATGCGAAACGATTCGGCGCACGCATCGTGCAACCGCCCGCTGATATGCCATTCGGGGAGCGAGTGTACACCGCAGAGGACCTTGCCGGTTACCGGTGGACGTTCTCACAATCCATAGCCGATGTGCCTCTGGAACAATGGGGCGCTACTCCGGCCCGTTCTAAGCAGTGACGGAAGACGAACGTGGCACGTTCTGTCGTCCTCGCGCTGATCTTGCTTAGTGTTCCTTCGTGTCCTTTGTGGTTATACAGAAACCCGGCTTTACTGAGGCGCTCAAGAGCATTCAAGCAATCATTTCTTTATAACGTTCGGTAGTATCTCAGTTTGAAAGTTGAGGCGGCCTTTTGAGCGCAGCCTTTACGACTCCAGCGACAGTTTCCAGGCTAATGTTGCGTCGTTTGCAATAAGCGGATTCCAGCCAGATGGACAGCAATTTAGCCCCCTTGCTTGCATTACATGAGCGGCAGCAGCGCGCAATGTTTTCCCTTGTAACTATCCGGGCGTCATTAACGATATGCTCCCACGTTGGGAGTCGGCCCTTGCCAGCGCCAGCTCCGCCAAAAACAACCCCGCAATAGACACAACATTTGTCTCGTTCAACGATCTCTGTCGCAAGCCAGTCCGGGATATTCCAACGGTTCATTTTTCAGTCTATGCTTGAACGGTCAACCTGAGACAATACCAAACGTTCTTTGTTCTTCCTTAAAATCTGATAATCTGATAATCTGATTAAATGAAAAAGAAGACGATCAGCGTTACGGAGGCCGCACGCAACTTTTCCGATTGCGTCAGCCGCGCCCACTATCAAAACGTCACGTTTGTGCTGCTGAAGAATGGGGCGCCCTTTGCGCGCCTGGCGCCGGACCATGAGAAAGTCTGTTCCGGCCGCGAACTGGCGGAAGCGCTGGCCAGGACCGAGTTGCCCGAGGATGAAGCCAGGGCATGGCATTCTGATTTGCAAACTGCCCGCAAGGCACTGAAGCCTCCGGTTTCGAGATGGCGATAATTCTCGATGCCGATGTCATCATTCGGGGCGAGAGGGGAAGTTTCGACCTGAGGCGATGGGTAGCGTCCCGGCCGAACGACCAGTTTGAGCTCGCGGCCATCACGGTCGCCGAGCTTTGGCATGGAGTGGAACGGGCCACCGCGTTGCACCGGGCCACGCGGCAGCGCTATCTTCAGCCGATCTTACAGTCACTGCCGATCATTGCCTACACGGAGCAGACGGCCTATGAACATGCGCGCATTTGGGCCGAGGTGGAATCCTCCGGCAAAATGATCGGCTTCTACGATCTGATTGTGGCCGCGACGGCGTTGGAACGGGGCAGCCACGTCGCCACATTTAACCGCCGCCACTTTACTCAGATCAAAGGACTGGATGTCATCGAGCCAAAATGAGTTTGTATGGTACAAACAAAACTTCGCCGCTGATGCACGCGGATGAACGCGGATCAAGGGGCGGGGTTGCAGTCTTGCAAACCCGAGAACTGTTAAGGGCTTGAGAGTAAGACGTGGCGTGCCACGTCTCGATGTTTACGATTTTTTCTGGTCTGCGTCTTCCGCCTTGGTCCGCGGCAAATCTTGCTTCGTGTTCCTTCGTGTCCTTTGTGGTTATAGGGGTCCCTCGCTCCGCTCGGGATTGGGTCTTCACTGCTTGTAGTTCCGCTTCAAGTAGTTGGTAATCTCGATCTCCAGCTGCGCGTAGCCTATGTGGATGGTATTGCGCAGGGCGGTTTCCACGGAGTCGCCTTGTCCCAGGCGCTTCAGGATTCCGGCGATTGCGGCCATGCCGTAGAAGCTGCGGATATATTCCATTGCGGCCAGGCCTTCGGCGTACGCGACCACCGCTTCCGGGGTGGTGTAGGTGCCGAAGTATCCTTCCAGTTGGTTCAGCGGGACCTGGTTGCCGGAGACATACAGGGCCGCCAGGCGGACGCCTACCGGGGCCGTTGTCCGGCCTTCTTCCAGCTGGGCCAGGCCTTCATTGAGCCACTGCGGCGAGTGGCCGTGGACGATCTGGGCCACGAACGAGTGTGTCAGCTCGTGGCGCAGCACGCGGGCCAGTTCCGGGGTGATCTGGTCCATTCCGGAAACGGGAACGCGGATCTTGCCGTCATTCAATGCCGCCGACCATGCCGGCGCCTGGGTCACGTCTAAAAACGCCTGGTCGGTGTACAAGGAGACGTAAATGTTCCGCGGGGCCGTCCCCAGGTCGTTGGACAGGACTTTATATTGCTCTTCCAGAACAGCCAGCACCTGGTTACGCAGGTTTTCCGGCGACTGGGAACCTTCATAGCGCAGCACGAAGTGGTTGCTTTCCTGTTGCCGGAATTGTGCTTCCGCCTCGGACTCCCGTTCCACACGGGCCAGACGGTTGCGGACATTGTCGCTGGGCCGGAGTTGCAGGGACTTCTTCCATGCGGCGATGGCTTCGCGGTTGTGGTCGCTTGCGTACCAGGCGTAGCCCAGCATGGCGAAAGCGTCGGCGGACTGGGGATCGGCCTGGGTGGCCCTTTGCGCATACGACAGGGCTTCGGACGTCCGGCCCAGCGCCAGGAGTACGGACGCATAACTCTCCAGCAGAACGGCATTCCCGGGCAGGAAGCCCAGCGCCGACCGCAAGTAGACAGACGCTCCCTGAATGTTCTTGCGTTTGCTCTCAAAGTCGGCGGCAATGAAATTGGCCGCGGCAGATTTGTCCGCGTCGCCTTCTTTTTCAATGGCGTGCAGGGCGTCGGGATCAACCTTGCCGCCCCGAATGACGATGGCCGCCAGTTCGGCGCTGGTTTTCATGACCGCGCGCGCCGTTGGCATGTCCAGGGCATCCGGAGGCGGCGACTTTGTCGGCGGCGTCGTGACGGGCGCACCAGGGTCAGTCTTTACCGCCTCAATCTTTCCTGCGTCAATCTTCAGGACCATAGAGGCAGGAATCGCGTAAGTGTTATCACCGATGGTATATTCCACTTGTCCGCCAACTTCCCGCACAGAGTCGGCCACAATGTGTCCGCCGTTCTTGAGCTGAATGGTGTCCGCCCCCGCGGAGCAACCCGCGGCAGCGGCTAGGGCAAGAACACGGACAAGAAGCCAGGCGTGCGCCCAAGCATGAGGAAAGACGCGAGATGTACTGATGAGACGCAACCACAAAAATTGTAGCAAGTATGGCGCGCACGGACAGCGTGCCTTTCGTCCAATGGTAACTATGCTGTTTCTCGCTGGACTACTGGCATGGGGGCCGCTGCTGGCTGCCCAGTCCGCAACACAGTCTGCGTCCCAAGCTGCAACACGGTCCGTGACACCATCCGCGACACAATCCGTAACCCAACCCGCCCAGCTCGTGGCGGCCCCGGGTGAAGCCATGGCGCTTTATCGCCAGCTTTTGAATCCGGTCTTCGATGTCCGCGACGTGCACCGGGTGCGCCAGGTCCAGATTGACCGCGAAGACCTGCACGTTGTCCTGACGGACGGAGTCATAGGCCTGATCCGGCCCGTGAATGGACGCGTTACCGGGGCGTTCTTTGAAGGGGAAGGCCACATCCTGGTGTTTCCTCCAGACCGCGCGGAGCGTACTTCTCTGGCGCTCTTTACCGGCTCCGGAGTGCTGGACCAGAAATTCGGCGTGGCCTATCTGCGTTTTTTTGACGACAAGCTGGTGCAGGAGCTGCAGGCTGAGTTTCGTCCGGAAGAGGACGCCCAGGAGTTTATCGACAAATGGGAACGCTCGGAAACTCTGCTGGCCCGCGCCGACAGTCTTGCTTTGCTGCGGGCGATGACCGCTTCGCAACCTGCCGGGTCCGGTTACATCCATCTTCGTCTTGCGGGAACGCCGGTGGGCACGTTCGATGTGGTTCTCGATACCCACTCGGCGGAGCAAATCGGCGTGTCCCAGGCAGTGAGTTCGAGCGCCGGAATTTTTTACGACGCATGGCTGTCTTTTCCCATGCGTTCCGCGCGCGAGGGGCGCAAGAAGGGTCCGCAAGCTGGATTGGAATTTGAAGCATCCGACTACAAGCTGAAGACGAAACTCTCGCCGCCGCGGGAACTTTCCGCCGAGGCCCAGGTCACGATAAAGCCACAGATGCCCGGAGAGCGGACCGTCATTTTTGAACTCTCGCGCTATTTGAAGGTGACAGACGTCCGCGTGAACGGGCGGCCCGCGGAGTTTATCCAGAATGAAGCCATTGACGGCAGCGATCTGGCGCGCCGCGGCAACGACCTGATGGCCGTGGTCCTGGCCGCGCCCGCGGAGAAGGAAGTGCCGCTCAAGCTCGAGTTCCGCTATTCCGGACCGGTGATGTTCGATGCCGGTGGCGAGGTGATTTACGTCGGCGCCCGCGGCACCTGGTATCCCAGTCCTTCATATTCTCTGGCCAGCTACGACCTGACGTTTCAGTACCCGGCGGGCTGGACCCTGGCCGCGACGGGAGAACAGGTTTCAAGCGTCACCGACCATGGAGTGCAGACTACCCGGTTTGTTACCGGCAAGCCCATCGGACGCGCGGGGTTCAACCTGGGAAAATTTGAAACCGCGGAAGCCACCGCCGGCAGCGTGGCGGTCCGCGCCTATGCGGCCCGCCACGTGGAAGAATCGCTGGCCGCGCAGGAAGCGAGGGCTGGACTCCATCCCGATCCGGCCAAAGAGGTGCAGAGAATCGCCGACCAGGCCGCCAGCACGGTGCGGTTTCTTTCCGGCGAGTTGGATGCGTTCCCCTATTCCCGGCTTGAAATCTCGCAACTTCCCGCGTTGATAAGCCAGTCCTGGCCTGGTCTTATCTATCTCTCCAGCATGGCTTATCTCGATCCCCGGGAGCGCCAGGCGCTGGGGGTCCACGATGCCTTCATGGAATTGCTGCTGGGAAAACTGATGCTGGCGCACGAGTCGGCGCATCAATGGTGGGGCGACGCGGTGAACGGCGAATCGTATCGCGATGAATGGATGGTGGAAGCCCTGGCCAACTACAGCGCCATGCTGCTGCTGGAGCAGGAGGACACGGAGAGCACGCGAGTGGCGCTGGACCGTTATCGCGATGAACTGCTCAAAACGACGCCCAACGGCATTGTCGCCAACGCGGGCCCGGTAACGCTGGGCCGGCGCCTGACGTCGTCCAAATTTCCCAACGCTGTGGACCCCGTGCTTTACGGCCGCGGCACCTGGCTCATTCACATGCTGCGCACCATGCTGCGCCAGGCCGGCGACGGCAAAAGTGACACGCGTTTCTTTGCCGCACTGAAAGGCCTGCTCGCCGGTTCCACCAACCATAAAATCTCCACGCTGGACCTGCAGCGCGCTTTTGAGCAGGTCATGCCGCCGTCGCTGAACTATGAAGGCCAGAATTCGCTGGACTGGTTCTTCGATAGCTGGGTCAATGGCGCGTCCATCCCGGAACTTACCCTGCAGAATGTGCGCATCGTCCCGGCGGGGAGCGCGGTGAAAATCAGCGGGGCCATCCGGGAGCGCTATGCGGACAAGAACCTGGTGACCGCGGTCCCGGTGTACGCCGTGGGGGAAGACGGAGTGTCGCGCTTCCTGGCGTTTGTCTTTGTGGATGAAGACCCGACCGAATTCAGCATGACCGGTCCGGCCGGGACAAAAACGCTGCTTCTGGACCCGCAGCAAACCCTGCTGCGGCGGTGAAATCGTTTACATTTCAATGTCGCTTGTGGCAGGATTCTCTCTCGCCCGATTCTCTTGTCCGATGATTGGACGATTTGGAGGAACATGCGCAAGCTCATTCTGGTCAGTGTGATTTCATTGGCGGTCGCGGCCTTCGGTCAGACACCCGCTTCCGCCGGGCCGCACACGTACACGCTCCAAGCCACGCCCGCGACGGTTGCCTGGGGCTACTACGATGCCGCGGCTAAGCCGGTCCTCACAATCCGCTCGGGCGATACCGTGGTCTTTGAAACGTTGCTGACCAACAGTCCGGAGGGTCTTGAGAAAGCCGGAGTGTCTCCCGGCCAGGTGCAGCAGAACCTGCGCGAGATATATCGCGTCCTATATAAGGACGTCACGAAAAGAGGACCAGGCGGACACATCCTCAACGGGCCGGTGTATATAGAAGATGCCGAGCCGGGCGATACGCTTGAGGTCCGCATTCAGAAGATCGACCTGGCCATTCCTTACGCCTATAACGGCTTCCGTTTTGGCGCCGGTTTTCTGACCAACGACTTTCCCTATTCGCGCATCAAGATCATTCCGCTGGACCGCGAACGCATGACGGCCAGGTTCGCTCCGGGGATTGAGATTCCGCTGCATCCGTTCTTTGGCAGCATGGGCGTGGCGCCTCCGGAGGGCTACGGACGCATCAACAGCGCGCCACCGGGCATTCACGCCGGCAACATGGACAACAAGGAACTGGTCGCCGGTACGACTCTGTATTTGCCCGTTCACGCCAAGGGAGCGCTCTTTGAGATTGGCGACGGCCATGCCGGCCAGGGCAACGGCGAAGTGGACATCACCGCCATGGAGACCTCGCTGGTGGGCACGCTGCAGTTTATTGTCCGGAAAGACCTGAAGGTCAAATATCCGCGCGCGGAGACCCCGACGCA